>NZ_JBEXEP010000002.1:0-441183 GCF_040606315.1 Streptomyces sp. NPDC005438
TATTATTTTTTTTTTTTTTTGTTTTTATTTTTTTTCATAAAACATACTGGTGATGGGTGGGGCGCCCCCCCCCCCCCCGCCCCCCCCCCCCCGACGGGGTTGATCCCGCGAGGGGTCAACGGGTCTTGATCACCAGCGTGTTGGCGGCACGGTCGTGCCAGCCCTGGAGCTTGCCGGAGTTGTCGAAGAACGGCGACAGCCAGACCAGGATCATGCCGATGTAGCACAGGAAGGCGCCGACCACCGGGATGATGTAGCGCACGAAGCCGTTGCCCAGGCCGGGGGGCTGGCCGGTGCCCTCGTTGACCACCTTGATGCCCAGGGCCATCTTGCCGAGGGTCGCGCCCATGGTGGAGATCATCAGCCACTCGTAGAGCAGCAGGAAGACCGACATCACGGCCATCATGGCGAACATGGCGCCCAGTGCGCCGAGGGACTCGTCGGTCCTCTCGTTCAGGCAGGTCGCGTAGTCCGGCGAGGCCGGGTCACAGTTGTTGGTGGTGCTCTCCGCGATGCCCAGGGTGCCGGCCAGGCCGGCGAACATCACGATGCTGACGACCACGCTCATGATCACGCCGTCCAGCAGCCGGGCGAGGAAGCGCTCGCCCATGGTGGCCAGCTTGACGGTGCCCAGGTACCCGATGTTGATGTAGCCGTTGTTGGCCTGGAGGGTGCCGGGCTGCTGGGGATAGCCGTACCCCGCCTGCTGGCCCTGGGGGTACCCGTAGCCGGGCTGCTGGCCGTATGGCTGCTGCTGCCCCTGCTGTGGGTAGCCGTATCCGGGCTGCTGGCCGTAGGGGTTGTTGGGGTCCTGGCCAGGTGGCGGTGGATAGCTCACTGGCGGTTACCTCCGAGCGGTGAGGGACGGAACGGGCCGGCGGGGTCCGGGTGCGACGGCTTCCGTCCCGCAGAGTGCTGCGTGAGGTGCGTGCGATACACGATGTCTCCCCCGAAACTCCAGCGCCGGGAGTCGGCCTCTTCACGAACGTGCCCCGGCGCCAGCCCACATGGTGGTCGCTTGGCCCACGTACTGTCCAGCGCGGGGGAACGAGTGTGGCGAAACCGCTACCTCCCAAGGGAAAACGGCTCCGCTCCGACCCGGAATCCGACCGGGAACCACGGGGCGGAGGGGACCGGTGAGTCCGGGGTGCGGGCACGAGTGGAGCCGGAGGCGGCGTATCCGACAAGATGGGGCGCATGTCCGCCCAGATTCTCGATGGCAAGGCCACCGCAGCAGCGATCAAGTCCGAAGTCGCCTCCCGGGTGGAGGCCCTGAAGGCCCGGGGCGTCACGCCCGGCCTGGGCACCCTGTTGGTGGGTGACGATCCCGCCAGCCAGAAGTACGTGGCGGGCAAGCACCGTGACTGTGCCCAGGTGGGCATCGAGTCCATCCAACGGCAGCTCCCGGCGACCGCCACCCAGTCCGAGGTCGAGGCGGTGGTACGGGAGTTGAACGAGGACCCCGACTGCCACGGCTACCTGGTGCAACTCCCGCTGCCCCGGGGCATCGACGCCAACCGGGTGCTGGAGCGGGTGGACCCCGACAAGGACGCGGACGGCCTGCACCCCACCAACCTGGGCCGGCTGGTGCTGGGCGAGCCGGCGCCCCTGCCCTGCACCCCGTACGGGGTGATCCGGCTGTTGCGGCACCACGGCGTGCCCATCGAGGGCGCCCGGGTGGTGGTCGTCGGGCGGGGGATCACCGTGGGCCGCTCGTTGCCGCTGCTGCTGACCCGGCGCTCGGAGAACGCCACCGTGACCCAGTGCCACACCGGCACCCGGGACCTGTCGGCCGAACTGCGCCGGGCGGACATCGTGGTGGCCGCGGCCGGGGTGCCGCACCTGGTCAAGCCGGAGGACGTCAAGCCCGGAGCGGCGGTGCTGGACGTGGGCGTCAGCCGGGACGAGAGCGGCAGGATCGTGGGCGACGTGCACCCGGGGGTGGCCGAGGTCGCCGGCTGGCTGTCACCCAACCCGGGTGGGGTCGGGCCGATGACCCGGGCGCAGCTGCTGGTCAACGTGGTGGAGGCGGCCGAACGTCATGCCGGCTGACCGTACCGAGACCGTGACCGGGGCCGGCGGGGCCGCCGCCCCGTCGGGGAACGACGACCGCCCGGCCGGTTCGCTCGCCGCCCGGGCGCTGGCCGTGGCGTGGCGTACCCGCGGGGCCGGCGACTCCGGCGCCCCCCGGCGCCGTTCCCGACGGTTCCCGGTGATCACCCGGGATACCGCCCGCCCCGAGGGCGGCGGCCGGGCCGCGTCCGGTGACCTGCCGGCGCCGGCCCGACAGTGGCCGCTGCTGACGGTGCTGGGTCTGACGGTGCTGGGCCTGCTGGTGACCCTGCTGGAGTTCCGTACCGGCACCCTGCTGGTGGGGGTGGCGATGCTGGTGGGGGCCGCGTTGCGCTGGCGGCTGCCCTCGGTGGGGATGCTGGCCGTACGGTCGAGGTTCACCGACCTGTTGACCTACGGGGTGCTGGGCGCGGCCATCGTGCTGCTGGCGTTGATGGCGCAGCCCAAGCCGCTGGTGGAGATCCCGTTCCTGGGGAGCCTGTTGCACTTCTCCGTCAGGTAGCGGCCGGCCCCTCGCCGGCGAGGTGGTGGGGCGGCCGTGGTGGGGGCCCGCTCGGGTGTCCAGTATCTTGATGGCGAGATAGTTTGACCGACACAGAGAACACACAGTGGCCGTCGAGCATCGTGACCGTGTCAACCAGGACCGGGGCGGGCGACGCCACGAAGCCGCGTGAGAGGGACGTACCACCTCATGGCCAAGATCAAGGTTGCCAATCCCGTCGTCGAACTCGACGGCGACGAGATGACCCGCATCATCTGGCAGTTCATCAAGGACAAGTTGATCCTGCCGTACCTCGATGTCGAGCTGAAGTACTTCGACCTGGGCATCGAAGAGCGTGACCGTACGAACGACCAGATCACGGTCGACGCGGCCAACGCCATCAAGGAGCACGGGGTGGGCGTCAAGTGCGCCACCATCACCCCCGACGAGGCGCGGGTCGAGGAGTTCGGCCTGAAGAAGATGTACCGCTCGCCGAACGGCACCATCCGCAACATCCTGGGTGGCGTCATCTTCCGCGAGCCGATCATCATGTCCAACGTGCCGCGTCTGGTGCCGGGTTGGACCCAGCCCATCGTGGTCGGCCGTCACGCCTTCGGTGACCAGTACCGCGCCACCGACTTCAAGGTGCCCGGTCCCGGCAAGCTCACCATGAACTTCGTGCCCGAGGACGGCTCGGACCCCGTCGAGCTGGAGGTGCACGACTTCCCCGGCTCCGGTGTGGCCCTGGGGATGTACAACCACGACGAGTCCATCCGGGACTTCGCCCGCGCCTCGTTCCGGTACGGCCTGGCGCGTGACTACCCGGTCTACATGTCGACCAAGAACACCATCCTCAAGGCCTACGACGGCCGCTTCAAGGACCTGTTCCAGGAGGTCTTCGACGAGGAGTTCAAGGCCGACTTCGAGGCCAAGGGCCTCACCTACGAGCACCGGCTGATCGACGACATGGTCGCCGCCGCGCTCAAGTGGGAGGGCGGCTACGTCTGGGCCTGCAAGAACTACGACGGCGACGTGCAGTCCGACATCGTCGCGCAGGGCTTCGGCTCCCTCGGCCTGATGACCTCGGTGCTGATGTCCCCCGACGGCAAGACCGTCGAGGCCGAGGCCGCCCACGGCACGGTCACCCGCCACTACCGCCAGCACCAGCAGGGCAAGGCCACCTCCACCAACCCCATCGCCTCCATCTTCGCCTGGACCCGTGGCCTCGCCCACCGGGGCAAGCTGGACGGCACCCCGGAGGTCACCAAGTTCGCCGAGACCCTGGAACAGGTCTGCGTCGAGACCGTGGAGAACGGCCAGATGACCAAGGACCTCGCGCTGTTGATCGGCCCCGACCAGGGCTGGCTCACCACCGAGGAGTTCCTCGCCGCCCTGGACGAGAACCTCCGCAAGAAGATCGGCTGAACCCGGGTCGGCCGCGCCGACACCGGTAGGTGAGTCCACCGCCCGCGGCGGGCCGGGCCCGGAGACGACCCCCCGGGTCCGCCCACCGCGGGCTGTGCTTACGTCCCCTTTCGCCCGGGCCCGGCCGGGGAGGGGGCGACGCGGAGGATCTTGAGCACCCGCCCGGAGGTGGCACACTGTCCACACATCCGGGCCAGGGGCGGCCACCGGGAAGCCGTGGCGGTCCGTCACCGGATACGCCCCCGAGCCCGTCCGTCGGGCGCCCCACCGGGCGAGGTCGGACGGGCTCGTCAGCACAGTCGGCACACCGGGGGGACGAGGGGGAGCGCGATGCCTCGATGGAGGTCGCTACCAGAGGAACTCGATCCAGAGATACGCGACTTCACCAACCAGCTGCGGCGGTTGGTGGATCGAAGCGGCATGAGCATCGCCACCATCGCCGACAAGACCGGGTACAGCAAGTCCTCCTGGGAGCGGTACCTCAACGGACGGCTGCTGCCACCCCGAGGAGCCACCCAGGCACTGGCCGAGGTCACTGGCACCGAACTGCGCCATCTGGCCACCCTCTGGGAGCTGGCCGAGCGCGCCTGGAGCCGCGCGGAGATGCGGCACGACGTGACCATGGAGGCCATACGGGTCGCCCAGGCCCGCGCCGCCCTGGAGGAGGCCGGGGCCGATTCCGGCCCCAAACGACGCTGGCGTCGAGGCCGCAAGGCCAAGGACGAAGCGAAGGGGACCCAGGGGACCAAGGGGGGCGCCGCTCCCGGCGCACCCACCCCGGCGCCTCCGCCGCCCCCGCCCGCCGCCTCCACCACGCCGCCCTCGGTCCCGCGCCAGGGCCCGCCCCCGCCGGGTGCCGTCGGTTCCGGCCCGGACCGACCGAGGGTGGAGCACACCACCGTGCTGTGGGGTTCCGGCCTGCGGAAGGGGCGTACCGCCCCACCCGAGGACGCGGACTCGGGGAGACCGCCCGGCCGGACCGCCCCGGACGGCACCACGGCCACCCCCCGGGGCGAGCGCCCCGAGGCCCCCGCCCGTCCCGGAGCCCCGGCGCCCGCCGAGGGCGCGTCGTCCGGGAGCGCGCCCGCTGACGAGGGCCGTCAGACGCCCTCGGAGGGCAGGGGGGCCCGCGAGGTCGACTGGCCGCGACCGGAGGAGCCCGGTACCGGGGCCACCCAGCGGCCCTCCGAACTCCCCGACCGCCAACCCGAGGGGCCGGCCGACGAGGCCGGTAGGGCCGGCAAGCCGGACCAGGCCGACGAGGCTGACCGGAAGACGTCGCCGGCCGAGCCCGGCACCGCACCGGCGTCGGACCCCGTCGGCCCCGAGCCCTCCTCCGGCACACCGGGGGCGGCCTCCCGCCGCCCGGCCGGTGACTTCCGGGTGGACCTCGACCTGTGGCGACCCCGTGGGCCGGAGTCGGAGGAGGAGGTGCCCGGGGTGGAGGAGCCGGACGCCATCTCCAAGTTGTTCGCCCCCGTGCCCCGGACCTCCGAGCCGCCGTCGGCGCCGGCCAACCCGGCCACCAGGCCCACCCCGGCCGCCCGGTCGGAGGACGGGACCGCCGTCACCCCGGCCGCGCGTCCCTCGCCCGGCCCCCACTCCCCGTACGGCGCGGGAAGCCCGTACGGCGCCGGCTCCCCGCCCCCGCCCTACGGGAGCCCTCCCGGTGCGGCGTCCCCCCAGCAGGCGCCCGGCCCGGAGGGGGCGTCCCGTTCCGGCCGCCGCCGCTGGGCGATGGTGGTCGTCGGGGTGGTGGGCGCCCTCGCCGTGGTGGGCGGGGCGTTCGCGGTGACCCAGTGGACCGGGGACGAGGGCAACGCCAGCCAGCCGTCCACCTCACCGACCCCCAAGGACCCGGACCTGCCCAAGGGCGTGAAGTGCGAGGGCAAGCACTGCGCGGGCGAGGACCCGGAGGAGATGGGGTGCGGCGGCCAGTACGCCCGTACGGCGGGAACCGCCCGGGTGGGCACCGCCTTCGTGGAGGTGCGCTACAGCGAGGTCTGTTCGGCCTCCTGGGCGCGGGTGACCGAGGCGCAGCCGAACACCAAGGTGCGGATCTCCTTTGGCAAGCGCGAGGAGTCCGCCGACGTGGGCCAGGACGACGACGCCTACACCGCGATGATCGCGGTCACCGACTACGACGACGCCAAGGCCTGCGCCACCACCACGGCCGGACAGCGGGGTTGCACCGCGGTGGTCCAGCCGGACGCGGACGAGTAACCCCCCAGGCGGGGGGGCCGGGTTCGGGCCTCGGGCGGGGCGCGGCCGTGGGTCGGCGGTGACTTCTCGGGAGGCCGTTTCCGGGGCACCCCAACGGTTTTCCCGTAGGCCTCGTTTTTTCTGGCATGGGTCGGTGGGTTCCGGGGCAGGCGTGCCGTAGCCCCCCACGGGTCACGCCGCGCAGCTGGTCACTCACTCACGGGAGCCGGGAGTGATCGCTGCGGCTGTTCGGGAAGCCCCAGGGTTCCGACCTCGCCGTCGGACCCCTGGGGCTTTTCAGTGTGCGGGCGGTGCCCCCGTGTCCCCGGAGGTTCCCGCCGGATCCGGTGCCCGACCCCAGGGGGCCGGTCACCGGATCAGAGGCCGGACTGGTGGAAGTCGGTGGGGGAGTGCCGGGACTGGTGGAAGTCGGGCGGTGCGGCCAGGGCGTCGGTGGCCCAGCTGAGGAACAGCGGCAGGGACAGGGACAGGGCGAGGAGCGCCGCCAGGGCGCCACGGGGTGGTCGTCTCATGTCAACTCACGCTATACGTGGGGCAGTTCACCCAACAGTGGCCGAAGCGGAACCCCTCGGTCAGGGCGAGGAGAACCGGGCCGAAAGTGGCCGCCCCTCCCCTACGGTGCCTCCTCGCACTCCCGGCTCCGCCCCACCCGGGGCTGGCCCTCGGTGGGGAGGCCGACCCTCCCGGCACGCCGGGCCCTCGCCCCGGAGGGGGCGGTGGTCGTGTCCGCGGGCTTCGGACCGGTCGGGGTGCCGGGGGCCCCAAGGGCCGGTCGGGGCCCGTGCGCTGGGCGGATGCGGTCGCGGAGCGGTGGTCGGATAGCCTGACGCGGGATCTCTCCACATCGAGAGACCTGAGCCAGGACCCGTCGGGCTCTACGACCAGAGTCCGGCTTCACCACCGCCAGGTACTACGGAGAACGCCATGACCCGCACTCCCGTCAACGTGACCGTCACCGGAGCGGCTGGCCAGATCGGCTACGCCCTGCTGTTCCGTATCGCCTCCGGCCAACTGCTGGGCGCGGACGTGCCGGTCAAGCTGCGCCTGCTGGAGATTCCACAGGGGTTGAAGGCCGCCGAGGGCACGGCCATGGAACTGGACGACTGTGCCTTCCCCCTGTTGCAGGGCATCGACATCACCGACGACCCCAACGTGGGCTTCGCCGGCACCAACGTCGCGCTGCTGGTCGGCGCCCGCCCGCGTACCAAGGGCATGGAGCGCGGCGACCTGCTGGAGGCCAACGGCGGCATCTTCAAGCCGCAGGGCAAGGCCATCAACGACCACGCCGCCGACGACGTGAAGGTGCTGGTGGTCGGCAACCCGGCCAACACCAACGCCCTGATCGCGCAGGCCGCCGCCCCGGACGTACCGGCCGAGCGGTTCACCGCCATGACCCGCCTGGACCACAACCGCGCCCTGTCGCAGCTGTCCAAGAAGACCGGCACCCCGGTGTCCGAGATCCGCCGGTTGACCATCTGGGGCAACCACTCCGCCACCCAGTACCCGGACGTCTTCCACGCCGAGATCGCCGGCAAGAACGCGGCCGAGGTCGTCAACGACGAGAAGTGGCTGGCCGACGAGTTCATCCCGACCGTCGCCAAGCGGGGCGCGGCCATCATCGAGGCCCGGGGCGCCTCCTCGGCCGCCTCCGCCGCCAACGCCGCCGTGGACCACGTCCACACCTGGGTCAACGGCACCCCGGCCGGCGACTGGACCTCCATGGGTATCCCCTCCGACGGCTCCTACGGGGTGCCCGAGGGCCTCATCTCCTCGTTCCCGGTCACCTGCGCCGACGGCCGGTACGAGATCGTGCAGGGCCTGGAGGTCAACGACTTCTCCCGCACCCGTATCGACGCCTCCGTGCAGGAGCTGTCCGAGGAGCGCGAGGCGGTACGCGGTCTCGGTCTGCTCTGAGTCCGGTACGCCGCTGACGACGGCCCGCCCCGAGTACGGGGGCGGGCCGTCGCGCCGTCCGGGGTGGGCACACCCGCCCCAACGGCACCTCCTCTCCCGGGAGTGCGGGGCCGAGGAGGTGCCGCGCAGGGATGACAGCCTGTCAACTCCGCCTTTTGTCAGTTTGGTGAGTGGTGTACGCCACAACGGTCGTCCATGATGAGCCTCGTTTCGTCAGGCCGCCCCACACGGTGTCGCAACGGACTGTTCTGGGCTGCCTCCCGTACCGAGAGTTCAGGAGACGACCATGCGCAAACTCGCTCGTGTCGGGGCGGTGGCCACCGCTGTCACAGGGCTGACCGTCTGTCTGAGTGCCCCCGGACACGCCGCCGAGGCGGAGGCGTCCCCCTACGTGGCGCTCGGGGACAGCTACAGCGCCGCCTCCGGGGTGCTGCCCCTGGACCTCTCGACCAACCCGCTGTGCGCGCGCTCCACCAAGAACTACCCCAACGTCATCGCGCAGGCCACCGGCGCGGACCTCACCGACGCCACCTGCGGCGGGGCGAAGACCGACCACTTCACCAAGTCCCAGTACCCGGGTGTGGGCCCGCAGTTGGACGCCCTGAGCGAGGACACCAAGCTGGTCACCCTCACCATCGGCGGCAACGACAACGGCACCTTCATCAACGCCATCCTCAAGTGCGGCCTAGCCGGGCTCACCAGCCTCGGCAAGGGCAGCCCCTGCAAGGACGCCAACGGCAGCAGCTTCGAGGACGACGTACGGAACAAGACCGCCCCGGCGGTCAAGGAAGCCCTGTCGCAGATCCACGAGCGGGCGCCCCAGGCCAAGGTCGCCATCCTCGGCTACCCGCACATCATGCCGGCCGCCTACGACAAGTCCTGCTTCCTCAAGATGCCCATCGCCGAGGGCGACGTGCCCTACCTGCGGTCGTTGCAGAACACCCTCAACGGGGTGGTGGAGAAGGCCGCCGCCGACACCGGCACCACCTACGTGGACATCGCCTCGGCCTCCGAGGGCCACGACGCCTGCTCCAGCGACCGCTGGGTGGAACCGGCCCTGTTCGGCACCAACTTCGTGCCCGTCCACCCCAACGCCAAGGGTGAGGCCGAGATGGCCAGCCTGACCATGAAGACGCTCGGTCTGAACTAGGGCGAGCCGTTCGGATCCCGGGCGAGCGGGTGAGCGCGCTCCGGTGTCCGTGCGCCGTGGGACAGCGGAACGGTGGGGGTCGTCGACGCGACGCGTCGACGACCCCCACCGCCACACCCGGTGGTGTGAGCGCCGTCAGTCCCCGACGGCCAGCCGCAGGGTGAGGATCTGGAACGGCCGTAGCCGCACGGTCAGTTGACCCTCGTCCAGTGCGACGTCCCCGCCCTCCTCCACGGGGCGCTCCAACAGGTCGGTGACCCGGGCGGAGGCCACCGGGAAGTTCGGGGTGAGCGTGGCCGAGGCCCGGCCGCCCCGGCACTCGTACAGCCGCAGCACCACGTCACCACTACGGTCCTCGGCCAGCTTCACCGCCTCCACCACCACCTGGTCGTTGTCCGAGGTGACCAGGGGAGCCACGTCCCGCGCCCCGAGCAGCACCCGGGGCGGCAGGTTGACCTGGTGGCCCTCCCGTACCGCGTCCACCAGACGGGCGCCCGGAGCCAGGGCGTAGCGCAGCAGGTGGGTGCCCTGGTCGGTCTCCGGGTCCGGGTAGCGGGGCGCCCGCAGCAGGGACAGCCGGACCGTGGTGGTCTGGCCGCCGTCCGGGCGTACGTCCCGGGTCACGTCGTGCCCGTAGGTGGAGTCGTTGAGCACCGCCGCGCCCCAGCCCGGTTCCTCCACCTGCACCCAACGGTGGGCGCAGATCTCGAACTTGGCCGCCTCCCAGGAGGTGTTGGTGTGGGTGGGCCGGTACACGTGCCCGAACTGGGTCTCCGAGGCCGACCGTTCGGCCTTCACGTCCAGCGGGAACGCGGCCTTGAGGATCCTCTCGGTCTCCCGCCAGTCCACCTCGGCGTCCAGGTCGACCCGTACCGCCCCGGCCCGCAGGGTGATCCGCTGCTCCACCGTGGAGTCGCCGAAGGCGCGGCGGACCACCACGGTCGCCGCCTCCCGGTCGGCCGGGGCCAGTTCCAGGGAGGTGACCTCGGTCAGGTCGGTGACCTGGTGCCGGTAGAAGGCGTCCAGGTCCCAGGCGTCCCACATGTTGGGGAAGTCGGGGTGGACCTGGAGCAGGTTGCCGTACCGGCCGGGGGCCAGCGCCTCCCGGTCGGCCCGCAGGTCGACCACCGAGGTCAGCAGGCCCCGGTGGTCGACCTCGACCGACAGCAGCCCGTTGTCCAACCGCCAGCCCCCGTCGGCCCGTTCGGTCACGGTGACCGGGGTGTCGGCGGGTACGGCCGGGGCGGCCCCGCCGGCGGGCACCCCGTCCCGCTGGTGCGGCGCCCCGTTGAACACCAGCCGACGGTCACCCTCACCGGCCAGGGCGCGCTGCGCGGAGTCGATCAGCTCCTCCAGTTCGGCCCGCACCCGGGCGTAGGTCTCCCGGGCCTCGCGGTGCACCCAGGCGATGGAGGAGCCGGGCAGGATGTCGTGGAACTGGTGCAGCAGCACCGTCTTCCACAGCTCCTCCAACCGCTCGTACGGGTAGGAGTACTCCGGCACCCGTACCGCCGCCGTGGACGCCCACAGTTCGGCCTCCCGCAGCAGGGACTCGCTGTGCCGGTTGCCCTGCTTGGTCTTGGCCTGGGAGGTGTAGGTGCCCCGGTGGAGTTCGAGGTACAGCTCGCCGGCCCACACCGGGGCGTCCGGGTACTCGGCGTGCGCCTTGGTGAAGAACGCGTCGGGCCGCTCGATCTCCACCCGGGGCGAACCCTCCAGGTCGGCGGTGCGCGCGGCCCGGGCCAGCATCTCCCGGGTGGGGCCCCCGCCGCCGTCGCCGTGCCCGAAGGGGGCCAGCGAACGTGAACCGGCGCCCTTCTCCTGGTAGTTGCGGGCCGCGTGGGCCAACTCCCCGCCGGTCAGCTCGGAGTTGTAGGTGTCGATCGGGGGGAAGTGGGTGAACACCCGGGTCCCGTCGATGCCCTCCCACCAGAAGGTGTGGTGCGGGAACTTGTTGGTCTGGCTCCAGGAGATCTTCTGGGTGAGGAACCAGTCCGACCCCGACAGCCGGACCAGCTGGGGCAGGGCGGCGGTGTAGCCGAAGGAGTCCGGCAGCCACACCTCCCTGGTCTCGACGCCGAACTCCTCCAGGAAGAACCGCTTGCCGTAGAGGAACTGCCGGGCCATGGCCTCACCGCCGACCATGTTGGTGTCCGACTCCACCCACATGCCGCCCACCGGTACGAACTGGCCCTCGGCGACCTTCTTCTTGACCCGGGCGTACACCTCCGGCCGGTGCTCCTTGATCCACGCCAACTGCTGCGCCTGGGACATGGCGAACCGGAACTCCGGGTGCTCGTCCATCAGGTTGACCACGTTGGACGCGGTACGGGCGACCTTCCGCACGGTCTCCCGCAGCGGCCACAGCCAGGCCGAGTCGATGTGGGCGTGGCCCACCGCGCTGATCCGGTGCGCCGAGGCGCGGGCCGGCGCCGAGAGGACCTCGGCGAGCTGTTCCCGGGCGGCCGGGGCGCTGCCGACCACGTCGGTCAGGTCCACCGCGTCCAGGGCGCGTTCGGCCGCCCGCAGCAGCTCCCAGCGGCGGGCGTCCTCCGTCGGCAGGTGGGTCATCAGCGACTCCACCACCTCCAGGTCCCGCACCAGTTCCCACACCTGCGGCTCCCAGACGGCCAGTTCCATCCGCCGCAGCCGGTACAGCGGCTGGTCGGACGCGGTCAGCCGGTCGCCCTCGTCGGTGGGGTGGTGGTCCACCAGGATCGGGTTGGAGGCGGCCTCCACGTACAGTTCGACCGACTCGCCACCGCGCACCGGGGAGCCGATCCGCACCCAGTCGTTGTGGGGGTGGAGGCCCTTCACCGCCTCACCGTCCGGCCGGTACACCAGCCCCTCGCACTGGAAGCCCGGCAACTGCCGGTCGAAGCCCAGGTCGAGTACGGCCTCCACGGTGCGGCCGGCCCAGGCCTCGGGCACCGTCCCGGTCAGGCGGAACCAGGTGGTGCCCCAGGCCGGGCCCCACTCCTGCCCGACCCGCCCCGGCTGGTACGGGGCCGCCAACCCCTGGGCGACCGGCACCGGTTCGCCCGGCGCCTCCCAGCGTTCGAGGGTCAGCGGTGCGGTGGAGGAGTGGACGGCGGGCCGGATACGTTCCTGGAGGACCCGCCTCAGGCGGGCCTCCACAATGGCGCGGTCGTCGTGCATCACGTCGCTCTTTCGTCGGGGGTCGTCGGGGGCTGTTCGGGGTTTCTGACCGGTCGTGATCGACCGTGCCCGGTGTGGGCCCCCGATAGTCGGTCCCGGTGCCCCGGACTTGCGGCCCGGCCGGTGGCCCCGGCCCACGGTCCCGGCCCGGGGAGGTGCTGACCAGGGCCGGGGTGCCTTTCGGTGTCCGCCTCGTCGGCGGTCGGTGCCTCGGGTGCCTCCTGGTGCCCGGCCGTGGTCCCTGCTCCCTGCTCCCTGGTCCCTGCTCCCTGCTCCCTGGTGTCTCGGGCGCGTGGGGCTGGTGGTGCGTGGGGTTGGTGGTGCGTGGAGGTGGCGGTGTTCGGTACGTCCTTGCCGGTGCGGTTCGCCTCTGGCGGCTCCCGGCGCTCCTGGTGGGGGTCGCTGGTCTGGGGCGCTGCCTTGGGGCGCTGTCTTGGGCCGGCCGGTGTGGTGCCGGCCGACCTGGTGGCCGCCCCCGTGGGGGCGCCTGGGGCTCGACCGGGGTCCGGCGGTGGCTGGGGTGTGAAGTGGGGGCGGACGCCCTGGGCCCACCCCCTGGGGGAGTGGGCCGGGTGCGGGTGGACCGCCTCCGGTCACAGCAGCGCGGGGCGGCGGGCCGACTCGGGGGCGGCCGGCGGCCGTTCACCCTCCGGGCGGCGCCGTCGGGAGGTGGCGGAGGTGGCGGGTGAGGTGGTCGAGGGGGCGGGAGTGGCGGGAGCGGCGGGGGTCGTCGGAGGGGTCGCCGTCTCCGGTGTCGAGGGGGAGGCGGGTAGGGGCTGGCGCTCGCCTCGTTCGGCGGCGCGGAGTCGCCTGTCCACGCGGTACTCGGCGAGGGCGCCGATCACGGCGGGGGCGGCCAGCAGGGCCACCAGGCCGAGAAGTGCGGTGATATCGCGGATGTCACGGATGAGGTCAACTGTGGTGTTCATGTCCTCAAGGGTGGTCTGCCGGGGCGCTCGGCGGCAGTGGCAGGACTGACCGCAACCCTCGAATTACTGCCAACGGTGCGGCATACTGTCCCCATGCTGAAGAACGTCGCCGTCGCCCTCACCCACGGAGTCCACGCCTTCGAACTCGGCGTGGTCGCCGAGGTCTTCGGCCTTGACCGCAGCGACCAGGGGCTTCCGGTCTACGACTTCGCCCTGGCCGCCTGCGAACCCCGCCCCCTGCGGGCCCACCCCGGCTACACCATCGACACCCCGCACGGCATCGAGCGGCTGGCCGAGGCGGACCTCATCGCCGTACCCGCCGGGGACGACTACGGGAGCCGCGAGTTCCCCCCGGAGTTGCTGGAGGCGCTGCGGGCCGCCGTGGACCGGGGGGCCTGGGTGCTCAGCGTGTGTGCCGGCGCCTTCCTGGTGGGCGCCGCCGGACTGCTGGACGGCCGCCGTTGCACCACCCACTGGCGGTACACCGACGAACTGGCGCGGGCGCACCCCCAGGCACGGGTGCAGGCGGACGTGCTCTACGTGGAGGACCGGGGCGTGATCACCTCGGCGGGCACCGCCGCCGGTATCGACGCCTGCCTGCACCTGGTGCGCCGCGAACAGGGCAGCCACGTCGCCAACGGCATCGCCCGGCGCATGGTGGTGCCCCCGCACCGGGAGGGCGGCCAGGCCCAGTACATCGAGCACCCCCTGCCCCGCCAGTGCGGCGACGACGCCATCGGCGGGGCCCTGCGCTGGATGGAGGAGCACCTGGACCAGGAGGTGACCGTGGCCGCCCTCGCCGAGCGGGCCCACCTGTCGGCCCGTACCTTCGCCCGCCGTTTCCGGCAGGAGACCGGCACCACCCCGTACCAGTGGCTGCTGGGGCAACGACTGCTGCGCGCCCGCCACCTGCTGGAGGACACCGACCTGACGGTGGAGGCGGTGGCCCTGCGCTGCGGCTTCGGTGACCCCGCCGTGCTCCGCCACCACTTCCTCAGCCGGCTGTCCACCACCCCCCAGGCCTACCGCCGCACCTTCCGGGGCCCCACCGACCTGTCCCGGGCGGGGTAGCCCCGGAGCTACCGCAGGCCGTGGGCGCGGGCCACGGCTCCGCCCCGTCACCCCACGAGCGCGCGGCGGTCCACCTTCCCGTTCGGTGTGAGGGGGATCTGGTCCAGGACCGCCAGGCGCCCCGGCAGCATGTACACGGGCAGGGTTCGGCGCAGGTGTGTGTGGAGTTCGCCGAGGTCCGGGACCTCGGTTCCGGCGACGTGGGCCACCAGGACGTCCTCGTCGGCCGTGCCCGCCGCGCGGGACAGGGTCACGACCGCGTCCTTGACCCGTGGATGGGTGAGCAGCGCCTCCTCGACCTCACCCAGCTCGATGCGGTGGCCGTGGAGTTTGACCTGGGTGTCGATACGGCCCATGAACTCCAGGCCGCCGCCGTCCTCGGTACGACGCACCAGGTCACCGGTGCGGTAGAGGCGCTCGCCGTGCGCGCCGAACGGGTCGGGGACGAAGGCCAGGGCGGTGAGGCCGGGGCGTCCCAGGTAGCCACGGGCCAGGCCCGCCCCGCCCATCAGCAGTTCACCGGACTCACCGGGCGGCAGGTGCCGGCCCTCCTGGTCCACCACCAGTGCCCGCAGTCCCGGGACCGGCTCCCCGATCAGCGGCTTGGGGCGGTCGGCGGACGGGTCGTGACTCTGTTCGGTGCAGGCGATGGTCACCTCGGTGGGGCCGTACACGTTGTGCACCGTCCGGGTGGGGGAGGACCAGCGGTCGGCCTGGTGGCGGCTCAACTGCTCCCCGCCCACGATGAGCGTCCGCAGGTCCGGCAGGTCGGCCGGTTCCAGCAGGGGCATCATCGCCGGCGTCGTGGAGATCGTCGTCACCCGCTCCTCGCGCATCAGGGCGGTGAGGGCGCGCGGGTCGAGCAGGGTCAGGGCCGACCCCAGTACCAGGGTGGCGCCGTTGGTGAGGGCCCCGAACATCTCCATGACGCTGGGGTCGAAGCACGGGTTGGTCAGCTGGAGCCAGCGGTCACCGGGGCCGAGGGAGAACCGTCGGGCGATGTGGTCGGTCAGGTTCAGTACGCCCCGGTGCGTCAGCAGTGTGCCCTTCGGACGCCCGGTGGAGCCGGAGGTGTAGATGACGTAGGCCAACTGGTCCCGGTGCGGCGGCTGTTCGGGGGGCTCGGCCGGTGCGAGCCCGGCCAGCATGTCCACCGTGAACGGGTCGTCCAGACACAGCGGGACGGCCTCGTCGCACACCAGGTGCGCCAGCCGGGTGTGGGTGAGGACCAGCTCGCAGCCGGCGTCCCGCATCAGGTGGCCCAGGCGGTCCGCCGGCTGGTCCGGGTCCATCGGCAGGTACGCCCCGCCCGCCTTCATCACCCCCAGGGCGGCCAGCGGGAGGTGCGGGCCGCGATCCGTGAGCACGCCCGTGACCGATTCCCGGCCCGCACCCATGCGGCGCAGGTGCGCGGCCAACTGGTCCGCCCGGGCGTCGAGTTCGGCGTACGTCCACTCCTCACCCTCGAAGCGGAGGGCCGGTGCGTCGGGTGTGCGACGTGCCCATTCCCGTACCCGCTCGTGCAGGCAGTGGTGTTCCTCGTGCATGAGTGCCCCGTCGTGTCGCGAGGGAACGTGCTCGTTCCTGGGATTGGTGCCGGTGCCTGGCGGTGCCCGCTCGTCCGGCCGGTTCAGCCGGTCAGCAGTTCCCCGGAGTCCGCCGTCTCCGGGACGGGCTCCGCCAGCAGGTCGTGGATGGTGTGGCGGCCCAGCATCCGGTCCAGCGGCAGTTCCAGTCCGTGTTCCCGGGCGGCCATCACGATGCGTACGGCGCGCATCGAGTTGCCCCCCAGCGCGTAGAACTCGTCGTGGACGCCGACCCGAGGGGCCTCCAGCGCCTCACGCCACAGCTGCGTGAGCAGGTGCTCGGCCGGTGTACGGGGAAGCCCGTCGGACGACGGCGCGCTCCCGCCCGGGTGGGCGCCCTCGTACTCGTCGGCGGGCGGGTCCTCCACCTCCGTGCGGTCACGTGCGGCGAAGGCGTCGGCCACCGGGCAGGGCAGCGCCGACACGGGGGTGCTCGGCGCCGCCGCGGCTGCCCGCAGGACGTTCGTCAGCGAGGTCGCCACCAGCCGTGCCGTCTCCTCCGTGAACAGGTCGGCCGCGAGGGAGACGTGACCGCCGATGGCGTCGTTCTTCTCCGACAGGTCGGCGACCACGTCGAAGTGGAGCGAGGCGTCGGGCAGGTCCACCGGTTCCAGTTCCACCCCGGCGATCTCGGCGAGGCCGAGTGGCGCCGGTTGCTGCACGTTGAGGAGCGTCTGCGCCAGGGGGAGCCGTCCCGCCCGGCGGTCGGCGTGGGCCCGCTCCACCATCAGCTCGAAGGGGACGTCGGCGTTCGAGTACGCCTCGACGCACCGGTCGCGTACCTGACCGAGCAGTTCCGCGAAGGTCGGATCGCCGGAGAGGTCCAGACGCACCGGCAGGGTGTTGACGAAGAACCCGACCAGTGCTTCGAGGGCCACGTCGCCGCGCCCCGCGACCGGCATACCGACCACGAGGTCCTGTTGCCCGCTCCACCGGGACAGGACCACGCCGTACGCGGCGAGCGCCACCATCGTCGCGGTCACGCCCGTGCTCGCCGTGGTGAGGCGCAGCTGTCGCACCACGGGGGCGGCCACCTTCACCGGAGCCGATACCGCCGTCCAGTCCCGGTGCGCGCCGGCGCGCCTGTCGGTCGGCAGCCGCAGGTCGCGTACGCCGGCCAACCGCGTGCCCCAGTAGTCCAGTTGGCCGTCCAGCTCGCCCGACGTCACCTGCTCCGCTTGCCACACCGCGTAGTCCGCGTACTGGATGGGCAGCTCCTCCAGCGTGTGCGGTGTCCCGGCGAGGGACGGCGCGTAGAGCAGGGTCAGCTCGTGCAGCAGGACGCGCAGGGACAGGCCGTCACAGACGCTGTGGTGGACCAGGGCCAACAGGACGTGGTCGTCGTCGGCGAGCTTGAGGAGCGTGCAGCGCAGCAGCGGCCCCTGGGCGAGGTCGAACGGCTCCCGGCTCAGTTCGTCGGCGGTGGCGACCGCGCCTTCGAGGCCGCCCGACACCTCCCGTACCGGCAGGTCGACCGGGCCGGGGGCGTACACCACCTGGGCGATGTCGGTGCCGTTCAGACGCAGTACCGTGCGCAGGACCTCGTGCCGCTCGACCACCGTGGTCAGGGCGTGGCGCAGCGCGTCCGGGTCGATCCGGCCGCGCAGCCGCAGGGCGGCGCGCATCGTGTACAGGGCGGTGTTCCCCTGCGTCGCCTGTTCCACCAGCCACAGTCGGCGCTGACCGAAGGAGCTGGGAAGGGCGAAGAGTTCCTCGGTCATGCTCAGGACTCCGTAACGGACGTAGCGGATGTAGGGGACGCCGTGGACGCCGTGGACGCGGTGGCCGGGGTGGACGCGGTGGCCGGAACGCGGTAGGCGGACCGGTCGACGCGGCGCAGTGCCGGGCCGCCCGTCGGGCGGCGCCGCGCCTCGGCCACCGCCTCGGCCAGGGCGCGCACCGTGGGCGCCGCGAAGAGTCGGTTCAGTGACAGCTCCACGCCGTAGTGGGCGCGGACCCGGGCGACCAGCTGGGTGGCCAGGAGCGAGTGGCCGCCCAGGTCGAAGAAGTTGTCGGTGGCGCCGATCGGCTCGACGCCGAGCACCTCCGCCCAGAGGGCGGCCAGTTCCCGCTCGACCGGTGTACCGGGGGGTTCGTGAGGCGTCGGGGAGTGGACGGGCTCGGGGGAGGGGAGCCGTCCACGGTCGAGCTTGCCGTTGGGGCTCAGGGGCCAGTCGGGAACGGTGACGAAGGCTCCGGGGACCATGTGGGCGGGCAGCGACTCCCGTACGTGGGAGCGCAGTGGGGCGGCGTCGGGTACGTGGTCCGGGCTTGCCGGGCGTACGTAGCCGACCAGCATCGGGGTGCCGGAGCCGCCCGTGCGCAGGGTCACCACCGCCGAGTCGACGGCCGGGTGCGCGCACAGCGCGTGTTCGATCTCGCCGGGTTCGATGCGCATACCGCGCAGCTTGACCTGGTGGTCGAGGCGGCCCAGGTACTCCACGGTCCCGTCCGGGCGCCACCGGGCGAGGTCGCCGGTGCGGTACAGCCGGCCGCCGGGCTCCCCGTACGGGTCGGGCACGAAGCGTTCGCCGGTCAGGCCGGGGCGGTGCAGGTAGCCCCGGGCCACGGCGACACCGCCGATGAGGAGTTCGCCCGGCACACCGACCGGTACCGGCTGGCCCCGGTGGTCGACCAGGTGGACCCGGGCGCCGTCGATGGGCCGGCCGATCGGTACCCGGGTGCCGTAGCCCTCGGCGCAGGCGTACACCGTGACGTCGACGGCCGCCTCGGTCGGGCCGTACAGGTTGAACACCGCCGTCTCGGGCAGCAGTTCGGCGCACTCGGTGACGAGCGCGGCGGGCAGTTCCTCGCCGCTGCACACCACGCGGGTGAGGTGGCCGCGTACGCGCGGAAGACCTGTGGCGCTCAGGAACGCGGCCAGCATCGACGGCACGAAGTGGACGGTGGTGACGTCGGCCGTGGCGACGAGTTCGGCGAGGTACTCGGGGTCACGGTGCCTGCCCGGCTCGGCGAGGACACATCGGCCGCCGACCATCAGCGGCCAGAACAGCTCCCACACGGACACGTCGAACCCGGTGGGTGTCTTCTGCAGGACGCCCTCACCGACGTCGAGTCCGAAGGCGCGGTGCATCCACAGCAGGCGGTTGACCACCGCGCGGTGCTCGTTCATCGCGCCCTTGGGGCGGCCGGTGGAGCCGGAGGTGAAGAGGGCGTACGCCAGATCGCGGGCACCGACCTCGACCCCTGGACGCTCGCACGGGCGGGACGAGATGTCGGCGGCGTCCTCGCGGTGGCACAGCGTCGCGGCGCCGGAACGGGTGATCGCGTCCAGGAGTTCGGCGGGGACGGCGCCGGCGTCGGTGACGACGATCGGGGCACGGGCGTCGGTGAGCACCGCCTCGGTGCGGGCCGGCGGGTAGTCGGGCTCCAGCGGCAGGTACCCGGCTCCGGCCTTGAGTACCGCGAGCAGCGTGACCATCAGGCGGGGGCCCCGGGGCAGCGCCACCCCGACCACCTGGTTCCGGCCCACGCCCCGCTCGCGCAGTGCCCACGCCAACCGGTTGGCCTGGCGGTCCAGTTCGGCGTAGGTGAGCCGGACGTTCTCGTACTGCACGGCGACGGCGTCGGGGGTGCGGTCGACCTGCGCCTCGATGTGACCGTGGACCGTGGGCACGTCCGTGGGTACGGCGGGACGGCGCCCGCCGCTCCAGTCCCGGGTGAGCAGCTCGTGGTCGGCCTCGGTGAGGACCGGCAGGGCGGACAGCGGGGTGTCCGGGTCCTCGGTTCCGAGGACGAGCCGCAGGGCGGTGGCGAGGCGGTCGGCGGTGGCGCGGTCGAAGAGTTCGCTGCTGTACTCGATCTGGCCGTCGTAGCCGCCGTCGGTACGCGGGGTGAGGAGGACGGCCAGGTCGAACTTGGCCGTTCCGGTGCGCAGTCGTACGGGATGCATCACCAGCTCGCCCGCCACGATCGGTGCCTGCGGCGCCTCGTCCACCTGGAAGAGGTGGCGGATCAGGGGTGCACGTCCGCCCGCGTCGCGAGGGGGCCGCAGCTCGTCCACGAGGTGGTCGAAGGGGATGTCGGCGTTGCCCCGGGCGTCGAGGGTCGTGTCGTGCAGGCGGCGGACGAGGTCGTTCAGACCCGGGTCGTCGGACACGTCCACGCGTATCGGCAGGGTGTTGACGAAGAAGCCGACCAGGGAGGCGGTCTCGGCCCGCCCCCGCCCGGAGACCGGGGTGCCGACGACGAGGTCGCTCTGCCCGCTGAAGCGGGCCAGTACGGCGAGGAACGCGGCGATGCCGACCACGAACGGGGTGGTGCCGTGGGCCTCGGCGAGACGGGCGACGCGGCGGGCCGCGTCGGGCGCGACGGTGAAGGTGGCGAGTTCGCCGGCGAAGGTCGGCCGCGCGGGGCGCGGCCGGTCGGTGGCCAGGTCGACGAGTGTGGTGCCGGTGAGCCGCTCGCGCCAGTGGTCCAGCTGGGCGCGGGCGGCGGGCGAACCGGTCCAGTCGGTCTGCCAGTGCGCGTAGTCGGCGTACTGGACGGGCAGTTCGGGGAGTGTGGGCGTCCGGTCCTCGGTGTACGCCCGGTACAGCTCGACCAGTTCGCGGACGAGCACCTGGAGGGACCAGCCGTCGGAGACGACGTGGTGCATGGCCAGGACGAGCAGCCGCCCGCCGGTGCCGGTGCGCAGCAGCCGGGCCCGCAGCAGTGGCCCCTCCGCCAGGTCGAAGGGCTCGGCGGCGACGGCCTCCGCCCGCTCCAGCGCGGTGCTCTCCTCGGCCTCCGCTCCCAGGTCCAGCGGGTGTACGGGGCAGGGGGCGGGGGGCCGGACGCGCTGGCGGACCTGCCCGTGTTCGTCGGTGTCGAAGACGGTCCGCAGCACCTCGTGGCGGCGTACGACCTCGGTGAGGGCCCGCTCCAGGGCGTCGTGGTCGAACGGGCCCTCCAGCCAGACGCCACAGCCGATGTTGTACGCCGGGTTGCCGGGCTGTAGCTGGTCGAAGAACCACAGCCGGCGCTGCCCGTGCGACAGCGCGGCGGGTGCCGCGCTGTCGGGACGTACGGGGATGCGCGCCTGGCCACCGCCCAGCCCCCGCTGGCGGCGCAGACGTTCCAGCAGAGCGGCCCGCTGCGGGGAGAGGAACTCAGATGACATGGGTATCTCTGGCCTTCGTCTCGGGCGGCGTACGAACGGGTCTTCGCCGGGTCAGGGGTAGTCGCGCAGCAGGTCGGTGAGGCAGCGGGTGCCGAACTCGAGGGCGTCGACGGGGACGCGCTCGTCCGCGCAGTGCAGCATCCGGCGGTAGCTGCTTCCGGCGGGCAGCAGGAGCGGGAGCCAGCCGTAGCAGCGGATACCGAGCTGGGCGAAGAGGCGGGCGTCGGTGGACGCCGGGCTCATCATCGGCAGCGGCACACCGTCCGGGTCGGCCTCGCGCAGGAGGGATTCGAGGCGGTCGAAGAACGCCCCGAACTCCGGCTCCACGATGCGGTCCTGGTGGACCTTGCTGCCTTCCAGGAGCAGTTCCATGGGCACGTCGTCGCCGATCAGCGCGCGCAGTTCCGCCGTGAAGTCGGCCACGTCGAAGTCGCCGGGCAGGACGCGGCCGTCCACGTCGACGGTGATCTCCGCGGGCACCATGTTGGTCTTGTCGCTGGTGCGCACGATCGTCGGGTTCACCGTGTGCCGCAGCACCGAGTCGAGCTGGAGCGCCTCGGCCTGCGGGATGCCGGCGGGGGGCGCGTCGCCGGCGGTGTCGGCCCGCAGCTGGGAGATGTGGCCGGCCAGCGGTTCGGGCAGCGTCTCGGCGAGCGCGGCCAGCATCCGGTCGGCCGCCGGCATCTGGTGGCGCGGCAGTCGTACGCCGCTGAGCGCGGTGAGGATCCTGCCGAGGCGTGCCATCGGGTTGTCGGGCGGTGCGAGCCGTGAGCCGTGGCCGCCGGGGCCGCGCAGGGTCAGACGCAGCCAGGCGGCGCGCTTCTCGGCGACGACGATCGGGTGGAAGCGCACGCCGGCGAGTTCGATGCCGGCGCCGCCCTCCTCACCGATGGCGTAGCGGATGCCCTCGAAGAGTTCGGGATGCTCCCGTACGAGATAGCCCGCGCCCTCCCTGCTCCCGTTCTCCTCGTCCGCGACGACGGCGAGCACGACGTCACCGGCGGGGCGTTCACCGCGTTCGATGAGGCGGAACAGGGCGGACAGCATCATCGCCAGGCCGCCCTTCATGTCGATGGCGCCACGGCCCCAGACGTGACCGTCGACGATCCGGGCTTCGAACGGCGGGTGCGTCCACTGCTGGTCGGTGACGGGGACGACGTCGGAGTGGGCGTGCAGCAGCAGCGGGGGCGCCTCGCCCCGGCCCGGTATCCGGGCGACGAGGTTGGTGCGTTCCGGGTTCGGGCCCAGGACCTGGTACTCGATGCCCGCGTCGACGAGGAGCTTCTCCAGGTAGGTGACGCAGGCGCTCTCGTTGCCCGGCGGGTTGGTGGTGTCGATGCGGATGAGGTCCTGTAGCAGCGGTACGGGGTCGGTGGCGAGCGGGGCAGACATGGGGACCTTTCCGTCAGTGGGAGGACCGGGCGGAGGCGAGCAGCCGGCCCGCCTCCCGGAGCAGGCTGGTGCGACCGCCCAGCCACTGGGCGTCGATGGCGGCGCGCCGGTAGAACAGCTGGGCGTCGGAGCCCTCCGTCATGCCGAGGGCGCCGTGCAGGTGCACCGACTCGGCGGCGGTACGGCCGGCCAACTCCCCGGCGAGGGCGAGGAGTTGCGCCGCCAGTTGCCGCACGTCGGCTCCCGTGTCGGCGGCTCGGGCGCAGCCCTCGGCGAAGGCGCGTACGGCGGCGGTCTCGGCGGAGAGGGCGGCCAGCCGGTAGGCGAGGGCCTGCTGTTGGGCGAGTGTCCTGCCGAACGCCCGCCGGGACGTGAGGTGTCCCACGGCCAGCTCCGTGCCGCCTCGGGCGGCACCCGCGAGGTACGCGGACCACCTGATGCGCGCCCGGGCCAGGGCGTCGGCGTAGTGGTCGGTGACCCGGTGCACCACGCCGCCGTGTACGGGGGCGGCGGTGAACGTCACCTCGTAGAGGTCACCACGGCCGAGGTCGTCCTGGCGGCGGACGCGTACTCCCGGAGCGTCCGGTGCGACCAGGGCGAGGACGATCTCGTCGCTGTCGCTGTCGCTGTCGCCGTCGCGGCCCACGAGGGCCAGCAGGGCGCTGTCGGGGGCGAAGGCGACGAAGCGGCGGGTACCGGTGACCGTGTGGCCCTCGACGCGGACCGGTCCGGGCTCGGACGGGTCGCAGGTGCCGTGCTCGCGGAGCGCGACGGCCACCGGGCAGCCACCGTCCCGGAGGGCGGCGGACAGCGCGCCGTCGGTGAACGTGGCCGTGCGCTCCAGGAGTTCGGCCGCGAGGAGGGTGTCGGCCCAGGGGCTCTGGTACAGCGCCCCGCCCATCATCTCCGCCACCTCGACCAGGTCGGTCTGGCGGTGCCGGGCCAGGGCCCCGGCGCCGGCCAGCGTGTCCCAGACCGCGGTGCGGGTCTGCGCGTCGGCGGGGTCGGGCGCGGCCTTCGCGCCCGCGCCACGGTCGCGTTCGCCGAGGCGGCGCAGTGCCGGCGCCAGGTCGTCGCCGAACAGTTCCCTCAACTCGGGCGTCGTCACAGCAGCCCCAACCCGTTGGTGGCGATCAGATAGAGCATGACCTCGGAGGTTCCCGAGGCCAGCCGGTGGGAGGGGCCCATGCGGTAGCCCGCCTCCAGCAGTCCTCCGTCGGGGGCGTGCCCGTCCCAGGCGGTCAGCGCGGCGTCCAGTCCGTACAGGTCGAGCCCGGCGTCCAGTACCGGCCGCGCCTGCTCCGAGGCGTACCACTTCGCCATCGCGGAACGGACCGGGTCCGGGCTGCCCGCGTCCAGCCGGGCCACCTGCTGCCAGGCCAGCGCGTGCGCGGCGTGCAGCTTCGCGTCGAGTTCGGCCAGTGGCACCGCGTACGCGGGGTCGGACAGACGGCCGGTGGCCGCCGCGCGGTCGAGGACGAGGTCGAGCAGGCGGCGCGCCTTCGCGTGGAAGTCGACGCCGGTGCGCTCCAGTTGGAGCAGTTCGTTCATCAGCCGCCATCCGTCGTCGACCTGGCCGACGACGTCCGCCTCGGTCAGGCGTACGCCGTCGATGACGACGAGGTTGAACGTGTCGTTGCCCAGGCTCGGAACCGGCTCGACGTGTACGCCGGGGGAGCGCAGCGGCAGCAGGAACAGGGTGATGCCGTGCATCGGCACCGGGGACGCGGTGGTGCGGGCGGCGCAGACGGCGAACTCCCCGTAGCGCGACTTCATGTTGTAGACCTTCGAGCCGTACAGGCGCCAGCCGTCCCCGTCCGGCTCGGCCCGGGTGCGCAGCGCCGACAGGTCGGAGCCGCACTCCGGCTCGGTGAACAGCACCGTGGCGATCTGCTCCCCCGCCGCGAGCGGCGGCAGGTGGGTCTTCCTCTGTGTCTCGGTGCCCTCGTGCAGGAGCATCATCCCGACGATGTCGATGCTCAGGACCTGTACGTCGTCGGGTATGCCGGCGCGGGTCAACTCCTCGGTCACCAAAGCGGCTTCGGCGGCGCCCAGGCCGCGCCCGCCGTACTGGGCCGGCCAGGCGGGGGCGAGCAGCCCCTCCGCACCGAGCCAGCGGCGTACGTCCAGGTGGGCGGCCTCGGTGTCCGGCGGGTAGGCGGCGATACGGGCCGCGCTCTCCCGTACGCGCTCCTGGGAGAGCAGCGCCCGTATCTCGGTGCGGAACGCGGCCTGGGCCTCGTCGAGGCCGGCCATGAGGTCCTGGATCATCGGGAACCGTCCTGTTCCGCCTGCTCCAGGAGCGCCAGCAGTTCGGCGTCGTCCGCCGAGGCCAACTCGCGCTCCTCGATGAGTTTGGCGAGTTCGCCCAGCGTGCTGTTGACGAACAGGTCGCGCAGTTCCAGCTCCACCCCGAAGCGGTCGCGGACCCGTGCCCCGAACTGGGTGATCTTGAGCGAGTTGCCGCCGACCGCGAAGAAGCTGTCGTGGACACCGAACCCGTCGGTGCCGAGGAGGTCCGTCCAGATCTCCGCGACGGCGAGCTGCGTCGGGGTGCTCGGCGCCTCGAACGCCGTGGCGGTGGTGTGGGCCGTCGGTTCGGGAAGCCGCTTGCGGTCGAGCTTCCCGCTGGCCGCGCGGGGGAGTTCGGGCAGCGGCACGACCACCGACGGCACGAGGTGGGCGGGTAGTTCGACACCGAGGCGACGCAGCAGGTCGCCGGTGTCGGGTTCGGTGCCCGGGGCGGCGGTGACGTAGGCGATCAGGCGGGCCCCGCCGCCCTGCCCGTGTGCCACCACGACGGCCTCGCCGACGTCCGGCTGCCCGGTGAGGGCCTGTTCGATCTCGCCGGGCTCGATGCGCAGCCCACGGATCTTGATCTGGTTGTCGACCCGGCCCAGGAAGACGAGGTTGCCGTCCGGGCGCCGCACCACCAGGTCGCCGGTGCGGTAGAGGCGCTCGCCGTCGCCGCCGAAGGGGTCCGGTACGAACTTCCGCTCCGTCAGGTCGGAGCCGCCGAGGTAGCCACGGGCCACGCCCACGCCGCCGACGAGGAGTTCGCCCGGTACCCCGACCGGGACGAGGGAGTCGTGCCGGTCGACCACGTGCGCCTGGTAGTTGGGCAGGGGGGTGCCGATGGGCGGCATGGTGTCGTGCGGCACGTGGGGGCAGGCGTAGTTGATGCAGGCGACGGTCGCCTCGGTGGGGCCGTAGCCGTTGTGGAACTGGCGGCCCTCGGTGTTCCAGCGGTTCACCAGCTCGCCGGGGAAGGCTTCGAGCCCCACGAACAGCGTGCGCAGATCCGGGAGTCGCTCCGGGTCGAGCAGACCGAGCACCGCCGGCGGCAGGTCCGTCACGGTGATCCGCTCCTCGGCCAGCAGCGCGGCCAGCGCCTGCGGGTCGAGCAGGGTGCGGCGCGGTGCCTGGACGAGGGTCGCGCCGCTGGTGAGCGCGCCGAAGAAGTCGAAGAGGCTGACGTCGAAGGAGGGGTTGGCGAACTGTAGTACGCGGTCGCCGGGGCCCATGTCGAACAGGTCCGTGATGCCCCGGGCGAAGTTCACGATGGAGCGGTGCTCCACGGCGACGCCCTTGGGCCGGCCGGTCGAGCCCGAGGTGAAGATGACGTACGCGAGGTCGCCGGGGCCGGCGGCCGAGGGAAGTCGCGGGGCGGGGCCGGTGGTGAGTTCCGGCGCGTCGGCGAGGACGGCGGTCACCTCCTCGGGCAGCGAGGTGGCCAGGTCCCCGGTGGTGACGACCAGTCGGGCGGACGCGTCCGCCAGGAGCGTCCGGCGCCGCGCGTCCGGGTGGTCGGGGTCGAGCGGCAGGTAGGCGCCGCCGGCCTTGAGGATCGCGAGGAACGCCAGGGGCAGTGCGGGACCCCGCTCGGCCAGCACACCGACCACGGTGTCCGGTACGACACCCCGCTCGCGCAACACCGCCGCCAGCCGGTTGGCGCGTTCGTCCAACTCCCGGTACGTCAGCGCCTCGCCCTCGAACGTCAGGGCGGCGGCCTCGGGCGTACGGTCGGCGGCCCGCTCGAAGAGCTGGTGCAGGCACAGGTCGGCGGTGCCGAAGTCGCGCGCCGTGTCGTTCCACGAGCGCAGCAACCGCTCGCGCTCCTCGTCGGTGAGCAGCGGCAGTGCGCTCACCCGCAGCGACGGGTCCTCGGCCACCGCCCGCAGGACGCGGGTGTAGTGGCCGAACAGTCGCTGGATGCGGTCCTCGTCGAACAGTTCGGTGGAGTACTCGGCCCACAGCCGCAGCCCCTCACCGGGCACCTCGGTCAACTGCACCGCGAGGTCGAACCGGGCCGTGCCCGGGTCCGTCGGGTACATCCGCGCCTCGATGTCGCCGACCCGGCCCGAGGCGGGGGCGGCGTGCTGCATGGTGAAGCAGACCTGGAAGAGCGGGTTGCGGCTCGGGTCGCGCTCGGGGGCGAGTTCGTCGACGAGGGTGCCGAACGGCAGGTCCTGGTGGAAGTGCGCGCCCATCACCGTCTCGCCGGTGCGGCGCAGCAGTTCACGGAAGTCCGGGTCGCCCTCGGTCGACGTACGCAGCACCAGGGTGTTGGAGAGGAAGCCGATCAGGTTCTCGATCTCGGGTCGGGTACGGCCCGAGAAGATCGACCCGAGGACGATGTCGTCCTGCCCCGTGTAGCGGGACATCAGGGCGGTGAAGGCCGCCAGGGCCACGGTCAGCGGCGTCGCCCGCTCGGCGAGCGCCAGCTTGTGGAGGTCCTCCTGGAGGTCGGAGGGCAGCATCTCCTCCAGGACGGCTCCGGCCCGGGTCGGTACGGCGGGCCGGGACCGGTCGGCGGGGAAGTCCAGGGTGGGCAGGTCCGCCAGGCGCTCGCGCCAGTAGCCGAGTTGACGCTCCAGGACCTCGCCGGTGAGGTGGCCGCGCTGCCACACCGCGTAGTCCGCGTACTGCACGGGCAGGTCGGGCAGCAGGGGTGGCCGGTTCTCGGTTCGCGCCTGGTAGAGCTCGATCAGTTCCCGGACGAGGATGTCGGTTGACCAGCCGTCGGTGGCGATGTGGTGCATGGCCAGGACGAGGATGTGCTCGTCGTCGGCCAGCCTGACCAGCGAGGCACGCATCGCGTGCTCCTCGGCCAGGACGAAGCCGTGTCGGATCTCGTCGAGGATGTACGCGCGGGCCGCGTTCTCCTGGTCGTCGGACCCGGACAGGTCGATCACCGGCAGCGGTACCGGCGCGACGGGGTCGACGTGCTGGTAGGCGACACCGTGCTGCTCGGGGTAGCGGGTGCGGAGCACCTCGTGGCGTTCGGTGAGCCCGGTCAGCGCCCGCTGGAACGCGTCGACGTCCAGCCGTGCCCTGAGACGGGTCACCAGCGGGGCGTTGTAGACCGGCTGCCCCTGCGACCAGGTGTTGAGGAACCACAGCCGTTGCTGGGTGAACGACAGCGGGAGCGTGCGGTCCCGTGCGGCCGGCGTGATGGCGTCGTCGCGGGTCGCCTTCGCCGCGCCGCGCTGACGCTCGCGTGCGGCGAGCAGCGCCTTGCGGGTCTCGGCGAGGCTGCGGGCCCCTCCGGGCCCCGGCCTGCCTGAGGTGTTCAGCATGGTCGGACTCCCACCGTGGTCGTTTCTGTTTCGGGTGCCCCGGCGAACGCGCCGTCCGTGTCCGGTGCGGCGAGCCGGACGCGGGTGCCGCCGCCCGCGAAAGCCGCCGAGAGCGGCGCGTTGACGCGCCCGTCGGCCACCACCACGTCGGTCACCCCGCCGAGCAGGGCACCACGGGCCGCCTGGAGCTTGGCCGTCATACCGCCCACCGCCGCGTCGCCCACCGGACCCGACGGGGCCACCGGGAACGTGGGCAGCACAGAGGACTCGTCCCGGTGGTCGGCGAGCACGCCCGGGGCACCGGTGAGCAGCACCAGTCGGGCGGCCCCGAGCGCGACGGCCACGGCGGTGGCCGTACGGTCGGCGTCCACGTTCACCGGCGTACCGTCCTCGGCCAACGCGGGCGGTGAGAGGACCGGAGTGCAGCCGTCGCCCAGGAGCAGTCGGAGGAGCGTCGGGTCCACCTCACGGATGCGGCCGTTGTGGTCGTCGCGGATCATTTTCTTGCGGCCGTCGAGCACCGCGTGGTGTGCCGCCGCTCTCCGGGCCCTCAGGACGCCGCCGTCCATGCCGGTCAGGCCGACCGCCCGGGCACCGTTCCGGTTCAGGGCGGCCACCAGCTCCGGCTTGACCTTGCCGGCCAGGGCCAGTTGCAGCACTTCCAGGGTGGCCGGGTCGGTGTAGCGGCTGGAGGAGCCGCTCGGTGTGGTCAGCCTGCGCTGCGGCACGCCGAGCCGTTGCGCGAGCCGGTCCACCTCGGCGGCGCCGCCGTGCACCAGGACCACCCGGTGACCGGCCGAGGCCAGGGCCGCGACGTCCCGGCACAGCCCGGCCCGGTCGATGAGCGGACTGCCTCCGCACTTGACCACGGTGACGTCGTGATTCATGTCGTGCCGCCTCTCAGATCGGGTGCAGACCCGGGAAATCGAGGCCGGTGCGCTCGTCCCAGCCCATGCGGATGTTCAGGCACTGCACGGCGTTGCCGGCCCCGCCCTTGACGAGGTTGTCCAGGGCGGAGATCACCAGCAGTTGGCGGGTGTCCGCGTCGTGGGCGAACCCCACGTCGCAGTGGTTGGAGCCGAGGAGGATCTTCGGCTCGGGGTAGCGGTAGTTCCCGCGCTTCTGCGCCACTACGCGGACGAACGGCTCGTCCGCGTAGTGCGCGCGGTACGCCTTGCGGACCGCCGCCTCGGTCACACCGGGACGGGTGGTGGCCCGGCACACGACCTGGACACCACGCACCGCGTCGATGCCGGTGGCCGTCATCCGCGCGTCCAGGCCGGTGGCCTGGCTGACCTCCGCCTGGTGGCGGTGGCCGAGCGGGGCGAACACCCGTAGGACACCGCTGCGTTCGGAGTGCAGGTTCATCTCGCCGGCCGACGCCCCCGAGCCGCTGGAGCCGACGCGGCCGTCGAGGGTGACGGTCTCCTCGACCAGGTCCTCGCGGGCGAGGGGGTTGAGGCCGAGGACGGCGGCGGAGGCCATGCAGCCCGCGACGCTCACCAGGTCGGCCGTGCGCAGCAGTTCACGGTTCAGCTCGGGGATGCCGGTGACCGCCTGCTGGCACAGCTCCGGCTCCGGGTGGGTACGTCCGTAGTGCTTCGCGAACAGGTCGGTGTCGCGCAGCCGCAGGTCCGAGCTGAGGTCGTAGACCACCTTGGCCCGGCTCGCCAGACTCGCCCTGGTGGCCGGGTCGTCCAGGCTCGACGAGGTGAAGAACAGGACGTCGACCTCGGGGAGTTGATCCGGTCGGCAGTAGGCCAGGGAGGTACGGCCGCGCAGGTTGGGGTGACCGCCGTCGACGCGCCGGCCGGCCAGCCGGGTCGACGTCGCGGCGACGACGTCGACCTCGGGGTGGCCGAGCAGCAGACGGAGCAGTTCGCCTCCGATGTAGCCCGCGCCACCGACGATGCCGGCCCGGATCGGGGTGCTACTCACCCCAGTCCTCGTCGGCCTCCGGGGCGAGCGCCAGGGTCAGCGGATCGCGGGAGACGATTTCGAGTTCCGCCATGCACTCGCCGCATTCGACGATTTCGTGGAGTTCGACCTCGGGCGCGACCGAAACATCTCCCTGGCATTCTGGACAGGTCTGCTTGGTCAGGATGTCAGCCAAGATTCCATTCCTTTCGATGAGTATTCCCGGTACGGCTCGGGGCGGTTTTCCGAGGAGAAGACCTCGTGAAGCGCGGTCCTTGAACCGGTTGAATCCTCCCGCCCCGCACCGGCCGGCATGAGTCGGGAGAGTCCCCTACAGGGACAGCCAGGCGGACATCCGCTCCAGGACGTCCTCGTGGGTGCCGAGCAGCGCCTTGGTGCGGGACCTCAGCCCGGCCTCGGCGCCCGGCCCCACCTCGGCGGCGGTCGCCACGGCGATCCGCAGGGCCGACCAGTGGTGCGCCACCTGGTCGACCTGGCGGGCGAGTTCGGTGAGCCGGGGTTCGGCCAGGCGGTGGCCGGCGGCACGGAGGAACTCGGCGTGCAGACCGGTGACGGCGAGGACCGGTCCGATGACGACGAACAGTTCGTCGCCGGCTCCCGTGGCGTCCCCGTCGGCCAGTCCACGGGCCAGTTCCTCGACACCCGTGTCGAGGAACCCGTGCAGACCGCTCAGGCCACGTGCCGTCCCGTCGACGGGCGGCGCCCGGAACGCGTCCACGTTCGCCGCCACCACCCGCCGTACGAACTCGCGGTCGAGGACCGGCTGGTCGGGGCCGATCTCCAGCTCCAGCCAGCGGTTGCCGATCGGGTTGGCGGTGAAGAACATGTCCCGGTCGTGCAGGACCGGGTTGCCCGAGTCACGGGCCGCGTTCAGCGCCTCCAGGGGGAGGGCGCCCTGGAAGGCGGGGGGTACGGGGTCGGCGACGAGCACGTCCCCGCGTTCCTCGTCGAAGCCGTACAGCACCATCAGGTGGTTGGTGTGCACGTCGCGGTACGCGGGCCGGAACGGCAGGTGGAAGTTGTCCGCGGCGACCGCCACCGGCCGCCCCGCGCACAGCGCCTCGCGGACCTCGCGCCAGCCCTGCTCGGCGTCGGCGGGTTCGTGCCACCGCGAGGACAGGGCGTGGAACGGGGCGAGCCCCGCGAACAGGTCCTCGGCGCCGCCCGGCAGGTAGTACTCCTCACGGCGCACGTCACCTGCCGGGTAGGTGAACCCCCAGGCCGCGCCCAGGGCCTGGACCGGGTCGATGCCGTGGTGGTCGAGCAGGACGCCGGCGGTGGTGTGCAGACAGTGCGTCAGTTCGTGGCGCCAGTACCGTACGGGGGACAGTTCAACTCGCAAGGCGGCTCTCCTCGTCGGTTCCAAGGCTCATCGCGAAGACGTGCATGGCCGGGTTGTCCGGCAGCCGCAGCGCCACCAGGGGTTCGGGCACCGCCACCGGTACCCGCTGGCGCCAGATCGACGGGGCGTGGTCCCGGTGCGTGTGGCGCGGGTAGCGCATGGCGGTGGTGCGGAAGGCCAGCGGCTCGGCGAAGTACGCCTCCGTCTGCGGCCAGAAGTCGGACATCCGCAGCCAGGCCCCCAGGACCGTGCCGTCGGCGTAGTGCAGCTCGACCTGGTCCTCGGTGCGCCGCTCGGCGGCACCCAGCAGATGGATCCAGTCGTAGCGCCCGGCGGGCAGCGCGACCAGCTGGCCCCGGCAGCGGATGTTGTCGCCCCCGGGCACGTCCTCGGAGGGGAAGGCGAACCGCGCGCCCGCCACCTCGACGGTCGAGCCCGGCGTGGGCAACTCCTCGGCGGGAAAGGTGTTCCGCCAGATGTTGAATCCGTACGCGCCGTCCGTACCGGGTGGTTGGATTCCCCGGTTGTTGTAGTGCGGGGACAGATCGACGACGGTGTTCTCCAACCTCATCACATCCATTAGGTTGCGGGAATGGCCATTACTGGGGCGGCGGCGGCAGCCGCCGTCGACATACGACGGGTCGAGCGCGTTTCCGGCGAACTCGCCGGAGAGGTCGCCGGGGTGACCTCCGCCGCCTACGAGGTCGGGGACCTGGTGCCCGGACTTCCGGTCGCCGACGGCGCGCACGAGACCGCGCGGGACGTGCTCGCCGACGTGGCCGCCGGACGCTCGCTGTGGATCGCCGTGGTGGACGGGCGCTGTGCCGCGTCGGTCCGCGCGGTGCCCCGCGCGGACGGCGACTGGGAGGTGCGGCGCCTCGCGGTGGCTCCCTGGGTACGCCGGGGAGGCCTGGGCACCCTGCTGCTGCGCCGCCTGGAGCGCGACGCCTCGGGCGCGGGCGTCGGACGGGTCGTCCTGGACGCGGTGGTGGAACGAGGCAACCCGGCCTTCTACGCACGTGCCGGGTTCCGCACCGTTCACCACTTCGCCGCCGACGACAAGCCGCTCTCCGAGGTGCACATGGAGCGCGACCCGTCGACCCCCGCCCTCGCGCGGCCTCACCCGGAGAACGGCCCCCGGCCGGGCTGGGCGGTGACCTGGTGGGGCGTGGGAAGCACCACCGTCGCCTGCCCGGGGCCGGACGTCCCCCCTCCCGCCGGTGCGCGGGCGCTGGGGGAGGACCGGCTGGTACGGGCCGGCGCCAGCGGGGAGGCCGCCAGCGCGGAGGTCACCGACGGAGAGGTCACCGACGGGCAGATCACCAGTGAGGAGATCACCGCCCTCCTGACGGCCGGCGCCGACCGGAGCGAGCCGGACGGCTCGCTGGTCTTCGGGCGGCCCGCCGCCCGGATCAGGGCGTTCGCCCAGCCCCGGCTGACGCACACCCACCTTCTCGCCTGGTGGCGCAGTCCGGCGGTGCGCTCCCACGGTGGCTGAACCGTCCCCTGCCGCCCGTCCGGCCCGTCACCGGGCCGGACGAACGAGGGCGAGGGCCTCCTCGGCGATCCGCCGAGGGCTCACGCCCGCCGTCTCCAACAGCTCGCGCTCGTCGGCGACATGGTCGAAGAACCGGTCCGGCACACCGACCCGGCGTACCCGGCAGGGCAGTTCCTCCGTCACCACCTCGCAGACGGCGGCCCCCAGGCCACCCGTGACCACGTGGTCCTCGACGGTGACGATCCCGCCGGTCTCGGCCGAGGCGCGCACGATCGCGGCCCGGTCGACCGGCTTGACGGTGTGCATGTTGAGCACCCGCGCCGACACCCCCCGCGTGGCGAGGAAGGCGTGCGCCTCCAGCGCCATGGAGACCGGGTAGGGGCCGGTGGCGACCAGTGTCACGTCGTCGCCCGCGCGCAGTTCGCGCGCCTCGCCCAGCCGGAACTCGTACGGCTCGGTGTGCACCAGCGGCGTCGCGGCCCGGCCCAGACGCAGGAACAACGGGCCCGGCAGGTCGGCCGTGGCCCGCACCGCGTACTCGGCCTCGACCGCGTCGGCCGGGACCACCACCGTCATGTTCGGCAGGGTCCGCACGATCGCGAGGTCGTCCACCGCGTGGTGCGTGGGGCCGTAGTGCCCGGCGGACAGGCCCGCGTGCGTGACCACGACACGTACCGGCAGGTCGTTGCCCGCGACGTCGACCTTCAGCTGCTCGCAGGCCCGGGTCGCGGCGAAACCGGAGATGGTGTTGGCGTACGGGAGGAGTCCGGTCGCCGCGAGGCCCGCCGAGACACCCATCAGGTTGGCCTCGGCGATGCCCACGTTGACGTACTGCCGGGGGAGTTCCTCGCCGAACAGCGTCTCCAGGCCGCCCATGTCCGAGTCCACGCAGAAGATCCTCGGATCGGTGCGGGCCAGCTCGACGAGCGTCCTGCGGTAGACGTCGCGGGAGGCCACGGCGTAGCGCTCCTCCCAGTCGGGGTCGACGGCCGCCGTGACGGGCCGAGCCTCGTCCAGTGCGGTGGTCATCGCTTCCTCCTCGCGTTCAGGCCCGCCGTGGCGCGCTGGAACAGCCGGGGTGACAGCTGTACCGAGTGGGATTTCCTCTTGCCCTCGAACAACGGCACGCCACGGCCCTTGACGGTCTGCGCCAGGACGACGGTGGGCCGCCCGGCACTGTCCGGTAGCGCCGCGAAGGTGGACCGCAGCGCGTCCAGGTCGTGGCCGTCCACCGTCACGGTGTGCCAGCCGAAGCTGCGCCACCGGTCGGCGAGCGGTTCCAGGCTCACGCACTCCTCGGTGGAGCCGGTGATCTGCAGACCGTTGCGGTCGACGACGGCGACCAGGTTGTCCAGGCCGTAGTGGCCGGCGGTCATCGCCGCCTCCCACACCGAGCCCTCCTGGAGTTCACCGTCGCCGAGCAGGACGAACGCCCGCCCGGGGGCGCCGCTCCGCTGGTGCGCCAGCGCGACGCCCGAGGCCAGTGAGAGCCCGTGACCGAGTGACCCGGTGGGGAACTCGACTCCGGGCAGCCGCCGCAGCGGATGGCCGGCGAGCCGGCTGCCGGCCATGCCGTAGGTGTCCAGCTCGGCCCGTTCGATGAAGCCCCGCTGGGCGAGGACCGCGTACAGGGCGGCGCTCGCGTGTCCCTTGCTCAGGACGAACCAGTCCCGCTCGGGCCACTCCGGCTCGTCCGGTCGCAGCCGGAGGACGTCGTGGTAGAGCACGGTCAGTACGTCGGTGGCGGAGAGGCTGCCGCCGACGTGGGTCCCGTTCGGGTTCGTGCCCATCCCGAGGACGAGTGCGCGCACCTCGTGGGCGAGGTCGGCGAGTTCCGCGGTGGTGGTGCCGGTGACTGCGGTGCTCATGACGTCTCCTCCAGGTTCCGTACGGCCTTGTGCCACGGCGGCCGGTACTCCGTCGCCCGGGCGAGGGGGAGCAGCTGGTCGAGCTGGTCCCACACCTTGACGAAGGCGTCCGCGCAGCGGTCGAGGAGCGGGCCCGACGCCGGGTTGAGGTGTAGCCGCTGAAGCGTCAGCGAGTCCTCGATGACGGCCAGCGAGACCGGGAAGCTCTCGATGCGGTAGTCGGGTCGGCGCGCGCCGGGCAGCGTCCACGGCAGGCCGCCCGCCTCGGTCAGTTGCTGGAACGCCCGCTGTCCCGGCAGCGGCACCACCTGGTACGGGGCCACCGGTACGCCCTCGGCGCGCAGCGCGCGGTGCAGTACGGCGCGCAGCGCGCCGGAGTGGACGTCGTCGTGACCGAGCGCCTCGGCGGAGAACCGCAGGCGCAGGATGTGCCAGGAGTGGGTGCGGTCCGGCGGGCAGTACGGCACCGTGACCCCGGCCAGCTGTCCGACGCGGTCGAGGAACTGGGTGACGTTCTTCGAGCGCAGCTCCGCGTACTCGTCGAGCCTGGCGAGCTGGCGGCGGGTGAAGGCGGCCTGGACGGCGCTGAGCTTCTCGTTGCCCGCCATGACCCGTGAGATGTAGTCGCGCTCCCTGCCCGGGCGCAGGTCCTCGCCGAACTGCCGCCGCAGCACCACCCGTTCGTGCAGTTCCTCGTCGTCGGTGGTGACGAGACCGCCCTCGCCGCAGGTCGGCAGGTTCTTGACCACGTTCAGGCTGACGGCGTTGATGTCGCCGATGGAGCCGGCCATGCGGCCCTGGTACGTCGCGCCCTGCGCCTGGGCCGCGTCCTCGATCAACCGCAGCCCGTGCCGGTCGGCCAGGGCGCGCAGCGCCGTCATGTCGGCCGGGAGCCCGTGCAGGTGCACCGCGATGATCGCCCGGGTACGGGGGGTGATCGCCGCAGCCGCCGCCTCGGGGTCCATCGTGTACGTCACCGGGTCGACGTCGACGAAGACCGGGACCAGCGTCCGCTGGACGACCGGTATCGCCGAGCCGATGAAGGTGAGGGCGGGCACCAGGACCTCGTCGCCCGGCTCCAACTCCAGGGCCGCCAAGGCGAGTTCGAGGGCGGCCGTGCCGTTGGAGACGGCCGCGCAGTACCGGGTGCCGGTGTAGGCGGCCCAGTCCCGCTGGAGGGCGGAGACCTCTCCCCTGCCGGCGTCGTTGGAGGTGAACAGGCCGCCGTCGAGCACCCCGAGGACGGCCTGGCGCTCCTCGTCGGTGACCACCGGCCAGCCGGTGAGGTCCTTGGTCATGTCCTGGCGCCGCAGGGACCTGGGGCCCCCGAACATCGCGAGCTTCGTCATCTGGTCAGCCCTCCCGGGCGGTCGCGACGGTGGTCAGGGACGACAGGGCGAGCCCGGGCCGCTCCGGCAGGCGTACCGAACGCAGCTCGCTGCCCTGCCGGGTTACCGGCACCCGGACGGAGACGGTGTCGCCGGCCGGGACCTCGAACTGTTCGGGATCGGTGCCGTCGGCGTAGTGCAGCCAGACGGTGCCCACCGCGGTGGTGTCGGCCCTCAGGGTCAGGTGCAGCCAGTCGTAGTGGGCGGCGGGCAGGTCCAGGTGCCGGCCGTCGAAGGGGACGGGCGTCGTCAGCGGCAGGGTCCGCAGCCGGCCGGTGTCCCGGGCGCTCACGCCGCGTCCCGCTCGTCGAGGAGCCCGACCACGTAGTCGACGTAGGCGCCGACCAGGTCGGTGCCCAGCACCTCGATGGCACCGTGGAACTCGGGGGTGTGGTTGACCTCGTTGACGTACATCCGGCCGTCCCGGTCCTCGATGACGTCGACGCCCAGCACTCCCTCGCCGATGACCTCGGCGGTCGCGGTGAGCAGCTTGACCAGGTCGTCGGTGAGCGGGCAGACCTCGGTACGCCCGCCGAGCGCGGTGTTCGTACGCCAGTTGGTCTCGGAGATCTTGTAGATGGCGCCGACCACCTCGCCGCCCAGGACGTACGCCTTGATGTCCCGGTCCGGCTTGTCGACGTACTCCTGGACGTAGGTGATCTGGTGCTGCGGCCCGGGCAGCGCCGCGCGGTGCTCGAACACGGCCTCGGCCATCTCGTGGTCGCGCAGCCGGGCGCCCATCCGCCCCCAGGAGCCGGTCAGCGGCTTGACGACGGCCGGGTACCCGAAACCGTCGAGCGCGTCGAGGACCGAGTCCGGGACCAGACCGACCAGGGCACGCGGCGTGGGCAGCCCGCCCTCGCGCAGCGCGAGCGCGGTGAGCAGCTTGTCGCCGCAGAGGTTGATCACGCGCGAGCTGTTCACGACCGGTACGCCGGCGTGCTCCAGGAGGCGGCTCGCGTAGGCGTTGCGGGTGTGGGAGATCTCGCGGCTGAGGGCCCCGCGGTAGGGCAGGGACGCGGCACCGTCGAGGGAGAAGGTCACCGCGCGGGTGTCGACCTGCTCGAACTCGATGTCCCGCTTGCGCAGTTCGGCGAGGAGCAGTCGCTCCTCGACACGTACGCGCGAGGTCAGTACGGCCAGCGGTCGTCGGTCGGTGGTCACGGGGCCTCCAGGGAAGTACGGGAGTCGAGGGGCCTCATCGAGGCGGCCAGGCGGGGCAGCGCGGTGCCGAGGACGTCGATGGCGGTCAGGTATTCCGGCAGGGCGATGTGTTCGCCGTCGGTGTGGCACAGGTGCGAGTCCCCGGGTCCGTACGCCGCGGTCGGTACGCCCCACACCGGGCCGACGACGTTCCAGTCGGCGGTGCCCAGCTTGAGCTTGGCGGTGGCACGGGCCCCGGTGTCCCGGATGCCGGCGCTGAGCGCCTTGACGACCGGGTCGGTACGCGGCGAGCGCATCGCCGGCACGTCCTCCACCACGGTCACCGGACGCCCGTCGGCCAGCTCCTTCAGGACGGTGCGGAACGCGGCGGCGTCGAAGTCGACGGGCACCCGGACGGACACCTCGATCCACGCCTCCTCCAGGTCGCCGCCCAGGCCGATGACCGACGGCAGGGCCTGGTCGAAGAGGGCGGTGCGGTGACCGTCCCGGGGCCCGTAGCGGTGGGCCAGCCAGTCGCGTGCCGCCGACCAGAAGTCCGTGACCAGCTCGGCGGCGGTGGGCTGCGGTGAACTGGTGTGCGCGGCCGGCTGGTGGGCGGTCGTCCGAAAGCGGAAGACGCCCTTGTAGCCGATGCCGACGCAGTGGGCGCCGCTGGGCTCGCCGATGACCACGGCGTCGGGAGCCGGTCGCCGCGTCAGGTGCCGGGCGCCGAGCGAGGCGCGCTCCTCGTCGACGGCACCGACCACGACGATCCGCGCGCCGGAGTCCGCGTTCAGGGCCGCCGCGCAGATCATCGCCGCGAGGGGCCCCTTGGCGTCGACGGTGCCCCGTCCGTGCAGCACGTCACCGGACAGCCGCGTGGGTACGGCGCCCGGCACGGTGTCCATGTGCCCGAGCAGCATCAGCTCGGGCCCGGACGGATCGCCGACCGCGCCGTGTACGTTCCCGACCTCGTCGAGACGGGTGTCGAAGCCGAGCCGCTCCATCCGTTCGGTCAGGAAGGCGCCCAGGGCCTGTTCGTCGCCGGAGACCGACGGGATCTCCACCATCGAACGGAGCAGTTCGACGCGTGCTTCCCGGTTCAGGTCGGTACTCATCGGGCCGCTGTGGGTTCGGCGGCCGGGTTGAGGTCGACGAGCAGCATGTCGCGGATGCCCGTGTCGCCGGCCGGAGAGATCGGTGTCACCTCGTGGGTGAGGCGTCCGTCGTCCACCAGGACGGAGTCCAGTGGCCTGGCGAGCGTCAGGTCCACCGTGGTGGCGTCCTCCAGGTGCAGCGTGGAGTGGCCGCCGGTGAGGTGGTCGCGACGCAGCAGGTGCATCCCGACGAAGGCGTGGCCGTCGCGGTGCCGCCCCTCGGGTGTCGGCTCACCGTCGGCACCCGGCTTCGCCAGGATCCGCACCAGGTGGATGCCCACGTCCCAGCGGGTGACGCCGGACACGGCCGAGGCGATCTCCACGTCGAGGCCCACCAGCGCACGCATCGCGCCGTGCAGCAGCGTGTCGGCGGCGACGGGGGCGAAGACCCGGTTCTGGCCCCGCCACATCTCGATGGCGTCCTGCCGGAACGCGGAGTGCGCCAGCGCCTCGAACTCCGTGCCCGAGGGGCCGGGTTCGACCCGCAGCCGGCCGTAGCGGCGCAGCCGGAACTGCTTGCCGCCGGGTATCTCGGTGTCCAGCTCCAGGTCCTCCCAGGCCGCCTGGAAATCCTCCAGGACACCCTCGCCGAGGAGGGGCCGCACCGAGGCGTGAGGCAGGAAGGCGAAGCCACGGCGGGCGGTGGACTCGATGTACTCGTCGACCACGGACCGGGGTGCGGTGCCGGTCGCCGTCGCGGTCACTTCCATAGTGCTCAAGATGGCCCCTCGTGTGTGATGCGCCAGATTGGTGAGCACGCTCCCACCGGCGACGGGACGGCGGTGAGTCCGTAGTTCCCCTGACTGCTCGTCGACGCCCGGGGCGAAGAGGCTGCGGCAGCAGGACACATCGACGAGGAGCCCCGGCATGTCGCGAAACGTCAAGGACCGTCTGGACCGACTGACCCCGCACCAACGTGCGGCGCTGCTTGCTGAGTTGCGCGCACAACGTGAGCGGCGTCCCGACGCCGGCCGGATCCCCCTGGCCGGCCGTGGCGAGCCGCTGCCGCTGTCGTACGTGCAGCAGAGTCTGTGGTTCCTCGACCAGTGGTCCGACGGTCTGGCCTTCTACAACACGCCCCTGGCCCTGCGCCTGCGCGGCCCCCTGGACACCGAGGCGCTCGGCTCGGCCCTCAGTACGGTGATCGCCCGCCACGAGACGCTGCGCACCCACTACGTCTCCACCCCGGACGGCCCCCGGCAGGTGATCGGCGCGGCCGGCCAGGGCCCGGCCCCCCTCACCCACGTCGACCTCAGCGCCCTCCCCGAGGACGAACGGACCGCGCGCACCGAGGAACTCGCCCGCGCCGAGGCACGCCGCTCCATCGACCTGTCCCGCGACCCGATGCTGCGCGCCACGCTCATCAGGCAGGGCCCGCAGGAGTACGTCCTGGTCATCGCCATGCACCACATCGCCACCGACGGCTGGTCGACCACCCGCATGGTGCGGGAACTCACCGAGTGCTACCTGGCACGGCGGGAGGGGAGAACCCCCGGGCTGCCCGAACTGCCCATCCAGTACGCGGACTACGCGGTGTGGCAGCGCGACCGGCTGGCGGGCAGTGCCGGCGAGGCGTCCCTGGCGTACTGGCGGCGGCAGTTGGAGGACCTGCCCACGCTCCAGTTCCCGGCCGACCGCCCCCGCTCCGACGACCCGAAGTGGAGCGGCGACGTCGTCGACGCGTTCCTGGAGCCCGGACTCCACCGCGACCTGACCGCCCTGGCCACCGCCGAGGGGACCCGCTTCCTGCCGGTCACGGTCGCCGGCCTGAACGCGCTGATGTCCCGGTACACCGGACAGGACGACATCGTCCTCGGCTCGGTGTTCTCCGGGCGCACCCGCACCGAGTTCGAGCCGTTGATCGGCTACTTCGCCAACACCGTGGTGCTGCGTACCTCCACGGCGGGTGACCCCACCTTCCGCGAGCTGCTCGCCCGTACCAGTGGCGTCGTCCTCGACGCGCACGAGCACCAGGACCTGCCGTTCGACCAGCTCGTCGGCGAGCTGCGCCCGGACCGCGACCAGAGCCGCAACCCGCTGTTCCAGCAGGCGATCTACCAGCTCGGCACCCCGCTGGAGACCGTGCGGATGGGCGACATCGAACTGTCCGGCCTGCCGCTGCACATGGGAACCTCCAAGTTCGACTGCACCATCGGCGTCTCCGAGCGCGGCGCCGGCGGCGTGGACCTGATGGCGGAGTACGCCACCGAACTGTTCGACCGCGACCGCGTCGAGCGGATGCTGCGACACCTCACCCGCGTCCTGGAGTCGGCCGCCTCCCGCCCCGACGCCCGGTTGAGCGAACTCGCGCTGCTCACCCCTCCCGAACACGAGCGGATCGTCACCACCTGGAACGACACGGCGGTCGACGTGGACGTCAGCGGCGGTGTGCCGGCGGCCTTCGAGGCCCGGGCCGCCGAGACACCGGACGCGGTCGCGGTGGTCCACGGCGACGCCGAGCTGACGTACGCCGAACTCGACCGCCACGCCAACCAGGTGGCCAACCGGCTGCGCGCCCTCGGCGTACGGGGCGGGGACCTCGTCGGGGTCTGCCTGAGCCGCTCGGCCGAGATGCCGGCCGGACTCCTCGGGGTGCTGAAGTCCGGTGCCGCGTTCGTTCCGCTGGACCCCGAGTACCCGACCGCGCGCCTGGGGCACGTGATCGGTGACGCCCGGCCGGCCGCCGTCCTGGTGGACTCCGTCGCCCGCGCGGCCCTGGACGCGGCGGTCGAGGCGGCGGACAGCGCGGCGAACCCCGCGGTCGTCGACCTCGACGACCCGGCACATCCCGGTACGCCCACCACCGCACCCGACACCGTGGTCGACGCGCACGACCTCGCCTACGTGACCTACACCTCGGGCTCGACCGGCACGCCGAAGGGCGTCATGGTCGAGCACGCGCAGCTGCTCAACCTCTTCCGGGGGCTCGACGACCGGCTCGGCGAGGACACCCCGGGCAACTGGCTGGCGATCAGCAGCATCTCCTTCGACATGTCGGAGGTCGAGATGTTCTGGACGCTGACGCGCGGCTTCAAGGTCGTGGTCGCCAGTGGCCAGCCGCACGAACTGCTGCGCGCCACACGCCCCGAGCGCACCAGGCCGCTGGAGTTCGGGCTGTTCTACTTCGCCAGTGACGCGAGCGACGGCGCCCCGGGCAGCGACCGGTACCGGCTCCTCACCGAGGGCGCCAGGTTCGCCGACCGCAACGGCTTCAGCGCCGTGTGGACACCGGAACGGCACTTCCACTCCTTCGGCGGCCTCTATCCGGCGCCCTCGGTGACCGCCGCCGCCCTCGCGATGATCACCGAGCGGATCTCCATCCGCTCCGGGAGCGTCGTGTTGCCGCTGCACCACCCGGTGCGCGTCGCCGAGGAGTGGTCGGTGGTGGACAACCTGTCCGACGGACGGGTGGGCATGGCTTTCGCCTCGGGCTGGTTGCACGACGACTTCGTGTTCGCGCCGCAGCACTACGGCGACCGCAAGCAGGTCATGATCGACGGTGTGGCCACCGTACGTTCCCTGTGGCGCGGCGAGTCGGTGTCCCTCACCGCGGGCAACGGCGAGGAGATCGACGTCGCCATCCGGCCCCGTCCGGTCCAGCCCGAACTGCCCGTGTGGCTCTCCTCCGGCGGCACCCCCGCCACCTTCCGGGCGGCGGCCGAGCAGGGCGTCAACATCCTCACCCACCTGCTGGGGCAGGACCTGGACGCGCTCGCCGAGAACATCCGGCTCTACCACGACACCTGGCGTGAGACGTGGGGGGAGGACGGCGGCAGGGTCACCCTCATGCTGCACGCCTTCGTCGACGAGGACCGGGAACGCGCGTTGCGGCTGGTGCGCGGCCCCTTCATCGACTACCTGCGCACCTCGCTCGACCTGGTGCGCGTCCTCGGCCAGCGGATGGGCGTGGACGTCGACCCGCGCAACATCAGCGAGGACGACCTGGACGCCCTCCTCAACCACGCCTTCGACCGTTACGTCCACACCAGCGGCCTCTTCGGCACCCCCGAGGACTGCCTCGCCCTCGTCGACAGGCTGAAGGCGGTCGGTGTCGACGAACTGGCCTGTCTGGTTGACTTCGGCATCGACACCGAGGACGTCCTGGGCGGCCTGGCCCACCTGAACCGGCTGCGGGTCCTCAGCAACCCGGCCGACGACAGTGCCGAAGCCAGCACCGAAACCAGTGCCGAAACCGCCCCGGCCACCCTGGCCGAACTGGTCCACCGCCACGAGGTCACGCACCTCCAGTGCACCCCGTCCCTGGCCCAGCTCATGCTCGACGACCCCTCCGGCGAGGCCCGGGCGGCCCTGGGTCGGCTCAGGGTCCTCCTGGTGGGCGGCGAGGCGGTACCCACGGCCCTGGCGCAACGGCTGCGCGAGGCCGTCCCCTCCGGCACGGTGCACAACATGTACGGGCCGACCGAGACCACGGTGTGGTCCACGGCCGGCCGGGTCCTCGCCACCGACACGGGAGCGCCCACCACACCGGTGGGCACCCCGGTCGCCAACACCTCGGTGTACGTGCTGGACGCGCACCGCCGGCCGCTCCCGGTCGGCGTACCGGGTGAGCTGTACATCGGCGGCGACGGTGTCGCCCGTGGCTACTTCCGGCGCCCCGAGCTGACCGAGGAGCGGTTCCTGCCCGACCCGTACCGGCCCCCGTCGGGGACGCGCCCGGCCCGCATGTACCGCACCGGCGACCTCGCCAGGTGGCTGGCGGACGGCCGCCTGGAGATCCTGGGCCGCGGCGACGACCAGGTGAAGATCCGGGGCTTCCGCGTGGAACTCGGTGAGGTGGAGACCGCGCTGTGCGACCACCCCGACGTGGCGTCCGCGGTCGTCACCGCCCGTGGTGATGCCGGAGCCCGGTACCTCGCCGCCTACGTGGTCCCCGCGCCGGGCCGTACGGCGGGCGACTCCGAGGCCCTGCGCGAGCACCTGCGCGCCCGCCTCCCGGAGTTCATGGTCCCCGCGCGCTGTACGTGGCTCGACGAACTGCCGCTGAACTCCAACGGGAAGGTCGACCGTCTCCGCCTGCCCGAGCCGGCGGCGGGCCCCGCCCAGAGGACGTCCACACCGCCGACCACCCCCGTGGAGAAGGAACTCGCGGAAGCCTGGTCCCAGGCCCTGGAGATCGACCCGATCGGCGTCCACGACAACTTCTTCGAGTTGGGCGGCCACTCCATCACGGTCATCCGGGCCGTCGACTTCGCCAACAGGCGCGGAGTCCGGGTGACGGCACGCCAGCTCTTCCAGCACCAGACCATCGCGGAACTGGCGGTCGTGGCCGAACAGAACACCTCGGCCACGACGTCCGGCACCGACGACCTGCTCGTGCCGCTCAAGACGACCGGCGCCCTGCCGCCGCTGTTCTGCCTGCACTCCAGCACCGGTACGGCCACCTCCTACGTCCCGCTCGCCGGGCGGCTCGCCGAGGACCGGCCCTGCTACGGCCTCGAAGCCGCCCCGATCGTTCCCGGGGAGCCGGAGGAGTCCGTCGAGGCGCTCGCCGAGCGGTACTGCGCGGCCATTCGGACCGTCCAACCGGAGGGCCCGTACCACCTGTTGGGCTGGTCGCTCGGCGGCGGCATCGCCTGGGCCATGGCCTCCCTACTACAGTCGCGGGGCGAGGAGATCGCCCTGCTCGCCCTGCTCGACACCCAGCCGCCGGCCGAGCTGCCGGAACCGCTGGGCCACGCGGAGTCGGTGTGCGCCTTCGCCGACAGCCTCGCCCTGTCCATGGGGGGCCAGACCCTCGGCATCGACCCCGGCGGCATCGCGCACCTGTCGCAGGAGGCCCAGTACGAACGGGTCCTGGGCGCCCTGCGGGAGAAGGGGCTGGTACGGGACGGCGAACACGAGGCGATGGGGGCGCGGGCCCGCATGTTCGTGGCCATGACCAGGGCGGCCTCGGTCTGGAGGGCGACGGACTACCACGGCCCCGTCGAGCTGTTGGTCGCCGACGATCCCGGTGACGTCCACTGGTTCGCCCAGGGCTGGCAGCGGCACGCCGACGGACCGGTCAGGACCCGGCTGGTGCCGGGCAACCACTTCACCGTGGTGCAGAGCGCCGGCGCCCCCGCGCTCGCCGACGCGCTGGAGGAACTGCTCACCGGCACCGGGACGGAGGCGTCATGACACTCATGGACACCCGGGAGACGGTCCCGATCCCGACGGCGGAGCGCGTGGACCTGTTCCGTACCGCCTTCCGGGGCCACCCCGCCGGGGTCGCGGTGGTCACGGCGGCGGGGGAGCGCCCCACCGGATTCACGGCGACCTCCCTGATCTCGGTCTCCGCCCGTCCACCGGCCCTGGCCTTCGGCATCGACACCGGCTCGTCGAGCTGGCCGGTGTTCGCGCGGGCGGACCACGTCGGCGTCCATCTGCTGACCCGGGACCAGACCGACCTGGCGGCCCGGTTCGCCCGTAGCGGGGTGGATCGGTTCGCGGGAACGGAGTGGCGGCCGGGCCCACATCGGGTCCCCCTGCTCGCCGACCCTCCCGCCCACCTGGTGTGCCGCGTGCTGTCACGGGTGGCGGCGGGCGACCACCACCTGGTGGTGGCCGAAGTGGAGTGCGGGCAGGCCGCCGAGGACTGGAGCCCGCTGCTGTACCACCGGGGCGGGTTCGCGGAACTCTAGTGGGGCTCTGGGGGGTGCCGCCGGCGCGGACTCATGGCTCGAACGGCAGCCATCCCTGCCGGACCGCCCGTACTCCGGCCTCGAACCGGCTCCTCGCCCCCAGCTTCTCCATCAGGGTCGTGGCGATCCGCCGGGCGGTCCGGGGCGAAACCCCGAGCCGCTTGGCGATGCCCTCGTCGGTGTGCCCTTCGGCGAGCAGCTTCAACGCCGCCTGGTCCTGCCGGCTGATGTTGTCGGGGTCCTTGCGGGGGGCCTCCCCGAGCGGGGTGGCCAGCTCCCACACGTTCTCGAACAGCGAGCACAGGGCGGTCAGGGTGCCGTGGCCGCTGAGGCGTACGGCCGCGGCGCCACTGTCCTCGCTGTCGACGGGGATGATGGCGGTCGTGCGGTCGACGATGGTCATGCGGGTGGGCAGCGTGGCCACGGTGCGCACCTGGCCGCCGAGCCCCGTGATCCAGTTGGCGTGTTCGACGGTCGGCTGGCTGTTGCGCACCGAGTCCACGTACACGGTGCGCATGGCGACCCCCCGCCGCAGGACGCTCTCGTTGAGCGGGCGGGAGGCCTCCATGTTCTCCGAGGTCTGGCCGCCGTCCGGGACGAACGCCATGACCTCCTGCTGTACCTCGTCGGTGAGCCGGAGCAGGCAGGCGCGTATCTCCGCGACCCCGTTGAGGTAGTCCACCCCCGGGATGTGGGACGGGGCCGGATGCAACCGGCTGTACTCGGTGATGAGTTGGGAGGCGGCGGCCCGGGAGGCCGCGATGCGCTGGCGGTGCGCCGCGAACTCCGCCTGCTGGCGGGTGAGGAGGAGTTCGAGACCGAGTTCGGGACTGATGGCCCGCATGAGTCCGGGGCGGTCCGGGACCGCCTGCACCAGTTGCAGTTCGGACAGCCGGGCGTAGGCTTCGACGATCTCCTGTGGCGCCATGCCCAGCCGAGCCGCGAGCGCCACGGCGTCGTCCAGTGGATGCGCCAACATCGCCCGGTAGACCGTCTCCGATGATCTGTCGAGGCCCAGCGAATCCATCATGAACATCCCCCTCGTCACGCTCTTATGCGACCTGGCGATACTGCCAAAGGTCGCGGGGGTAATCGAGCCATGTGCAGCTCCTCCCGCGCGGTGGGGGGCGGCTTGCCCCGAATGGTTCCCGGCGGTCGCCGCGGCGGGTCCGGGTGGACTGAAAGGGCCATGGCCCTTTCAGTCCACGTGTTTTCCCTTTCCCCGCCGGGGCCGCTCACGGATGCTTGTCGTGCACCGTGGGGAACAGCCGGAGCAGCGGGCCGCAGGGCCTCTCCGAGCCCCACGAGCCCAGCGACCGTGTCACGAAAGGGAAGCATTGTGTCGTTCTACGCGAGCCTTGTGAGATCCGCCGCCAGGTCCGGCCTCGACCACGCCGTCGACCCGGCTCCGGCCCCGACCGTGGCCGCCGACAACGGCGACGACCTCGGCTGGCAGTGACGGCGGACCGCTCCGAACGACCGAAGCAGCCGGAAGGTCTCTCGTGGACATACGACAGCTGACCAGCTTCCACCGTGTCGCGACCCTGCTGAGCTTCACGCGGGCGGCGGCCGAGCTGAAGTACGCGCAGTCCAGCGTCACGGCCCAGATCAAGACGCTCGAAGTCTCCCTGGGGGTCGAGCTGTTCGAGCGTCTCCGTGGACGGATCCGGCTCACCCAGGCGGGAGAGCGGCTCATGCCGTACGCCGAGCAGATCCTGTCCCTGACGGACGAGGCCCGCGCGGCCACCTCGGGAACCGGCGAGCCGACCGGTGTCATCACGGTGGGCACCATGGAGAGCATCACCTCCTACCGGATGCCCCCGCTGCTGGAGTTCTTCCACCACCGCTACCCGCAGTTGCAGATTGTCCTGCGCCCCAGCGCGGGCACCGAACTCTGCCAGGCCCTGCGCCAGGGCACCGTGGACATGGGGTTCCTCATGGACGCCCGGACCGAGCGTCCCGGTGTGCACTGCGAGGTCCTGGGTGTCGAGGAACTGACCGTCGTGGCCTCCCCGGAACACCCCCTCGCGCGGACCGGCGGCATCACCACCGAGGACCTGCGACGTGTGCCGGTGCTGGCGCCCGAGGCCGGATGCGGCTACCGGGAGCTGTTCGACGCGGAACTCAACACGGGTTCCGGGGAGCCGGTGTCCTTCCTGGAGTTCGGCAACATCGAGTCGGTCAAGCGCGGTGTCGCCGTCGGCCTCGGCGTCAGCCTGCTGCCCACCATGGCCGTGACCGACGAGCTGGCCGCCGGCACGTTGACGGCGCTCGACTGGACACCGCCCTTCGAGGTCCACACCCAGCTGGCCTGGCGGCAGGGCAAGCAACTGAGCCAGGAGATGCGGCTGTTCGTGGAGCAGACCGCGCAGTTCACGGCGGAGTACTACCGGACGCTCGTCGCCGCCTGAGCCGGCGAGGGGAGGAGCGTCCGGTGCAGGCGGCGGGCCAGACGCAGCGCCGCGTCCCCGTCGGGGGCCAGGAACTGGGTGGCCCGGGCGCCCCGCAGTACGGTGACCGGCACCCCCGCGTAGACCCCTCCGGCGGCCCCGTGCGGCCGTTCGTACTCCGCCAGATCCGTACCGCGCAGCGCCACCACCGGCCGGCCGAGAGACCGGACCGCCTCGAACCCGGCGGTGTGGAAGGCCGCGAAGGCACGGTCGGCGGCCGTCTCGTCGGCGTACCGCAGCCCCTGGGACGACCGTTCGCAGACCACGGCGGCGACCGGCGCCCCACCCCCAGCGACAGCAGTCCCCTCCGGTCCTTCAGCGACAGCAGTCCCTTCCGGTCCTTCAGCGACAACGGTCCCCTCCGGTGCGAGCGGCCGTGACTCCCGGCGGAAGACGAGGCGCACCCGGTGTCCACGGGCCATCCGCACCGCCCGGGGGTCGAGCACCCGTGCTCCGTGCCGGCCCAGCAACGCGGCGGTCTCCCAGGAGACTTCGGGCAGCGGGCGCGCGCCGGGAACCGTACGGGGGTCGGCGGTGAACACCCCGCCCAGCTCGGAGTGGAACTCACACCAGCCGGTGCCCAGGGCGGCGGCGAGGGCCACCGCCGTCAGGTCCGCCCCGTGTTCACCGAGCCACGCCGTCCGGCCGCCGGCTCCCACCGCCTCACCGCCCGGTACCACCACCACCTCGTGCCGCAGGAGCGCCCGACGCAGCGGCACCGGGTCCGTTCGCACCAGCCGGTCCCGTGGACCGACCGGCTCCGCGACCAGTCCGAGCCCGCTCCCGTCGCGCGCGGTCACGTCCCGACCGGTCGCGCGCAGGGTGTCGCGGAGTGCCCTGGCGACAGCGGCGCCACCGCCGCGCCGGTCGGGATGTCCGACGACCACCACGAGGCGCTGTCCCAGGTCCAGGCGCTGGCCCAGACCACGGGCGACGTTCTCGTAGGTGCCCGGCGAACGCAGTGACCCACGAGCGAACTTGAGGACCGCGACTCCTCTCACATCGTGCCCCGGTCACGCAGTTCCTCGGCGATCCGCACGGCGTTGAGAGCGGCCCCGGCGCGCAGGTTGTCGGCGACGATCCACAGCCAGAACCCGCGCGGGTTGAACGCCGAGACCCGTACCCGGCCCACGTGGATCCGGTCGGAGTCCGCGCAGGTCGCCGGGGTGGGGTAGGCGTGGTCGCCGGGCTCCTCGTACAGGGTGATGCCCGGCAGCGAGTTCAGGTGGGCGATGATCGCGTCCCGTCGCACCGGCTGCCGGCACTCCACCCACACCGACTCGGCGCAGCCGTTGAGCGTCGGCACCCGTACGCACGTGGCGTTCAGGTCCAGGTCCGACAGCCCGAGGAGACTGCGGACCTCCGGGGCGAGGAGTTCCTCGTCCAGGAGGCCGCCGCTGCCCGCGAGGGAGGCGGTCTGCGGGACCACGTTGAAGGTGAGGGGCGGGTTGAACCGTTCCGAGAGCGGCGCGGCGTGCGGATCCTGGAGGACGAGCCGGGTGCCTTCCTGCAACTCCTCGACTCCGGCATGTCCCAGACCGGACGCTGCCTGGTAGGTGCTCACCACCACCTGGCGCAGCCCCCAGTGCTCGTCGAGCCCGTGCAGCACGCGGGCCAGGGGGAGGGAGACCGACGTGGGGCAGGACAGGACGCCGCCCGGGGGGCGGCGGTCCAGGACGTCGCCGTTGATCTCCGGTACGACCAGGGGGGTACCGGGGTCGGCCGAGAAGGCCCCCGTCATGTCGACGACCGTCGCGCCCTGTCCGACGGCGACGGGCACCCACTTCCAGCTGATGTCCGCACCGGCACAGAAGAAGGCCAGGTCGGTGGTGTCGAAGCTGAAGTCCTCCAACGCGTGCACCGGCCAGGTGTTCGCGCCCACCCGCAGCGTGCGGCCCGCCGAGCAGGCGGACGCCACCAGTTGCAGTTCCTGGTGGTCGAGGCCGCGCTCGGCGATCAGTTCGAGCAGGGTGAGGCCGACCGCGCCGGTGGCGCCGATGACGGCGACGCGCGGGGAGCCCGGGTGGTTCACAGGGGGCATGTGACTTCTCCGATAGAGGCGGAACGGTGCGGGACAGAAGACGGGTCCCGCTGTGCCGCGGGCGGCCGACGGCGAGTCCGCGGGCCGCACAGGAAGTCGCTGAACTCGTTCAGATCAGCGGCACACACGAAGACGGCGTCATGGCCGTCCCCGGTGAGTTCTTCGACGAGTTCCGCTCTCGCGCCGGGGTCCTCCCCGACGCCGAGCCGGCCGTCGAAGACTACGTGGAACGAGGCGTGGGCCGCACACTTTCGCACCATTCGCACGCGGCGCGTGACTTCGCGGGTGCGACGCACGTCCGGCCGCCTGGTCACCGGGACCTCGGCGGCTCCCGTGGGGCCCGTGCCGACCTCCCGGTCGGAGGGCCAGGCCCCGGGGTTGAGGGGTTCGGGTCCGTGACCCTGAGGGGGCCGCCACGAGCGGACCGGGGGCTCCGTCCGAGGGGCGACGGGACTCCCCGACGCCTCCCGGAGGGAGGACCGCGTGGGTCCGCGGTGGGACTTCAGCATGGGCACCTCGTTGTCCCGGTGATCGCGCGTGGCCTGGCTCTCATCGTCAGGGCGGGCGGGGGCCGGCGGCAACGTGTTCACGGACTGCGTGCCCGATGACACGGATCGAATCCTTCGATGCGGTGGGCGCCCGGGTGGGTTCGCCGGGGGGCGGGTACGCGGACGGTGTCCGCGAGGCGCCGGGGAGCCGGAGAAGCGGGGTGGGCGAGGTCGTTCGGGAGGCCGTTGACCGGGGGTGGGCCGTGCCGGGGCCACGACCCCGACCTCTCGCCCGCGCGGCGGGCGGGCGGTGGGGATCGTCGACGACGAGGGGCACCCGTCCTGGCGGTGTTCCGGTCCGGGGCGGCAGCGGCCGATCGACCGCGTCGATGACCCGTTCGGGCAGGCCGGGCAGGTCGGGCGGTGCGGCACCGGGCGTCCACCCCCGGGGCGGCCAGCGGCGGTTGGGGCCGGTGCCGCCCGGTGGCACGTGCCCCGGCGGGCAGGTGACCCGGCGGCCCCTCGGAGCGGCGGGGGAGGTCCTGGTCAACGGCGGGACGCCGCTCGCCCCTCGATCCGTGCGGGACCCGGGACCCGGGACCGACCGTCCCCGGGGCGCACGCCACGGAGGCGGGGCGACGAGGTGCTGGACCAGGTCGCCCCGTGGACGGCGGCCGTTCCCCCTCAGCCGACGGCCGTCGCGGACGTCACCCGGGGACCGGGAACGGGCGGGCGGCCAGCGCGCCGAGCGGGCGCCGCTCGGTGGCGCGAAGTCCGGTTCCGACGGCGTTCACCGGACCGGTCAGGACGTGACCGTCGTCGGTTCCTCCACGGTCAGCCGCAGGTCACGCAGCGCCTCGTAGAACGGGCGGTGGTGGGCGCTGAACTCCGCGAGGCTCGCGTTGTTGTCCACCGTGTGCTGGTAGGTGGCCCGGTTCCTGGAGAAGCCGGTGCTGTTGCTGACGGCGACGTGCCAGCGGTCGGTACGTTGCCACTCCTCGCGACGGGCCGCGTCCCAGGAGAGGGCTTCCGGGCGGAACGGGATGCCGACCGCCGTGCAGTAGGCCGCCATCGTGGCGGCGGGCCGTTCGACGAGGTCGTCCGAGTCGATGACGACCGGGGCGTGGCCGCCCGCCGCGAGCACCGCCTGGTACAGCTCGTACATGCCCTCCAGACCGATGTCGGAGACGGTCATGTCCGGCTGGAGCGCGTAGTAGGAGGCCGCGATCTCCTCCGGCCGGCGGATCAGGAAGGTGTGCCGGGCCTCGGCCAGGAACGTACGGTCGGCGAGCACCTCGGGGTACTGGTGGTCCGTCGTGTCCTTGAAGAAGACCGTCCGCCGCCCTGCCAGTTCCCGCATCGAGTCGAGGAGTTCGCGTTCGCCGTGGACGGTCCGCCCGTCCACGTCGGTCTCGCCGAAGTCGGCCAGGTTGCAGAACGGCTCGTGCAGGACGGCGAGTTCGCCGTGCTGGACCATCGACCGGAAGAACGCGGTCGAACGTGAACGGGGAGCTGCCCAGAGCGCAATGACCTTCATGTTCCGCCTGTCTGTGAGCTGTGGTCGGGGCGCCGGCGAACCGGGGAGCCCCGCGTGAACCGTCCGGTGCCATCGAGCCGCTGTCCATCGGCCACCACGGCAGGCGGCGCGCCGAGTCTGCCAGCCCCGGTGGCGCGCGCGGAGTCGGGAGATCCCCTGGCTTACGTCTCCCCGGTACTGCTGTCACCTTCGGTTTCGTGAAGACCGCCGAGCAGGGGAAGCCGAGATGAGCGAAGTGTTGGAACCGCTGACCGTGCCGCACACGCCGGATACAGCGGACGCTCCGCACAAGGGAGGCGCCGGCACCCCACCCCAGGCCCCCGAGCGCCACCCGTCGCGGTGGCGCCGACGCTTGTGGCTGACCGCCTGGTTCGCCGTCTTCCTGCTGATCGTCACGGTGTGCGCCGGGGGCCTCGGCGCGACGTGGATGGTGCGCAGCTCGTTCCCGACCGTCTCCGGCAAGCTGACCGTCCCCGGTCTACAGGGTGACGTGACGGTGCGGCGCGACGGCGCGGGCATCCCGCAGATCTACGCGGACACCCCGCACGACCTCTTCCTCGCCCAGGGCTACGTACAGGCGCAGGACCGGTTCTGGGAGATGGACGTCCGCCGCCACATCACCTCGGGGTCCCTCGCCGAACTCTTCGGTGAGGGGCAGGTGGAGACCGACTCGCTGATCCGCACCATGGGGTGGCGGCGGGTCGCGCAGAAGGAGGTCTCCCTGCTGTCCACCGGGTCCCGGAACAACCTGACCGCCTTCTCGGCCGGCGTCAACGCCTATCTGAAGGACCATCAGGGCGCCGACCTGAGCGCCGAGTACCCGATCCTCGCCCTGGGCGGACTCGACTACACCCCCGCCTCGTGGAGTCCCGTCGACTCCGTCGCCTGGTTCAAGGCCCTGGCGTGGAACCTCAACGGCACGCTCTCCGACCAGATCCGGCACGCCCTGCTCGCCACCACCCTCACCGACAAGCAGGTCGACACCCTCTTCCCCGAGTACGACCACGAGCGCTGGCAGTCGATCGTCGAGGACGGCGCCAGCAGTCAGGGCACCGTTCCGGGCAAGGCCCGTGGCAGCCGCCCCGCCGACACGCGGACGCGGACCGCCGCGTCCCCGACACGTCCGCTGAAGGACACCTCCGACGCGCTGGACCAGCTCGACGGGGTGCTCGGCCCGCGCGGCACGGGCATCGGCTCGAACTCCTGGGTGGTGGCGGGCAGTCGCACCACCTCGGGCAAGCCCCTGCTCGCCAACGACCCGCACCTGGCCCCGTCCATGCCCGGCACCTGGTACCAGATCGGGCTGCACTGTACGAGGACCGGCCCGGACTGCCCGTACGACGTCTCGGGTTTCGGGTTCTCCGGTATGCCGGGCGTGATCATCGGGCACAACGCGCGGATCGGCTGGGGCGTCACCAACCTGGCGCCGGCCGACATGGACCTGTACGTCGAGAAGGTCTCGGGTTCGCGCTACGAGTTCCGGGACGAGAAGCTGCCCCTGCGGGTCCGCAAGGAAGTGCTGAAGGTCGCGAACGGCAAGGACCGCACGATCACGATCCGCTCCACCCGGCACGGACCGATCATCTCGGACAGCTTCCCCAAGGCCGAGTCGGTGGCCACCAAGGGCCGGATGCCCGGGGTACCCCGCGACGGCAGCACCTACGCCGTCGCCATGCGCTGGAGCGCCCTGGACCCGGGCCGGACCATGGACGCGGTCTTCGCGCTCAACAAGGCCGCCGGCTGGAAGGACTTCCGGTCCGCCGCCGCGCTGTTCTCCTCACCCGCCCAGAACCTGACCTACGCCGACCGGCGCGGCCACATCGGCTACCAGGCACCCGGCCGGATACCCGTCCGCGCACGGGGCGAAGGACGCTACCCGGTGCCCGGCTGGACCGGTGAGCACGAGTGGAAGGGCTACATCCCCTTCGACAAGCTGCCGCGCTCGTACGATCCGAAGTCGGGCTACATCGTCACGGCCAACAACGCCGTCGTGGACGACGACTACCCCCACCTGATCACCAGGAACTGGGGCGACGGCTACCGCAGCCAGCGCATCACCGACCTGATCGAGCGGGCCGGGAAGCTGGACACCGCCGACATGCGGCGCATCCAGCTCGACGCCCACAACGCCAACGCCGAGACGCTCGTCCCCCACCTGCTGCGCGCCAAGCCCGCCGGGAAGAAGGCCCGACAGGCCCAACGGCTCCTGCGCGACTGGGACTTCCAGCAGGGCGCGGACTCGGCGTCGGCCGCCTACTTCAACGCCGTCTGGAGCCATCTCCTCAAGCTCACCTTCCGCGACGACCTGGCCGGCAACCCGGCCAAGCTGCAGGTCGACGGCGGCGGCCAGTGGTACGAGATCGTCCGCAAGCTGCTGGACCGCCCGGACGACGCCTGGTGGCGCAACTCCGACGACCCCCGCAAGCTGCGCGACCGCGACGACGTCCTGCGCGCCGCCATGCAGGACGCGGCCCGGGAACTCACCCACAAGCTGGGCGACGACCCCGAGAAGTGGCGCTGGGGCGCCCTGCACCAACTCGTCCTGCGCAACGACACCCTGGGTACCGGAGGGCCCGCCCCCGTCCAGTGGCTGCTCAACCACGAGCCGATCGAGGTGGGCGGGGGATCGTCCACCGTCAACGCCACCGGCTGGGACGCCTCCAAGGGCTACGAGGTGAACTGGGTGCCCTCCATGCGCATGGTCGTCGACTTCGCCGACTTCGACGACTCCCGGTGGATCAACCTGACCGGCGCGTCGGGCCACGCCTTCAACGACCACTACGACGACCAGACCGAACTGTGGCGCAAGGGCGAGTTCCTGCCCTGGCCGTCCGGGCGCACCGCCGTGCGGGACGCCGCACACGACACCCTGGCCCTCGTCCCCGACGGAACGGCAACCTCCTGATGAGCTCCCCTTCCGTGGCGGCACCGCCACACCACTGCACCTGCTGGCCCGGCGCGACCATCTGGCTCACCGGCTTGCCCAGCTCCGGCAAGACCACCATCGCCGAGGCCGTCGCGCGGCGACTGCGCGAGGAGCACCGGCGCGTGGAGGTCCTCGACGGCGACCGGGTACGCAGGGCGCTCTCCCCCGACCTCGGCTTCAGCCGCGAGGACCGCAACACCAACATCCAGCGCGTGGGCCTGATCGCCGAGGTCCTCGCCCGCAACGGCGTCACCGTCCTGGTCCCCGTCATCGCGCCCTACGCCGAGGCGCGGACCGGCGTGCGCGAACGGCACGCGCGGTCGTCCACCCCCTACCTGGAGGTGCACGTCGCGACACCGGTGGAGGTCTGCTCCGCACGCGACGTGAAGGGCCTGTACGCCCGGCAGGCGGCGGGTGAGATCTCGGGTCTGACCGGGGTCGACGACCCGTACGAGGAGCCCCTGGCCCCCGATCTGCGGATCGAATCGCAGCACCAGAGCGTGGCGGAGTCGACCGAGGCCCTGTACGCGCTGCTCACCGAGAGGAACCTGGCATGACGAGCGTGGCGGTGACGACTCCCGTGACACGGGGGGCTCCTGGGCGCGGTGACGCGCTGAGCCACCTGGACACCCTGGAGTCCGAGGCGGTGCACATCTTCCGTGAGGTGGCGGGCGAGTTCGAGCGGCCGGTGATCCTGTTCTCCGGCGGCAAGGACTCGATCGTCATGCTGCACCTGGCACGGAAGGCGTTCGCCCCCGCGGTGGTCCCCTTCTCCCTGCTGCACGTCGACACCGGGCACAACTTCCCGGAGGTCCTGGCGTACCGGGACCGTACGGTGGCCTCGCACGGGCTCACGCTCCACGTGGCCTCGGTACAGGACTACATAGACCGGGGCGTGCTGCGCGAACGCCCGGACGGGACGCGTAACCCGCTCCAGACCGTCCCGCTGAACGAGAGGATCCAGAGCGAGAGGTTCGACGCCGTCTTCGGCGGTGGACGGCGGGACGAGGAGAAGGCCCGCGCCAAGGAACGGATCTTCAGCGTCCGCGACGAGTTCTCGCAGTGGGACCCGCGACGTCAGCGCCCCGAACTGTGGCAGCTCTACAACGGCCGCCACGCGCCCGGCGAGCACGTCCGCGTCTTCCCGCTGTCCAACTGGACCGAGCTGGACGTCTGGCAGTACATCGCCCGCGAGGGCGTCGAGCTGCCGGAGATCTACTACGCGCACCGGCGCCCCGTCTTCAACCGGGGCGGGATGTGGCTGACCGCCGGCGACTGGGGCGGGCCCGGGGAGGGGGAGACGGTCGAGGACCGCCTCGTCCGCTACCGCACCGTCGGCGACATGTCCTGCACCGGAGCCGTCGACTCCGACGCGACGGACGTCCACCAGGTCATCACCGAGATCGCCGCCTCCCGGCTCACCGAACGGGGCGCCACCCGCGCCGACGACAAGCTGTCCGAGTCCGCGATGGAAGACCGCAAGCGGGAAGGGTACTTCTAAGAGATGTCTGCTCCCACTGTCACCGAGACCACCGTCGAGGCCGGCACACTCCGCCTGGCCACGGCCGGTTCGGTGGACGACGGCAAGTCCACCCTGGTCGGCCGGCTCCTGCACGACTCCAAGTCGGTCCTCAGCGACCAGCTGGAGTCGATCTCCGTCACCGGCACCCCGGATCTGGCGCTCCTCACGGACGGCCTGCGCGCCGAACGCGAACAGGGCATCACCATCGACGTCGCCTACCGCTACTTCGCCACCCCCCGGCGCCGTTTCATCCTCGCGGACACCCCGGGCCACGTGCAGTACACCCGGAACATGGTCACCGGCGCCTCCACCGCCGAACTCACGATCATCCTGGTCGACGCGCGCCACGGCGTCGTGGAGCAGACCCGTCGGCACCTGGCCATCGCGGCGCTCCTCCGGGTCCCGCACGTCGTCCTGGCGGTCAACAAGATGGACCTGGTCGGTTACGAGGAGTCCGCCTTCGCCGCGATCGCGGCCGAGTTCGCCTCGTACGCGGGGGAGTTGGGCATCCGCGAGGTGACCGCGATCCCGATCTCCGCGCTCACCGGGGACAACGTCGTCGACGCTTCCGCGCACATGGACTGGTACGCCGGACCGACGGTCCTGGAACACCTGGAGACCGTGCCGGGCGCCGGGGAGTCGCCGGACGCACCCGCCCGCCTGCCCGTCCAGTACGTCATCCGCCCGCAGACCGCCCAACACCCCGACTACCGTGGCTACGCCGGCCAGATCACCTCCGGCACCCTGCGGGTAGGAGCCCCCGTGACCGTTCTCCCCTCGCGGCACGTGTCGACCATCGCCGCCATCGACACACTGGACGGGCCCGCGACACAGGCCCGGGCCCCCCAGTCGGTCACCGTCCGGCTCACCGACGAACTCGACGTGTCGCGCGGCGACCTGATCGCGCCGACCGAGGCCGCGCCGGAGACCACGCGCACGGTCGTCGCCACCGTCTGCCACGTCGCGGACCGCCCGCTGCGCCCCGGCGACCGGGTGTTGCTGCGGCACACGACACGCACCGTCCAGGCGGTCGTGCGGGACATCCCCGCCAAGCTGGCACTCCAGGACCTGTCCCAGGAGCCCGCCGGAGGCGAGTTGCTCGCCAACGACATCGGCACCGTGGTGCTGCGTACCGCCGAGCCACTGGCGCTCGACGCCTACCGGGAGTCGCGTCGGACCGGGTCGTTCCTGCTGATTGACCCGGCCGACGGGGCCACTCTCACCGCGTGCATGGCTACCGGGTCACCGGACGTGCCGGAGTGAGCAGTTCCGCCACGATCACGTCGAGGAGCGCGGCCTCGGCGTCCTCCAGGTAGAAGTGCCCGCCGGGGAGGACGTGCCGGTTCCAGGCGCCCCGGGTCAGCCGTGACCAGGCGTCGAGTTCGGCCGGGCCGCAGTCGGTGTCCCGGTCGCCGCCCAGCGCGGTGACCGGGGCGCTCAGCGGCCCGGCCGACCGGGGCGGACGGTAGGTGGTGAGCAGGCGGAAGTCGGCGCGGAGCGACGGCAGGAGCAGCTCGCCCAGCTTCGGGTGGGCGTAGAGCCCGGCGGCCGAACCGCCCTGCTGGTCCACGAACGCGAGGAGCGCGCCGTCGTCCTCGGGATCGGGCAGGTAGGTGCGGTCGTGCCCCGGGACGGGGCACGCGGAGACGAACAGGTGCCGGGCGACGATCCCGTGCCGCTGTTCGAGCCGACGCGCCACCTCGTAGGCGACCAGTCCCCCCATGCTGTGGCCGAACAACGCCAGCGGCAGGGGTTCGAGTTCCAGCAACACGTCGGTCAACAGGTCCGCCATCGCGTCCATCGACTCGACGGGGTCGTCGGCGAGGCGGTCCTGGCGTCCGGGGTACTGGACCGACAACTGCTCCACGGAGTCCGGCAGGTGCCGCGACCACCCCTGGTACGAGCCCGCCGTACCCCCGGCGTGCGGCAGGCAGACCAGGCGTACGTGGGGGAGCGGCCCGTCGGCCCGGCCGACGGGCGGACGCAGCCAGCGCGCGGCGGCGTTCCTCACGGATGGCCCCCGGGGATGGCCGCCGCCTCGCGCTCGACGCAGAACTCGTTGCCCGCGGGGTCGGCGAGCACGATCCAGCCGCCGCCGTCGGGACGGATGTGGTCACCGAGGTGCCGCGCCCCCAGGTCGAGCGCCCGCTCGACCTCCTCCGCCCGGGTACGTCCCTCGGCCGGGCCGAGGTCGAGGTGCAGTCGGTTCTTGATCGCCTTGGCCTCGGGCACCTGGACGAACAGCAGCACCGGACCGCCGTCCGGGTCGATGACCGAGGCGTGAGGGTCACCCGGCTTGTCGTCGTCGGCCAGCGGCCGGCCGAGCAGCCGGCTCCAGAACAGGGCCGTGTCGTACGGGTCCTCGACACAGTCGAAGGTGATGGTGCGAATGGTCGGGTTCATGTGTCGTCCTTCTGGTGTCAAGGCGTCGAGGCGTCGGTGTCGAGGCGTCGAGTCGTTGAGGTGCCGGGTCGTCCAGGGTGGCAACGGGCGTCAGGAGCGTGCCGGGTGACGCGGGCGCACCGCGGTCGCGTGTCCGGCGTACCCGGCGCACCAGGCCGGTGCGTGGGGACGGGAGAGCGGCACAGCTGCCTACGACACACCTGCCAGCGCCGGATCGGGCCTCGCCGCGGCCCTGCGACGGGGGCGTGCGACGACGGTGTTCCGCCCGATCAGGTTAGCGATCTCGGCGCGCGACGACACCTTCAACTTGGTGAATATCCGGCCGAGATGGGTCTCCACGGTCTTGTGGCTGACGCCCAGCAGCCGGGCGATCTGCTGGTTGGTGCGACCCCGGCTCACCAGTGTCGAGATCTCGAACTCCCGCTGGCTCAGCATGATCGCGTGTTCCCCGCCCCCGGTACGTACGGCATCCACCGCCTCCCGGGCCGCGGTGACCTCGGCGGCCAGCCGCGCGCCGTCCGTGGCGGCGGCCAGATCGAGGTGCCGGACCGCCCGGTCCCGCTCACCGAGGTGCGCCAGCGCACGGGCCGCGGCGATCCTCGCCCGCGCCTCGTCCAGCACCTGGCCGCAGGAGGCGGCGTCGACGAGTGCCCGCTCGGCCACGGCCACGGCCGTGGCCGGGTCCTCGCAGAGCAGCGCGGTCGGCAGTGCCGAGGCGACGCGCAGGCTGGCCGGTGCCGTGTCGTCGGCACTCCGTCGCGCCCACGCGGCGACCCGTCGGGCGGCGTCGGTGTGCCCGAGGGCGAGTTCCACGGCGCACACCGTGCCGGCCAGGGCGATCCGCTCCGGCAGTGGCAGGGGAGCCGTGTCCGGGGACAGCAGCCGTGCGACGGCGAGTGCCTCGTGCGCTCCCCGCGCGTCCCCGAGGGCCGACCGGGCGGCGGCCAGGGCGATGTGGGCCCGGGGCCACCAGGGGCTCTCCGCCGGGGCGACGAGGCAGGCGGCGTGGGCGACGGCGGCGGAGGTCGCCGGCTCGTGGATCTGGAGGGCCACGTCCGCGCGCAGGCACAGCGCCATGGCGCGCAGGTCCGTGCCGCGCGAGAGGTCGGCCCGGCGCACCGCCTCCTCCGCCTGCTCGGCCGCCTCGGTGAGCCGCCCCTGACGCAGGTACACCCGCCCCAGTTCGGCGGCGAGTTCGGCGGCGGCGGGCCACTGGTCGCCGCGCCGGGCGATGTCCAGACCCCGGGTCAGGTGCCGTACGGCGGGACCGTGGTGGTCCAGCAGGCTCTCCAGCCGTCCGAGACAGGCCAGGGCGGGGAGGTGGGCGGCGAGCCGCTCGTCCGGCTGTCGGTCGGCGAGGCGTGCCGAGGCGAGGGCCTCACGGAGGGCGTCCTCCGTGGCGCCGTCCGCCAACCGCCGCAGTCCGCGCAGGGCCCGCGCGTGCGCCCGTAGGCCGTCGTCGGTGCCGCCGGTGCCGGCGGTGGCGGCGCGTACGGCCTCGTCGGCCCAGGTACGGGAGGCCTCTCCCGCCTCCCTGCTGGCCGTGGCGGCCAGCAGGACCCACAACGAGGCCGCCGCCCCGGCCGGTGGCGCTGACTCGCCCACGGCGTCCAGGGCGTCCAGGGCGCCGAGCGCGAGGTCGCGGGCGAGGGTGACGTGTCCGTCGCGGGAGGCGAGCAGGGCCCGCTGTTCGGCGGCGACGGCGGCCGTCCCCGGGTCGCGGTCGCCCGTCGTCGCCAGACGGTCGTGGGCGTCGAGAGCCTCCACGGCCCGGGCCGGCCGCCCCGCGAGGACGGCCGCGCGTGCGGCTGCCACCAACAGGTCCAGGCGCCGGTGGTGCCGCGTGGGGGACGGGGGAAGCAGGTCGGCGGCCGTCCGCAGCCAGTGCGCCGCCCGTGCCGGGGAGTTGAGGTGCGTGGTCTCGGCGGCGGCCGTGAGCACCGTGGCGCTCGCCTCGTCCTCGCCGAGGGCCCCGTACGCGAGGTGCGGGGCGTACCGCTCCGGGGGGTGGCCGGCGGCCCGCAGGGCTTCGGCGGCGTGTCGGTGCGCCACCATCCGCCAGCCGATGGGCAGGTGGGCGTACACGACCTGACGTACCACCGGGTGACGGAACCGCAGCGACCCGGCGTCGCCGGTCGGCCGCAGCAGGTCGGCGGCGACGAGTTCGTCCACGGCCGCCAGCACGCTGTCGGGGTCCAGCCGCGCCACGGGCGCGAGCAGGGCGGGCCCGCTCTCCTCGCCGAGCACCGCCGCCGCGTGGGCGACGGTACGCGCGTGGGCGCCGAGCGCGTCCACCTCGGCGAGCAGGGGCGCCGACCACCGGGCGGGCAGCCGGCGCGGGGACAGTTCGTCCCCCTCGCACCGCTCGGGGCCTCCGCAGGCGGCGACCAGCACTTCGAGGTAGCGCGGGTTGCCGCCGGCCACCGGGTACAGCTCGTCCCCGTGCCGTCGGCACAGACCGGTGCCGGCGAACTCCTCGCTGGTGGTGGCGTCGAAGTCCTCCAGCGTGAGGGCGTACGACCGTTCGTCCCGCCGTGCCCCGGCCAGCGCCGCGAGCAGGGTGGGCGGACTCTGCCGGGGGCGGTGCGCCACGACCAGCAGGGGGCTTCGGCGGGCGGCCGGTGCCGCCCGCAACAGTGCGGTGAGCCGGCGCAGTTCCCCGGGGCCCAGCGCGTGGGCGTCGTCGACCAGCAGTACGTGTCCGGGGGTGTCCGTCGTCAGGTCGCCCAGTGTGGCGCCGGTCTCCGCGACCCGCCTGGCGATCTCGGTCAGCAGCCGTGTCTTGCCGCTGCCCGGGTCACCGGCCAGCTCCAGGACGGCCGGCCCGGCGGCCGGCCCGCCGAGGACGCGGTCGACGGTCGCCAGCTGCTCCCCCCGTCCGACCAGCGGGCGGTCCTCACTGCTCATGGCCGCTCCGCACCGTGGTGCCCTCGCCCTCCGCCATGGCGCGGCGCAGGCTCGCGGGTCGCATGTCCGTCCAGACCTCGTCGATGTGCGTGACGCAGGCGTCCTTGGTGCCGTTGAACCCGGTCCTGCGCCACCCCGAGGGGATCTCGCGGATCTCGGGCCAGATCGAGTACTGCTCCTCGTCGTTGATGACCACGGCGTACTGACCCTTGTCGTCGTCCTGGAACACGAACTCGCCTCCTGTGAAACCCGGGAAAGAACCGGTCCCAGGTTTTCGGGTGGGGAACGCTCCCGACAATGTCCGCCCGATGGACGGTGCCGAACGTGCCTATCGGGAGAATTGATCGACCCTCTTCGGCAGGCCGCTGGATAGGCCCCATCGAAGAAAGTGATGCGGCCTATCGAATGCGTTCGCCCCACTCCTGTGGACGGCGCGCCGAATCCGTTCCTACGGTCGGCCCGCACGGGGGAGCAGGCGAGGAGGAACGGGGCCCGCTCAGGGGGACCGCTCCGCCGGGGGCTCCCGCGACCGGGCGTGGAGCCCGGCGGGAGACCGCGTGATCAGGAGGTCGCCGTCCTTTGGGGCGCCGCTGGCCTCGTCGCTGCTCCCGCCGTCCCCGAGGAGTCGGCCGCCGCCGGAGTCGCGCGGCACGGGGCGCTCCCCGCCAACTCCCCTGACACGTTCCCGACTTCACCGGCCGTGAGTGCCACGGGGCGGAGGCCGAGCGGTGTCCGACGGCTGCCGGGACGGACTCGCATTCACCTCGCGGAAACCCCCGGGTTCGCCCGGGTTCCCGAAATCAGCGGCGGGGAAAGCGGCGGGGAAGGGGAATCGGCGCTTTGTCGTTCCCGTCGCGCACCGGAGGGTCGGGGAATTCCCCGACGGTCAGCGGTATGTCGACCGCACGGGAGAAAGGCGCGGGGCGCGTCCTTTCCCGTACGCATCCGATTTCCGTGGGCACGGGGTGTGACGGCGCCGGACGTTCCCGAGGACCCCGACGAGTGGCACGTGGGGTACCGGTGCCTCGTCGCGGGACGCCGGCTCTCGTGCTCGACGAGTCCCCGGGGGCAGCCCTCGTACGGGAGTTGCTGCCGGCCGGACACCATGGCGCGGTGCTGGTCAGCAGCCGTGCACGTCGCGCGGCCGAGGGTCCTCGCCACCTGGCTGACCCCCGCGTACGAGGGGGTCGAGGAGTCGAAGCCGCGACCGTGGCGGGACCGGGTGGCGGCGGCCCTGGTCCCGCTCTGAGCCACCGCCCGGACTCGGCCGTCGCGCCCTACCCGGCCAGCATCGTCTCCACTTCCTCCTCGCTGAGTTCACCGATCTCCTGCGCGATCCGCGCCACGGCGGCCACGTCCACCCGCTGGGCCTCGCCCGCCTCCACGACCAGGGCCGCCTGTTCCGCCACGGTCACCGTCTCGAAGACGGCGCGCAGGGGGATCTCGACGCCGAAGAGTTCGTTGACGAGTGCGGCGATCCGGGTCGCCGCGAGCGAGTAGCCGCCGAGTTCGAAGAACTCGTCGTGCACCCCCACGCGTTCGAGGTTGAGGACGCTGCCCCACACGTCGCACAGGAGCGCCTCCACCGGAGTACGAGCGGCGACGAAGCGGGCGGCCGGGGACGGCCGCGCGGTGCTGACGGGCGGCAGTGCCGAACGGTCGGCCTTGCCGCTGACGGCGAGCGGGATCTCGTCCAGGGCCGTGAAGTACGTGGGCACCATGTAGTCCGGCAGGGTGCCGCGCAGATGGGCGCGGAGTTCCGCGGGCGAGGGCGCCGCCGTGGTGGTGGGCACGTAGTAGGCGGCCAGTGTGGTGTCCCCGGACACGGTCGTGGTGTGGACGGTGGCCTCCGCCACCCCGGGGCAGGTCACCAGGGCCGCCTCGATCTCGCCGAGTTCGATACGGAAGCCGCGCACCTTCACCTGGTCGTCGACGCGTCCGAGGTAGCCGAGGACGCCGTCCCCGTTCCACCGGGCCAGGTCGCCGGTGCGGTACATGCGGCTGCCGGGCGGGCCGTACGGGTCGGGCGGGAACTTCTCGGCGGTGAGCGCCGGCCGGCCGTGGTAGCCCCGGGCCAGTCCCACTCCGGCCACGTACAGCTCGCCGGGGATGCCGACCGGCACCGGCCGCAGCCGCGAGTCCAGTACGTAGGCACGGGTGTTGCCCATGGGGCGACCGATCGGGACGGCGCCGGACCGCAGGGGCGCGCCGGGCTCGACGCGGTGGGCGACACAGCCGACGGTCGCCTCGGTCGGACCGTACTCGTTGGTGACGGTGGCCGTGGGCGAGGAGGCCCGCCACCGGTCGAGCACCTCCGTGAGAAGGGCCTCGCCGCCGATCACCAGGTCGACGGTGGGGGAGTACCGCGGGGGCAGCCCCCGCACGATCGGCAGGTGGCTCGGTGTGATCTTGAGGAAGGAGAGCGGGGACCGTCTGCCGGCCGGCAACGTGTCCACCCGGCCGTCGAGTTGGCCGAGGAGGAGGTGGCCGCCGACGACCAGTGGTCCGAGCAGTGTGGTGACCGAGAGGTCGACCGACGAGGGGGAGTGCAGGAGCGAGGCGCCGGCGAGCCCGGGGTAGTCGCGCGCGCATGTGGCGAGGTAGTCGGCCAGGGCCCGGTGGCTGATGAGGACGCCCTTCGGCCTTCCGGTCGAGCCGGAGGTGTAGATCACGTACGCGAGGTTCTCCGGCCGCAGCGGGGCGCGGCGTTCGGCGTCCGTCGGGTCCTCCGCGCCGTGTCCGGCGAGTGCCTGGTGGGTTTCCGGCGCGTCCAGTTCGACCCGTCGTACCGGGCCGGTGAGGTCCGTGGGGATCCCACCGACCGTCACCACGACCGAGGGCGCGGCGTCGTCCAGCATGTACGCGACGCGGTCCGCCGGCAGCTCCGGGTCGATCGGCACGTACGCCGCCCCGCTCTTGAGGACGGCGAGGACCGCCACCACGACGTCGACGCCGCGCGGCAGCATCAGGGCCACCGTGCCCTCGGGCTCCGCGCCCTCGGCGATCAGCAGCCGTGCCAGACGGTTGGCCCGTACGTTCAGCTCCCGGTAGGTCAGGCCGCCGTCGTCGGCGACGACCGCGAGGTCGTCGGGGGTGCGGGCCGCCTGTTCCTCCACCCGTCGCGGGGTGAGGGCGGGGGACGGGTCGGCCTCGGTCGGGTTCCCCGGGTGGACCAGGGCCCGTTCGTCCTCGGCGCTGAGCAGCGGAAGGTGGGAGACGGGCTCGTCGGGCCGGGCCACCGCCGCCGTCAGGAGCGTCTCGTACTGGGCCCACATGCGGTGCACGGTCGCCTCGTCGAAGAGGTCGGTGCTGTAGTCGATGACGCCCTCGAAGTGGCTTCCCGCGTCCCACAGTTGGACGTTCAGGTCCAGGTGGGTGGACCGCCTGCGTACGGGGACGGAGGACAGCCGCAGCTCGCCCGCCGTCGCGTGGGGCAATGGCGCGTTCTGCACCAGGAACATGACCTGGGCGAGCGGCTGGTGGCTCAGGTCCCGGTGCGGAGCGAGTTCCTCCACGAGCCGGTCGAAGGGCAGGTCCTGGTGCTCGACGCCGTCGAGGACGGTCCGGCTCACCCGCGTGGTCAGCTCGGCGAAGCTCGGGTCGTCCGCCAGGGACGTACGGAACAGCAGGACGTTGATGAAGCAGCCGATCAGGGACTCGACCTGGGGGGTGCGGTTCGCGACGCCACTGCTGACCGTGATGTCCTCGCCGCCGGTCCACCGGCCCAGGGTGGCCTGGAAGGCGCTGAGCAGGGTGCTGAACGCGGTCACACCGAGCGTCCGCGCGGTCCTCTTCACGGCGTCGGAGGTCTCGGCCGACAGCCGGACCACGGCTGTCGCACCGCGCAGCGACTGTACGGGCGGGCGCGGCCGGTCACCGGGCAGTTCGAGCGCCGGCGGCATTCCGCTGAGCCGCTCGCGCCAGTAGTCGAGGAGTTCCCGCGCACGGTCACCCTCCAACTGGTCGCGCTGCCAGACCGTGTAGTCCACGTACTGGACGGGAAGCGGGGGCGGTTCCAGGTCCTGGCCGGCCCGCAGCGCGGGGTAGGCCGAGGTCAGCTCGCCGACGAAGACGCCGCAGGACCACATGTCCGAGATCAGGTGGTGCATGGTCACGGACAGGACGTGCTCGTCGTCGGCGAGGCGCAGCAGGACGACCCGCAGCAGCCGGCCGGTCAGGTCGAACGGCTCGGCCGCCACGTCCCCGACCAGGCTGATCAGCGCCTCCTCGTCGTCGGAGGCGGGCGAGCCCGCGACATCGCGGACCTCGACCGGCACGTGGGGATCGTCCTCGACGACCTGGCCGAGTACGCCGTCCACGCTGGTGAAGACCGTACGCAGCGACTCGTGGCGGGCGACGACCTCCCGCACGGCGCGCGTGAGCACCCCCACGTCGAGGCTGCCGCGCAGGCGCACGGCGAACGGCACGTGGTAGGCCGAGCCACCCGGGAAGAGCTGCTCGACCAGCATGATCCGCTGCTGGGCGGGGGTCGTGGGGAAGACGGCCGGTGCGTTCATCGGGTACTCCAGTGAGCCGGTGCGGAAGACGTCATGAGCCGTTCCTCCGGCTCAGCTCGCGTGCGGCGCGGAGCGCGCGCAGGGGATCGCGACCGCCGGGGGAGGAGAGCGTCGCCCGTGGGCCGTCGCGGTCGACGCGTTCGATCCGCCGGCTCCGCGTGTCGGCGGTGTCGGTCTCGGCGGAAGCGCGGTCGTCCACGGCCGCCGCGAGGTGCTCCAGGGTCGGGTTCTCGAAGACGGTGCGCAGCGGCAGCTGTACGCCGAACGACTCCCGTACCCTCGCCGCGAAGCGGGACATGAGCAGCGAGTGCGCGCCGTGGTCGAACAGGTTGTCGGTGCGCCCGATGTCCGCCGTGCCCAGCAACTCGCCGATGATGACGGCCAGTTCGCCCTCCGTCGCCGTGGCGGGCCGCTGCCGGGGGCCGGACGGGAGCGTCTCGGGGGCCCGCAGCGCCCCCCGGTCCACCTTGCCGCTCGTGTTCAGGGGGAACGTGTCGACCCACACGAAGCGGGTGGGCACCATGTAGCCGGGCAGCTTGCCGGCGAGTTCCTCGCGCAGCGCGCGGGTCGCCCCCTGTTCGTCGAAGGCGCCCACCCCGGTGCGGTGCCGGGCCTGGACGTGCGCCACCAGGGAGGCGGTGCCGGTCGTGGCGTGCCGGTGCACGGTGGCCACGCCCTGGCGCAGTGCGGGAACGGTGCTGAGCGCGGCGTCGATCTCACCGAGTTCGACGCGGTGCCCGTTGACCTTCACCTGGTGGTCGACGCGGCCGAGCAGTTCGATGTCGCCGTCCGGGGTGACGCGGGCGAGGTCGCCGGTCCGGTACAGGCGGGCCCCCGGCCGGTTCCCGTGCGGGTCGGGCACGAAGGCCGTCGCCGTCAGACCGGGGCGCCCCAGGTAGCCCCGGGCCAGGCCGTCGCCGCCGATCATCACCTCACCGGACACTCCGGCCGGCACCGGTTCGAGGTGCTCGTCCAGGACGTGGATCCGTGTGTTGGCGAGGGGCGCGCCCAGTCGGGTCGCCGTACCGGGGACGTTCTCGACGCGGGCGGCGGTCGACCAGATCGTCGTCTCGGTCGGCCCGTACAGGTCCCACAGCGGACCGCTGTCCAGGGCCAGCAGCCGTTGCGCGAGGCCCGGCGACAGGGCCTCGCCGCCACTGAGCATCGTGGTGGCCGGATGCCCGCGCCAGCCGCAGTCCAGCAGCAGTCGCCAGGTCGCGGGCGTCGCCTGCGTCATGGCGAACGCGCCCGAGTCCAGGCGGTACCTGAGCTGGTCACCGCTGGCCGCGACGGACCTCGGCACGATGTGCGCGGTGCCGCCGGTGACCAGCGGCAGGTACACCTCCAGGGCGGAGATGTCGAACGAGAAGGTCGTCACCGCGAGGAGCCGGTCCCCCTCGGCGGGGCGCAGCGAGTCCGCCATGCTGGTGAGGAAGTTGACCAGCGATCCGTGCGGGATCTGCACGCCCTTGGGCCGGCCCGTCGAACCGGAGGTGTACAGCACGTACGCCCGGTGGTCGGCGCGTACCGTGACCTGCGGGTCGGTGGCCGGCTCCGCCGCGAGGAGCGGGCCGAGCCCGTCGAGGCAGAGCTGCTCGACCGGCGCGGGCCCGCCGTGCTCACGGGCGAGGGCCTCCGTGGTGAGCAGCAGGCTCGCGCCGCTGTCCGCCAGCAGGAACCGTTGCCGTTCGGCGGGCAGGTGCGGGTCCACGGGCAGGTACGTGCCGCCCGCGCGCAGTACCGCGAGCATGGCGAGGACCGTGTCGTCGGTGTGCGGCAGCCGTACGCCGACGATCTGCTCGGGGAGCAGTCCGCGTCGTAGCAGCAGCCGCGCCAGCCGGCTGACCTCCTCGTCGAGCTGACGGTAGGTCCGGGTCGGTACGGCGCGTACCCGGGCGGCGTCGGGGCTCCGCCCGGACGCGTACTCGACGTCGTCGAACGAGAGGGCCGGCGCGTCGGGGGTGCGGGCCGCCTGTTCCGCGAACAGGGCGTGCACCGGGGTCCCGGCGCGGTAGTCGCGTGCGGTGTCGTTGCCGTGGAGCAGCGTGGACCGGCGCTCCGACGCGGTCAGCAGGGGGAGCAGTCCGGTGGGCGCTTCCGGGTTCTCGGCGATCGCGCCGAGCAGGACGCGCAGATGCCCGACCATGCGGTCGGCCGTGTCCGGGGTGAACAGGTCGCTGTCGAACTGGAGCAGCCCGGACAGGTCCCCGTTGATCTCGGCGAAGGTCAGTTGGAGGTCGAGCTGGCCGTGCGGCTGCTCCAGCGGTACGGGCCGCAGCGTGACGTCCCCGAGCGGCAGTCGGACCCGGTCGTCGCCCAGGGCGAACCCCGCCAGCGCCTCGCCCCGAGGTCCCGCCGAGGGTTGCAGGGTGAACAGGGTCTGCACCAGCGGGGCCCGGCTGGTGTCGCGCGGCACTCGTAGCTTCTCGACGAGGTCGGACAACGGCAGGTCCGCGTGGCGCAGCGCTTGCGGTACGGAGCGGGCCGCCCGGTCCAGGAGCGTGGTGAAGGGCTCTTGCGGGTCGACGCGACCTCGCAGCACGGCCGTGTTGATGAACGAGCCGACACTGTCGGCCAGTTCGGCGTACGGGCGGCCGTGCGCGGGCGAGCCGACCAGCAGGTCACGTTGGCCGGTGTAGCGCGCCAGCAGGACCTGGTAGGCGCTGAGCAGCACGGTGTACAGGGTGGTGTCCCGCTGTCGCGCCAGCTCGGCGAGCCGGGCGGACACCCGGCCGTCGACGCGGAAGCGGCGCTGTCCGGCGCGCAGCCGTTGCCTCGGCGGACGTCCCTGGGCGGTGGGAAGTTCCAGGACCGTCGGGGCGCCGGCGAGTTCCCGCTGCCAGAACGTCCACAACTCGTCCCCGGCGGTGCCCGTGACCCGGTCCGCCAGACGGGGCGCGGCCCCGGTGAGGCCGATCGTGGCGGGTAGTTCCGGGAGGGCCTCGCCGTTCCGGTAGCACCGGTAGAACTGGTCGAGTTCGCGGAGCAGGATCTCCATCGACCACAGGTCGGCCACCAGGTGGTGCACCGCGAGCACCAGGTGGTGCGTTCCGTCCGTGCCGCCGTGGAACAGGGTGAGCCGCAGCAGTGGCCCCTCGGCCAGGTCGAAGGTCCGGTACGTGGCCTCCGTGAGCGCGTCCCGAAGCCGCTGTGCGGACCAGTCCGTGACCTCGAACTCGGTGAGGTCGGGCGGCAGTTCGGCGTGTACCCGTTGCACCGGGCCGTCACCGACGGCCGGGAAGGTGGTGCGCAGCGCGGGATGCCGGTCCGTGAGCGCGCGCAGCGCGCGCCGCAGGGCCTCCGCGTCGAGGTCGCCGGTGAACTCCGCCGCGCCGCCGAGGTGGTAGGCGGTGGTGTCCGGGTCGATCTGGTGCAGGAACCACATGGCGCGCTGCCCGGGGGAGAGGGCGAAGTCCCCCGGGGCGTCCGACCGGGCGGCGCGGGGCCGGTCGGGCCCCCCGGCGGTGTGGGGCCGGTCGCCGACGAGGTCGACGAGCTGCTCGATGGTGGCCGTGAGGGCGTCCTCCAGGGTCAGCTCGACATGGAGCGTGCTCTGCACCCGGTGCTGGAGCCGTACCGTGTCGATCGAGTCCAGTCCGAGCGCGGCCAACGGCCGGTCGAGCGGCACCTGTTCGGGGCTGACGCGCAGCAGCTCCGCGGTGGCGGCCCGGAGGAACGACGCGACGTCACGGGTCTCCCCGGTGTCCCGGGCGGTGTCGGTGGTCCCGGTGCCGGTCGCGGTGGCGCCGTCCGGGGTGGCGTCCGGGGTGGAGCACTCTCCGACCACCAGCAGTTCGCCGTCGAGATAGGCGGCGCGGCACGCGTGCCGGGCCACCTTGCCGCTGGAGGTGCGGGGCAGCGACGAGGTGCGTATCAGCACGACCGCGTGCGGGCGCACCTCGTGGCGTTCGGCGACGAGGGTCTGGACGTCACGGGCGAGGGCGTCCGGGTCGTCGACGTCATGGCCGTGGATCAACTCGTGTACGACGACCAGCTGTTCCTCCCCGTCGCCGCGCCGCACGGAGAACGCGGCCCCGCCGTTCGAGCGCAGCGCGGGGGACCCCTCCTCCGCCGTCAGCTCGATGTCCTGGGGGTAGTGGTTGCGCCCACGGACGATGACGAGGTCCTTGCGCCGGCCGGTGACGTACAGCTGTCCGTCCCGGACGAAGCCGAGGTCGCCGGTGCGCAGGAAGTCGGTGTCGTCGTCCGCGCGGTCCAGGCGGGCGCCGAAGGTGTCCGCGACGGCGTCGGCGCGGTGGAAGTAGCCGCGCGCCACGCTCGGTCCCGCCACCCAGATCTCCCCGATGGCGCCGGCGGGCGTGACCTGGCGGGTGTCGGGGTCGACGATCTCCAGGCGCTGTTCGGGCAACAGCGCGCCGGAGCCGACCAGTTCGGGCGAGGCGGCCCCGGACCCTTCCGGCGGGGGCGTCGTGACGTACCCGCCGTGGGCCGGGCCGCCGGCGACGAGCAGGGAGGACTCGGCGAGCCCGTAGCAGGGCAGGAAGGCGGAGGAGCGGAAGCCGCTCGGGGCGAAGGCCTCGGTGAACCGCTCCAGGGTGCGGCGGCGGATCGGCTCGGCACCGTTGTAGGCGACGCGCCAGCTCGACAGGTCGAGGGGGGCGCGCTCCGCCTCCGGGACGCGGTCGACCGCGAGGTCGTAGGCGAAGTTCGGGCCGCCGGTGACGGTGGCGCGCTCCTCGCTGACCACGGTGAGCCAGCGCAGCGGGTCACGGGCGAAGGTGCTCGGCGCCATCAGGGACATCGAGCCCCCGGCCCGTACCGTGGCCAGCACGGACCCGATCAGCCCCATGTCGTGGTACATGGGCAGCCAGGAGACCCCGCGCATCTCCTCGTCGAGCCGGAAGACCCGGCCGATCATCGCGGTGTTGGCCAGGAGGTTCTCGTGGCTGAGGACGACGCCGCGCGGTGTGGACGTCGAACCGGAGGTGTACTGGAGGAAGGCGATGTCGTCGGGGGCGAGGGCGGGTGCGCGCCAGGTGGGGGAGTTCTCCGGCCCGAACTCGTCGGTCGCCACCAGCCGCAGTGGCGGGAGGTGCTCGTGCGAGGCCAGCCAGGGACCGAGTCGGTCGCGTAGGACGGAGGTGGTCAGCGCGGTGTCCGCGCCACTGTCCCGTACCAGCGCGACCAGTCGCGCCACGGACCGGGGGTGCCGGCTCGGCGGGTACGCCGGGACCGCCACGACTCCCGCGTACAGGCAGCCGAAGAACGTGACGACGTAGTCGAGTCCGGCCGGGAACAGCAGCAGCGCGGTGCGCCCGGAGAGCCCCTTCTCCACGAGGTGGGCCGCGACCGCCCTGGCCCGCTGGTCGAGATCGCCGTAGCTGACCCCGGCCGCTTCACCCGGTGTGTCGGTGTGAAACCGGAAGGCCGTCGCGTCCGGCCGCTTCTGCGCCGCGCCGGAAAGCGCATCTCGCCAGTCCATGGATTACGACCTCACCTCAATCGCCGCGTGTCTTCGGGGTTCACCATGACCCGGCACGGGCGGGTGGCGAGATCGGTACTTTCCCCGACTGCCTGTGCCGCCGACGCGTTGAGAGAGTCCCGCAGGAGCCGAACACGCCCTTTGGAGAGTGAGCATGACGACGACCGTCCCCAGCGCGAAGAACGGCGCCCGGCCGGACGACCAGGGGCCGCCCGGACGGCCCCCGGTGCGTCATCCGCTGCGTACGAACGGCAGTTACCGGGCGCTGTGGGTGGGGGACCTGGTCTCCCAGTTCGGTTCGAAGATCACCGAGTTCGTCCTCCCCCTGCTCCTGGTGACGACGCTGCACGCCAGCGCGCTCCAGGTCGGCGTGGTCCAGACGGCGTACATGGCCCCGTTCTTCCTGCTCCCGCTGATCGCCGGGGTGTGGCTCGACCACCGTTCCAAGCGTCCGGTCATGATCTTCGCCGACCTGATCAGGTTCGCCCTGGTGCTGTGTGTACCGGTGATGACGCTCCTGGGCGCGCTCGACCTGTGGCACGTGTACCTGATCGCGTTCGCCGTGGGGTCCTTCACGGTCCTCTACGACATCGCCGCCGCGGCCTACCTGCCCGAACTCCTGCCGGCCCCGCAACTCCCGGCCGCCAACAGCCTGGTGACGTCCAACCAGGCCGTCGGGGGTACCGCCGGCCCCGGCCTGAGCGGCTGGCTGGTCGGCCTGTTCGGCCCCGCGGCCACCCTGGTCGTCGACGCGCTCTCCTACCTGACCTCCGCCACCGCCCTGATGCTGATGAACCACCGCGAACAGCCCAGGGCGCGGACGGCGGAACGCGACCTGCGCCGCGAACTGGTCGACGGCGTCCACGCGGTCGTCCGCAACCCGCCCATCCGGGCGGTGTCCCTGCACGCGTGCGTCTACAACGCGGGCGTGGCCATGATGAACCTCGCCTTCCTGATCTTCTTCGTGCGTGAACTCCAGCACAGCAGCGGCCAGTTCGGCCTGATCATGGTCGCCGGAGGTGTCGGCGCGGTCACCGGGGCACTGGTCGCGCCCCGCCTGATCCGCCGCTTCGGCCTCGGTCGCGCCTTCCCGTACGTGCTGGTCTTCTCCACCACGGCGTACTTCCTGCTCCTGACGGCCGACGGCGGCTCCCGCGACGTCCTGTGGTGCTCCCTCGCCTACTTCCTCGGCACGGCGGGGTCCTCCGGCGGCAGCGTCATCGCGGTGACCATGCGCCAGCGGCTCACCCCCGCCGCCCTCTACGCGCGCATGACGGCGACCTACCGCCTGTTCAGCTTCGGCGCCCTGTGCGTCGGCTCCCTCACGGCCGGCGTCCTCGCCGACACCGTCGGGGCACGGGCCACCCTGTGGGTCGTGCCGTTCGTGCTCATGGCGTCGGCGGTCCCGGTGCTGGGCCGGGCGGTGCTGAGCCTGCCGCGAACCGACTGACACCCCTCCGGCACACCCGCCGTCGAGGGGCCGGCCCCCGTCCGGTCCGCGCCGCGGCCCGTCGGCGTCCGCACCCACGCGGAGGGGTGGGCGTCCCCTCCTCCGGTGCCGTACTCCGAGGGGGGAGCGCCGCCGTCCGGGGCTACCGCAGGCCGTGGGCGCGGGCCACCAGGGTCTCGGTCACCCGGCGGGGGGTGAGCCGACGCAGGGCGAAGACCAGCGGGGCCCGGCTGCCCACCGCGTACAGCTGCCGGGGGCGGGGCGCCTCGATGGCCCGCAGCACGGTGGCGGCGACCCGTTCGGCGCTCACCCCCCGTGCCTCGTTGCCGTCCAGGGCGCTGAGCATGGTGCGGAAGCGGTCGCGGTGCGGGGAGTCCTCGGCCAGGTACTTGGTGCGGCGTTCGCTGATGCCGGTGTTGATCGAGCCGGGCTCCACGGTGGTCAACCACACGCCGTACGGGGCCAGTTCACCCCGGGCGGCGTTGGCGAAGCCCTTCACGGCGGCCTTGGAGGCCACGTACGAGGAGCGGTACGCGAGCGGGAAGCTGGCCAGCATGGAGCCGACCATGACCACCCGCCCGTAGCCCCGGGACCGCATCCCGGGGATCAGCAGCTGGCTCAGCCGCACCGGGCCGAGCACGTTGACACGGAACAGCCGCTCCACCGCCTCCGGGGGCAGCTCCTCCAGGGGGCCCGACTGGCTCTCGCCGGCGTTGTTGACCAGTACGTCCACCTCGCCCACCGCCGAGGCGCAGGCCTCGACGCTGCCCGGGTCGGCGAGGTCCAGGGCGGTGAACTCCACCCCGTCCGGGCGGCTTTCGGGCGCCAGGGCCTCGGGGTCGCGGCTGGTCCCCCACACCCGGTAGCCCCGCGCGGCCAGGTCCCGCGCCACCGCCCGGCCGATACCGGAGGACGCTCCCGTCACCAGTGCCGTACGCCGCCCCATGCGCGTTCTCCCTTCACGCCCCGTGCCACCGCGACACGGGCTGGGACCCTACCGCCCCGACCGGGCGTACGGGGGGCGCCGGCCGAGGGTCGCTCGGTGGGTGACAAGGGAGTCCGTACCCGGTGCCAGTGGGCCACGTGCCCATCCAGGGCGCGGCGCGCGCACGCGAACCGGGCGGCGAACTCGTGCACGACGGCAGGCGGGATCGCTGTCCCGCGCCCGCCACGGACGTCGAGGGTTCGTGACGGCACCGGCGCCAGCGGGGGCGTCGGACGGGCCGGTTCAGCCCCGGTAGGCCGCCAGCTGTTCCAGCAGCAGCAGGTTGATCCGCTCGGGGACCTCCTCCGGCAGCCAGTGGCTGGCGCCCTCCAGCGGGTGGAAGCGGTACGGGGCGTCCACGTGGTCGCCGGTGGCCTCGGCCATCTCCCGGCTGAAGGCCACGTCCTCGCTGCCCCACACGTAGAGGGTGGGCACCGTGGTCCGGCGGGCCTGGAGGTTCGGGCCGCCCTCCATGGCCCGGTACCAGTTGAGGCTGGCGGTCAGGGCGCCCGGCTCCGACAGCCGCCGCACATAGCGCTCCGCCAGCTCGGGCGGCACCCTGCCCTCGTACACCTCCGACAGCGCCTTGCCCTCCTCGGCCAACAGGGCCTTCTCGGCGGCCTGTTCGGGCTCGCGGAAGAAGCGGATGTAGGCGAAGCGGCGCCGCTGCTCGGGGTCCTCGGCCATCGCCTGGCTCACCGCCAGGGGGTGGGCGGTGGACAGCACCGACAGCGACCGCAGCCGCTCGGGGTACTCGCCCGCCAGGTACCAGCCGATGATCCCGCCCCAGTCGTGGCCGACCAGGTGGAAGGTGTCGGCGCCCTGGCTGTCGGCGAAGGCCAGGGCGTCGGCCGTGGTCTCGGCCAGCGCGTACGCCTCGGGGTCCTCGGGGCGGGCGCCGGGGGAGTAGCCCCGCTGGTTGACGGCCAGCGCCCGGTAGCCGGCCGTGGCCAGCTCCTCCAGGGCCGGCGCCCAGGAGTCCGCGAACTCCGGCCAACCGTGGAGCAACAGCACCAGCGGGCCGGTCTCCGGTCCGGCCACCAGGGCGTCGAACTCCAGGCCGCGCACGCGGAGGGTCAGGGTCTCTGGACGGCTGGACAAGGGGGACCTCCCAGGAAGACGGCTGCCCCACCGAGGCTACGGGACCCCCAGGGCGCGGGCCCGCCCTTCGCGCCCCCGCCGACCCGTCCGGTGGAGGGCCGCCGCCCCGGGGGGCACCGGTGACCGCCGGTGGCCGCACGGCGACAGGGGGTCCGGGGGCGGTCGCGGGGGGTGACCGTACGACTGTTGAACACATCGCGGGGCTCCCCGACATCGAAACGTTAACTTCACGGAGGGTGATCGGTCGTGGTGCGCCCAATGGCGGCTGGACCGCTCCCGCACTTCACCAAGGGTTCGGAAAACTCGCTGGTCAAAGGGGCATCTCTGGCGGGCCAGCGTCAGATCACCACAACGGGAATACACTGGTTGAACTCTGCTGGGTGCGTGGTTTGACCGTGAGTAGCCCCACGTATCGCTGCTTCATCGACATGCCCCGCTCCGGTTGGGGCAGGGGTTCCTCGGCTCGCGCGCCCGCGCGCAGAGCCGGAGGAGCATCCGAGGAAGGCAGAGAACCCGTGGCGGCCACAGTCGAAAACCCCCCACCCGACCAGGATGTGGCGAGCATCCACATCGACGGGCGCTGGCGGCCCTCCAGCAGTGGAGGAACCCGCCAGGTGCTCGACCCCGCCGACGCCAGCGTCCTGGCGACCGTCGCCGAAGGCGACCGGGCCGACACCGACAGCGCCGTGGCCGCCGCGCGCCGCGCCTTCGACGAGGGCCCCTGGCCCCACACCCCCGCCACCGAACGCGCCGAACTGCTGCGCCGGGTCGCCGACCTCCTCCAGCGCGACCGGGAGGCCCTGGCCCTCATCGAGTCCCGCGACACCGGCAAGACCCTGGAGGAGGGCCGCGTCGACATCGACGACGTGACCGCCGCCTTCCGCTACTTCGCCGAACTGGTCGCCGCCGAGTCCCCGGGCCGGGTGGTCGACGCCGGCACCCCCGACGTCCACAGCGTGGTCGTCCACGAACCGGTGGGCGTCTGCGCCCTGATCACCCCCTGGAACTACCCGCTGCTCCAGGCCAGTTGGAAGGCCGCCCCCGCCCTGGGCGCCGGCAACACCCTGGTGCTCAAGCCCAGCGAGGTCACCCCGCTGTCCTCGGTACGCCTGGTCCGGCTGCTCACCGAGGCCGGACTGCCCCACGGTGTCGCCAACCTCGTCACCGGGGCCGGCGACCCGGTCGGCGCCCGGCTGTCCGAACACCCCGACGTCGACCTGGTGTCCTTCACCGGGGGACTGGCCAGCGGGGTCAAGGTGGCCCAGGCGGCGGCCCCCACCGTCAAGAAGGTCGCGCTGGAACTGGGCGGCAAGAACCCCAACGTGGTGTTCGCCGACGCCTGCGCCACCGAGGAGGGCTTCGACACCGCCGTCGACCAGGCCCTCAACGCCGCGTTCATCCACAGCGGCCAGGTCTGCTCGGCCGGCGCCCGCCTCATCATCGAGGAGTCGGTACGCGACCGGTTCGTCACCGAACTCGCCTCCCGGGCCGAGCGCATCCGCCTCGGCCGGGGCACCGAGGAGGGCGTCGAGTGCGGGCCGCTGGTGTCCGCGCCGCAACTCGCCAAGGTCGAGGAGTACGTGGCCAGCGCCCTGAGTGAGGGGGCCGTACTGCGCTGCGGCGGCGAGCGGCCCAAGCCCTCCGAGATCCGCCCGGCCGACGGCTACTTCTATCTCCCCACCATCCTCGACCACTGCCACCGGCAGATGCGCGTCGTCCGCGAGGAGACCTTCGGGCCCCTCCTCACCGTGGAGACCTTCCGCACCGAAGAGGAGGCCGTCACCCTCGCCAACGACACCGAGTACGGGCTCGCCGGCGCCGTCTTCTCCGCCGACACCGCCCGCGCCCGCCGGGTCGCCGCCCGACTGCGCCACGGCACCGTGTGGATCAACGACTTCCACCCCTACCTCCCCCAGGCCGAGTGGGGTGGCTTCGGCAGGTCGGGGGTGGGCCGCGAACTCGGCCCGCACGGCCTGGCCGAGTACCGCGAGACCAAGCACGTCTACGAGAACCTCAACCCCGCCCCGGTGCGCTGGTTCACCGGCTGACCACCCACCCGGGGCCCCCGCCCCCACCGCACAACAACAGCAAAACGTCGCACACAAGGAGCACCACTCCCACCATGTCCACCTATGACTACGTCGTGGTCGGGGGCGGCACCGCCGGATCGGTGATCGCCTCCCGACTCACCGAGGACCCCGAGGTCACCGTCGCGGTGATCGAGGGCGGCCCCTCGGACGTCGACCGCCCCGAGGTCCTCACCCTCCGGCGCTGGCTCGGTCTCCTGGGCGGTGAACTGGACTACGACTACCCCACCACCGAACAGCCGCGCGGCAACTCCCACATCCGCCACAGCCGCGCCAGGGTGCTCGGGGGATGCTCCTCCCACAACACGCTGATCTCCTTCAAGCCCCTGCCGTCCGACTGGGACGAGTGGGAGGCGGCCGGAGCCACCGGCTGGGGCGCGCGGGAGATGGACCCCTACTTCCAGCGGCTGCGCAACCACATCGTCCCGGTCGACGAGAAGGACCGTAACCCCATCGCCCGGGACTGGGTCACCGCCGCCCGACAGGCCCTGGACGTACCCCTGGTGGAGGGCTTCAACAAGCGGCCCTTCACCGAGGGCGTCGGCTTCTTCGACCTCGCCTACCACCCCGAGGACAACAAGCGCTCCTCCGCCTCGGTCGCCTACCTCCACCCCCACCTCGCCGCCGGCGACCGCCCCAACCTCACGCTGCTGCTGGAGAGTTGGGCGCACGGCCTGGTGCGGGAGGGCAACCGGGTCACCGGCGTACGGATGCGGGACGCCGAGGGCGGGGAACACACCGTCACCGCCCGCCGCGAGGTACTGCTGTGCGCCGGGGCCGTCGACACCCCCCGACTGCTGCTGCTCAACGGCATCGGCCCCCGCGACCAGTTGGAACCGCTGGGGGTGACCGTCACCCACGAACTGCCCGGAGTGGGAGAGAACCTCCTCGACCACCCCGAGTCGGTGATCGTCTGGGAGACCGAGGGGCCCCTGCCGGAGAACTCCGCGATGGACTCCGACGCCGGCCTCTTCCTCCGCCGTGACCCCGCGTCACCCGGACCCGACCTGATGTTCCACTTCTACCAGATCCCGTTCACCGACAACCCCGAGCGGCTGGGCTACCGACGGCCCCCGCACGGGGTGTCGATGACCCCCAACATCCCCAAGCCCCGCAGCCGGGGCCGGCTCTACCTCACCAGCGCCGACCCCGAGGTCAAACCCGCGCTGGACTTCCGGTACTTCACCGACGAGGACGACTACGACGCCCGCACCCTGGTCGACGGCATCCGTGCCGCCCGCCAGGTCGCCGCCACCGAGCCCTTCGCCAGCTGGCTCCGGCGCGAGGTGTGCCCCGGGCCCGAGATCCGCTCCGACGAGGAGATCAGCGCCTACGCCCGCCGGGTCGCGCACACCGTCTACCACCCCGCCGGCACCTGCCGGATGGGCGCCACGGACGACCCCCTGGCCGTCGTCGACCCCGAACTGCGGGTCCGAGGACTGGACGGCCTGCGGATCGCGGACGCCTCCGTCTTCCCCACCATGACCACCGTCAACCCGATGATCGGCGTCCTGATGCTCGGCGAGAAGGCAGCCGACCTGGTACGCCGCGACAACCCACCCACCCGTCCGACGTCACCGGAAGGTGCACACTGATGTCCGAACAGACCGACACCCAACCGGTGATCTCCGTCCAACAGTTGTGGAAGGTCTTCGGCAAGGGAGCCGACCGCATACCCGGCGACCCCGCCCTCACCCAGCTCGACGCCGACGAACTGCGCGAACGCACCGGCTGCACCGCCGCCGTGCGCGACGTCAGCTTCGACGTCCGCAAGGGCGAGGTGTTCGTGGTCATGGGCCTCTCCGGCTCCGGCAAGTCCACCCTCGTACGCTGCCTGACCCGGCTGATCGAACCCACCAGCGGCCAACTCCACGTGGACGGCGAGGACGTGCTCGCCATGGACAAGAACCGGCTGCGCGAACTGCGCCGCCACCGCGCCGCCATGGTGTTCCAGAACTTCGGACTGCTGCCGCACCGCAGCGTCCTGGACAACGTCGCCTACGGCCTGGAGATCCAGGGCCTTCCCAAGGCCGAACGCCGCGCCCGCGCCGAGGAGATGGTGGAGAAGGTCGGCCTCACCGGCCTCGGCGGACGCCGCCCCCGCCAGCTCTCCGGCGGCCAGCAGCAGCGCGTCGGCCTCGCCAGGGCACTGGCCGTGGACCCCGAGGTGCTGCTGTTCGACGAGCCGTTCAGCGCCCTGGACCCGCTGATCCGCCGGGACATGCAGGAGGAGGTCATCCGCCTGCACCACGAAGAGGGCCGCACCATGGTCTTCATCACCCACGACCTGTCCGAGGCCCTCCGCCTCGGCGACCGCATCGCCCTGATGCGCGGCGGGGAGATCGTCCAACTCGGCACCCCCGAGGAGATCGTGGCCACCCCCGCCAACGACTACGTACGCGACTTCGTCCGCGACGTGCCCCGCGAACAGGTCATCTCCCTACGCCGCGCCATGCGCGCCACCAAGAAGGGCGAGGAACGCGACGGCACCGCCCTCGGCCCCAACACCGTGGTCGCCGAGGCCATCGAGACCGTCGCCCGTACCGGCCAGCGCATCCGGGTCGTCGAGGGCGGACGCACCCTCGGGGTCGTCGACCACGAGCGGTTGCTGTCCGTCATCGCCGGCACCGAGGGCAACGGGCACTCCCGCCACCAGGACCCCGAGGGCGGCACCGAGGAGAAGGTGGTCGCCCGATGAGCACGCCCACCGCGGAACGGCGCGCCAGCACCCCGAAGCCCGCCCCGCCACCCCCGGACCGGCGACCCACCCCCGCCGGCCTCCTCACCCAGCACCCCCGGCTCGCCGTGCTGGTGGCGGTGGTGCTGCTGGTCGTCGTCTCGGCCGCCGTGACCGGGGCCTCGGCCTGGCCCGGCTGGCTGACCGCCGACGTCAAGACCCCGCTGGACGACGTCGGTGACTGGCTCACCGACAACCGCGACCAGCACTGGCTGTTCCTCTACGTACTGCTGCACATCAGCAACGCCGCCGAGGGCACCATCGACCAGATCTTCGTGGTGCTGTCCACCATCGGCTGGCTCGGGGTGACCCTGCTGGCCACCCTGGTCTCCTGGTACGTCGCCGGCGCGGACTTCGGCCGACGGGCACTGACCGTCGCCGGGATCACCGTCGGCACCTTCGCCGTGTGCGGTGTCCTCAACCTGTGGGACTACGCCATGGAGACCCTCGCCCTGATGATGCTGGCGGTCCTGGTGGCCGCCGTCGTCGGGGTGCTGCTGGGCCTGGTGGCCGGACTCTCCGACACCGGCGACCGGATGCTGCGTCCGGTGTTCGACACCATGCAGGTGCTGCCCGCCTTCGCCTACCTGCTGCCGCTGGTGCTGCTGTTCGGCATCGGCTCCCCGGCCGCCCTGGTGTCCACCGTGGTCTACGCGGCGCCCCCGATGGCCCGGCTCACCGCCCTCGGGCTGCGCACCGCCGACCCGGCCGCCCTGGAGGCCTCCACCTCCCTGGGCGCCAGCCCCGTACAGCGGCTGTGGACCGCCCGACTGCCGCTGGCCCGCAAGGAGATGCTGCTGGGCCTGAACCAGACCATCATGATGGCGCTGTCCATGGTGGTGCTGGCCTCCACCATCGGCGCCGGCGGACTCGGCGACAAGATCTACCAGGCACTGTCCAAGGACGCCTTCGGCAGCGCCCTCATCGCCGGTACCTGCATCGTGCTGATCGCCATCTGGCTGGACCGCACCACGGCGGCGGCCGGCGAACGGCTGGAGGGCACCGAGGATCCCAGCGGCCCGCTGGCCCGCTTCCCCGGCCGCTTCGCCTGGGGCGGACTGGTGGTGCTCGGCGCCCTGGCGTACGCCTTCGGCCCGGTCGCCGGACAGCGCCACTGGCCCCCGGAGTGGACGGTGCGGATCTCCGCCCCGATCACCGAGGCGGTGGAGTCCTTCACCCGCGAGATCCGCTCCGGCGTCCCCGTACTGGGTGGCACCGACGTGTGGTCCAACAACTTCACCGAGTGGATTCTCAACCCGGTACGCGACGGCCTCCAGGCCACCCCCTGGTGGGCCATGCTGCTGCTGGTCGTCGCCCTGGCCTACCTGGCCGGCTCCTGGCGGACCGGGCTCACCGCGGTGGCCTCCCTGTCGGTGATCGGCCTCATGGGCCTGTGGCCCAAGTCCATGGACACCCTCGCCCAGGTCCTGGTGGCCCTGGTCGTCACCCTCATCCTGGGGGTGGCCGTGGGCATCCTGGCGGCCCGGGTCGACGCGGTGCGCTCCGGGATACGGCCCCTGCTGGACGTGATGCAGACCATGCCCCAGTTCGTCTACCTGGTGCCGGTGGTGGCCCTGGTCGGGGTCGGTCGGCCCGCCGCCATCGCCGCCGCCGTGGTGTACGCCCTGCCGGCGGTCATCCGCATCACCACCGAGGGCCTGCGCAACGTCGACCCCTCCGCCCTGGAGGCGTCCCGTTCCCTGGGGTCGACCACCTGGCAACAACTGCTCCAGGTACAGCTGCCGTTGGCCCGCCGTTCCCTGCTGCTGGCCGTCAACCAGGGCGTGGTCCTGGTACTGGCCATCGTGGTCATCGGCGGTCTGGTCGGCGGTGGCGCGCTGGGCTACGACGTGGTCTACGGACTCCAGAAGAGCGAACTGGGCGTGGGCCTGAGCGCGGGCATCGCCATCGTCTGCCTGGGGCTGCTGCTGGACCGCCTCACCCAGTCCGCCGGCAGCCGTGCCCGTGGGCGCTGAGGCAAGGAGCAGCGCATGACCCCCTCGACTCCCGCCCACCCCGGGCCCCTCGGACGAAGGACACGAACCATGAAAGGTGCCCCCCGTGTACGCCGGGCGCGGATCGCGGCCCTGACGGCCGGCGCCCTGGCGCTGACCGTCGCGCTCAGCGGCTGCGGCAAGGCCGACCCGTACTACAGCGGCAGCTCCAAGACCGTCACCCTCCCCGTGGCCTCCTGGGCCGGGGCGGAGGCCAACGTGGCGGTGGTCAAGCAGCTGCTGGAGAAGGAGCTGGGCTACCGGGTCAAGGCCATGCAGATGGACGAACCGGTCGCCTTCGACGCCCTCAACAGCGGCAAGGCCCAGGCCCTGCTGGAGGACTGGCGGGGCGTGCCGAAGAAGGAGGAGAAGTACGTCAAGGAGAAGAAGACCGTCACCTACGAGGGCCCCATGGGCGTCACCGGCCACATCGGCTGGTACGTGCCCAAGTACTACGCCGACAAGCACCCCGAGGTGCGCACCTGGCAGGGGCTGAAGAAGCGGTACAAGGACTTCCGCACTCCCGAGAGCGGCGACAAGGGACAGATGCTGGAGGGCTCGCCCTCCTACGTCACCTATGACGCCGCGATCATCAAGAACCTCGGGATGAACTTCAAGACGGTCTACGCCGGCAGCGAGGCGGCGCAGATCAAGGAGATGCAGAAGAACTACGCGGCCCGCAAGCCCTTCGTCACCTACTGGTGGACGCCCCAGTGGCTCAACTCCCAACTCGACCTGGTCGAGGTGAAGTTGCCGCCGTACAAGAAGGGCTGCGACGCCGACCCGGACAAGGTCAAGTGCGCCTATCCGCACACCGCGCTGGCGAAGTTCTTCAACGCCGACTTCGCCCGCGACGGCGGCAAGGCCGCCGAGATGCTCAGGAAGTTCCGCTGGACCACCGCCGACCAGACCAAGGTCGTGAAGTGGATGACCATCGACAAGATGGACACCGACGAGGCGGCGGCCCGCTGGGTGGAGGAGAACAAGGACATCTGGAGCAAGTGGATGCCCTGACCGACCGGTGAGTCCCGACCCCGGCCGGGTCACCTCTTCCGAGGGTCCCGCCCGCGCATCTCTCGCGGGCGGGACCCTCGCGCGGTAACGGCCCCCCACCTGCCGTCGGGGCCGAAGCCCGTCCCGCCAGCGCCACCACAGCGCCCCCGCCGCCTACCCGCCCCCAACAGGGGCCCGGCTGGGGCGAGTTGCTCTGGTGCGGGACTCGGGTCGTGTCGGCTTCCGTACGGTCGGCGCGGGGGATGCCCCGTGACGCTCCACGTCCCGCCCGGTGCGCGCCCGTTCGGCCCTGTCCTCGTCACGGCGCCGCTCCACCCGTAGAGGGCCGCGAGGTCGCGAGGTCGGGCCCACGCCTCGGTGTGAACCGTACGGCGGGTGGATCACTGAGCCCCCTGGTCTGATGCGCCGACGACAGGGTCACCCCAAGCCCCCAGCCCTGCCAGCGCCCCGACTCGTTCCCACATGCCGCCCCCTGGCGGACCTCGGCTCGGGCTCGGGTGGTGCGGGCTGTGGGTGTCCGGTGGCCCCTCAGGGGGTGGACGGCATACCCGGGGTCGGCCCCGGAAGCAGGGCGGCCAGCCGCTCTCCCCGTACCCCTCGGGCCAGCGCCAGCCGGTACAGGCCCTCGCCGAAGGTGACCCGGGCGGCCCCGAGCCGGCCCAGCTCCCGGGGGCTGGCACCGTCGGGGTGGCTGAGCCCGTTCACCGGGGCGCCGATCCGGGCGACCAGTTCCGGCAGCGACTCGGGTGGAGCCCCGAGGGGGTAGACACAGTCGACGCCGGCCGCCGCGTACGCCCGTCCCCGGCGTACCGCGTCCTCCACCATCCCTCGCGCCGAAGCCCCGGGCACCGCGCGCAGGAAGCTGTCCACCCGGGCGTTGAGCACCAGCCGGTCGCCGGCCGCGCTCCGCACCCGGGCCCACCAGGCGGCCTGCTCCGCCACGTCCACCAGCTCGCCGGTGGCCGGGTCGGTGTCCTCCAGGTTGCAGCCCACCACTCCGGTGGCCAGCAGCCGTTCCACCAACTCCTCGGGTTCCAGGCCGTATCCGCGCTCCATGTCGGCGGTCACCGGCACCCGTACGGCCCGCGCGATCTCCTCCACGGCCGCCAACATCCGGTCCGCCGGGGTGTGTTCCCCGTCCCGGTGGCCCAGTACCTCGGCCACCGCCGCGCTGCTGGTGGCCAGCGCGGTCCAGCCGGCCCCCGCGAAGGCCCGGGCGCTGGAGGCGTCCCACACGTTGGGCAGTACCAGGGGCCGGTGCGGAACGTGGGCGGCGCGGAAGGCGGCCACGGTGGGCCGCTGGGCGCTGTCCGGCGGGTTCACCGCGGGCTCACCGCCCACCGACGCGCCCTCGACCCGACGGGCCCGGAGCCGGGACCCGATGAACGGGCCTCCGGGGTACGGCCGTTCACGAGGTGGGGTCCATCGGCTTCCGGGCGGCGACGTTGAGCCGGTTCCAACTGTTGATCGCGCAGATCAGGGCGATCAGCTGGGCCAGTTCCGCCTCGTCGAAGTGGGCGGCGGCCCGGGCGTACACCGCGTCCGGTACGAACCCGTCGGTGAGCAGGGTGACGGCCTCGGTCAGGGCCAGCGCCGCCTTCTCCCGCTCGGTGTGGACCCCGGCCTCCTCCCAGGCGTTCAGCAGATGGATCCGCTCCTCGGTCTCCCCGTTCTCGCGGGCCGTGCGGAGGTGCATGTCCAGGCAGAACGCGCAGTGGTTGATCTGGGAGGCGCGGATCCGCACCAGCTCGGCCAGGGTGAGGTCCAGACCCCGGCCGGCGGCCTGGGAGAAGGCCAGCATGGTCCGGTGGATGTCGGGGTTGTGGCGGTAGACGTCCAGGCGCGGGGCCGGGGTGGTGTCGGTGCTCATGGGCTCGACCCTAGGGCGGAACCGGCCCAGGAGTATGGTCCACTTCCATGGCGGAAACCCGGGCCACTTCACCCTCCGAGGGCACCCCGGTCAGCGGCGGCGACCTCCATCTGGAGCTGGGCGGCAGCCGGCGTCGGGGCCAGCTGACCGAGGCGCTGCGCGCCGCGATCCGCTCCGGCCGGCTCACCCCGGGCACCCGGCTGCCCTCCTCCCGCGCGCTCGCCGCCGACCTGGGGCTGGCCCGCAACACCGTGGCCGACGCCTACGGGGAACTGGTCGCCGAGGGCTGGCTGGTGGCCCGACAGGGCTCCGGCACCCGGGTGGCGCCCCGGGCCGCGCCTCCGCCCGCACCCCGAGGGCGGGCGCCCCGCGCCGACCGTCCCGCTCCCGTGCCCCTCAGCCTGGTACCGGGCCGGCCCGACCCCTCCGCGTTCCCCCGTACCGCCTGGGCCAGCTCGGTGCGGCGCGCCCTGGCCACCGCCCCGGCCGAGGCGTTCGGGTTCCCGGACCCCCGGGGGCGCCCCGAACTGCGCCGCGCCCTGGCGGACTACCTGGCCCGGGCCCGGGGCGTACGGGCCCACCCCGACCGGCTACTGGTCTGCTCCGGCAACGCGCAGGCCCTGGCGGTACTGGGCCGGGCGCTGCGCGGGACGGTGGCCGTGGAGGAGTACGTACTCCCCGCGCAGCTGGGGGTGCTCCAACGGGCCGGCCTGTCGACCCGCTGGCTCCCGGTGGACCAACACGGCGCCCGCGTGGGGGAGTTGGGGCTCTACGGGGGCCGAGAGGTGGCGGCCGTACTGCTGACGGCGGCGCACCAGCACCCCACCGGGGGACCGCTGTCCCCGGACCGTCGGGCCGCGGTGGTGGAGTGGGCCGCCCGTACCGGAGGACTGGTGCTGGAGGACGACTACGACGGGGAGTTCCGCTTCGACGGCCAGCAGGTGGGCGCGCTCCAGGGCTTGGACCCGGAGCGGGTGGTCTACCTCGGCACCGCGAGCAAGGCCCTGTCCCCGGCGCTGCGCCTGGGCTGGATGGTGCTGCCCGAGCGCTGGGTCGAGCCGGTGGCCCGGGTACGCCAGGGCGTCGAGTGGCAGCTGTCGGTGGTGGACCAGCTGACCCTGGCCGACTTCCTGGAACGCGGTGCCTACGACCGCCAGGTGCGCACCACCCGGCAGCGGTACCGGACACGACGCGACCGCCTGGTGTCCGTACTCGCCGAACGGGCCCCGGGGGTCCGGGTGACCGGACTGGCGGCCGGACTGCACTCGCTGGTCGAACTGCCCCACGCCGGCGAGGAGTTGACCCCGCCGGCGGTCCGCGAACGGGCCGTGGTCCGACGGGCCGCCCGGATCGGCCTGGACGTGCGGGGGCTGGCTTCCTACCGTCACCCCTCGGCCCCCGACCGGGGCAGAGCCGCCCTGGTGGTCGGGTACGGGGGCATCGGGGAACACGACTACCCGGCCGCCCTCGACCTGCTGTGCCGGGCCCTCGCCGAGGCGGGGGAGTGCGGGGCGCGCCACGGCGGCTGAGCGGGTTCAGCGGTCCGGTGGGTTGAGCGGGTTCAGCGGTCCGGGGGAGTGGCGTACAGCGCCTCGATCTCGTCCCGGTACCGCTCGGTCACGGCCTGCCGCCGCACCTTCAACGAGGGGGTGAGCATCCCGTTGTCCTCGGTGAACTCGCCCTCGACCAGGGTGAACCGGCGGATGGACTCGGCGCGGGAGACGGCCTCGTTGGCGTAGTCCACCGCCTTCTGCACGGCCGCCCGCATCCGGGGGTCCCGCACCACCTGGGACATCGGGGTGTCCACCGGCATCCTCCGTACCGACAGCCAGTGCGCGACCGCCTCCGGCTCCAGGGTGACCAGGGCGGCCACATAGGGACGGTTGTCGCCGACCACCACACACTGGCCCACCGGGGGACGGCTGCGGAGCCGGTCCTCCAGAGGGGCGGGGGAGACGTTCTTGCCCCCGGCGGTGACCAGGATGTCCTTCTTGCGGCCGGTGATGGTCAGATAGCCGTCCTCGTCCAGGGCGCCCAGGTCACCGGTGGCGAACCAGCCGTCGTGCAGGGCCTGTTCGGTGGCCTCGGGGTTGTTCCAGTACCGGTCGAAGACGATGCCGCCCCGGATCAGCACCTCCCCGTCCTCGGCCACCCGCAGCGCGGTGCCCGGCAGGGGCTGCCCCACCGCTCCGGGCCGGGGCCCCAGCGGCGGGGTGACGGTGGCCGCCGCGGTGGTCTCGGTGAGGCCGTACCCCTCGTAGACGACGATGCCGGCGGCGGCGAAGAACAGGTTGAGCCGCCGGTCCAGGGGCGAGCCCCCGGAGATGGCGTAGCGCAGCCTGCCGCCGACCTCCTTGCGGATGCGGCGGTAGACCAGCAGGTCGTACAGCGCCCAGGCCAGCGTGAGCCGCACTCCGGGGCCCTTGCCGGTGCCGAGGAAACGGTGCAGGTACGCCTCGCCGAAGCGGGTACCGATCCGGTCGGCCCGGTCGAAGGAGGCGCCGCGCCCCAGCTTCTCGGCGGTGGCCCGTCCGGTGTCGTGGATGCGCTCGAACAGGTACGGCACCCCCACCACGAACGTCGGCCGGAAGGACCGCAGTTCGGGCCGCAACTCGTCGGGCCGGATGCCGGGACAGTGCCCCACCTCGATACGGGCGTACATGCAGGCGACCTGGATCACCCGGCCCAGGATGTGGGCCAGCGGAAGGAACAGCAGGGTGGCGGCGGTCTGCCCGGTGACCTCCCGGAAGATCGGATGCAGCAACTCCACCGTGTTGGCGGCCTCGGCGTACAGGTTGCCGTGGGCGAGCACACAGCCCTTGGGCCGGCCGGTGGTGCCGGAGGTGTAGCAGAGGGTGGCGACGCTGTCGGGCGTCAGCGCCTCCCGCCGCCGGCCCACCTCCTCCTCGGGCACCCGCTCGCCCTCGGCCACCAACCGGGCCAGCCCACCGTCGTCCAGCTCCCACACCCGGGGCGGTTCGGCCAGCCGCTCGGTGGCGGACCGGGCGGCGGCGCTGTGTTCGGCGGTCTCGGTGACCAGGAGTCCGGCCCCGGAGTCCTCCAGGATCCAGTGGATCTGGTCGGCCGAGGAGGTCGGGTACACCGGTACGGTCACCCCACCGGCGGCCCAGATGGCGAAGTCCAGCACCGTCCACTCGTAGCGGGTACGGGACATCAGGGCGACCCGGCCCCCGGGCTCCAGCCCCGCCGCCACCAGGCCCCGGGCGGCGGCGGTGACCTCCCGGGCGAAGGCGGCGGCGGTCACCGGACGCCAGGAACCGTTCACCTTGCGGCGCAGCACCACCGCCTCGGGTTCCTCGGCGGCGTTGGTGAACGGTATGTCGGCGGGGGTCGAGGAGTCGGGGACGACCAGCGGCTCCGCCCGGGCCTCGCGGACGACGCCGTTCTCGCGGGTGAGGTGGACGGTGACCCGGGAGGCGAGGTCGCTCTGCTTCCTGGCCCGCTTCATGTCCCTGAAAACGCCCATGCCCACTCCTCGCGGCTCGCTGTGCGCTCTGGCGCCCCGAGGGCGTTGGTCCGGCCGGGGACGCTGACCCGTCGGTCAACTTACTCGCGCGTCAGGAGAAAGCCAACGGGGCCGGAGCCACCTCGCCGGCAAGCCTTCCCGACCGTGCGACAGGGCACGTCGGGCCCCCACCCCGCCCCCTCCAGGCCGGTGACCGCCGGGCGGGACGCCCCTTCGGACCGCACGTCAGGGGCCACCTCCGCCGTACGGTCACGGGTCGTGCGGCGTACGCCCCGGTCGGTCAGCGGGTGGTGCGGGGAGGGTGTGGGGCGGGCTCGCTCCGGGGAGGGGCGCGGTGGGGCAGTGGGCCCGTATCGGGGGCGTTGGCACTCGGTGCGGTGGGTGGCCGGCCCTGGTGGGTGTGGTGGGAGTGCGCTGGGCTTGTCTCGGGCGCTCTGGGGTGGGGTGCCGAGAGGCGGTGCGGTCTCCCCGCGCTCTGGAGGAGGTCGAGTGGTGGGCGTTGACGGGCTGAGGCTGCGTGAGCGTCCGTACCGAGGGGCTTGGCGCTCGGGGTGGTGGGGGTCGTGCTTTTCGCCTGTGCCGTGGGTGTGGGGCGGGTTCGGGGCTGGCGTGGTGGGCGTGGAGGGGGCGGGGACGGTGGGGTCCGTATCGGGGAGTGCCGGCGCTCGGGGTGGGCGCCGGGGTACTGGCCCTCGGCGGGGGAGACCGGTGGCGCCGTGACGGTGGCCCCTTGCCGGGGCGCCCCCGGGTCACGTCCCCGGCAAGGTCGCGGGGTGCGCCCGCCAGCCGGGTTGGCGCCTCACGTACGGCCCCCTCGCGTACGGGGGCAGGCCCGACCGCTGTCCGTGACCGAGGCGGACGCCGAGGGCTGGTGACGGCGGCGCGGTGGGGTCGCCTGCCCACCCGCCAAGGTCGCGGCCACGCCTCGCGAAGGTTGCCCAGTGGGGTACGTCGAGCGTCGCCGTACCCCGGCGGTCGGCTGGCGATCGGGCCGACGCCCCCTGAACGGGGAATGGTCGGAGTACGGCACCGTTCGCTGGCGAACGGTGCCGAGCGCACCTTGGGGACCTCGGGCCAGGCCCGAGGTCCCCAAGGTGAGAAGCCGTCAACTCCCGGTGTCAGCCGGCCAGTTCGTCCTTGAGCTGCTCCAGCCCCCAGCGGAGGTCCTCCTCGCTGATGCACAGCGGGGGAGCGATACGGATGGTCGAACCGTGGGTGTCCTTGACCAGCACCCCACGGCGCATCAGCCGCTCGGAGATCTCCCGGCCGGTGCCGTGCGCGGGGTTGATGTCCACGCCGGCCCACAGGCCGCGACCGCGAACCGCGTCCACGGCGCCGCCGCCCACCAGCTGCCCCAGCTCCTCGTGGAGTACCACGCCCAGTTCCTTGGCGCGCTGCTGCCACTCGCCGCTGCGCAGCATGGCGACGACCTCCAGGGCGACGGCGCAGGCCAGCGGGTTGCCGCCGAAGGTGGAGCCGTGCTCACCGGGCTTGAACAGGCCGAGCACCTCGCGGGAGGAGACCACGGCGGAGACCGGTACGACCCCGCCGCCCAGGGCCTTGCCCAGCAGGTACATGTCGGGCACCACGCCCTCGTGCTCGCAGGCGAAGGTGGCGCCGGTGCGGCCGAGCCCGGACTGGATCTCGTCCGCGATGAACAGCACCCGCTCCCGCTGGGTCAGTTCGCGCACTCCCTGGAGGTAGCCGGACTCCGGCACCAGTACGCCGGCCTCGCCCTGGATCGGCTCCAGCAGTACGGCCACGGTGTTCTCGTCGATGGCCGCCTCCAGGGCCGCCAGGTCGCCGTAGGGCACCACCTCGAAGCCGGGGGTGTACGGGGCGTAGTCGGCCCGGGCCTCGGGGTCGGTGGAGAAGCTGATGATGGTCGTCGTACGGCCGTGGAAGTTGCCGTCCGCGACGATGATCTTCGCCTGGCCGTCGGGCACCCCCTTGACCTGGTAGCCCCACTTGCGGGCGGTCTTCACCGCCGTCTCCACGGCCTCCGCCCCGGTGTTCATCGGCAGGACCATCTCCATGCCGCACAGTTCGGCGAGCTGGGTGGCGAACTCCGCGAAGCGCTCGTGGTGGAAGGCGCGGGAGGTGAGGGTGACCCGGTCCAGCTGGGTCTTGGCGGCGTCGATCAACCGCTGGTTGCCGTGGCCGAAGTTGAGCGCGGAGTAACCCGCCAGCAGGTCGAGGTAGCGGCGGCCCTCGACATCCGTCATCCAGGCGCCTTCGGCGGAGGCGACCACCACCGGCAGCGGGTGGTAGTTGTGCGCGCTGTGCCTCTCGGCGGAGGAGATCAGGTCAGCGGTCTTCATCGAGGCTTCTCCGTTCACAACAGTGGGACCGGCGATCATGCGGCGTTGGGGCCGTCATGGTCTACGTCTATCGTCGGGCAGCGGCTTCGCGAAGAAAAGTTTGCGTGCCGCCCCCTCTGGGCGGGACGGGCGGCCGAAGTGGCGGTCCGGTGGCCCTCGGCCGTACGCCCGATCCAGCCCCACCCTCCCCAACTCCCCTGTTCGCCAAGCGGATCGGGCTTCTCGAAAAGCGGAGCACCCACCCGGTGGTGGACGTCCGACCGCTGCCGGGCGGAGTGTGACGATGCTCTCTTCGGCGCTCTCTTCGGTGGCGCCCGGCACGGTGTCGCAGGTCCGGGCGAGGGGAGACGCACCCCACCGGGAACGTGGGGCGGGGTGGCCCCGGACCTCTGCGAGAATGGGCCCTATGACCACTGCTCTTCCTCGTGTGCTGTCCGGTATCCAGCCCACCGCGGGCTCCTTCCACCTTGGTAACTACCTGGGTGCCGTGCGGCAGTGGGTGGGTATGCAGGAGGACCACGAGGCGTACTACCTGGTGGTCGACCTCCACGCGATCACCGTCCCCCAGGACCCGGAGCAGTTGAGGGCGTCGACCCGGCTGGCGGCGGCCCAGATCCTGGCCGCCGGGGTGGACCCGGAGCGCAGCACCCTGGCGGTGCAGAGCCATGTGCCCGAGCACGCCCAGCTGGCCTGGGTGATCAACTGCCTCACCGGTTTCGGCGAGGCCTCCCGGATGACCCAGTTCAAGGACAAGTCGGCCCGGCACGGGGCGGACCGCACCACCGTCGGGCTGTTCACCTATCCGATGCTCCAGGTCGCCGACATCCTGCTGTACCAGGCCGACCAGGTGCCGGTGGGCGAGGACCAGCGGCAGCACGTCGAGCTGACCCGGGACGTGGCCGAGCGCTTCAACCACCGCTACGGCGACCTGTTCACGGTCCCCGAGCCGTTCATCCCCCAGGAGACGGCGAAGATCTACGACCTGCAGGACCCGTCGATCAAGATGAGCAAGTCGGCGTCCACCCCCAAGGGCATCGTCAACCTGCTCGACGACCCCAAGGTCACGGCCAAGAAGATCAAGAGCGCCGTCACCGACACCGACACCGTGATCCGCTACGACGAGGACAAGAAGCCCGGGATCAGCAACCTGCTGGGCATCTACTCCAGCCTCACCGGGACCGAGGTCTCGCAGTTGGAGCGCCAGTTCGAGGGGAAGGGCTACGGGGCCCTGAAGACCGAACTCGCTGACGTGGTCGCCGAGTGGGTGACACCATTCCGTCAGCGGACGCAGGAATATCTGGACGATCCCGCGATGCTGGACTCCATCCTGGCCAAGGGTGCGGGCAAGGCGCGTGAGGTGGCCGCCCAGACCCTCGCCCAGGTCTACGACAGGGTGGGCATGTTGCCCTCGGCGCGCTAGCCCCCCTCCCGGCCGTGCGTGGTCGGACAACTGGACATCGGACAACTGGACAACGGCACGACGGCCCGCCCGGTCGTCCACCGGGGCTGACCTCCCCGGAGAGACGGGCGGGCGGCAACCACGGTGCGAGCAGTACGCACACCAGCACGTAACGGAAAGCGCAGAAGGGAGTACGACGTGGGGACCGTCACACTCGGTGTATCGATCGCGGTCCCGGAGCCTTACGGCAGCCTCCTCCAGGAGCGCCGTGCCGGCTTCGGGGACTTCGCCGCCTACGGCATCCCCACCCATGTCACCCTGCTGCCGCCGACCGAGGTGGACGGTGCCGCCAGGCCGGAGATCGAGGAGCACCTGGCCTCGGTCGCGGCTTCCGGTCTCCCCTTCTCCATGAGGCTGTCCGGCACCGACACCTTCCGGCCGCTGTCCCCGGTGGTCTTCGTCCGGGTGGTGGAGGGTGGCACGGCCTGTGCCCGGCTCCAGGAGCGGGTGCGGGGCGCGGAGGGTCCGTTGAACCGGGAGCTGAGCTTCCCGTACCACCCCCACGTGACCATCGCCCACGGCATCGCCGAGGAGGCGATGGACGAGGCGTACGAACAGCTCGCGGAGTTCGAGGCCGCTTGGACGGTCGAGGGGTTCGCCCTGTACGAGCAGGGAGAGGACCGGGTCTGGCGTCTCCAGCGTGAGTTCACCTTCGGCGGGGACACCACCACCCCTACCTTCACCGTCCCTCACCAGGGGGATCTCAGTCGGCCCACGGCTAGCCCCCTGTAGCGTCCCGCGGCTTCCCCGGAGGCGCTGCCGGGCCCAGCGGTCCTGGTGAGAGCCCTCCCCGGGCGCTTTGCCGGGTTCCGGCAATGTCGAGTGGTTTCCCCCGAGTGGCTGCCTTTGCCGTACGGGAGCGATACGAACCCCGGTATGGGGGTAGGCGGCGCTCCATGGACTGGCTCACTCGACTTCCGGTGGTCGGCCCGCTGATCCGGTGGTTCATGGACTCCCGGATCTGGCGGGTCTACCAGCACCTGGACACCAACCACTGGTCCCGGCTCGCCGCCGCGATCACCTTCACCAGCTTCCTCGCGCTGTTTCCCATGCTCGCGGTGGGCGTCGCCGTCGGTGCGGCGCTGCTGCCCGAGGAACGCATGAAGGAGGCCCAGGACACCCTGGCCGACCAGGTGCCGGGTATCGCCGACCAGATCGACCTCCAGCAACTGGTCGACAACGCCGGCGCCGTTGGTCTGATCGGTGGTGTGCTGTTCCTGTTCACCGGGGTGGGCTGGGTCAGTTCGCTGCGGGAGAGCCTGCGCGCGCTGTGGGGCCTGGAGGAGGATCCCGGCAACTTCGTCCTGCTGAAGCTGCGGGACCTGGGCATCCTGATCGGGCTCGGTCTGGTGGGCGTGCTGTCCTTCGCCGGGTCGACCTTCGCCGTCATGGCCGTGGAGTGGGTCGCCGAGCAGTTGGGGATGGTGCGTGGGGGAGTCGGCACCGTACTGCTGACCCTCGCCGGCTACGCGGCTGGTGTGCTCGCCGACTTCCTGCTGCTGTGCTACGTGCTCACCGCCCTGCCCCAGGTCCACCCCCCACGCCGTTCGGTGGTGGTGGCCGGCCTGATCGGCGCCGTCGGTTTCGAGGTGTTGAAGTTCGCGCTGGGCGGCTACCTGCGGGACGTGGCGGCGAAGAGTGTGTACGGCGCCTTCGGAGTGCCGATCGCACTGCTGCTGTGGATCAGCTTCATGACCAAGCTGCTGTTGTTCTGCGCGGCCTGGACCGCCACCGCCGTGTCCGACCCGGAGGAGGCGGACATACTGGCCGACTCCGGCGACGAGGAGGACTCCGACGAGCAGAAGGGCGCCTCGGACACCGAGGGCGCCCAGGGTGTTGAGGGCGCAACGGAGTCCGGTGACGACGCCAAGCGCTCTCCCGAGACCACCGGAGCCGGGGGAGCCCCTCCACCCGGGGCCGCCGTCGACGGGGACGGAGACGGTGACCATGGCGGGGGCAGGCGGGCCGAGGTGGGGTCCCCCTCGGCCCCCTCGGTGGGGAAACCCGACGCCAGCCCCTCGGCCGGGGGCGAGCCACGGCCGGCGGAGCAGGGCGGTGGCCGAACGGGCGCGTGACGGGGACCTGTCGGAGCGGCACCCCGCCCCGACAGGCGCCGTGGTGGGTGCCCCTCGGGTGGTCGGTCGGGGCGGTCGAGGCCTCCTCGGGGGCCAGCCCCGGGCGTCGGTCCCCGAGAGGTGACCCCGACCCGGAACCCCGGCGGGCGGCACATCCGGGCCGGGGCCCAGGTCGTGGGCCGGTCGGCGAGGGTGCCGTTCCGGCGGACGCCCTCCTCGGCGGGCCGGGCGCGGGCACCCGGGGTGGCGCGCGGTGCGGAGGCCGTCGGTGATCGGACCCCTCATGGCGGGGCCTGTTCTCCTCTGCGGGCGCCTCGGACTCCTCGCGTCCTCCCACCACTTCCCGTACGGGGTGGGCCGCCCCACGTTGGGGTGGAGGTCTTGGAGGCCGCCGGGGTGGTCGGCCCGAGGGGTGACAGGCGTGGAGGCGCACTCGGCGCGGTGCTGTGCGGAGGGGTGGCCGGTGGCCGGGCGGGTCAGTTCCCGCCGCGCTGCCGGCGCCGCGCCAACTCCGGTACCGGCCAGCGGCGGTGCACCGCGTAGCCCACGATCGCCAGTATCAGCAGGGTCACCGCCGTGACCCCGAGGGCCGTCCCGACACCGCCGCCGGGCTTCTCGTGGCTCGCCCGCTGGGAGTCCCCGCCCTTGCCGTCGGAGTCGCCCTTGCCCCCGCCGGGGGCCTGGGCGCTTTCCGGGGCCACCAGGCGGCCCACCGGCTCGACCTTGTCGGAGGCCTCGAATCCCCAGTCCAGGAGCTTGGCGGTCTCCTTGTAGACCTCGTTGGGACCGTCCTTGGAGGGGTTCATCACCGTCACCAGCAGGACCCGCTTGCCCCGCTGGGCGACCCCGGTGAAGGTGCTGCCGGCGTGGGTGGTGTTGCCGTTCTTCACCCCGGCCAGGCCCTTGTAGGCCGGCAGGCCGAAGTCCCCGGTGAGCAGCCGGTTGGTGTTCTGGATCTCGAAGGTGCCGCGCTTGCCCTTCTTGCCTTTCTTGCCCTTCTTCCGTTCCCCGGGGAACTTGGCGCGGGCGGTGGCGGCGTAGTCCCGGAAGTCCTTGTTCTGCATCCCGGCCCGGGCGAACAGGGTCAGGTCGTACGCCGAGGAGAGCTGGCCCTTCTCGTCGTAACCGTCCGGGCTGACCACCTGGGTGTCCTTGGCCCGCAGCTCCTTGGCGCGCTCGTTCATCTCCCGCACGGTCTTGTCCACGCCGCCGTTCATCGCCGACAGCACGTGCACCGCGTCGTTCCCGGAGCGCAGGAAGACCCCCCGCCACAGGTCCTGGACCGTGTAGCTCTCGTTCTCCTTGACCCCGACCAGGCTGCTGCCCTCGCCCATGCCCTGGAGTTCCTCGGGCTTCACGGTGTGCTTGCGCTCCTTGGGGAACTTGGGCAGCACGGTGTCGGCGAACAACATCTTGAGGGTGCTGGCGGGGGCCAGGCGCCAGTGCGCGTTGTGGGCGGCCAGCACGTCCCCGCTCTCGGCGTCGGCCACCAGCCAGGAGCGGGCGGACAGGGAGCGGGGCAGCTTGGGGGCGCCCGCCTGGCTGTTCATCTGCGTTCCCGGGCGGCCGAGTTGGGAGCCGCCCACCGTGGACATTCTGGCCGGGGGCTTGGGGCTCTTGCTCTTCTCCCCGTCCTTGTCCAGCCCCGGCAGTGCCTGGGCTGTGGGGGCCATGGAGAGCAGCGAGGTCACGGCGAGCACCGTCACGGTCGTCAGGGCGGTCCGTCGACGGAGGAAAGCGGGAACAGTGTGTGTGGTCGGCACGGGGTGAAAGTACAGGGCGCCCACGGAGATGGGGACAGGCCGGGGGGCCTAACTCGCGGACCCTCGCTCCTCCTGACGACCCCATTGACCCGATAGGCATATATTTGCGGCATACGGCTGGCGGAAGGGGCGGGGCGCTCGCGTCCTCGTCCGGCAGCCGGGAGAAGCACGGGGGCATCGAGCCTCCCCAGCGCCCCGGCCACCGGCTCGTCGATCCGCCCGCCGTCGGGCCGGACGCCCCGGGGGCGTCAGCCACCCCCCGGAGGCCGGGGCGCGAGGGGGCCCCGCGCATACTGGACTGACCGTCGCCAACCCGGCGATCCACGCGACCACCGTTGCAAGGGCATCGATCGATGAGACTCAGCCGCCGCGCCTCCTGGTTTCTTCTCGCCTTCGGAGCGTGGTCGTGGTTCGTGTGGATCACCTTCGTGCGGAACCTCTGGAAGGACAGCAGCGGGCTGGCCTTCGAGGACGGTGACCCCACCGCGTACTTCTGGGTGCACCTGCTGCTGGCTGTCACCTCCTTCGCGCTGGGCACGGCGATCGGGCTACTGGGACTTCGGGGACTGCGCGCCAACCAGCGCCAGGACCCGCTGAGTTGAGTGGGGGAGTCATGGGTGTGGTGATCGGGGTCGCGGTGGCCGTGGTGGTGGTCACCCTGATGGTGGGGGCGCATCTGTACCTCTGGCGCCGCCTGGTCCGGGATGTCAGCTCGCCCGGGCACTGGTGGCGCAGGGTGGGCACCGCGCTGTTCTTCCTGCTGCCGCTGCTGACCGTCGTCACCTTCGTGGGGGGCCGGGGTGGGTTGCCGTTCGGCCTGGTGAAGGTGATCGGCTGGCCCGGCTACCTGTGGATGCCCACCCTGCTCTACCTGTTCCTCGCCCTGCTGGTGGGCGAACTGCTGCGGGCACTGGCCCACCGGATGTGGCGGTCCCGCAACGCCCCGACCGCCACCCATGCCGAACTGGCGGTGGGCGCCTCGACCGCCTCCGGGCAGGCGTCCCCCTCCGGCCCGGAGAAGGCCTCGGAGGGCGGCGACCCACCGGAGGAGCGGGAGGGCACCGAGGCGCGTACCGGGTCCACCGTCCCGGACCGTCGCCGCTTCCTGGCCGGCACGCTGGCCCTGGGCGCCACGGCCGTGGCCGGGGGAACCGTCGCCTACGGCACGGTGGACGTGCTGGACGGGCCGACGCTCAAGCGGCAGACCGTACGGCTGGCGAAGTTGCCCGCGTCCGCTGACGGTTACCGGTTGATGGTGGTCAGCGACCTGCATCTGAGCCCGGTGCTGGGGAGGGGGCTGAGCGAGCGGATCGTGGAGACCGTCAACCGGGCCCGGCCGGACGCCATCGTGATCGTCGGCGACCTGGTGGACGGTACGGTGGACGACCTCGGGCCGGCCGCCGCCCCGTTGGCGCGGCTGCGGGCGCGGGAGGGGGTGTACTTCGTCACCGGCAACCACGAGTACTACTCCGGGGACCGCCCCTGGATCGACCACGTACGGACCCTGGGCATCGAGCCACTGGTCAACAGCCACAAGAAGCTGAGCGCCTTCGACCTGGCGGGGGTCAACGACCTCGCCGGTGAGGAGGAGTCCCGGGGCCCGGACTTCGAGCGCGCGCTGCGCGGGCGGGACCGCTCGCGGGCGCTGGTGCTGCTGGCGCACCAGCCGTCGCAGATTCACGAGGCGGTGAAGCACGGCGTCGACCTCCAGATCTCCGGTCACACCCACGGTGGGCAGGTGTGGCCCGGGAAGTACCTCGCGCGGCTGGCCAACCCCACGGTCTCCGGCCTGGACCGCTACGAGGACAGCCAGCTGTTCGTCACCCGGGGAGCGGGCGCCTGGGGGCCGCCGGTGCGGGTGGACGCCGAATCCGACGTCACCCTGCTAACGCTGCGGCACGGCCGAATGTGAGGTCCGACCTGCCGCACACGCCGCGCGGCGTGCGGTACGGCGCCCCGGGCACCCCGTACGCCCCCGGTTCCCGCCCCCTGGTCGGTGGTGGGAAAACCGCTGGTGCCCGACCGGTCCGGCGGACAGGATGAGGGCATGAGCACACCCCGGCCCGAGTCCTCGCTGGTCCACCTCCCCGAGCCGGAGGGGGTGACCCCCGGCGTCGGCTACACCCACGTGGTGACCGGCCGGGGCCGTCTGGTGGCGGTCTCGGGGCAGATCGCCCAGGACGAGAACGGCGCGATCGTGGGGGAGGGTGACCCGCTCGCGCAGGCCCGGCAGGTGTTCGAGAACCTCCGCCGCTGTCTGGCCTCGGCCGGTGCCACCTTCGACCAGCTCGTCAAGCTCACCTACTTCGTCACCGACGTGGCCCACCTGCCCTCGGTACGGCGGGCGCGGGACGAGGTGCTCGACACCGACCGACTGCCGGCCAGCTCCGCGGTGCAGGTCAGCGCCCTGGTGCGGCCCGAACTGCTGCTGGAGGTCGAGGCGTTGGCCCTGGTGGACGACCAGCCTCCGTCCCCGTAACCGGCCGGAGCGGCCGGAAGGGCGGCCTCCGTCCCGGTCGCGGGACGGAGGCCGGGACCGGGGACGCGCCGGCTCACGCCGACCGGGGCGCGGCCCGGCCGGCTCGCCACCGGTTCAGCGGTTCAGCAGCTTCAGCACCTTCGGCCAGCCGTCGGTCTTGGCGGCCTCGTTGGCGGCGGTGACCCGGGCCGGGTCACCTCGGCGGGAGCGTTCCTGCCCGGGCGCGTAGGGGAAGCCGGACAGATGATGGCCGGCGCCCGGGTAGATCAGGGCCTGGTGGCGCTGCCCGGAGGCGCCCCGTTGGCGGGCGATCCGTCGGGCCGAGTCGGCCGAACCCCACATCTCGTCGGCCTCCCCGGCCAGGGCCAGCACCCGGCCGCGTACCCGGTCCAGGGAGATCGGCCCCCGGGGGACGGGCTTGCCGTTCTCCTCCCAGGCGGCGTCACCGTACGGGTAGGGGCCGATGACCTGGTACGAGGGGGCGTAGACGATCACGTCCCGGAACAGTTCGGGGTGCCGCTGCCCCAGCAGTTGGGCCACCTCGCTGCCCCGGGAGGTGCCCATCACCGCCATCTTCGTCCGGTCGGAGGCGGGCTGACGGCCCAGCAGCCGGGCGGCGCGGGTGAAGTACTCCAGCGGAATGCGGTTGATGGCCTGGGGGCGGCCGGTGCACCGGAAGTAGCACAGAGCCAGGGCGGGGTGGCCGTGCGAGGCCAGCAGCGCGGCGCTGTACCGGGCGCTGTTGCCGCCCTCCGAACCGCCGAACACCAGGACCGGGGCCTTGCGGGCCGACCCCCTGGGCGGGGTGTAGAGCTGGCCGTTGAGCTTGTCGCGCCGCACGGTCAGTTCCCGGCCGCGCGCCTTCTTCTCCAGCCAGCGGCGGTTCAGGGTGCGTTGGGTGAGGGTGTTGCCGCCCTGGCTGACCGTGACCCGTACCGGATAGCCGGCCTGCCGACTGGGGGAGTCGGTGGCGAAGAACCGGCCGGGGGCGGCGCCCTTCTCGGGGGTCATGGACCACAACAGCCGCATACCGTCCGGGCGTTGGCCCTGGGTCTTGGCCTGGGCGCCGGCGGTGGTCGAACCGCCCGACTCCCGTCGCGGCCGGTCCCGGGAGAGGTCCACCACCCCGTGGCGGTCGGCCTGGTAGTCGCCCTCGGCGCTCCAGCCGTCGCCCCGGTAGTCCTTGGCGTGGGTGGTGATCCGTACCCGCGCCCCGGCCGGAAGCCCGGTCACCCGGGTCCGTACCGCCTGGTCGGCGAGGGCCGTGGGGTGGTCCACCTCGATACGGGGGCCGTCGGGCCTCTCCCCGCCGCCGTCACCGTCGGACCCCTGCGAGCAGCCGCCCGCCCCCAGCGCCATCACCAGGGCGAGGACGGCGGCCCGTGCTGTGCGCGTCGCTGCCATGGCTCGCACTGTACGGTCTGGGCCGCCGTGGCCGGCGCGCTCCCCCGTGGGCACGCCGGCCGGCCGGGCGGAACGGCGTACCGCCCGGCCGGTGGGTGGGTCAGCTGGTGGAGGCCCGGTCGTACAGCTCCTCGGCCTCGGCGCCGAAGTACGGCCCGAACATGGTGTCCGGCAGGAACACGTAGCCGAAGCTGTTCACCGACGCCTGCACGCCCTCACCGGTGGACTCGTCGAAGTCCAGGAACCAGGGGCCACCGCTGGAGCCGCCGGTCATGTTGCAGGCGAGGCTGTGGTCCTGGGTCAGCAGGAAGTCCTTGCCGCTGGTGGCGCTGCAGTAGGTGAGGCTCTCCCCGTCGTAGGGGTCGGCCGCCGGGTACCCGAACGAGTACATGTCCTGCTCGTACTCACCGTTGAAGGCCACACCCTGGCCGCCCACCACGTCGGTGAGTTTCTTGCCGTCCAGCGGGTCCACCACGGCCGCGCCCACGTCGTAGTCCATGGCGTTCTGGTCGGCGTCCCACTGCGGGGTGGTCAGCGTCTCGGAGGCCGACCACTTGCCGTGCGGGGCCTCGCCGTCGTGGTAGCCGGGCACGAAGATCCAGTCGGTGTGCCAGGCGCCGTCCATCTTCACGCAGTGCCCGGCGGTCAACACGGTGCTGCCGTTGTCGCTGGTGACGGCGTTGCCGGAGCAGGAGGCCTGCCGTCCGTCGTAGGTGAAGAACACCCGGCCCACGGTGGTGGTGACCTTGCCGCCGCCGTCCCAGGGGCCGCCGACCTGTGGGAAGGAGGTGGGGGAGGTGTCCTTGGCGCCGGTGGACGGCACGGTGCGCTCGGCGCCGCGCTTGACCGAGTCGCTCAGCTCGCTGGGGTCGGCGGTGATGTCCAGAGGCGTGGCGTTCCGCATCCGCTCGGCGGTCCAGAACGAGCGCAGGTCCTTGTCGGTCCGCTGCTGGTGGACCGAGGGCGCCTCGGAGGTGGCGGCGCCGGAGGGGCTGGCCTGCACGCCGGTGATCAGCAGGGCTGCGGTGGACACGAGGGCGCCTAGGGCGAGCTGGCGTCTGGTACGTCTCACACGTGCTCCTTCTGCTACGGCCCCCGGGCAGGGGGCGGCGAGGGGGCGCCGTACGGCGCCGGGTGGAGGGTGGTGACGAGTGCAACGGAAGAGTGCCCCCGTTTCCGTCAGACGTCAGCCAGCCGGTAACGAAGATGACTCAAAACCGCCTCAGTGAGGGGGAGTTGGCATCCTTGACGATCCGCGTACCGGACGATTTCCCCTCCCCGAGGGCGGCCCGCGCCCGCGCCCGACTCCGTCACCCCGCGCCCGCGCCCGACGCCGCGTTCCCCGCCTCCGTCACAACCCGTGCCGCGCCAGGAAGCCCGACACCGCCTCCCACCACTCGGCCGGCCGCTCGGCCAGCACCAGATGCCCCGCGTCCAGCACCGTGTACGCGGCACCCGGTATCCCCTCGGCCAGCTCCCGCGAGGCGTCCGGGGGAACCAACCCGTCCCGCCCGGCCGCCACCACCAGCGTCGGCACCCCCACCCCGGCCAACTCCCCCCGCACGTCCAACTCCCGCACCAGCCGGGCCTGGGCCACCGCACCCGGGGGCACCGTCGCGGCGACCTCCCGCAGCGCCCCGGCCACCTCCTCCCCTGACATCGCCGCCAACTGCCGGTCACTGAGGGCCGTGAGCAGGTTGAGCCGGGCGAAGCCCGCCAGGTCACCCCGCTCCAGCAACCCGTCCCACAGCTCGGTCACCAGCCGGGGCCGGGTGGCCGCCCTGGCCAGTCCCGCGCCCAGCACCAGACCCCGCACCCGGCCCGGATGCCGGTGCGCGACGCGCAGGGCCACGGCCGTACCCAGCGAGTAGCCGAGGACGGTGAACCGCTCCAGACCAGCCTCCGCCGCCTCGCCCACCAGGGAGTCGGCCAGCCGGTCCAGGTCCAACCGGTCCACCACGGGGGAGTCACCCGAACCGGGGTAGTCGGAGCCGACCACCGTGTGGTCGGCGGCCAGAAGGGGCAGCAGCGGGCCGAAGTTGGCGTCCACACCGCCGCCCGCCCCGTGGGCGAGCAACAGCCCGGGGCCGGAGCCGGTGACCAGGGTGTCGAGGGAGTAGCGCGACTCGCGCGGAATGGTGTCCATGCCGGGGACGTTGCCACCTGACACCAGTGTCAGGGTCAAGCCGTACGCGCGTCCGCCGGTGACCGGACCAGGCCCGAGGCCGCGCCGGCAGGCGCCCGCGAGCGTCGGAGAGCGGAGGTCACGGCGGGATGCGTATCGGTGAGTTGTCCACCCGTACCGGGGTGAGCGTACGGATGCTGCGCCACTACGAACGGCGGGGCCTGCTCCACCCCGAACGGGACCCCGGTGGCTACCGCCGCTACGCCCCCGGCGCGGTGGCACGGGTCGCCCGGATACGGGAACTGCTGGACGCCGGGCTCACCACCCGGCAGATCGCCGAGCTGCTCCCCTGTGTACGGAACAGCGGGCCGGGCCTGAGCCACTGCGAACGCTCCGCCCGTGCCCTCGACGCCCAACGGGACCGTCTGGAGGGCGAGTTGGCCGACCTCAACCGTCGCCGTTCGGCACTGGCCGAGCTGACCCGGGCCACCGAGGAGGGGGCCGAGGTACCGCCCGGGACCAAGGGCGTGTTTCGGAAGTGACCTTCCGGGTGCAGGCCCTCGCTGATGCCGATGATGATGAAGCGTGGCGGTTCAGCGAGCAACATCTCGGTTGCCCAGGGGCGCGGGTGTTGGATCCAATGACCGGCACGATCACCCGGGCGCGCCTGCCTCGGCGGGACGTGATGATCGCGCACCGTCAGCGGCCGGCGCGCGATCCGGGCGGACCGCGACCGCATCGTCCCAGGGGAGACGCCACCCGATGAACACGCCACCATCGCCGTCCGAAGCGGAGCACACAGACGGGTCATCCATCCGCCTGGGTGCTCTCGTCCCACTGACGCGGCCCGGTTGGGTCGAGGCGGGCCGACACCTGCTCGCGGGACTCGACCTGGCCGTTCGCGAGGTCAACGACGCCGGCGGGATCGACGGCAGACCACTGGAGTTGGTGGTCCGGGACACCGCGGCCGATCCAGAGCGGGCTGCGGCGGCCGTGGACGAACTGGCCCACCTGGGCGTGGCCGCCGTGGCGGGTGAGTATCACAGCGTGGTCGCCCGCGCTGCCGCCGCCCGAGCCGACACCCTCGGCGTGCCGTTTCTCTGCTCGTCCGCGGTGCTCGACGCGCTCACCGAGGAGCCGACGGAGTGGGTCGCGCGTCTGGCCCCGGCCCAGTCCTATGGCTGGCGGATCTACGCGGACTTCCTCCTCCGCGCGGGTCGGCGTCGGATCGCCGTGGTGACCCAGCCGAGCGTCTACTGGGCGTCCGGGACCCACGTCCTGCGGGACCACCTCGCTCCCCGCGGCGGCACCGTCCTCGAACTCGACGCGACGCTCACGCCCGAGGCCCTGTGCGACGCGCTCGTCGACCATGGAGCGACGGCGCTCCTGCTGTTGGTCGGCCATCCCGAGCCGGCGGTGCCGATCGTCCGGGCCGTCCGGGGCGACCGGCGGCTCGCGGAGACCCTTATCGGCGCTCCGGCCGGACAACCGGAGTTCTCCTCATGGGCCGCGGCGCTGGGTGAGGAAGGCGCCGGGATCCCGTTCCTGCGCTACCTGCCCGAGCGCCTCGGTCCGCTCGGTGAACGCGTCGGGAAGGAGCTCCACGAGCGACTTGGTGAAGCGCCCTCCTTCGTCGCCTTCGAGGGCTGGGACACCGTCGCCGTCCTCGCTGCGGTGCTGCGTTCCCACGGCACGGACCGGGCGGCCATCGCCGGGTCATGGCCGCGCGTGGCGGTCGAGGGCACCCGCAGGCCGATCCAGTTCTCCCGCACGCCGGGCATCAGCGTGTGGCAATGGGCTTGGGCACCCATCCAAGTCGTGGATCGGGACCCGGCGGAACCCGATCGCTTTCGGATCCTCCACGCCGGCTGAGTGAGCGTGGAAGTCCCACCGCCCGGATCTGCCGAACTTCGAAAGTGCTGGTCACCGCCACTCGTTGACGGCGGCGACGAGGACGGTCGCCTCGTAGCGGACAGCGAGCTTGGTCGTACCTCGTGGCGACGGCGCGGTGTCTTCTTGAGGCGGTTGACGCCGCACTCCACCGCGTGCCGCTCCTTAGAGCCGGCCAGTACCGAGGCCGGTGACCGGGCGCTGGTGCTGCTGATGCTCCAAGGCGGCCTGCGTCCCGGCGAAGCCCTCGGCCTGCACCTGGAGGACATCGCCTACGGCTGCCGCCGCGTCGTGGTCCGCCATCGCGACGACCATCCACCTGGCCCCACCGGGCGGCATCGCGGGCTGCGAACGTGCCGTTCACCAGCCTGGACTGCGGCGCGGAGGTTGTCGACGGTGATGAAGTGCCGGCGCACGTGCCGCAGGGCCGTGTTCGGTCTGCTGACCCTGGCTGGACTTGTCGGGGCCCGCGGGTTATCCGGCCAGATAGACCATCTGTCTCAGGCCCCTGATGCGTCCATGACGGCGTGGCCCGCGGCACCTCCTCGGAGGGGGTGCCGCGGGCCACGCACTGGCGTTGTCTCGTCATCGTCGGCGTGCGAGGAATCAACGAGGCTCCGAGAAGTGGTGGCGCATATGCTGATCACGGTGGTGTGTCGCCGTGAGAGGAGGAGGGCGCCCGCTTCAGATTTACTTCTAGTTCATGCATCAAGAGGTGATGGCTGAACCCAAGAAGTTCTGCCATTGCTGTTCGCTGATGTGGAGTTGCGGCCCATTTGGATGCTTCGAGTCACGCACCGCCACTCCGTGTTCGATAGCACAGACTTCTACGCACTGAGCATCGTAGGTTCCGCTGTAGGTGCTCTTGAACCAGACACCAGAAGGGGAGCTAGACAACGACATACGGGGGAATCTCCTTCATTGACCGCGTTCGCCAGTTGTTCTCAATATAGCACCTCAGCACCTGGCATGAATCTGCAACAGAAAAGGGGAATCAGATGAAATCTGAGAAGCAGTGGAGCGAGGAAGACGCCAACCGGTATGAACAAACACGTGATCTACTCAACGCTCTCATCGGAACCTATTCCGCCCAGCTAGTCAACGAACATCGGCCCGAGCGGCTGGAATATTTACGGAGCGAGCGCCTTCCTTGGATCCGACAGCGAGACCCTCTGTTGGTGACTGACAGAGAAGCAGTGCGACAGGCCTTCAGCGCGGCGAGCGCTGCCCTGCGGAACCGTCCGGGGAGCTGCACGTGGCTGAGGAACGTCTCTACAGTCCCGCATTTCTAACGGACAATGAGGTCCTTGCTATGCACAAGGATGACATCGAACCTACCGTAACCGGTGCACGCAATAATGTGCGCCGAGTGTTGTTTTCCGCTGGTCCAACCGGTTCCGGGAAGAGTACAGTCCTTCCGGTTTTTGCCCGCCAGATCGGCCTCGATGGCGCATTCCTACTTGACGGAGATGCGCTCTTGGAGAATTTTCACCCGAGATACGTAGAACTGAACCAGAGGGCCGACGTAAACGGAACGAGCGAGGTTTCTGAAGTAATCCAAGACCAGTGGTGGCGCTGGACGGCCGAAGCCGTCCGGCGCAAAGGGATAGACTGAATTGTCAGCTCTCCCCTTGCTCAGGTTGAGTGGACTAGAGGGGTAATTCTCGATTTCAGGGCGTCTGCTTACTCGCCAGAAGTCATGTTTGTCCCTACCGGCACAGCACGGGCTCGGCAGGGAATCCTCAATCGCTACTACGAGGGCCTCAAGTCTCAGGCCGGGTATGGGCGATGGATCGACACCAAGTATCACCGCAATCAATACATCGGAATTCTCGCGGTGGCTGATTACCTGGACGAGAGCAAGGCAGTTGATGCCGTGCGTGTGGTGACTCGCTCAGGTGAAGTGCTGCTCAGCAAGCGCCTGAGGCCTGACGGGGAGTGGGGCCAGAGCGAACAGATACGCGATGTTATGCAGGCTTATCGCACGAGGCCGTGGGACTCGGCGGAGTCAGAGAGTTTCTTACGAACTCAGCAGAAACTCCGTCAAGGACTGCCTGCTGGCTGGGGGTATATCTGGATGAGATTGAGGAGATGGCTCGCCCCTTGCTGAACGGATCGCCCCAAGACCAGCAGAGCAAAGTCCCATCCACTACAGCAGCCAGGTCACGGTCGGTGGGAGCGCACCGTCCTCCGGAGGCTCTTGGCCAGAGCACCAACCCTCGCGGTTTCCAGGGCCCCGGCGCCAGCCCGCGCCATGGCCGAACTCGCTGAACGGCGCCGACAGGAGCAAATGCCCCCGCAGGCGGACGGTAGACGATCACGGTCAGGACATGAGTGTGCTGGCCTGGTTCTCGTACTCGCGCTGAGCCGTGCCGTACGGTCACCCCCTGGTCGAGGGTGACGAGCAGCTCTGGGGGGCCGGGGGCAGCTTCGTCGGCGACGTGTTCTGGAAGGAGGTCGCCCATGGTGCGGTGCACACGGCGCCGCGGCTGACGCTGTGCTCGCGGGCCCAGGTATGCGGGCGCGTACATCGGCGACCGTCTCGCCCACGAGGGCGGGGCGGCGTCCGCCCCGGTTGCCCTTGACTTCGGCGGCCCGCAGTCGGTTCGACGGGGGCTGCCCTCGGAAATAGCCCCCCCAAGCATTTATCGGACCGCCCTCTGACTGCCTAGGAGTTTCTGATGTCGCTGTCTGCTGTGCATGTTGTTGTCCCGGCCTCGGTCGATGATCCGGAGCGGCCGAGCGGCGGGAATGTCTTCGATCTTGAACTGGCCGCCGGGCTAGCGGAGTTGGGCTGGCAGGTCGAGGTGCACCGGGTCCCAGGGGCCTGGCCCAGGGCGGACGACGGCGCGTGTCGTGAGCTGTCCCGCCTGCTCTGTGAGCGGATCCGCGAGGACGACATCGTCCTGGTCGACGGGCTCGTCGGCTGCGGCTAGCCGGAGATCATGGAACAGGCGGGACGGCGGCTGCGCCTGGCCGTCATCGTCCACATGCCGCTCGCCATGGAACAGGGCCTGGACGCCGAGGAGGCGCTCCGCCGCGAACTCGACGAGGCGTGGGCCCTGCGGCATGCCCACAAGATCGTCACTCCCAGCACCGCGGTGTCGCTGTACACGGTCCTCAAGTACGGTCTGGCCCCCGGACGGGTGCAGACCGTACGGCCGGGTGTGCGCCCGGGTGGTGTACTTCGGGAGCTGGCACCGGGCACGGACGGGACCTCGTTGCTGTGCGTCGCCAACATCACTCCGGTGAAAGGCCACACCGACCTCGTGTATGCCCTGCGCCAGGTCGCCGACCTGCCCTGGACCTGTGATCTGGTCGGCGGCACCGTCCAGGCGCCGCAGTACGTCACGGAACTGCGTGAACTGATCCGCGAACAGGGCCTCGCCGGCCGGATCACCCTGCGCGGTCCCCTGGCTGGAGCCGACCTGGCCCGTGCGTACCAGACGGCGGACGTGCTCCTGCTGCCCTCCCGGTGGGAGTCGTTCGGCCTCGTCACGCAGGAGGCCATCGCCTCCGGTGTCCCCGTGATCGCGTCCCGCGTCGGCGGCATTCCCCAGGCCGTGGGCGGCGACATCCGGCACGGCGAGCACCCGGCCCTGCTCCTCCCGCCAGGTGACGTCCACGCGTGGACCGAAGGTATACGCCTGTGGCTCACGGCACCGGCACTTCGTGACCGGATGCGCACAGCAGCCCGTGACCGACGCAGGCAGCTGCCTGACTGGCGAGACACAGCGGCTGCCGTCGCGCCCGCATTCCCGGCGTCCCCTTTCCCGCCCGAGGCCCAGCTCGGTACGGCCGGAAGGAAACCCTGAGCTGCTGGATAGAGATCACCTTGGTGCCGCTCAGTGCAGTCGAAGGTGCTCAGCCTGGCGCCGTTCTCTCCGCCCCCGCGTCCGGCCGGTGAACCAGACGAGACCGGCGGAACGTGGAGCCGATACGCCGCTGGAGATCACACACGGTCACCGGCAGGCTGGGTTCCACGGAGAACTGGTGACAGTTGAATACGAGAGCCCACCAGTATCGACCCCCAGCCCGTGATCGTCCGGCTCCACGGCGACGCTTCCGGGCGGCTCCTTCTGGAGACCCCCCTTTCCGGGCACCCACGGCGTGCTGGTGCGCCCGGGCCACGGTGGAGTCCACGTCAACGTCCCAGGTGATCAGATCGTTGTCATCCGCGCGGGCCTGCGGTGCGGTGAAGATCCTCTGCCAGGTGCCGTCCCGCTGCCAGCGGCGGAAGAGGTCGTACGAGCGCATCCATGGCCCGTATGCCGTCGATCAGCCGCCGGCGTGACCACACAGGTGGCCGCGCCGGCTTCTTCCCCTTCGGCGACAGCGGCTCCAGCACCGCCCCTTGCTCGTCCGTCAGACCTCCACACAACACGAACCAGGATCACGGCATGACCAGGACCCACTTTCGAAGCACGCCCCAGGCGCGACGTTCGGATCACCGCGAGGCTCTCGGGCCCTGGCGGCGCCCTGGCCGCCTGTCGCCGTGGCGGTCGGGGTCGCCCGACGCGTTCACTGACCTGCGAGGGCCAGCGACAGGGCCCGGGGCCACCGCACGAGGGGTGGGAGGTCCCGGGCGTACCCCGGAACCTCCCACCCCTCGCTGGGCCGTCGGCGCGGCTACCAGCGATACCAGCGACCCTTGCGGCCTCCCGTGGCGGGCCGGATCACAAAGCCCAGCAACCACACGGCCAGTACGATCACGGCCAATATCCACAGTGCCTTCATCGCGAATCCGGCACCGAAAAGGAGAAGGGCCAGCAGAAGAACGACCAGCAACGGAACCATTGTTGACCTCCGAACAACTAGGTAGCCCCCACAGAAACATCACAGGACTGAACCTCGCTGTGTACTTCCTGTTTCCCGCCTCCATGAGAAGGAGGCCGGAAAACCCCGGAGGCCGCGAACTCACCCGGCAATCCACACGATTTCGCCGGGTGAATCCACACGACCCGCTCTCGGGATACGGGAGAGGATTTCCCTACGTACACCACCAGCACCCCGAAGGGATCACACCAGGTCAGCGGTGTTACTCCGCTCCTGTGCGCCCTGTTCACGAAAACTGTTCACGAAAAGGGGGAGGGGTGCGGTGGAAAGATCACCTCTTGAAAGCGTCCTTGGCCTTCTCGCCGGCCTGACGCATATCGCCCTTGGAGCGCTCCGCGCGACCCTCGGCGGTCATTCGCTCGTTCCCCACCGAACGCCCGACGGTCTCCTTGACGGCGCCCTTGACCTGCTCCATCTTCGCGGTGGTCTTCTTGCGCTCAGTCATTGTCACGACCTCCCGGCGTAGTGTTTTCCTCTGACGGTCAGCCGTCTTCCCGTGGCACCTCCACGCAAACACGCGACCGAAAAACCAACCGGCCGTGAGCTTGCCCAAGACCCCCTCCACACCCGGGAGTTGCCAGCTCACCGGCGGTGCCGCGGGACGCCGAGCCGCGCCGAACAGCGCCGAACCGCACTGAGAACACCGGAGGAACGCCGGGGACGCCGGGGATGCCGTCGGAGAGAACCGGGGACGCCGGGGACGCCCCACCCCCGTAACGGGCCGGAGGGCCGCGCCCCTTCGGCGGGTGGCCGCGCGCGCCGCCGCAGCGGGTGTCGTCACCCACCCTCGGCGTCCGGCCGGTCGGTCGCGCGGTCGGCGGTCCCGCTGGCCCGTGTGCGCCAGCCGGTCGCCCGGCTCGCTCGCGTACGAAGCGCCCTGGAGGGGGAGGTGGCCGGCCCCGGACACACCTCGGCTCCACCACCCCCGTGCGGGGGAGGCGGAGCCGAGAGGGGAACGCCGGTCGGGGGAGGTCAGAAGCGCCGGGTGATCAGCGCCCGCTTGACCTCCTGGATGGCCTTGGTGACCTCGATGCCGCGCGGGCAGGCGTCCGTGCAGTTGAACGTGGTGCGGCAACGCCACACCCCGTCCTTGTCGTTGAGGATCTCCAGCCGCTGTTCACCGGCCTCGTCCCGGGAGTCGAAGATGAAACGGTGGGCGTTGACGATCGCCGCCGGGCCGAAGTACTGCCCGTCGTTCCAGAACACCGGGCAGGAGGTGGTGCAGGCCGCGCACAGGATGCACTTGGTGGTGTCGTCGAAGCGCTCCCGGTCCGCCGCCGACTGCCGGCGTTCCCGGGTGGGTTCGTTCCCGGTGGTCACCAGGAACGGCATCACGTCCCGGTAGGCCTGGAAGAACGGCTCCATGTCGACCACCAGGTCCTTCAGGACGGTGAGGCCCTTGATGGCCTCCACGGTGATCGGCTTCTGCGGGTTGATGTCCTTGATCAGCGTCTTGCAGGCCAGCCGGTTGCGCCCGTTGATCCGCATGGCGTCCGAGCCGCAGATGCCGTGCGCGCAGGAGCGACGGAACGTCAGGGTGCCGTCCTGCTCCCACTTGATCCGGTGCAGGGCGTCCAGCACCCGCTCCTTGGCGTCGATCTCCAACTCGAAGTCCTGCCAGTGGGACTCGTCCGACACCTCCGAGTTGAAACGGCGGATACGGAAGGTCACCGTGATCATCTGGCTGGCGCCCACCTCGCTGTCGGCGGCGGGCTTCTCCACGGTCGCTGTGCTCATCAGTACTTACGCTCCATCGGCTGGTAGCGGGTCGTGACGACCGGCTTGTAGTCGAGGCGGATGCTCTCCCTGCCGGTGGAGTCCGTCTCTCGGTAGGCCATGGTGTGGCGCATGAAGTTGACGTCGTCCCGGTTGGGGTAGTCCTCGCGGTAGTGGCCACCGCGCGACTCCTTGCGGGCCAGCGCCGACACCGCCGTCACCTCGGCCAGCTCCAGCAGGTTGCCCAGCTCGATGGCCTCCAGCAGGTCGGTGTTGAACCGGCGCCCCTTGTCCTGGACGGACACGTTCAGATACCGCTTGCGGAGCTGGCCGATCTCCTCGACCGCCTCCTTCAGCGTCTGCTCGGTACGGAAGACCATCACGTTCTTGTCCATGGTCTCCTGCAGGGCGGTGCGGATGGCCGTCACCCGCTCGTTGCCGGAGGCGTCGCGGAGGTTCTCCACCATCTCGACCACCTTCGACTCCGGCTCCTCCGGCAGCTCCACGAAGTCGTGCTGCGCGGAGTACTCGGCGGCGGCGATGCCCGCCCGGCGCCCGAACACGTTGATGTCCAGCAGGGAGTTGGTGCCCAGCCGGTTGGCGCCGTGCACCGACACGCAGGCCACCTCGCCGGCCGCGTACAGGCCCGGCACCACCGTGGTGTTGTCGGCCAGCACCTCGCCGCGCACGTTGGTGGGCATCCCGCCCATCGCGTAGTGGGCGGTGGGCTGGATCGGCACCGGGTCGGTGTACGGCTCGATGCCCAGGTACGTACGGGCGAACTCGGTGATGTCCGGCAGCTTGGCGTCCAGCTGCTCCGGCGGCAGGTGGGTCAGGTCCAGGTAGACGTGGTCCTTGTCCGGCCCACACCCCCGACCCTCGCGGATCTCGGTGTAGATCGCCCGCGACACCACGTCCCGGGAGGCCAGGTCCTTCATCACCGGGGCGTACTTCTCCATGAAGCGTTCGCCGTCCCGGTTCCGCAGGATGCCGCCCTCACCACGGGCGCCCTCGGTCAGCAGGATGCCCATCTTCCAGATGCCGGTGGGGTGGAACTGGAAGAACTCCATGTCCTCCAGCGGCAGTCCACGGCGGAACGCGGCGGCCTGCCCGTCACCGGTGAGGGTGTGGGCGTTGGAGGAGACCTTGAAGAACTTGCCGTTGCCGCCGGAGGCGAAGACCACGGCCTTCGCCTGGAAGACGTGGATCTCGCCGGTGGCCAGCTCGTAGGCGACCACACCGGCGGTCTTGCGGACCCCGTCCTCCTCGCCCATCAGCAGGTCCAGCACGTAGAACTCGTTGAAGAACTCCACGCCCTCCTTCACGCAGTTCTGGTACAGCGTCTGGAGGATCATGTGGCCGGTACGGTCCGCCGCGTAGCAGGAGCGGCGCACCGGAGCCTCACCGTGGTTGCGGGAGTGGCCGCCGAACCGCCGCTGGTCGATGGTGCCGTCCGGGGTCCGGTTGAACGGCAGGCCCATCTTCTCCAGGTCCAGGACCGAGTCGATGGCCTCCTTCGCCAGGATCTCCGCGGCGTCCTGGTCGACCAGGTAGTCGCCGCCCTTGATGGTGTCGAAGGTGTGCCACTCCCAGTTGTCCTCCTCGACGTTGGCGAGGGCGGCGGCCATTCCGCCCTGCGCGGCGCCGGTGTGGGAGCGGGTCGGGTACAGCTTGGTCAGCACGGCGGTGCGGCTGCGCTTGGTGGCCTCGATGGCCGCGCGCATCCCCGCGCCGCCGGCGCCGACGATGACGGTGTCGTACTTGTGGATCTTCATGAGTGCGAGTCCTCAGCCCTCAGCGGATGTTCGGGTCGAAGGTGAAGATCACCAGCGTGCCCAGCAGGACGGTGAACACCGTCGCGGTGTACAGCAGCATCTTCAGCCAGAAGCGGGTGTTGTCCCGCTCGGCGTAGTCGTTGATGACGGTGCGCAGCCCGTTGGCGCCGTGCAGCATGGCCAGCCACAGCATCACCAGGTCCCAGGTCTGCCAGAACGGTGAGGCCCAGCGGCCCGCCACGAAGGCGAAGCCGATCTTGCTGACGCCGCCGTCCAGCACCAGCTGGATCAGCAGGTGCCCGAGCACCAGCACCACCAGCACGATCCCCGACAGCCGCATGAACAGCCAGCCGTACAGCTCGAAGTTGGTGCGGGTGGACTTCGGGGTCCTCCCGGTGCGCGCCCGGGGCGGCTCGATGACCGGGGCCGGGTTGTCGACGCCGTACCCCTGGGGTTCGGTGATCTCAGTCGCCATCGCTCATCACTTCCCGAACAGCGTGTGCAGGGTGTGCTGCAGTACGGGGTAGAACGCCCCGGCCATCAGCACAGCCCACACACCGATCACGGACCACAGCAGCTGCTTTTGGTAGCGGGGCCCCTTCGACCAGAAGTCCACGGCGATGACCCGCAACCCGTTCAGCGCGTGGAAGAGAATCGCCGCCACCAGGCCGTACTCCATCAGGTTGACCAGGGGCGTCTTGTACGTCGCGATCGCGGTGTCGTACGCCTCGGGGGAGACGCGCACCAGCGCGGTGTCCAGCACATGCACGAGCAGGAAGAAGAAGATGAGGACGCCCGTGACTCGATGAGCCACCCAGGACCACATGCCTTCCCGGCCGCGATACAGCGTTCCAGCCGGCACGGATTCAACCCTTCCGAAAAGTGGGGGATCAGGGGCCAGCCGGCTTCGTGTCGGTCGGGCCCGGCCGGCTACCGTCCACCGGCCGCGGCCATCGTATCGACACCGTGTCGGCACTCCGCCCCGGGGAGGGGCGGTGTGATCGATCAGGCACCCCCACGCTAGCCGTTTGTCCCTACTCGCCGGTCTTCGGCCGCGCCGAACAAGCGCACCGTAGGCCCGCCTGCGCGTTCCGCTACCCCTCGGTCACCAGCGCCCGCAGCCGCCCCAGGGCGATCCGCCGCAACTCCTCCTCCGTCACCAGCCACTCCGACTCCGCGTCCAGAGCCAACCGCTCCCGGATACCCGCCAGCACCTGGTCCAGCCGCTCGCTGGGCCCGAACCCGTCCAGACAGATCACGAACCCGTGCCCGAACCGCCGCTCGTACGCCGCGTGCGCCGCCCGCAACGCCGTGTGCGCCGCCAGGGTGCTGGGCCCGCCCGGGGCGTCCAGGGTCCACGCCCCCGGCCCACCCACCAGGTGCGCCGCGCCCGCCGACCCCGGCAGCAGCCGGTCCGCCGACTCCCGGGCCAGCGCCCGCTTCAGCTCCGCCGGCCCCAGGTCCTCGCTGGCCTCCCGCCCGGCCGCCCACAGCACCTCCGTACTCGGGTACGGCCGGTGTCCGGCGACCAGCCGGGCCCACCGCTCGCTGCCCAGGCACCCCATCAGCCACTCCTCGGCCTCGCGCGCCGGCGCGAGGTTGAACCGGGACAGGTCGACGGCTCCCGTGAGGGGCGCGCACCCCTCCTCGGGCGGCGGGGGGTGCGGGGACTGGAGAGTCATGACGTAACGGGGCTCCTGCTGCTGACGGTTCCTGCGTCCGGTGCCGGTCCGGGGCGCTGTCGGACGTCCACCGGGGCGGCACCCCACGCGGTCCGGCGCCGCCCCGCTGGGCGAAGCCGGCGGCAAAGGTGCGCTCACGGTAGTGACCTCCTGGGCGAAAACCGTGCAGGTCGCCCGGTTTTTCATCCGTTAGGGAGCGGTGACCCGCACCCCGTCGACGACACGGGTACGTGACCGGGCGTCATACGAGTGCTCCGGGCGACCTACCGTGGCTCCCATGGGACGCTTCTGGACCCGAAAGACGGTCCTTCTCGCCGTGGGGGTTGTCGCCGCCCTCACCATCGTGCTCGTTGTCACACTCGACCTCGGCGGCGGTACGGACGACGGCCCCGCCGGCAGCGGGGGCTCGCCCACCAGCTCCACCCCCAGCCACACGCCCCGCCCGGCGGGCCCCGACGAGGCCGGGCCGGCCCCGTCCACCATCCCGGCCGTACAGAAGTGGCGCCCCGAGATCGGCAAGGGCTGGAAGCCCGACCGCGACCGCTCCCGCGTCGTCGCCGACTCCCAGGGCCCCGCCGTCGACGAGGCCCGGCTCCTCGCCCGCGAACTGGGCCTCAAGGCCTCCTCGGGGCCCGCCCGTGACGGGGACGTCGAACTGGTCGTCGACCCCGAGGCCTCCGGCATGAGGGAGAGCTACCAACTGGCCAGCCGCGCCGGACGCGTCACCATCACCGCCCCCGACGACGCCGGCGTCTTCTACGGCACCCGCACCCTGCTCCAGAGCGTCCGCGCCCAGGGCCGTGTCTCCGAGGGCCTCGTACGGGACCGGCCCGACCGGCCGCAGCGCGGTTTCATGCTGGACATCGCCCGCAAGCACTTCAGCGCCGACTGGATCGCCGACCGCATCCGCGAGATGGGCGACCTCAAGCTCAACCAGCTGCAACTGCACCTCTCCGACGACCAGGCGTTCCGCGTCCAGAGCACCCGCCACCCCGAGGTCGTCTCCGACCCCCACCTCACCAAGAAGCAGGTCCGCGACCTGATCCGGCTCGCCTCGTCCCGCCACATCACGGTGGTCCCCGAGATCGACAGCCCCGGCCACCTCGGCGCCGTACTCAAGGCCCACCCCGACCTCCAGCTGCGGGACACCGCCGGGCGGGCCACCCCCGGCGCCATCGACATCGCCAACCCCAAGGCCGCCCGGCTGGTGGACTCCCTGCTCGACGAGTACGCCGACCTGTTCCCCGGCCCCTACTGGCACCTGGGCGGCGACGAGTACCAGGCACTCACCCGCTCCAACCCCGGCGCCTCCTACCCCGGGCTCGCCCAGGCCGCCCGCCAACGGCACGGAGCCGGGGCCACCGTCCAGGACCTGGCCACCGCCTGGCTCAACGACCGCGCCAAGACGGTCCGCGCCCACGACAAGACACCCCAGGTGTGGAACGACGGAATGCACCGGGGCGGCGTGGTCAAACCCCAACGCGACCGCCAGGTCACCTACTGGACCGGCACCGAGTACGGCGCCCGCCAGCCCGAGGAGTACCTCCGCGAGGGCTGGAAGGTGGTCAACCTCAACGACAAGTACCTGTACTACGTCCTCGGCGAACCCAACCAGTTCACCTATCCCACCGGCGAGGCCATCTACCGCGAGTGGACCCCCGCCGTGCTGCGCGGCAGCAAGGCCGTACCGAAGAGCCTGTCCGGCCCCGACCGCGTCCTGGGCGGACGCTTCGCCGTCTGGTGCGACCTCAAGGACGCCCAGACCCCCGAGCAGGTCGCCCGGGGCATCCGGCTGCCGCTGATGGCCACCGCGCAGAAGCTCTGGGACCCCGGCACCCCGAAACGGGACTGGGCCGACTTCCGCGCCCTCGCCGACAAGGTGGAGTGAGCCCGTAGGACCCACGGCGGGCCCCGGTCGGTCACGCCGTCACGCCGGTGAACCGGTACGCCGTGGTCCCGGCCTCCTGGTGCGAGGCCGGGACCACGGGCGGGTACGGACGGTGGGGCGGGCGCGCTCAGCAGTCGACGCCGCCCCGGCGCAGGGCGTGGCCGTCGTCGTTGGAGTCGTCGGACCAGTAGACCGGCTTGGAACCGTTCACACAGGCCTCGGCGCCGGAGAGGGCGAAGCCCTCGTTGTTGAGGTTGGGCATCCCGCCGGGGCGCTCGTAGGCGGCCGTGACGGCGAAGGTCCCGCTGTCGTCGACCTCCAGGGTGCGGTGCTGGCCGGCGCAGGTGTCGTCACAGACCGCCCACAGACGCTTCGCCTGCGGCTCCCACTGCACCTCCATCACCCCGGGCAGCCCGCTACCGAAGGAGGTGACCCGGGTGAAGTCGCCGGAGTCCTCCAGGACATAGCCGTAGACCATGCCGGTGCTCTCGGCGGCGACGAGGAACACCCCGCCGCTGTGGGCGCCGTAACGCCCCGGGTCGTAGGCCTCCCCGGTGGACGCGTCCTTCAGGCCGGCGTCGGTCAGGTGGCCGTCGGGGACCCAGGTGATGCCCTCCAGACCCAGGTTGGGGTCGGACTCGGGCAGGTCGGAGGTCAGGTCCCACTCCCGGGTGGCCGTCAACGAGGAACCGTCCGCGCCGGGTTCGTACCGCAGCACCGACGGACGGCTGGTGTCGGGGTCGTCGCCGTCCCGCTCGCTGGCCACGAACACCCCGCCGTCCGCCCCAGCGTCGGTGAGGGTCACGCCCTCGCTGTCGGGGGCGCCGGAACCACCGGGAAACCGCAGGGACTTGCCCGAGGACCAGCCCCCGGAGGAGTCCGGCTTCCAGCCGTCGGAGCCGTCAGGGACCAGACGCCACAGCTTCCCGCTGTTCTGCGCGCCCCACAGCACCTCGCCCTCCTGGTAGAGGCCGCTGAGGTCCTCGCCGAACACGTCCGCCGCGTCCGCCGTCGTCACCTCCTCGCTCCCGGGCCACGGCTTCGGGGCCGTGTCGTCGCAGCTGTTGGCGCCCCCCAGGGTCACGGCCGCCGCCTTCACCAACTCGCCGGTGCCGTCCGGGCAGCGCGACCAGGACGGGTCGGAGTGCTCGCCCCAGGAGACGCCGTCCACCAGGGTCTTCCCGTCCGGTCGGTAGAGGCGGGCCTCGTCCTCGGACCCCAGGCCGAACGCCTCGTGGACGTCGAACGCCTGGTACCCGCCCGGAGCCAGCGTGGTGCCGGAGGGGATCTCGAACGCCGAGTCGTCCCCGTCGTCCCTGAGGATCCAGCCCGACAGGTCGACCGCGTCCGTACCCCGGTTGTACAGCTCGATCGAGTCCTCGACCCCGCCGGTGGTCACCACCTCGTTGACGCTCACCTCCTCGGCGGCGGCCCGGGCCGCCGGCACACCGGTCAGCGCCCCCGAGGCCAGCAGCGGACCGGCGACGAGGAGGCCGGCGAGGACACGGCGCCAACGGCGGGTGAGCGATCTGGTCACAGAAGATCCGTTCCTACGTCGAGAGGGACAGTTCCTGTCATGGACAGGGCGGGCGGCCCGACGGTCGCGCCCCCGATCGAACAGCATCCCCACCCCGGAGGCAACGGCGGGTGAACGACCGGCGAACACCACCCCGAGCCCCCACCACCCCGAGGGGGAAGGGGCGTTGGACGGACCGGTACCCCCGTCCGGCAGCCAGCCCTCGGCCCGCCCGGGCACGGCAGGGCCCCCGCGACCCACCCGGAGCGGATCCCCGTCACGCCACCCCACCGGACGTGGCCAGCAGATCGACACCGCACAGGTCGGCGAGTTCCCGGGCGGCCGAGGTGAGCGGCTCCCGCAACTCGGCCAGATCCGCGCGCATGGCCGGGGCGAGCTTCCAACCCCTCTCGTGCTCCACCGGGCTGACGTCCGACGGCCGGTCGGTCTCATGCTCCTGGAGAGCCGGGTGCCAGGTCGTCAGGAACGGACGCAGATGGATGTTGATCAGCCGCGCGGCGACAGTGGGAAGCGTGAGAGGGGCGGCCGTCTCCGTAGCGACCCGGTGCAGCACCTCACGCGTCGTGGCGAACAACGAGTGCAGCGACGACAACGCCTCCCGCAACGAACCGTGTTCCCCGGGCAGAGGCTGCACGCCCACCCGGGTCACCAACTCGACCTGCAAGTCGAAAGCCGCGGCCCGTTCCAGCGGGTTGCCACGCGGAGACTCCGGCGCTGGCCCGGAAGCGGCCGAACCCGAACCGGTCGTACCGGCACCCGGAGACGGCCCGAGACTCCCCGGAACCAGCGTGTGCAGCAGCAGACGGCGCAGATCCTCCTGGCGCGCCACGTTGGTGTCGTAGCGGTGCACCGCACGGGCGAGAAGCGGATGGACGGTCCAGGACGGGGGACGCCGCGAGTCGTAGCGCAGCGCGCCCGAGCCACGAAGCACCTCCACGGCCTCCGAGATCAGCCCCTCCACCTCCCACGGGTCGTACGGGTCGACGGAGGACAACACGTCCTCCAAAGCCGCCTGGGACAACGGCGCCGGACAGGCGAGCGCCAGCAGACGCAGGACGTCCCCGGCCGCGTCCGTACCGGAAAGCGGCCTGGGCAACAGTGCCGTCGCCAGAGGACGGCGAGCCGGAACACCGTCACCGGACACGGCACGGACGGCCAACACGTCCGGGCTGCGGGCGTGCAGGCGGTTCCTCACCTCCACGAAATCCCCGGTGGCCGAAAGATCGGCGAGCAGGTCCAGCGCCTCTGGATGGCCCCCCAGATCACGGACTAGCGCCAGAGCCGCCGCCCGGTCCAGATCCCCCTGGGGCGCGCGGCGGGAGGTGAGGAGGCGGTAGCCGTCCGCATCCGACAACGGGGCGATGTCCACACACTCGGCGAAGGACGAGTACCGCAGGGACCGGGTGGTGATCAGCGTCGCCGTGAGCATGTGCGGGCCCCGCAGCAGGTCCAGCTGCTCCACGCTCAACCCGTCAGGAACCCCGTCCACCACCCACAGACACGGTGCGTCACGTTCCCCCAGCGTGACCGCGAGATGGCTGAGCAGCCCGGGCAACGACGACCTCGACGAGGAGCCCCGCAACGCCGCCAACACCGTGGAGACCTGCTCCGCGTAGGACTCCATCGCCTCCGAGGGCGCCCCCTCGTACCGGTGGAGATCGAACCAGAACACCCCACCGGGAAAGGCCGAACTGAAATGCAGGGCGTATTCCTGCGCCAGCAACGACTTGCCCAGCCCCGGCATACCCCGCAACTGCGCGCTACGCCCACCACTGGTCTGAGCGATCAACGGAGCACGATGCCGGTGGAGAGCCGTGTGAAGGCGCCACTGCTCGGCCAGGCGCCCGATGAAACGAATCGAACCCGTACGGGCCGGAGCCGGCAACCACGGTACGCACGGCGCGTCCGCCGCGTCGCCCATGAAGCCGGCCACGGTGTCCACGTACGCGGCCACACGCGCGGCGAGACGGTCCAGCTCCGCCGAGGCGGTGGGCCACGGCCAGTGCCGGGCGTCCCGCAACTCCACCGGATGGACGTGCTCGGAAGAGGACTCCGGGTTCAGCACCAGCGTCCGACGACGAGGATCCCCCTCGCGCTGCCCGGTCAGATACGCGTACGTCAACTCCCACTGGCACGCCCGACGTTGCGGATAGTCCGCCGAGTACACGGCGAGCAGCACCCGGGAGTTGGCCAGCGCCTCGGTGATGGTGGCGGTGATGGAAGCGAAATCGTCCACCGCCGTGTCGTCGACGAACACCCGCAGACCACACGACTGGAGCGCGGACGTCAGCGCGTGGACCCTGCCGGCGTCAGACCGGCTGTAACTGATGAAAACATCCCACTCCGGCGCGGAGCCGTACTCCGGTGCGGAGACGCCGGGCGTGATCATCTCCGCCTCCTCGTGGGAACCTCAGCCGACGGACAACAACCCCTCCACGCCGAGGCCGAGAAATCGACGGGGGGGGGGGTGAGCAGATGGCCTGGTCGTTCCGGGGCGGCCCATGACGCCCGCTCGGTGAAGATCGTCACCCCGTCATCATGCGACACCACGCTCACCGCCCGACGAGGTCGGGCGAGGTGTCACACCCGAGGCGTACGGCCCGACCCAGAACCCGACCCAGGGCCCGATCCGGCGTCCGCCCCATCCTGCCGGGGCACTCTGGAGCCGCTCCACACCGAACGGTCCGACGGGCGCAGGTGCCGCTCTGGATCACGGATACCCGCGATCTCCCCCAGCCCCACCACATACGGCCGCAACCGGGCCTGCAACTGACGCAGCTCCTCGCGGAACGCGGCGTTCTCCGGCCACTCCGACTCGTCCCGCTCAGGATGGTGCTCCTCGAACTCCCTCAGCCTCGGATGCCACCTGGACAGAAACGGAGCCAACTCGAAGTTGAGCATGTCCAGGGCCAGTTCGTACACCGAGTCACCCCTGGCGGGAGGCGGAGGAGTCGCGTGCCCCTCCAACGGCTCCCGATAGAGGTCGAACAGGATCTTCAACGACGTCAGGGCCTCCCGCAGGTTCCCGCTCCCGTCGTCCAACGGACGCGTGGCCACCCGGGTGGCGGCCTGGAAGAACATCCGCTGCGCCGCCTGACGCATGTCCGTCTTGGTGGTGAACGACATCTCGTTGCCCAGGAGGACCAGACGAACTTCCGTCAGCTGGGCGGACCTTCGGTACAGCTCCAGACCGAGAGCCACCGCCACACCGATGAGACACCCCACGATGATCGACAACCGCTGCCCACCAGTCTGGCTGATCGCGTACGCGGCGATGCCGATCACACTGCCCGTGACACCGGCTAACACCGCGCGCAGGGCCACCCGCACCACGTCGGTGCCCTCACGCCCACTCCGCCTGGCCACTGGCCCCCCTCGTCACTGACGCGATGTCACTCTTCCCTGCCCGGCGACCCACCGCCTCAACGGCGAGCCACCTCCCGCCCCGGCCGGAGTTTCGACAACCCGCCCCGGTGAACGTGGTCATGCCACCTTAAAGGGGCTGTCGACAGGGCGTGTTCCGGCCCACGGGGACGAACGCGTCCGGTGCGCCCCTCCCGGCCGACCCACAGCTGAGGAGGAGCCCCGGGAAGTCGGGCGGCGACCACGCCCCCTCACGGCACCCGGCCCGAAACGGCCACCGGAAGCCGCCGTGACCGGTGCCCCTTGTCGGTCCCGGCGCCCCGCCGACGGGACCGACAAAGGGGACCGAACCGTCACCACCCCCGTACGGTGCGGCCCTCCACGCCCTACGGCCACCACCCCAGGACGACGCCGACTCGTACCCGGACAGAAGCCCACATCCCTGCCGCTCCCCGACGACCGGCGTTCGCGCCCTACCTCTGACGGCTCCTCTGGCGGCTTCCCTGAGGCGCACCGCGAGAACGTGACCGGAGAGCGGGCCGGGGAGGAAACCGTCACCGAACTCGGCGCCCGCCAAGGACGGACCCCGACATCCCGGGGGACCCGGGGGAGCGGTCGAAGCCCCCGTCGGTGGCACACACCCAGAGCTGCCCGCGACCGGGCTGGCCGCCCGTGACGGTGGCTCCCCTCGGGCCGGGAAGCGCCGCTCGGTGACGGATCCATGACGGCCGACTCCACCCGGCCCACGCCGTGGCCGGGGAGCGGCTCCCTGAAAGCGCTCTCCACAAGGGTGCGCCAGAAAGCGAGACGACCGGGGTCGCCACCCCCCACAGGAGAGACCCCGGCCGTCGTCGAGTACGGACCGCCACGCCAGGACGGACCCGTACTCTCCTCAGCGCCACACCCGCGCAATGTGTTACCCGCCTTTCCCCCTCCAGGTGAAAAAAGTTCTCCGCGCCTCCCTCACACCCCCCTACGGCGACGGAACGTAGCGCCCCGGACACCCCACGGGACCCCATGGCGCCACCCCCGCACCACCCGCGCATACCGGGCCACGCCCGGTATGCGCGGGCCGGACTCCGATATTCGCGACGTTTCACCTGGCATGGACTAAGGCACATACTTGGCCGTAGCGTGCTGCAACGCACCGACACCCCCAAGGGGGTGCCGACCACGACCCAAACCGTGGCCAGCGCCCACCCGCCCGGGGTGCCGGGACGCACCCCCCACGGCGCGGCGTCGGACCCCCGACACACGCCCTACGGGGGCGCCGCCGAACAACGAAGGAACGGTAGGAAAGGGCGCCCAGGCGGGCGTGGCCGGAACTGTCGCGGAATCGCGAAGTGGGGCGAGACACGGGCGTGCAGGGGGACGACGCGCAGCTAACCGCCGCGGTGCGCTCCGCACAGGCGGGGGACGAGCACGCCTTCCGTACCGTCTACCGCGCCGTACACCCCCGCCTCCTCGGCTACGTACGCACCCTCGTCGCCGACGCCGACGCCGAGGACGTCGCCTCCGAGGCGTGGCTCCAGATAGCCCGCGACCTCTCCGGCTTCCAGGGCGACGCCGACCGCTTCCGGGGCTGGACCGCCCGCATCGCCCGCAACCGCGCCCTGGACCACATACGGATGCGCGGACGCCGCCCCGCCGTCGGCGGCGACGAGAGCGAACTCGCCGGAATGCCCGCCCCCGCCGACACCGCCAACGAGGCCCTCGAAGCCCTCGGCACCGGCCACACCATGCGCCTGATCGCCCACCTCCCACGGGACCAGGCCGAAGCCGTCATGCTCCGCGTCGTCGTCGGACTCGACGCCAAGAGCGCCGCCGAGGTCCTCGGCAAACGACCCGGCGCCGTCCGCACCGCCGCCCACCGTGGCCTGCGTAAACTCGCCGAACTCCTGGACGGCGACGCCAACACCGAGACCCTGGAGCACAGTTCGTCCGAAGGAGCCGCCAGCCCCACCTCCAGCTCACGGGGCCGCCATGGCGGTGTGACGCCAAAGCCGTCCCACACGCTGAGGGAAACGTGATGCACGACCGGTACCCATGGCTCGACGAGGAGACCGCGGAGCGTTTGCTGCGCGGCCTGTCGGTCGAGGGGCCCCACGCGCCAAGCGAGGGCCTCAGACCCACCGCAGGCCCCACACACTCCACCGACCACAACCCCACCACCGGCCGACAACACCGCCACGATCCCAACCCGTCATCCCCGTCACCCTCGACGGCGCTGTCCGCGAGGCGCCTGGCCGCCGCACTCGACGACCTGGCCCACGCCCACCCGCCCGCCCCCGAGGACGGACCCGCCCTCCCCGGAGAGGAAGCCGCCCTCGCCGCCTTCCGCGAGAGCCACCCCCCAGTGGCCCGCACCCACGCCCCCCGACTCGCGGGCGCCCGCGACGCCGGCCGGCTCTCCCTCCGCCGCCGCACCCACCACCGGCTGCCCGGACTCCGCCGCCAACCGGTACGCGCCAGCCTCGCCCTGGCCCTCGCCAGTTGCGCCCTCGGCGGCGTGGCCGTCGCCGCCGGTACCGGCCTGCTGCCCACCCCCTTCGGTGGCGGCGGTACCCGGCCGGCCGCCTCGGTGGCCCCCGACCAGGAGGGCCGCGAGCTGGACCGAGGCCAGGAACAGGGCGACCCCGCCAGCCGCACACCCGGCCACGGCGACGGCAACGACAAGGGCGACAGCGGCGACTCCCACGACGGCAGTCACCCCGCCGACCCCCGCGAGGACCTGGCCGACTCCGGCCGGGACAGCCGAGACCGCCCCGGCGGCTCCGACTCCGCCACCCCCACCGAGTCCGGCGAACCGAGCGACGGGCCGGCCCGGCCCACCGCGCCCAACACCCCGCCCAAGGAACTCCCCGAGGAGGAGAAGCGGGCCATCGCCGTCGCCTTCTGCGACGCCTACGAGGGCGAACGGCTCACCCCCCTGGCCCGGCGCCAGTTGGAGCGCGCGGCCGGTGGCGAACGGGCCGTGGAGCAGTTCTGCGACGAGCACGGCGAGGACGGCGGCGACGAGGCGAGCAACGGCGGTACCGGTGACGGTGGCGCCGACACCGGCGGCGGCTCCGACTCGGGCGGGGAGAGCACCGACCCGACGAACGGCGGTGACTCCGGCACCGGCGACAAGCCCAGCAACGGCGGGGCCATCGGCGGCGACCAGGGCGACACCTCGGCCGGCGACACCGGAGGCACCCAGTCCGCCAGCCCCGAGCCCAGCGACTCATCGAACGGGGGTACCGGCTGAGGCCGCGCCACAGCACCCCCGGCTACGCCGTACACCCCGCCGCGCTACTACAGCTGTACGAGGGCAACTCCACACCACCGCACCGCTATTCGGACAGTCGGGGAGCCGTCCCGCCCGGGATCGGTTCCCAACTGTCCGTACCGCTGGGCCAGTTGGGCCCGCGTTGACCTGCGTGTCCCTCGCCCGCTCCGCCCCGAGCCCCGCTGGGATCACCCTTACCGGCGACCTCGAACGCAGGTCTGGGAAGCGACGTCCCACCAGCGGAGAAGGGCTCGATGTGAGAGACCTCTCAGCGCTAATTTTCCGAGCGGAGTGACAGTTTTTCGACGTCTGGCGCAGTATGGAGTGAGCCGACTGGTCATCGGCTGGCGCGGAAGACCCGAGGTTCCCCCCGTACCTCCGGGCTCGCGCATTGGCGCGGGTGGGGCACGTTCCCCCGGCCCCGCCCGCGCCCCTTACCTCCCACTCCTCTCCCGCCCCCTGCCGGCGCGAGATTCCTCCTGCCCGTCGTCCGCCCGCGTGGACGACGCCACGGTGCGCCCGTCGAGCGCGTCTCTTCTTCTCTCCCGCCCGGGCACCGGGTCGTCCAGGGTCACCGTCCGGCGCCGGTATCCGGTATCCGGGGGTGCCCGGTGGGCGTCCGGGTTGGAGGGGCGTGCGGCTGCGGGAGCGCTCGTCCGCCGCGTGGAGCGGTACCCCGTAGGACGCGCTCCGGCAGTGGCTCCTCGGGAGGGCCGGGACTTCGCCGTGTGGCTCGGTGGAGTGGCTCGTGAGGGGGAGCGCGGTACGGGTCCTGGCCACGGTCCGCTACGAGCGTCGCCCCCGAGGGGGATACCTCGGGGGCGACGGGGTGACTGTCGGGGGAGGGGCGGTGGCTCAGTTGTAGACGACGACGCGGTCGCCCGCGCGTACCTCGTTGAACACCTTCGCCAGCCGCTTGCGGTCCCGCACGTTCACACAGCCGTGGGAGGCGCCGCTGTATCCCCGGGCGGCGAAGTCCGCCGAGTAGTGCACCGCCTGGCCCCCGCTGAAGAACATCGCGTAGGGCATCGGGGTGTCGTAGATCGTCGAGTGGTGGTTGCGGCTCTTGAAGTCCACCTTGAACGCGCCCTCACGGGTGGGCGTGTACGCGGACCCGAAGCGCACGTCCATCGCCGACAGCACCTGGCCGTCCTTCATCCACAGCAGGGTGCGGCTCTTCTTGGACACGCACAGCACCCTTCCGGTCCGGCACCGTGAGTCCGGTTTGGCCGGTGGCAGGGTCGTCGTGGGGTACCGCTCCAACTGGGTCGGCTGGCGGGTCCGGGAGTTCAGAGCCGTACGGTCGGCCGCGCTGACCGAACCGGTCCGCGCCGTGCCCCGCTGCTTCTGGAAGGCGCTCACCGCGTCCCGGGTGACCGTGCCGTAGTACCCCGTGGGGTTCCGCTGGAACAGCCCCAACTGCAACAGCCGCGCCTGTACGTCCCGGACGGCCTCCCCCTCGTTCCCCACCGTCAACACCGGTGCGGGGGTGCTGGGTCGGGGCTTGGGAGTGCTGTAGGTCGGGGTGGGCGTGGGAGTGGGGGTGGACTTGGGCTGCTTGGGCTTCTCCGGCTTGGCGATCTCCGCCTTCTGGGGCTTCGCGGTGGAGCCCTTGGGCGCGGGGGAGAAGCTGACGGGCCTACCGCCGGTGGCCTCGGGATCGCATCCGGTGGTGACCGCGAGCACCAACGGTAAGGCGATCACCAGGAGCGCTTTGCCTGTCCTCCGGCCACGGCTGCGGTCGCCTTCGCGACGGGAACTGCGCACCATTCTCACTCCCCCAACTCCGGTCGTGCGGGCACATGTTACGCGCAGGAGCCTGCCCGCGTCTCTGGGTCATGAACCTCTGAGTCGACGCTGCCCACGGAGTGCCGAACGGCTGTGGCTGGTGTGAGTCCCGCGACCAGAGGGGTGTGCGGGAGGGGGGAGCGCGGGGGCGCCGAGAGGAGCGGGGGAAGGGGCAGGGCGCTACCGCTCCGTGCGGGCAGGGGCGAGGTCGGGCGTGAGGGGAGGTGGGTGCGGTGACCAGGGGCGACAGTGGGCCCGGGGAGAGGGGGCGTGGTGGGGGAGTCCTGGGGCGGTGGTCGTGCTGGGTGGGTGAGGGGTGGGGCTGCTGGACGGTGCCGGAGTGGGCCCGGACATGACGTGGGGGATATGAGCCGGGACGGGGACCTCGTGCAGGGGAGTTCGATTCCCGGTCGCTCTGTCCAGATGCCTGATCCAAGATGCGGGTGTTCTGCCCGGGTGTCCTGTGGGGCGGCTGCGCCCACGGTCTGGACGAGGACCTCGGCGTCCAGATGTCCTACCCGGGTGTCCTGTGGGGACTTGTGTGACTAGCCCGGGGCGCTGTGGATAACTTTGCGCACGTTTCCGGCTAGTTGTGCATGATGGGTTCTGCCGCGGTGATCTCCGGTTCAAGCACCGCACGGCCCTGGAACGGCGGCAGCCGAACCAGGGGGAACCGGGGATCGCCATCCAGGAGCAGCGCGCCTCCTGGATGGCCCTGGAGGTGGTGGCGGAGGGTGGGCGTGGGGGGAATGGGGGGCCCGGGGAACCCCCGCTTGGAATGGGAGCCGCCAGTCCCAGCCCCACATCAACCCCGTTGCCCGGGCCGCGCCCCCGGACCCACCCCGTGCCTTTGTCACGCCCCCCACCCGCCCCATGCCTGTCACGCCCACCCGCCCTGGCCCCTCGTCTGGGACCCCCCCACCCCCACGCTCACCTCGCCCCGTACCTCCGCCGGCCACCCACCAGCCCGCCCACCCTCGGGGTGACCAGGAACCCCCGGCCTCAACCTTCCGCCTCCTGCCCCCGCCACCTGCGCAAGGAGTCGCGACGAGTGCCGGCCAGTGCGGTGGAGGTCGGCCACTCGGCGGACGTGACGGTGGCGTCACGGTTGACGCGAGGTGTCATCGACCGCCCTGAGCGTGCGAGTTGAGGCGACGGTGGCGGCCGGGTGTACCGCCGACCGCCCTTTGTCGCAGGCCGTCGCTCTTTGAAACAGCGCGGTCGCAGCGCTGTCCGGGTACGGCACAGGGGCTTTGCTCCTGGGATATCCCGGCCAGGATCTTCCCTGTGCCACCGGACGAGCGGCTCGGGCGGGCGGCACATCGGACCGACCGACCCTCAACTGCCGGATGTCATCGCCCTCTTGGGCGTTGAGGTCAGGCGAGAGCGGAGCCCCGATGGTGGAGAGAACGCTGACCCCTGCCGCCGCCTCCCCGGCGGGCCACCTGGCCGCCGCCGCACGGAGAGGCGAGGGCGCGCACCGCCCACCACACCGAACCCCACTGCCTCAGCGGAGCCCGGCGGACCGGAGCGGGCGCCGCCCTCCACTCGCCCCCCTGACCTGGCGGGGCACGGCAAGCGCCGCGCGGTTCGCACCGAACCATGCCGGCGAGGTCGTCACCTGACACGTCAACCAGTACAGGTCTCCACATCGGTGCGCCCCATTCGGGGGGTGGGACGCCCCGACGGTGACCGTTGACCGAGGTCAGGTGACATGGGTACGGCCGGTACCCGGATGTTGACCACGTCCGGGGCCGGCCGTACCGCTGTTGCCGATCCCCGATCCCCGATCCCCGATCCCCGATCCCCGATCCCCGATCCCCGATCCCCGATCCCCGATCCCCGATCCCCGATCCCCGATCCCCGATCCCCGATCCCGGTGGCTCGGCCAGCTCGCCTGCCGCCCCCTCACGGCCGGCGTCGTCCACCTGCCGGCCCCCTCGGCCTGCCCCTCGCCGGTAAGCGCGCCCCCACTCCCACCACCCCCGGGTCAGGGCCCGACCCCAGGTCGCCCCGGACCCACCCCTGTCCACTTCCCCCCGCCCCCTCTGCTGAGGCCAACAGCCCCTGGGTGGGCCCCTGTTCGCCCTCCGTTCGCCCTCGGGGTCTCCGGTGGGAGGTCGGGTGGGTGGTGGTCCGGGGTGTGGTGGCCCCTCGGGCCTCCGAACGGCGCGTACTCACCGTTGCGCGGGGGACGGGCGAACCCGACAATGAGGGCTGGACTTACTCATCGGTAGCGTGTGCCGGCCGGACCTGTACACATCCGTACACGGCGGACGACGCACCGTAAGGGGGCGCCATGACCACCGAAGTCACGCCGAGCGGGCTTGTCGCGCAGGCCGAGGCGCTCGCGGAGGGGCGGGTGAGTTCCCGGACCCTGGTGGAACAGGCGTTGACGCGGATCGACGCCAGCCAACTGAGCCTGAACGCCTTCAGGATCGTGCGCCACGAGGCGGCCCTTGAGGAGGCGGAGCGGGCGGACCAGCGGTTGGAGGCCGGGGAGCGGGCGCCGCTGCTGGGGGTTCCGGTGGCCATCAAGGACGACACCGATCTGGCGGGCGAGCCCACCGCGTTCGGTCGGGCGGGCCACTTCCCGGCGTGTGACGAGGACGCGGAGGTGGTACGGCGGTTGCGCCGGGCCGGGGCGGTGATCGTGGGCAAGACCAACACCCCCGAGCTGGGCCAGTGGCCGTTCACCGAGGGGCCGGGGTTCGGGGAGACCCGTAACCCCTGGTCGATGGAGCACACTCCGGGGGGCTCCTCGGGGGGTTCGGCGGCGGCCGTGGCGGCGGGGTTGGTGCCGGCGGCCCTGGGGTCGGACGGGGCCGGGTCGATCCGTATCCCGGCGGCGTGGACCCACCTGGTGGGGATCAAGCCGCAGCGCGGCCGGGTGTCGACCTGGCCGTGGCCGGAGGCCTTCAACGGCATCACGGTGAACGGCCCCCTGGCCCGTACGGTGGCGGACGCGGCTCTGCTGCTGTCGGTGGCCAGCGGCAACCACGAGGGGGACCTGCACAAGCCGCCGGCGGTCGACCCGGTCGCGGCGGTGGGGCGGGACCCGGGGCGGCTCCGGGTGGCGGTGTCCACCGGGTGGGCGTTCACCGGTACCGGCAAGTCACTGGACCCGCTGGTGCGGGCGGCCCTGTACGCGTTCGCGGACCGGCTCAGCGCGCTGGGCCACGAGGTGGAGGAGGCGGAGCCGAACTACGGGCTGGTGGGCGGGAGTTTCCTGCCCCGGGCCCTGGCCGGTATCCGTACCTGGGCCGAACAGGTCCCCGATCCACGGCTGTTGGACCCCCGCACCCGGGGTGCGGCGCGGCAGGGCGCGCTTCTGCGGGGGCCGGCGTTGCGGGCGGCCAAGGCGGCCGAGGTGCCGTTGGGGCGTCGGGTGGGTGCGATCTTCGAGCGGTACGACGTGGTGCTGACCCCGACCACCGCGACCCCGCCGCCGAGGGTGGGGACCCTGGCGCGGATGTCGGCGGCGGCCACCGACCGGGCGATCATCGCGCACTGTCCCTACTGCTGGCCGTGGAACGTCCTGGGCTGGCCGGGGATTTCGGTGCCCTGTGGCCGTACGCCGGAGGGTCTGCCGTTGGGGGCGCAGTTGCTGGGCCCGGCCCACAGCGAGCCCCGGTTGATCGCCCTGGCCGCGCAGGTGGAGGAGGAGATGCGGTGGTACGAGCGGTGGCCGGCGGGGCGGGTGGAGTAGCCGGGGGTCAGTGGCGGGTGTCGATGACGCAGAACCGGTTGCCGCAGGGGTCGCTGAGCACGGTGAAGTCGCCGTCCTCGGGGTGGTGCGGCCAGTCGACCCGCTGGGCGCCGAGGTCCAGCAGGCGCCGTACCTCCTGGTCGCTGTCGCTTCCGGGGTCGGGGTAGAGGTCGAGATGGGTGTGGGGGAGGGCGGGTGGCGGGCTGGTGCTGAGGTTGAGGGAGAGGTTGGGTCCGTGACCGTGGGCGGGGGTGAGGACGACCCAGCCGTCCTCGGGGGGTTCGCGGGGTACGTAGTGCAGGGCGCGGGTCCAGAAGTCCATGGCGCGGGGCAGGTTGTCGACGTTGAGCACGACGGATCCGATACGCATGACTCCATTACCGGCATTGCTGGCTGGTGGCGTGCGGTTTCTCCGGGATTTCGCCGGATCGACGCCTCCGTTGTCGGTTCAGGGGGCGAGGAGGTCGAGTTCGGCCATGGCGCCGAGGGTGATCTGTCGGGTGAGTTCCTCGGCGCGGTCGGCGTCCCGGGTGCGTACGGCTTCGGCGACCTGGACGTGGAGGGTGACGGCGGCGGGGTCGGGGTCGGTGAACATCACCTGGTGCGTGGTGCGGCCGGTGAGTACGGCGGCGACCACGTCGCCGAGCCGGGCGAACATCTCGTTGCCGGAGGCGCGGAGCACCAGCCGGTGGAAGGCGATGTCGTGCACCAGGTAGCCGTCGAGTTGCTGGCCGCGTGAGGTGGCGACCATCCCCATGGCGTGTTCGGTGAGTTCGGCGCACTGCCGGGGGGTGGCGGCCTCGGCGGCGAGGCGGGCGGCGACGGGTTCGACGGCCGAGCGCAGCACGGTCAGGGAGCGCAGTTGCCGTGGCCGGTCGCTGCCGGCGAGGCGCCAGGTGATGACCTGGGGGTCGTAGACGTTCCACTCCTCGCCGGGCAGGACAGTGACGCCGACGCGGCGGCGGGAGCGGACCAGGCTCATGGACTCCAGGACCCGCACGGCTTCGCGGACGACGCTGCGGGAGACCTGGTGTTGTGTGACCAGTTCGTCGGTGCGGAGCACGGTGCCGGGCGGCAGTTCGCCGGAGGTGATGGCCGGGCCGAGGGTGTCCAGCAGTCGCGCGTGCAGGCCGTGGGCCCGGGGCCGGTCGGGGGGCGGGGGCTCCTCGCTGGGTCGTTCCGTCATGCGTGTCCCGTTCGTTCCCCGTGTGTCCTGCGGTCGGTGCGGTGGTCGCGCGGTGGCGGTGTGTCCGCCGTGTGGCCGTGGCGCGAAGGCGTCAGCCTACGTGCCGGGTGCCGGGTGGTGGCCAACTCCCTTGTGGGGGGCGGCCGGTGGGCTGGCCGGGGTCTCGCTGGTGGGCGGGTGTCCGGTGCGTGCGGGTGGCTCGGGAATCCCGTACGCCTCCACCAGTTTAAGTATGACTTTTTTGGTCCTCCTCCTTGAACGGGTCTGACCTTTCCGGTTGAGTGTGCCGCGGCCATACCGGCCCCACGGGGTGGGACGACCCCGAGGGCGCGGGTGGCCGCCCGGGCCCGGTGTGCCCGGACACAGGTGAGACCGCTGGGGAGGGCTGCGAGGTGGCCGTGATGACCGAGGGATTCCCCGACCGGGGGGTGGCCCCGACCGGGGAGCCGCCGTTGCTGGTGGTGATGGGTGTCTCCGGTACCGGGAAGTCGACGGTGGGCGCCCTGCTGGCCCGCGAACTGGCGGTGCCCTACGCGGAGGCGGACGACTTCCACCCCCCGGCCAACATCGCCAGGATGGCGGCCGGCACCCCCCTGACCGACGAGGACCGTGAACCGTGGCTGGCGGCGATCGGCGACTGGCTGCGCGGCCGTCGGGGGCGTGGCGGGGTGGTGAGCTGTTCCGCCCTGCGGCGCCGCTACCGGGACGTGCTGCGTACCGCCGCCCCCGGGGTGCGGTTCGTGCATCTGCGGGGTGAACGGGCGCTGATCGACCGGAGGTTGGCCGGCCGGCTGGACCACTTCATGCCGCGCGCCCTGCTGGACTCGCAGTTCGCGACCCTGGAGCCCCTGGAGCCGGACGAGGCGGGAACGGTGCTGGAGGTGTCGGCCGGGCCGGCGACCCTGACCCGTCGGGCGCTCCGGGCGCTGGGCCTGCCCGCTGACCCGGAGTCGCCGGGGCGCCGGCCCCCGGGTGACGCACCGGACCGCTGACCCTTCCCCCGGCGGCCCGTGTGGTCCCGGCCGACCCGGTGGCCGCCGTGGGTGTGGAACTTCCCCCGACCCCAAGGAATGAGCCGTGAGTGCCGTGAGTAGTGTGCCCGCGCGAATACTGGCCGCCGGTCCAGAACCGGCCAAGACCATCACCTCGGCGGGGAGCCCGCAGCTGGCCCTGGCCACCCTGGTGGGGATCGCGGTGATCGTGCTGCTGATCACCCGTTTCCGGTTGCACGCCTTCCTGGCGCTGACCCTGGGTTCGCTGGCCCTGGGCGCGGTCGCTTCCGCCCCTCTGGACAAGGCCATCGAGAGCTTCACCGCCGGGCTGGGGGAGACGGTCGCCGGGGTGGGGGTGCTGATCGCGCTGGGCGCCATCCTGGGGAAGCTGCTGGCCGACTCGGGTGGGGCCGACCAGATCGTGGACACCATCCTGGCGCGTACCAGTCCGGGACGGATGCCCTGGGCGATGGCGTTGATCGCCGGGGTCATCGGGCTTCCGCTGTTCTTCGAGGTGGGCATCGTGCTGCTCATCCCGGTGGTGCTGCTGGTCGCCCGGCGGGGGAACTTCTCACTGATGCGGATCGGCATCCCGGCCCTGGCCGGACTGTCGGTGATGCACGGGCTGGTGCCGCCCCATCCGGGTCCCCTGGCGGCGATCGACGCGGTGGACGCCAACCTGGGGGTCACCCTGGCGCTGGGGGTGCTGGTGGGGGTGCCGACGGTGGTGATCGCCGGTCCCCTGTTCGCCCGGTACGCGGGGCGCTGGGTGAAGGTGGCGCCCCCGGAGGGGCTGATGCCGAACCGGCCGTCGGAGGACCTGGAGCGGCGGCCGGGGTTCGCGGCGACGGTGGGCACGGTGCTGTTGCCGGTGGTGCTGATGCTGGGCAAGGCGCTGACCGACGTGGTGGTGGACGACCCCGAGGACACCGTGCAGCGGGTGATGGACGTGGTGGGTTCGCCCCTGGTGGCCCTGTTGGCGGCCGTCCTGGTGGGGATGTTCACGCTGGGGCGGGCGGCCGGCTTCTCCCGGGGGCGCGTGGCGACCACGGTGGACGGGTCCCTGGCGCCGATCGCGGGGATCCTGCTGATCGTCGGGGCGGGCGGCGGCTTCAAACAGACCCTGATCGATGTCGGGGTGGGGCAGATGATCCTGGACCTCTCCGAGGACTGGAACATCTCCGCGCTGCTGCTGGCCTGGCTGATCGCGGTGGGCATCCGGCTGGCGACGGGTTCGGCGACGGTGGCCACGATCTCGGCGGCCGGTCTGGTGGCTCCGCTGGCGGCGGACATGTCGACCACGCACACGGCGCTGCTGGTGCTGGCGGTCGGTGCCGGTTCGCTGTTCTTCAGTCACGTCAACGACGCGGGCTTCTGGCTGGTGAAGGAGTACTTCGGGATGAGCGTCGGCCAGACGATCCGTACCTGGTCGGTGATGGAGACGATCATCTCGGTGGTGGGCCTGCTGTGGGTGCTGCTGCTGTCGCTGGTGTTGTAGGGGGGCGGGAAGTCTCGCCGCAGCCCGGGGCTCACTCCCCGGGGCGTTGGCGGGGGTGGGGGAGCGCGCGGCGTAGGTACGGCGCGGTGGCCAGGACGAGTACGGCGAAGGCGGCGAGGCGTTGCTCCCCGGCCCCGGAGAGCGGTACGGCGTGCCGGACGTGGTGGGCCGCGTACCAGTGGGCGGCCAGGTCGGTGGTCACGATCGCGCAGGCCAGGTCCACCCCGAGGCGCCGGCGCCGGAGGAGGAGTACGGCGGCCAGGGTGTCGAACACGGTGAGGGAGGCCCAGTAGAGGTTCAGCCAGTGGGGCGCCCAGTCGTACGGGTGCAGGCCGTGCCGTAGCAGGTCGGAGAGGTGGGAGACGGTGCCCACCAGCAGCAGTACGGCGCTGAGGAGGCCGGCCGTCGCCACGGCCCAGGGCGGGGTGTGGCGCGTCTCCTCGGTCACGCGCGGCATCATCGCACCGGGCGCTCGGCCCCTGGTGGCCGGGCGTACCGGCTCGCGGCCCGGTCGCCCGGCCCGGTGGTCACATCAGGCCGAGGCGGGTCACCAGTACCGCCACCAGCACGGTCAGGCTCCAGCCGAGCAGGTGCTGGAACCACTCCTCCCGGTCGTCCTTGGGTCCGCCGGTGCCCAGGGCCGTCAGTCGTGCGGCCAGTGCGTCGCTCATCGCTGGTCCCGTCGCCTCTCGCTGCTGTCTCGGTAACCCCGTGCCCCCGTGGTTCCGGGAGACAGCGTGCGTGCGTCGGGCCCGGTTCATCCAGGCCGTACGGCGGTCTGTGAGGCTTCCCACGCCCCCAGTTCCCGTAGATACCCCTCCATATCGGACGGTTCGCCGCCCAGAACGCCCAGGTATCCGTCGGGGCGTACCAGGGCGAGCCCCTCTCCGTAGCGCTCCCACACGTGGGGGTCGGCGTCGGTCACGGTGACCGCGCGGACCTGGGCCCCGCCGGGGTCGGGGGCGGGAACGCCCAGGCCCAGCAGGGTCCAGTGCGGGCCCCGGTAGACGTCGAAGAGGCGTTGCCGCCCTTCGGGTCCGGTGAGGTGGCCGTCGGGGGCGCGGTCGCCGGCGCGGAGGGTGCCGGTGGGGTTGACGTCCCGCGACAGGGGGCCGCCCCGGTAGTGCAGGTCGAGTTGGCTGGTGTCGCGTCCCCGCTGGAGCCACCTGGGGTCGCGGGACATGGCCTGGCCGAACAGTCGGGAGCTGAGCCGCAGGATGTCGACGGCCACCGGTCGCCGTTCGGCCTGGTAGGTGGCCAGCAGTTCGGGGTCGGCGCCGTGGCGGAGGACCTGGCCGAGCTTCCAGCCGAGGTTGTAGGCGTCCTGTACCGAGGTGTTGAGGCCCTGCCCGCCGGTGGGGGTGTGCACGTGGGCGGCGTCGCCGGCCAGGAACACCCGCCCGTGCTGGAAGGTGTCGGCCAGGGCGGCGCCGGGCCGGTACAGCGAGGACCAGACGACCTCCCGCACGTCCTCCGGGCGCAGCGGGGTGCGGTCGGCGAGCAGTCGGCGCAGTCCGTCGGTGGTGAGGTCGGGTGGGCCGGCGGCCCGCCACTGGCCGGTGACCTGCCACAGGTCGGTGCCGGTGAGGGGGGCGACGGAGAGGCCGCCCTGTTCCCCGAAGGGCCAGGCGTGCCAGTGGGCGCGGTCGAGTCCGGTGAGTCGTACGTCCGCGACCACCACCGGGTGCTCGTCGAGGCTCTCGCCGGTCATGGGGATGCCGAGGGTGCGGCGTACGGTGCTGCGCCCACCGTCGGCGGCGACCAGGTGGCTGGCGGTGACGCGTTCCTCGCGGCCGTCGGGGTGGCGGATGTGGGCGGTGACCCGGTCCTGGTCCTGGGTGAGGTCGGTCAGTTCGGTGCCGAACTCCACCTCGCCGCCGAGCTGGCGCAGCCGCTGGTGGAGCAGGGCCTGTGTGCGGTGCTGGCGCAGCATCCAGGGAGAGGTGTACGGGGCGCCGGGGTCGGGTGGGCTGTCCTGGACCACGGTCTGGTCGCTGACGTGGGTCTCGCCCCGCCAGATCCGCATCGACTGGTAGGGGCCGCCCTCGGCGTGGACGGCCTCGATGACGCCGAGGTCGTCGAGGACCTCCTGGGTGCGGGGTTGCAGGCCGCGTCCCCGGGAGCCGGGGAACAGGGACTCGCCGCGCTCCAGCAGGCGGGCGGGTACGCCTCGGCGGGCGAGGTCGCAGGCGAGGGTGAGGCCGGTGGGCCCGGCTCCGACGATCAGCACGGACTGTTCCTTAACGGTGTTAAGTGCCATGGACGCGAGAGTCTCCTTAACGGTGTTAAGTTGTCAAGCGGCCCCCTTCCCCCGAGCCCACCGACCCGCCAACCCCCCGTGGCACTGCCGCGTCGGCCCTCCGGCCGGCCTTGCGACAATGCGGCCATGGCGACGACACCCCGGCTCGACCGCGACCAGGTGGTCCACACCGCCCTGGAACTCCTCAACGAGGTCGGCCTCGAAGGGCTCACCCTGCGCCGCATCGCCAAGGAGCTGAACGTCCAGGCCCCCGCCCTCTACTGGCACTTCAGGAACAAGCAGGCCCTGCTGGACGAGATGGCCACCACCATCTACCGGCGACTGCTCGACCAGGAGGGCACTCCCGGTCCCGAGGCCGACTGGAAGGAGTGGCTGGTACGGGTGCACCAGGCCCTGCGTCGCAGCCTGTTGAGCTACCGCGACGGCGCCAGGGTCTTCTCCGGCTCCCGCTTCACCGACCTCAGCCACGCGGCCGTGATGGAGGACCAGTTGGGCCGGATGACCCGGGCCGGCTTCACCCCCGCCACGGCCGCCCGCGCCGCCTTCGTGGTGTACGCCTTCACCGAGGGTTTCGTGATCGAGGAGCAGGGCGTCCACCCCATGCCGGGTGAGCGCACCCCCGGCTACGACACCGCCCAACGGGCGGCCCGCCTCGCCGGCTTCCCCCTGGCCGCCGCCACCAGCGAGGACCTGTTCGACGACTACGAGGCACGGTTCGAGGAGGGGCTGCGGGCCGTCATCGCCGGAGTCGAGTGGACCTACCTGGGCAGGTCCCCGCACCCGCACCGGAGTTGAGGCCCCCACTCCGTCCGACCGGAGGGGGCGCCCTCTCAGTGCTTGGGGTGGGGTAGTCGCCGGGCCCAGCGGCGTATTGTCCGGTGGTTGGCGAGGCGTGCCGTGAGGCCGAGGGCGCCTCCGCTGTTCAGGCCGAGGCGTACCCGTGGTCGGGGCAGGTCCCCGCACCCGCACCGGAGTTGAGGCCCCCACCCCGTCCGACCGGAGGGGGTGCCCTCTCAGTGCTTGGGGTGGGGTAGTCGCCGGGCCCAGCGGCGTATTGTCCGGTGGTTGGCGAGGCGTGCCGTGAGGCCGAGGGCGCCTCCGCTGTTCAGGCCGAGGCGTACCAGCCGGCGTGCGGGGACCAGTCGCCGCAGCTCGGCGGCCCGTGGTCCGCGCAGGAACTGTTCGGTGGCCGGCCGTAGTGGGGGCAGCATCACCGGGGCGTGGGGGTGCCGGCAGTAGGCCACCGCGTCCCGCAGGGGCGAGAGCCGGGCGGCCTCGGGCGCCCGCCAGGGGCTGGCCGTGCTCTCCGGGAGGGGTGGCAGACAATCACCCAGCAGGGCGGAGGTCACCGGGTCCGGGGCGCCGCCGGAACGGGCCACCGGGAACCCCCAGGCGGCGGCGGTCAACGTCGCCACCCCGGGCGGGCCCACCACCAGCGCGGGCGCGGCCCACAGCAGCAGCCGTTCCAGGGGCAGCGTCGGTTCGTACGGGACGAGGGCGCACCCCGCCTCGGTGGCCCGCCGCGCGAGCCGTTCCCCGGCCGGTGCCGGGACCAGTACCCGCGTGTGGCCCAGCCGGCCCAGGGCGGTGAGCGCCTCGGGGTCGGCGCCGTCCAGCAGCAGAGCCACGTCGGGCGGGGTGTCGGGCAGCTCGGACCTCCCGGCCAGCCGGCTCCACACCGCGCGGCAGTCGGCCACCGGCAGCGCCCGGGCCGGTACCGCGAACTCCCGCAGCAGCAGCGGCTCCAGCCCTGGCAGCAGGTCCGGCTGGTACAGCCCCCGTACGCGGGCGCCCAGCGCGGGCGGATGCCGTAGTCCGCTGGGGGCGTGACCGCGTAGCCCGTCGGCGCAGACCCACAGCGGGGCGTCGGGGAACACCCGGGCCAGGGCCCGTGACCCGGCCTCCTCCAGGGGGCCGGTCACCAGCTCCACCCGGTCCTCGCCCAGCCCCCACAGCAGCCTCAGGTACCGCTCCCACAGCGGCAGTTCCTCCTCCCTAGGCTCCCACCCGGCCGGGTGCAGGGGGTGCAGCGCCTCGTGCAGGGACAGAGCCCGCCCCCACTCCGCCTCCCACTCCCCGGGGGCGGGCCAGCCCGGTGGCCAGCCGACCTCGGGGGCGGGGGCGGAGGTGCTCAGCAGCAGCCGTCGGCGCGGCGCCTGCGGGAGTGCCCCGGTCTCCACGGCGGCCCGCAGTACCGCGAGGTGGCGTGGGTCGGTGGCGTACAGCAGCTGGACACGTTCCCGGCCGCCGTCCGGCCTGGACAACTGGTGGTAGGGGGCCTGGAGCCGCCCGGTCGGGGCGCTCACCGGGCCACCGCCGCCGACGGCCCGGTGGCGAGGTGCCCTCGACTCCGTCGGTGCCTCCCGCGCAGTCGCCGCAGCCGGTCCGCGCGGTCGGCGTCCATCCCCGACAGCGCCTCCTCCAGTGGCCCGGTCGGCAGCCGGCGCAGCGCCTCGCGGGCCAACTCCCTGTGGCGGCGGGCCAGTCGGCGGCCCAGCCGGTCCTGGTGCCGCAGGTGGTGGTGCAGGACGGCGCAGTAGGTGCGTACCGCCTTGGGCAGCAGCCGGTCCGCGTCCGGGTCCCGGGCGGTCTCGGCCACCACCTGGTCGAAGGCGCGCAGGTAGGCCAGCTGCCGTACGTCCCCGACCTGGGTCAGCGAGTCGGCCACGCCCCGCCGGTAGTGCACCCCCAGCAGGCCCACCACCGCGAACGAGTCCGCCCGCCGGTGCAGTCGCCAGATCCAGGGCCGGTCCTCGGCCGTACGTAGTTCCTCGGAGAAGTGCAGCAGCCCCTGGTCCAGCAGGCGCCGGTGGTAGACGCCGGCCCAGGCGGCCGGGTAGTCCACCGAGGTGCTCCGGTGGGCGGGCAGGATCGCCTCTCGGGGGTCGTCCAGCACCCCACGGCGGCCGTGCGGCACCCGTACCACCGTGCGGCGCGGGCCCTCGCAGCGCACGTGGTCGGTACGCAGGAAGGCGCACCCGATCTCCTCGGCCGAGGCCACCAGATGGGGGTAGTAGTCGGCGGCCAGCCAGTCGTCGCCGTCCAGGAAGGAAATCCACTCGCCGCGGGCCTCGTTCAGCCCGGTGTTTCTCGCCGCGGCCAGTCCCCGGTTTTCTGGATGTCGAATGTGTCGGGCGCCGGGAATTTCCCGCTCCGCCCGCGCCAGCAATTCCCCGGTGCCGTCCGAGGAGGAATCGTCCACCAACAGGAACTCGAAGTCGCCCCGGGCGTTGGCGCGCAGTGAGCGCAGCGCCTCGGCGGCGTAGGGGCGCACGTTGTAGAAGGGCACCACGACGGAGAGTTTCACCACCCCGGGGACCCTAGCGGGCGCCGGCCGGCGTTTTCCGGCCGCCCGGGAAAAGCACGGTGAACCCCACATGGACAGCGGATGAAGAGCAGCGCGGAAAAAGCCGGTTGGCCAAGCGTCGGCATGTTGTTAACCGTCTGTTGCGTTGGCGTTGGGCCGTCAATCGAAATGGATTCCTAACGTCCTTCACGTGTCATCACCTCTCACCTCCCTCTCCCGGGTGGCGGTACTCGCGGACTCCGACACCCGATGGAAATGGGGCGCGCTGACCGCCCGCCGGCTGGCCCCCGAGGCCACCGTCGACGGACTGCTGCTCCGTGGCCGCGCCACCCCCACCCCCCGGCAACTGGCCGAGGTCGGCGTCACCGTCGACGAACTGCGAGAGGTGACCGTGGCCGAGTTCCTCGCCGTGGCCGGCGACCGGAACCGCTACGAGATGGTGGTGCTGGCCTGCGTCGGCGGCGCCGTACAGGCCCTGCTGCACGGGGTCGCCCACCGGCAGCGGCACCTCGCCGGCACCGCCCGGCCGGTGCTGGTCACCGGCTACGTCGGGGTGGTCTACGAGAAGCTGGCCGACGGGCTGCTGCTGCGCCACGGCGCGGACGTGGTGCTGGCCAACTCCCGCCACGACGCCGAACGCTTCCGCGAGGTGTACGCGGGGGTGGGCGTCGACCCCGAACCGGTCACCGAGTGCGCCCTGCCCTTCCTGGACGGCACCCCCGCGGTGGCCGCCGGCCCGCACCGCACCGAACCGGCCCAGCCCGAACCAGCCGGGGAACAGCGACCGTTCACCCTCACCTTCGCCGTACAGCCCTCGGTACCGGCCCACCGCGCCGACCGCGCCTACCTGCTGCGCCGCGCCGCCGACCACGCCCGCGCCCACCCCGAGCGGGAGGTGCTGGTGAAGCTGCGCAGCCGACCGGGCGAGCACACCACCCACATCGAGGAGACCCCCTACCAGCGGCTGGCCGCCCGACTCCCGGGCGGACTGCCCCCCAACTGCCGCCTGGTGTACGGGAACATGGGCGAGGTCCTGGACCGCACCGACCTGCTGGTGACCGTGTCCTCCACGGCGGCCCTGGAGTCCCTGCACCGGGGCGTGCCCACCGCCGTCCTCACCGACCTCGGCATCCGCGAGGCCCTCGGCAACCACCACTTCCTGGGCTCGGGCTGCCTGGCCTCCTGGTCCGAACTCGACCAGGGCCACCTGCCCAAGGCCGACCCCGAGTGGACCGCCCGACAGGGCGTCTGCCCCCGCGCCGAGCAGCCCGACGCCTACGCCCACGCCTTCGACCGTGCCCGTGAACGCGTCGCCCGGCTCGCCGCCCGGCCCCAACTCCCGCCCCCCGCGCCGTACTACACGCCCACCACCGCGCCCGCCTACCTGCCGCCGCTGCTGGCCCGCTACCAACTCGCCCCCGACGGCGCCCCCCTGGCCCCCCGCGCCCCCGACGGCGCCCCCGGACTCAGCCGCGCCCTGCGCGGCGCGGTACGCGGCGCCGCCCGGGGCGCCTACCGGCACGGCGTCCAGCGCGTCGCCCCGGTGATCCGACGGATGGGCGAACTGTGACCGCCCGCCCCAGCACCCCGTACGCCGCACACCACCCCCAGCAAGGAGCCCAGATGTCCAGCCAGCCCCCGACCGTGGTGGCGGTGATCCCCGCCCGGGGCGGGTCCAAGGGCGTACCCGCGAAGAACCTCGCACCGGTCGGCGGGATACCCCTGGTCGCCCGCGCCGTCCGCGCCTGCCGCGCCGCCCGACGGGTCACCGACGTGCTGGTGTCCACCGACGACGAGGGCATCGCCGCCGTCGCCCGGGGAGCCGGCGCCGAGGTGGTGGTCCGCCCCGAGGCGCTGTCCGGCGACACCGCCACCAGCGAGTCCGCCGTACTCCACGCCCTGGACACCCTCGCCGAACGCGGCGGCACCCCGGCCCGGGTGGTGCTGTTCGTCCAGTGCACCAGCCCCTTCGTCACCGGCGAGGACGTCGACCGGGTGGCCGCCGCCCTCCTCGACGACGGCGCCGACACCGCCCTGACCGCCGCCCCCTTCCACGGCTTCCTGTGGCGGGAGGCCCCCGCGACCGGCCACGCGGACGGGGCGGCTGACCCCGACGCCGGAGGGGTGGGCGTCAACCACGACCGCTCCCACCGCCCCCGCCGCCAGGACCGCCCCGAGGACCTGCTGGAGACCGGAGCGGTCTACGGCATGACCGTCGACGGCTTCCGCGCCGCCGGGCACCGCTTCTTCGGCCGCACCCGACTGGTACGCGTCGACCCGGCGCGCACCCTGGAGATCGACGACCCGCACGACCTGGCCCGCGCCCGCGCCCTGGCACCCCTGCTGGACGCCCCGGGCGAACTCCCCGGCCGCGACGACGTCGACGCGGTGGTCCTCGACTTCGACGGCACCCAGACCGACGACCGGGTGTACGTCGACACCGACGGTCGGGAGACCGTCGCCGTACACCGGGGCGACGGACTGGGCGTGGCCGCCCTGCGCCGCGCCGGACTCCGGCTGCTGATCCTCTCCACCGAACAGAACCCGGTCGTCGCCGCACGGGCCCGCAAGCTCGACATCCCCGTGCTGCACGGCGTCGACCGCAAGGACCTCGCGCTCAAGCAGTGGTGCGAGGAACGGGGCGTCGCCCCCGAACGGGTCCTCTACCTCGGCAACGACGTCAACGACCTGCCCTGCTTCGGGCTCGTCGGCTGGCCCGTCGCCGTGGCCAGCGCCCACGACGTCGTACGCGGGGCCGCCCGCGCGATCACCTCCACACCCGGCGGGGCCGGAGCGGTACGCGAGATCGCCGCCTGGCTTCTCGGCCCCCGGCTGGACCCCGCCACCCCAACCGCACGGACAGCAAAGGACGACTGATCCCATGACCCTCGGCTCCGCCAACCCCCGCCTGCGCCAGCTCGGCGACCGCACCGCCGGCCCCGGCCAGCCGGTGTACGTCACCGGTGAGATCGGCATCAACCACAACGGCGACCTGGACAACGCCTTCGCCCTCATCGACGCCGCCGCCGACGCCGGCTGCGACGCGGTGAAGTTCCAGAAGCGCACCCCCGAGATCTGCACCCCCCGCGACCAGTGGGACATCGAACGGGACACCCCCTGGGGCCGGATGACCTACATCGACTACCGGCACCGGGTGGAGTTCGACGAGGACGACTACCGCGCCATCTCCGACCACTGCGCCCAGCGCGGCATCGACTGGTTCGCCTCCCCCTGGGACGTGGAGTCCGTCGCCTTCCTGGAGAAGTTCGACGTACCCGCCCACAAGGTGGCCTCCGCCTCCCTCACCGACGACGACCTGCTCAGGGCCCTGCGCGCCACCGGCCGCACCGTCATCCTGTCCACCGGAATGTCCACCCCCAAGCAGATCCGCCACGCGGTCGAGGTCCTCGGCAGCGAGAACATCCTGCTGTGCCACGCCACCTCCACCTACCCGGCCAAGGCCGAGGAACTGAACCTGCGGATGATCCACACCCTCCAGCGGGAGTTCCCCAACGTGCCCATCGGCTACAGCGGCCACGAGACCGGCCTCCAGACCACCCTCGCCGCCGTCGCCCTCGGCGCCACCTTCGTCGAACGGCACATCACCCTCGACCGCGCCATGTGGGGCTCCGACCAGGCCGCCTCGGTCGAACCCCAGGGCCTGACCCGGCTGGTGCGCGACATCCGCACCATCGAGGAGTCCCTCGGTGACGGGGTGAAGAAGGTGTACGAGTCCGAACTGGCCCCCATGCGGAAGCTGCGCCGGGTCCCCGGAGTGGTCGCCGAGTCCAAGCGGGACCGCGAGCCCGCCCACGCCTGACGGAGCACCTGTTGACACCGGTCGAAGGCACCACCAGCCCCGGGTCGGAGGACCACCTCCGCCCCGGGGGCCCCTCCGCGCGACCCGGCGTCTGGGGGGCGCGCCGCACCCGGGCCCGCCACAGCCCGGACACCCTCGCCTTCGTCGAGAGCCCCGTACAACTGCTCAACACCCTGGAGTGGGCCTACCACCACCAGGTCACCGACCTCACCACGGTGGTCCTCCCGCCCCACGACCCCATGACCCGGGGCCAACTGCGCAGGATGGCCGAACTCGCCCGCGACGAGGGCCACACCCTGCGCTGGGAGGAGGCCCGGGAGGGCGCCGTCGCCCCACTGCGCACCGTCGCCTCCCTCAGCGGGCCACTGCGCCGGGCCCACCGGATCGTGGTCGGCGACCCCTTCTCCCGCTACGTCCAGGCCCTGCTCACCCTGACCCGGGCGGACACCGTGGTGGTCGTCGACGACGGCACCGCCACCATGGAGTTCGTCAGCCAACTCGCCCGGGGGGAACAACTGGTGCGCTGGCACCGGGGCGGCACCCAGCCCGGGCTGGCCACCCGCCTGTTCGCCCCCGTCTCGGCCCGGGCCCGACGGCAGCTGACCGCCACCGCCGACCACCGGGTGGAGGTGTTCAGCTCCATGCCGGTCACCGCCCCCGAGGCGGTCACCGTCACCGCCAACGACTTCTCCTGGACCCGCAGCCGCTTCGGCCCGCCCCGACTGACCCGGGGCACCGACCTGGTCGGCACCTCCCTGGTGGAGACCGGGGTGGTGCGCCCCGACCGCTACCTGGAAGCCGTCGACGCGCTGGCCCGCCGCTACGGCGCCACCCGCTACTTCGCCCACCGCCGGGAGAGCACCGAGAAGCTGCACCGGGTCGCCGAGGTCACCGGACTGGAGGTGGTGCGCCCGGACCTGCCCCTGGAACTGGTCGCCCGCCGTGGCCCCATCGGCCGGACCATCCTCAGCTTCCCCTCCACCGTGGTCCACACCCTGCCGCTGGCCCTGACCGGCACCGAGGTGCGGGTGGCGGTCTGCGACATCGACCCGGCCTGGCTCACCCAGACCGCCTCCCCCCGGGCACAGGGGTTCCTCGCCGGAGTGACCGGAACGGCCCGGGGCGTACGCAAGGCGTGAGTGGCCACCGCCGCCCGGGAGGGCACCCTGCCGGGTCGAGCGGTCTGGCCGTGCCCCAACTCCCGGCGGGCTCAGGGGTGTTCGGGTTTCCTCATCAGTCCAGTACGGCGTAGAGAAGAGGCGCGGGTATACCCAACGTCGAAGAACGGTAATCCGGCTTGCCCGGATTTTCTTCGCCTGCACGACTGAAAGTTCCTTGATCCATTGCCCGTTGTGCCCTCCGGGCCCCTACCCTTCGGATATGAGCCACGTTCTGTCACCGCATACGGAGGCCCCCTCAGCAGCGTCGCCCGGAGTGCCCCAGACGGCACCCGGCGGAGAGCACGCCCGCGCCGAGGAGCTACCCCCCGGAACGGTGACGCCCGGTGCCCCGGGACTGCCCGGCACCCTGCCGCCCACCCTCCGTGACGAACTGGTCGCCTTCCGCCGGGACCTGCACATGCACCCCGAGCTGGGCAACCAGGAGTTCCGCACCACGGCCGCCCTCACCGCCAGACTCGAGCGGGCCGGCCTCAGGCCCCGGGTGCTCCCCGGCGGCACCGGCCTGATCTGCGACGTACACCCCGGCCTGGACGACAGCCGCCACGACGGCCGCCCCATGCTGGCGCTGCGCGCCGACATCGACGCGCTGCCCATCCCGGACACCAAGACCGTGCCCTACCGCTCCACGGTGCCCGACCGCGCCCACGCCTGCGGCCACGACGTGCACACCAGCTGTGTGCTGGGCGCCGGCCTGGTGCTGGCCGACCTGGCCCGGCAGGGCCAACTGCCCCACTCCGTACGGCTGTTGTTCCAGCCGGCCGAGGAGGTGCTGCCCGGCGGGGCGCCGGAGGCGATCGAGGCGGGCGTACTGAAGGGAGTGGGCCGCATCCTGGCGGTCCACTGCGACCCCCGGGTGGAGGTCGGCCGCATCGGGCTGCGCACCGGGCCGATCACCTCCGCCTGCGACCGGCTGGAGGTCGCCCTGGACGGCCCCGGCGGACACACCGCCCGCCCCCACCTGACCACCGACCTGGTCACTGCGGCGGCCAAGGTCGCCGCCGAGGTGCCGGCGCTGCTGGCCCGACGGGTGGACGCCCGCTCCGGGCTGTCCCTGACCTGGGGCCGGCTCCAGACCGGGCACGCCTGCAACGTCATCCCCCAGCGTGCCGAGCTGTCCGGCACGGTGCGCTGCCTGGACCTGCCGGCCTGGCGGGCCGCCCCGGACCTGGTGCACGCCGCCATCGCCGAGCTGTCCACGCTGTACGGGGCCAAGTCCACGGTGGAGTACATCCGGGGCGTGCCCCCGGTGGTCAACGAGGCCCGCACCAGTGAGCTGTTGCAGGACGCCATGACCGCCCGTCGGGGCAGCCACGCGGTGGAGCCCACCGAACAGAGCCTGGGCGGCGAGGACTACTCCTGGTACCTGGAGCACGTCCCCGGGGCCATGGCCCGCCTGGGGGTGCGCCCGCCCGGCGAGCAGCGGTCGCGCGACCTGCACCAGGGCGACTTCGACGTGGACGAGCGGGCGATCCAGGTGGGTGTCGAACTCTTCACCGCCGCCGCGTTGTTGGGCGACGGGGCCTGAGTCGGTCCGTTGGGTGACGCGACGGTACGACGGGGTGCGCGCACCTGGTCCACCGGAGCTGTCGGGGCCGTCGGTCGTTCGGGAAAACCGGACGTCGGCGGCCCTTTTCCGGCTCCGTGGGTCGCTGTCGTACGCATCCTTGGCACCGATCCGATAACGGCCAGCCCAGGTGTCTTTACCTGAAATCTACGCGCGTTAATGTGAGCCGCGAAATACAGCGCCCCGGAAGTGGCGCTTCCGAAAGAGTCGAAGGGGACCTGCTCGTGCGTCGGGTAACCAAGCTTGCCGCCACGGTGACCACAACCGTGGCCCTCGCACTGACCGCCACCGCGTGCGGGGAGTCTTCCAGCGAGTCCAACGAGGGCAAGAACAAGGGTGTGGGGCTCGCCTTCGATGTCGGCGGCCGTGACGACCACTCCTTCAACGAGGCGGCGGCCCGTGGCACGGACCGCGCCAAGAAGGAACTGGACGTCGACGTCAAGGAGATGACGGCGAAGAACGACGAGACCGAGGGCGACCGCGAGCAGCGGCTCACCTCCCTCGCCGAGGCCGGCTACAACCCGGTGATCGGGGTCGGCTTCGACTACGGCAAGTCGATCAACAAGGTGGCCAAGAAGTTCCCGGACACCACCTTCGGCGTCGTGGACTCCCCCTCCCAGAACAAGAACGTGGCGGGCATGGTCTTCGCCGAGGAGGAGGCCTCCTACCTCGCGGGCGTCGCGGCGGCCAAGAAGTCCAAGTCCAAGAAGGTCGGCTTCATCGGAGGCGTCAACAACGCGCTGATCCAGAAGTTCGAGGCCGGGTTCGCGCAGGGCGTCAAGGACACCGACTCCAAGGTCAAGGTGACCTCGCAGTACCTGTACCCGACCAACACCAAGGGCTTCAACGACCCCGCGGCGGCCAAGGACAAGGCCAGCGGCATGTTGGACGCCGGGATCGACGTGATCTACAGCGCCGCCGGCCAGTCCGGCGCCGGCTCCATCGAGCAGGTCAGCAAGAAGAAGGGCGCCTGGGCGATCGGCGTCGACTCCGACCAGTACAAGCAGCCCGGTCTGTCCAAGTACAAGGACGCCATCCTCACCTCCGCCGTGAAGAACGTGGACGTGGCGGTGTTCGAGCTGGTCAAGAGCGTCGAGGACGACAAGCCGCTGACCGGCACCAAGGCGTTCACCCTCAAGGAGAACGGCGTCTCGCTGGCCACCTCCGGCGGCTTCATCGACGACGTCATGGACGAGATCAACAAGGCCAAGAAGAAGATCGTCGACGGCGAGATCAAGGTGAAGAGCAAGCCCTGATCGTCACCGTTCGGCTCGGTGTCAGCGGGCTCGGAGGGGGAGAGGCCACTCTCCTTCCGGGCCCGTATCGCGGAACAGGGGCTACGCGCGTAGTTCCGGGGCTTCCGCGATAGCGTCACCTGGCGGAGGATCACCCCCACAGTTCCCCAAGCCCCACTCCTTATCGCTGAGGAGAGTGCGTCATCAACGCGTCCAGCAGCCCCCCGAAACGGCCGGTGGACACCGCCGAGCCAGCCGTCGAACTCCACGGCATCACCAAGCGGTTCCCCGGCGTCGTCGCCAACCACGACATCGACATCACGGTCCGCAGAGGCACGGTGCACGCGCTCGTGGGCGAGAACGGTGCCGGCAAGTCCACCCTGATGAAGATCCTCTACGGAATGCAGAAGCCGGACGAGGGCACCATCAGCGTCGACGGCGAGAAGGTGAACCTCGGCAGCCCCGCCGACGCCATCGCCCGAGGCATCGGCATGGTCCACCAGCACTTCATGCTCGCCGACAACCTGACCGTGCTGGAGAACACGGTGCTGGGCGCCGAGAAGCTGCACGGCATCGGCTCGCGGGCCCGCGCCCGCATCAAGGAGCTGTCGGACACCTACCACCTGGGCATCCGCCCCGACGTGCTGGTCGAGGACCTCGGGGTCGCCGACCGGCAGCGGGTGGAGATCCTCAAGGTCCTCTACCGGGGCGCCCGTACGCTCATCCTGGACGAGCCCACCGCCGTGCTGGTGCCCCAGGAGGTGGACGCCCTCTTCGACAACCTCCGGGAGCTGAAGGCCGAGGGGCTCACCGTCATCTTCATCTCGCACAAGCTGGGCGAGGTGCTGTCGGTGGCCGACGACATCACGGTGATCCGCCGGGGTACCACCGTCGCCTCCGTGCACCCCTCCGAGACCAACGCGAAGCAGCTGGCCGAACTGATGGTGGGCGCCGAACTGCCGTCCCCCGAGGCCCGGGAGTCCACGGTCACCGACGTGCCCATGCTCCAGGTCGACCAGCTGCACCTGTCGGCCACCGACACCGACGGGGTGGTGCGCACCGTCCTGGACGGGGTGGGCTTCACCATCCACAAGGGCGAGGTCCTGGGCCTGGCCGGGGTGGAGGGCAACGGCCAGGCCGAACTGGTCGAGGCCGTCATGGGGATGCGCGACCCGGACGGGGGCACCGTCCTGCTGGACGGTGAGGACATCTCCCACGCCTCCACCCGGCACCGCCGCGAGAGCGGTCTGGGGTACATCCCCGAGGACCGCCACCGGCACGGGCTGCTGCTGGAGGCCCCGCTGTGGGAGAACCGCATCCTGGGCCACGTGACCGAACGCCCCAACAGCAGGGGGCAGTTGCTGGACCTGTCCGGTGCCCGTGCGGACACCCGACGGATCGTCGAGGAGTACGACGTACGTACCCCCGGCATCGAGGTCACGGCCGCCTCCCTGTCCGGCGGCAACCAGCAGAAGCTGATCGTCGGCCGGGAGATGAGCCACCAGCCCAAGCTGCTGATCGCCGCCCACCCCACCCGTGGGGTGGACGTCGGGGCGCAGGCCCAGATCTGGGACCAGATCCGGCAGGCGCGTCGCGAGGGCATGGCGGTGCTGCTGATCTCCGCCGACCTGGACGAGCTGATCGGCCTGTCCGACACCCTGCGGGTGATGTACCGGGGCCGGCTGGTCGCCGACGCCGACCCGGCCACCATCACGCCCGAGGAGCTGGGTTCGGCGATGACCGGTGCCGCCAGCGGCCACCTGGAGTCCAGCGACGAAAGCCCCGGCCCGAAGGGCCCCCGTTCCCCATCGGAAGACGACCCCATGAGCCACCGCGAACAGCACCAGAACCCCGAAGCGCCGGGGGACGGGGGTGAGCGGTCGTGACCTCCTCCCAGAGCAAGCCGGCCGGCAAGCGGATGAAGAAGCTGGACCGGGAGAAGCTGGTCCTGGCCCTGGCCGCGCCCCTGCTGGCGATCGTGGCGGCGGTGCTGATCACCTCGCTGGTTATCATGGTCACCGGCAAGGACCCGTTCCACGCCTACTCGGTGATGCTGGAGTTCGGCAGCAAGAGCGACAGCCAGGTGTGGATCGTCAACAAGGCGATCCCGTACTACCTGTCGGCCGTCGCGGTGGCCATCGGCTTCCGCATGAACCTGTTCAACATCGGTGTCGACGGCCAGTACCGCATCGCCGCGTTCTTCGCCGCCGTGGTGGGCGGCGCCCTGACGATGCCGGGCTTCGTGCAGATCCCGCTGATCATCCTGGTCGCCATGGTGGTCGGCGCGATCTGGTCGGGCATCGCCGGTCTGCTGAAGACCACCCGGGGAGTCAGCGAGGTGATCACCACCATCATGCTGAACTCCATCGCCGCCTCCACCATCGGCTACTTCCTCCAGGAAGGGCGGCTCGCGGAGAAGGAGGGCAACCTCTTCCACACGCCCGACATCCCCGGTTCCAGCCACTTCTTCACCCTGCCCACCAACCCCGACCCCATCTGGGGCACGATCGTGATCGCCGCCGTGGTCGGCGTGGGCTACTGGTTCGTGCTGGGGCGCACCCGCTTCGGCTTCGACCTGCGCGCGGTGGGCAGCTCCGAGTCCGCAGCCGCCGCGAGCGGGGTGAGCGTCAAGCGCATGGTGGTCACCTCCATGGTGCTGTCCGGCGCGGTCGCCGGACTGGTGGGCATCCCCACCCTGCTCAACTCCTCGTACAACTACGGGTCCGACTTCCCCGCCGGCATCGGCTTCACCGGTATCGCCATCGCCCTGCTGGGCCGTAACCACCCGGTGGGTATGGCGCTGGGCGCGCTGCTGTGGGGCTTCCTCGAACGCACCGGCACCCAGCTGGAGTTCGAGGACTACCCGCAGGAGATCGTCGGCGTGATGCAGGGCGTGATCGTGCTGTGCGTGGTCATCGCCTACGAGGTCGTCCGGCGCTACGGACTGCGCCTCCAGCAGCGGAAGGTCGGCGAGGAGCTGGCCGCGCAGACCCGAACCAGCGACAAGGCGGAGGTCTCCGCGTGAGCAGCAACCTGATGACCGGCCTGACCCGTCTCACCGGCCGGGACGACAAGGGCGGGGGCAGGAGCAGGCCCCGCCTCAGCTTCCCGGTGATCCTGCTGATCATCGCCGGCGCCCTGGTGGTGCTGTCGGTGCTGCGGGTGGTCACCGGGGCGGACGAACTCACCGCCAGCGGCCAGTACCGCAGTGCCCTGGCCGCCGCCGTACCCATCGGCCTGGCCGGTCTGGGTGGGCTGTGGTCCGAGCGGGCCGGCGTGATCAACATCGGCCTTGAGGGCATGATGATGCTCGGCGCCTTCACCGCCGGCTGGGTCGGCTGGCAGCACGGGCCCTGGGCGGCGGCAGCCGCCGGACTGGTCGGCGGCGCCCTCGGCGGACTGCTGCACGCGGTCGCCACCGTCACCTTCGGGGTGGACCACATCGTCTCCGGTGTGGCCATCAACATCCTGGCCCTGGGCGCCGTACGGTTCCTGGCCAAGCTGTGGTTCGGCGCCGAGGGCAGCGAGGCGGCGGCCAAGGGCGGCAACGACAAGCAGTCCCCGCCGATGGAGGACATGCCGACGTTCACGGTGCCGGGCCTGTCCGACTGGCTGTTGACCCTGGAGCGCAAGCACTGGTTCCTGATCTCGGACACCGCCGGTGTGCTGGGCTCGTTCACCACCCGGGTGTCCTGGCTGATGCTGCCGATCATCGCCCTGTTCGTGGTCTCCTTCTTCGTCCTGTGGCGTTCCTCCTTCGGTCTGCGGCTGCGGGCCTGCGGTGAGGGCCCGGTGTCGGCCGAGACCCTGGGCGTCAACGTCTACAAGTACAAGTACGCGGCGGTCACCATCTCCGGCGCCATGGCCGGCCTCGGCGGGGCCTTCCTCGCCATCGGGGTGCACATCTACCAGGACCAGCAGACCGGTGGCCGTGGGTACATCGGTCTGGCCACCATGATCTTCGGCAACTGGCGCCCCGGCGGGGTGGCTATGGGCGCCGGACTGTTCGGCTTCATGGACGCCCTCCAGCTGCGCGCCGGCGGGCCCACCGTGCACGCGCTGCTGCTGCTGATCGCGGCGATCCTGGCCGCGGTGGCGGTGTGGAAGTTCCGCCGGGGTGGCCGACTCCAGGCCGGCATCAGCCTGGTGTCCGCGGTCGTGCTGCTGACCTGGTACCTCTCCTCCGACAGCGTGCCGCTGGAGATCGTGGAGATGAGCCCCTACCTGGCGACCCTGCTGGTGCTGTCGCTGGCCTCCCAACGACTACGGGCACCGAAAACCATCGGCAAGCCCTATCGACGGGGCCAGGGAGCATGACCGACGCCCCCGACCGGCCACCGGTCGACTGGGAGGCACTCCGTGGCGAGGCCCGGGCCGCGATGGCCCGGGCCTACGCCCCGTACTCCGGGTTCCCGGTGGGTGCCGCCGCGCTGGTCGACGACGGCCGTACGGTCAACGGCTGCAACGTGGAGAACGCCGCCTTCGGGGTCGCCCTGTGCGCCGAGTGCGGTCTGGTCTCCGCGCTGTTCGCCAGCGGCGGCGGCCGGCTGACCGCCTTCACCTGCTGTGACCGGGAGGGCGCGGTGCTGATGCCCTGTGGCCGCTGCCGGCAACTGCTGTGGGAGCACGGCGGCCCCGAACTGCTGATGGACACCCGCGCCGGGGTACGGCCGTTGGCGGAGCTGCTGCCCGACGCGTTCGGCCCGGCCGACCTGGAAGGGCGCTGAGCGCCCACCCGAGGAACCGCGCCGAGCCCCGTTGGCGGCTGGGCGCCCGCACCACCCCGAGGAGCCCTGGATGGACGTCATTTCGGTGATCCGCGCCAAGCGGGACCGGCAGCCCCTGACCGACGAGCAGATCGACTGGACGATCGACGCCTACACCCGGGGTGAGATCGCCGACGAGCAGATGTCGGCCCTGGCGATGGCGATCCTGCTGAACGGTATGAGCCGCGCGGAGGTGGCCCGCTGGACGGCGGCGATGATCGCCTCCGGGGAGCGGATGGACTTCTCCTCGCTGTCCCGGCCGACCACCGACAAGCACTCCACCGGGGGCGTCGGCGACAAGATCACCCTGCCCCTGGCGCCGCTGGTCGCGGCCTGCGGGGCGGCCGTACCGCAGCTGTCCGGCCGGGGCCTGGGCCACACCGGCGGCACCCTGGACAAGCTGGAGTCGATCCCCGGCTGGCGGGCGAGCCTGTCCAACCCCGAGATGCTCGGGGTGCTGGACGAGGTGGGCGCGGTGGTCTGCGCGGCGGGCGACGGGCTGGCCCCGGCCGACCGCAAGCTGTACGCGCTGCGGGACGTGACCGGGACCGTGGAGTCGATCCCGCTCATCGCCTCCTCGATCATGTCCAAGAAGATCGCCGAGGGCACCGGCTCGCTGGTGCTGGACGTCAAGGTCGGTTCCGGCGCCTTCATGAAGGACCTGCCCAGCGCCCGAGAACTGGCCTCCACCATGGTGGAGTTGGGCACCGACCACGGGGTGCGCACGGTGGCGCTGCTCACCGACATGTCCGTACCCCTGGGTCTGACCGCCGGCAACGCCCTGGAGGTACGGGAGTCGGTGGAGGTGCTGGCCGGCGGCGGCCCGGCGGACGTGGTGGAGCTGACCCTGGCGCTGGCCCGGGAGATGCTGGCCGGCGCGGGGCTGGAGGACGTCGACCCGGCGGAGGCCCTGGCGGACGGCCGGGCCATGGACCACTGGCGGCGGATGATCCGTGCCCAGGGCGGCGACCCGGACGCCCCGCTGCCCGAGGCCCGCGAGCGCCAGCAGGTCACCGCCCCCGCCGACGGGGTGCTGAGCAGGCTGGACGCGTACGCGGTGGGCGTGGCCGCCTGGCGCCTGGGCGCCGGACGGGCCCGCAAGGAGGACGCGGTACAGGCGGGCGCCGGCGTGGAGTGGCACGCCCGCCCCGGGGAGGCGGTACGCGAGGGACAGCCGCTGCTGACCCTGCACACCGACACCCCCGAACGCTTCGAGTACGCCCTGGGAGCCCTGGACGGCGCGGTCGAGGTCGACCCCTCGGCCGAGGCCCGCGAGGCCTCCACCTCGGTGGTACTGGAGCGGGTGTCGCCGTAGCCCGCCGGACCGGAGGCCCTCCGCTGGGCCGGTAGCTCTGGGCCGGGGTCCTTGAGCGGGGGCGCCCGCCTGGGGGTGCCCGTGGGTGTCCTGGTTTTCGGTCGTGCGGTACGTGGACGGGGGTGGGTGCCCGTCCTGGTGGTCGGCTCCTGGGGTGCCCCGTACGGTCGTGGTGCCGTCGGGGCCGGGGGCTCTGGGCCGGGGTCCTTGAGCGGGGGCGCCCGCCTGGGGGTGCCCGTGGGTGCCCTGGCTTTCGGTCGTGCGGTACGTGGACGGGGGTGGGTGCCCGTCCTGGTGGTCGGCTCCTGGGGCGCCTCGTCCGGTCGTGGTGCCGTCGGGGCCGGGGGCCCCGAGGTGTCGGGCCCCGGGTGGGCGACAGCGCTTCGCCCCGGGAGGGTTCCCGGGGCGAAGGGGCGAAGTGACCCAGCTCGCCGGTCAGTTGGCGGCGACCGCCGCCAGCCGGCGGGACACCACGGCCTTGCGGGTGGCGTAGACCGTCACCCCGGCCGCCAGCACCATCGCGGTCAGGGTCAGCGCCACCGTCGCGGGCCAGCCCCCGCCGGCGTACGCCAGGGCGCCCAGGGCGCCGCCCAGCGAACTGCCCAGGTAGTACGCCATCTGGTACAGCGCCGAGGCCTGCGCCCGACCCTCGGTGGCGGTGCGGCTGACCGCGCTGGAGGCGACCGCGTGCCCCGCGAAGAACCCGGCGGTGATCAGCACCAACCCGGCCACCACGGCCAGCAGTTGGTCGAAGAGGGTGAGCAGCAGCCCGGCCGAGGCGGTGCCGATGCCCAGGTACAGCGCCCCACGCCGGCCCAGCCGGGCCACCAGCCCACCGGCACCGGCCGAGGAGGCCGTACCGACCAGGTAGATCACGAACACCGAACCCACCACGCCCTGGGAGAGGCCGAAGGGTTCGGCGACCAGGCGGTAGCCGACCACGGTGTAGACCGCGCCGAACACGGTCATGAACAGCAGCCCCAGCGAGTACAGCCGCACCAGCAGCCCGTTCGACAGGTGACCGCGCACGGTGGCCAGCACTGGCGCCAACCGCAGCGAACCGGGCTGGAAGTGGCGGGCCCGGGGGACCAGCGCCTGGTACGCCAGCGCGCACACCAGCGAGGCCACGGCGACCGAGGCGAGACCGGCCCGCCAGCCCCAGGCCTCGGTGACCCAACCGGTGAGGATGCGCCCGCTCATCCCGCCGATGCTGTTGCCGGCGACGAACAGGCCGACCGCCCCGACCAGGTCCCGGGGGTTGACCTCGTCCGCGAGGAAGGCCATCGCCGAGGCCGGCACCCCGGCCACCGCGACACCCTGGGCCACCCGCAGCGCCACCAGGGCGGTGAGGTTGGGGGCGAAGGGCACCAGCAGGCCCAGCGCCACGGCGACCGCCAGCGAGCAGCCGATCATCCGGCGCCGTCCGAACCGCTCGGACAGCACGCTCAGCGGCAACACCGCCAGCGCCAGGCCGATGCTCGCCCCGGACACCGTCCAGCTGGCCTGGTCCGGGGTGACCCCCAGGTCGTGGGAGAGCGCGGGAAGTACCGCCTGCGTCGAGTACAGCAGCACGAAGGTGGCCAGCCCGGCCGCGAACAGGGACAGGCACATCCGGCGGTAACCGGGGCCGCCCGGGCGGAGCTTGGAGTGGTGGTCGGACGGGGAGGGACGGTCCACGACGGCGGCGTCCCCGACAGCGGGGGACGCCTTGGTATCGGCAGCAGGCATACCGCGAAAGTACGCCCGGACTTTTCTATGCGTCCAATGCACAGAGGCGTCAGAATTGATGCGCACACACATCAGTGAAGGTGAGGCGCGTTGATGTCACCCAGTCGTCATCAAGAAGACACCACTGTTACCTCGGCCACGCCCCCCGGGGCCGCCGGCCCACCCGCCGAGCTGGACCCCCACTCCTGGGCCGCCCGACTCACGCCCCGGCTCGCCCAGTTCGCCGCCGTCGCCCGCCACGAGCACATGACCCGCGCCGCCACCGAACTCGCCGTGCCCCAGTCCACCCTCAGCCGCGCCATGGCCCGACTGGAGGCCGACCTCGGGGTGGACCTGTTCGCCCGCAACGGCCGCCGCGTCTCCCTGACCACCGCCGGGCGGGGCTTCCTCACCTCCGTCGAACGCGCCCTGACCTCCGTGGAACGGGCCGCCGAGACCCTGCGCACCGACGCCGACCCCGCCTCCGGCAAGGTCGCCTTCGGCTTCCTGCACACCCTCGGTTCCGAGACCGTGCCCGGACTGCTGCGTGCCTTCCGCGCCGACCACCCCCGGATACGTTTCGCCCTGGTGCAGAACTACGGCGAGGCCATGCTGGAGCGGCTCCGCGCCGGCGAACTGGACCTGTGCCTCACCTCCCCGGTGCCCAACGAACCCGACCTGGTCGCCCGTCGACTCGACGAGCAACGGCTGCGCCTGGTCGTACCGGAGGACCACCGGCTGGGCACCCGCCGAAGGATCCGCCTCGCCGAGTGCGCCGAGGAGATGTTCGTGACCCTCGAACCGGGCTACGGGATGCGCCGGATCACCGACGACCTGTGCGCCGAGGCCGGGTTCCGCCCCCGCATCGCCTTCGAGGGGGAGGAGGCCGAGACGCTCCGGGGGCTGGTGGCGGCCGGCCTCGGGGTGGCCCTGCTGCCCCCACCGGCCGTACCGCGCCCGGGCGTACGGGAGTTGACGGTCACCGCACCTCGGGCGGTACGCGAGATCGGGCTCGCCTGGCGGGAGGGGCACCCCGACACCCCTCCGGTCGCCGCCTTCAAACGCTTCCTGCTCAGCCGGCGCGGCCAACTGCTGTCCGGATAGGGTGTGTCGTTTGGATCTGGGGAGATCAGGGAGCGCGTTCTGGTGTGGTGGGCCGTGGGGCACAGCAGGGCGGAGGAGGAGTCGATGCAGCGCATCGGCGGCAGCGGCCCACGGCGACCTACGGCGACAACGCGGCGGGGTGCGGCACGCTCGGTGACACCGCACGCGAGCCTCGCAGTGATCCGAACGACGCACCCTAGGGGCTAGGGGCGCCGTACGGAGCACCGCGCCCCCGGCCGCTGTCCCTGTCCCCGCCGCTGCCGCGAGGGCCGGCCCACCGCGCGTCGCACACGGCGGCCCCCTCCCGCACCGTGCTCCGGCCGCCCCGTTCCCGCACCGGTGCGCGCTCACCGCTCCTCTCCTGATCCCGGGGCAGCCCCGGACCCGCCCGCCCCGGCGGGGAGCCTCGGAGAAAACCGCTGGCACCACCCCCGGCCGCCGTCCTAGGCTCCCGCCCATGGGACTCCAAGCGATCTTCATCCGCCTGCGCAGCGACCAGGGCGTGTCGTTCGACTTCTGAGGGACGGGTGAACGCGTTCCGGCGCCGTACGCCGTAGAACGCTGTAGAACGCCGTGTACCGCCGTGCGATGCCGTGCGCCCACGACGCCGAGCCGGCGCCGGAGCAGGCGTACCCCGCACAGGCGATCCCCCCCAGCGACCCGAACAGCGCGCCCTCGCGGCGGGCTGACCTGACCACGTACCAGGATCTGCCGCCGCCGGTTCCCCAGCCGGTGCGGCGACTCGCGCTGCCCGGCTCCGTCCTCACCTCGCGGAGCTTCCCACCCATGTCCCGACAGCACTGGGGCTCACCCCAGGACCTCGGCCAGAACTTCCTGGTCGACCCCTCCGTCATCGTCCAGTTCGTCGACCTCCTGGCCCACACCAGCGGGCCCCTGGTCGAACTCGGCCCCGGCGACGGGGCGTTGACCCTGCCGCTGGCCCGCACCGGCCGCCCCCTGACCGCCGTGGAACTCGACCCCGGAAGGGTGAACCGGCTACGGCGCCGCGTACCCACCCACGTACGGGTGCTCCACCAGGACCTGCTGCGGTACCGCCACCCCACCCGACCCCATGTGGTGTACGGCAACGTGCCCTTCCACCTCACCACCGCCCTGCTGCGCCGGCTGCTGGACAACGGGCACTGGACCCGGGCGGTACTGCTGGTGCAGTGGGAGGTGGCCCGGCGTCGGGCCGGCGTCGGCGGGGCGAGCCTGCTGACCGCCAGCTGGTGGCCCTGGTACGAGTTCACCCTCCACCGACGGGTACCGGCCCGCGCCTTCCGCCCGGTCCCCTCGGTGGACGGCGGCCTGCTGGGCGTCGACCGCCGCCCCACCCCCCTGGTGGGGGACCGCGAGGGCTACCAGCACTTCGTACGGCGGGTGTTCACCGGCCGGGGCCGGGACCTGCCCCGCGTCCTCGCCGGCACCGGGCGGCTACCCCGGGCCGACCTGGGGCGCTGGCTCGCCGCGCAACGGCTCCCCGCCCGTGCCCTGCCCAAGGACCTCGGCCCCCGGCAGTGGGCCGAACTGTGGGAACTGGCCCAACGCGGATGAACCCACCGGTGGGGCGGCCCCGAACACACGGGGGCGCCCCACCGGCCAGGGTCCGGGGGCCGGCCCCTCAGTCGTCCATGCCCCGGCCGAAGCCCGAGGCCAGCGGCATCCGCAGCCCCAGCGGGGGAGGAGCCGCCAGGGCGTCCGCGATCGGCCGGGCGAAGTGCCGGCCACAGACCGTGCCCAGCACGAAGTCCGCCGCCAGCGCCACCACCTCGGCCCGGTGGTTGGCCAGCCCGTGCCCGTCGGTGTGCACCTCGAACCGGCACACCCGGGGGTTGACCTTCTTCAACCGGTCCGCCAACCGGTAGGTCAGCTCCGGCCGGGTACGCCGGTCGTCGGTGCCCTGCGCCAACAGCACCTGGGTGTCGACCAGTTGACGTATCGGCTCCGGCTCCCCGGCCTCCCCGGTCTCCCCGGACGTGTCGGGCAACCAGGGGGAGAGGGCCACCACCGAGGCCACCGCCGGATGCCCAGCGGCCCGCAACGCCGCCCGGGCCCCCATACCCGTACCCACCAGGGACACCGCCACGTCCCCGTACCGCCGCAGCACCTCCTCGACCGCCCACTCCACGTCCGCCACCGGGTGGGCGGCGGCACCGTTCCAGCCCCGGAACCGGTACCGCACCAGATGGGTCGCCAACGACTCCCGCTCCCCGAGCCGCGCCAGCCTCCTGCTCAGCGGCCAGGCGGCCATCACCGCCCGGGCGGAGGGACGCCGCACACTGACCGGCTCGCCCTCCGGCAGTAACAACGCCACCGCCTGTACCTCCCGCGCCGCCCCCGAAGGCCGGCCCAACCGCGCCGACCTGTGCGGCAATGTGTCCTGCGCCATACCCAGACGATCTCAGAACCCGGACGGCAGGTACATGCCCCGCACCCAACCTTCGCGAGTACCGCACCCACCCCGGGCGGAGCCGCCCCTTCCACCCGATGTCGGCCCGCCCGTCGCAGGTCGCGGCGGCTCTGAGTACCCTGCGGAGATGACGAGCGAGACACACAACAGCCAGCCCAGCCCGGACCAGATCAGACGCGCGCCCAAGGTGCTGCTCCACGACCACCTCGACGGCGGCCTCCGCCCCGGAACCATCGTCGACATCGCTCGTGAGATCGGCTACGACGACCTCCCCGAGACCGACCCCGACCTGCTGGAACGCTGGTTCCGCGAGTCCTGCGAGTCCGGCTCCCTGGAGCAGTACCTGGTCACCTTCCGCCACACCTGCGCGGTCATGCAGCGACGCGACGCCCTGGTACGCGTCGCCGCCGAGTGCGCCGAGGACCTCGCCGCCGACGGCGTCGTCTACGCCGAGATCCGGTACGCCCCCGAACAGCACCTGGAGGGCGGCCTCACCCTGGAGGAGGTCGTCGAGGCCGTCAACGAGGGCTTCCGCGAGGGCGAACGGCGGGCCCGCGCCAACGGCGACCGCATCCGGGTCGGCGCCCTCCTCACCGCGATGCGGCACGCCGCCCGCGCCCTGGAGATCGCCGAACTCGCCAACCGCTACCGCGACTCGGGAGTCGTCGGCTTCGACATCGCCGGCGCCGAGGCCGGCTACCCTCCCACCCGCCACCTGGACGCCTTCGAGTACCTCAAGCGGGAGAACAACCACTTCACCATCCACGCCGGGGAGGCCTTCGGACTGCCGTCCATCTGGCAGGCCCTCCAGTGGTGCGGCGCCGACCGGCTCGGCCACGGCGTCCGCATCATCGACGACATCGAGACCCTCGACGACGGCACCGTGAAGCTGGGCCGGCTGGCCTCCTACGTACGGGACAAGCGCATCCCCCTGGAGATGTGCCCCACCTCCAACCTCCAGACCGGAGCCGCCGGTTCGTACGCCGAGCACCCCATCGGCCTGCTGCGGCGACTGCACTTCCGCACCACCGTCAACACCGACAACCGGTTGATGAGCGCCACCAGCATGAGCCGCGAGTTCGAGGAGCTGGTGAAGGTCTTCGACTACACCCTGGACGACATGCAGTGGTTCACCGTCAACGCCATGAAGTCCGCGTTCATCCCTTTCGATGAACGACTGGCCATGATCAACGACGTGATCAAGCCCGGATACGCCACTCTCAAGTCCGAGTGGCTGTTCTCCAACAGCCCCGAGCGAGCCTGAGAAAACCCCGCTGACCAGCGAACTCGCCACTGATCGGGGAGTGCGCCCGCCGGCGGGCGCTCCCCGGCGGCGGGGTGGTTCCACGCCGACTCCCGGTGGTCTCCACGTGTTTGCGGCCCGGTTCGGCCCCTGGCTACCTTCGCCGGGCCGCTGTGAGACCCCACCGTCTAAGGACTGAGTCGTACATGAAGCAGGGAACCACCAAGACCCTCGGCGCCGTCGCACTGGGCGCCGCCTTCGCCGCCGTGGGCGCCGGCAGTGCCTCGGCCGCCGACCTCGGGGGGATCACCGACAAGGCCCCCGAACTGACCCGGGTGGCGCCGGACCAGGCCCTCTCCCCGGTGCAGGACGCGACCCGCCAACTGCCGGTGAACGCCCCCGACCTGACCGACCAGGGCCAGGAGACCCTGCGCGGCGGGCTGGACACCGCCCAGGGCGTCGTCGAGCAGACCCCGCTGGGCGAGAAGGACGTCACCGGACAGCTGCTGGGCGGACTGCCGGTCGCCAACGGCACCATGCCCCTCCAGGGACAGGCCCAGGGCCTCCCCCTGGGCTGAGCAGCGGGCTGAGCACGCCCGTCGAACGGCCCGGGGCCGACCGTCACCCTGCCGGTGCGGTCGGCCCCGGGCCGTTGTCGGTGCGGGTACGCCGACCCGTGCCGTCACCAGGCCGTGGAGCGGCCCTCCTCCGGCAGCAGGATCCACAGGACCAGGTAGGCGAGCACCTGGGGGCCGGGAAGCAGACAGGAGAGCACCGCGAGGATCCGCATGGTCTTGGTCTCGATGCCGAACCTCCGGGCGAGGCCGGCACACACCCCGCCGATCATGCGGTCCTCTTGGGGGCGGGACAGAGTGGCCATGAGGTGGGCTCCTTCGTGAGAGACGGCGGCGGGCCCCGGAAGGAGGACGCCTACCGCTGACTGACTCCTCCAGACTGCCAGCGTCCGCCCCACAGAACATCCCGCCAGGGAACCACTCGACCCTGGGAAAACCCGGACCGCGACCCCGAGACCACTCCGGGCCGCCAGCCCGTAACCTCCACGCCGGCCCCGTCACGGCTGGCCCACGACGACCAAACCATGTGGGCGCCATGGGCGCCGTCGACGGCATCGGGAACCCCGCACCCTCGACGCCACACCCGCGTCTGGACATGGCCCCCGTCACCCACCGACCCCACCGGAGCGGACCTCAGCGCGGACCTCAGCGCGGACCACGGCGCGGACCTCAGGGCGACAGCCCCACCTCCGGCGCCGCCGGGCCGGTCGAAGGGGAAGCGGCCCCGGGAGCCGGCAGCCCCGCCACCGAACCACCCACCGGCCCCCCGGCCCGTACGGCCCACCCCGCGCGGCGCGCCCCCGGCCGCGACCGGGCCCGGCACCACGCCCCACACAACCCCCGCACCAGGGGGAACAGCAGCAGATGCGCCAACGCCACCCCCACCACGTTCAGCATCAGCGTGTCCACGTTCACCACCCGGTCCGGCACCAGCGCCCGCACCACCTGCACTGCCACCGCCAACAGCACACCCACCCACACCGTGTGCGCCATCAACGGCAGCCGGGGACCGTCCCACCGGCCCAACGCCACCGGCAACAGCGCCCCCACCGGCGCGAGCAACAGCAACCCGCCCCCCAGCGCACGCGCCAACTCCCCGGCACCCAGGGCCAGATCAGCCCGCAGGGTGGCGAAGGGCGTGAGATTGGTGGGCGGAACCCAGGAGACCTCCAGCGGACGCAGGGTCCACCAGCCGATCAGCAACAGGTGTGCGGCAAGCAACACCGCGCTGACGATGCGAAGTCGGGAGGCTGGGGCCGGCGCCCCAAGACGGCCAAGTGGCTGCACACAGAGGGGGACGCCAGCCACCCCCCGACGGTTCCTGGCCAGTACGACAGGTTTGCCACCCCCCACCAGCCCCGCGTCCACCCACCTCGGCACCCGGCCCACCGAACGGGGCGGCACCCCACCACCGTTCAGCCCGAGGGCACCCGCTCACCCATCGACGGCGCGCCCCGGGGATCACGCTTCAGGGTGCCGCACTCGTAACGCCGTACCGGCTCCCGGTCACCGCCCACCGGCCCGCCCAGCACCACACCGTGGTCGCCGTCCGCCGCCGTCCCCTCCAGGGTGCAGGCCAACTGGGCCAGCGAGAAGGGCGGCAGCTCGTCCAACGGACGGTTCAGCCGGAGCGCCTCCTTCGGGTCACCCGGCGCCCGGGAGTTGACCCGCAGGTCGTGCGGTATCGCGGTGGAGAACCCCGCCGCCGACTCGTCCGCCGCCGGAGACCTGCGCAACTGCCGCAACAACGCCCGCGCCACCGGCAACCGCTCCGTCGCCCGCTCCCTCGACACCGACACCGTCCGCTCCACCGACACGATCCGCGCCCCGCACACCAGCGAGATACGGAAGTTGGTACCCGTCGGACGCGTCGGAGGCGGGGTCTGCCCGTTGTCCGGGAGCACACACGCCACCCGCGAGGGCGCCGGCCCCGCGTCCACCGGCACCGACGTCGAACGGATCCCACACCCCGTCAGCAGCGCCACGCCCGCCAACAGCAGCGCTCCACCCCGTGTTCCGTAACCTCCGCTCGCGGGGCCGGACCTCGGCCGCCGGGTCACCGCCGCTCCCTACCCTCGTCGCTCTCCTCGTCCTCCGGCAGCTCCCCGTACAGGGGCAGCCGTACCGTGAAGACGGCCCCGCCCCCGTCAGCGTTCCGCGCCGTCACCTCGCCACCGTGGACCCGCACGTTCTCCAGGGCGATCGACAACCCCAGCCCACTGCCCTCCGAACGCGGCCGGGAGGCGCTGGCCTTGTAGAAACGGTCGAAGACATGCGGCAGCACCTCCTCGGGAATACCCGGCCCCTGGTCACTGACGTCGATCACCAGGGTGTCGTCCTCGGTACGCACCGACACCCGCACCGGCGAACCCCCGTGCTTGAGCGCGTTGCCGATCAGGTTCGCCAGGATCACGTCCAACCGCCGAGGATCCAACCGCGCCGTGATCCCCCGGTCCGCGTCCAACTCCACCGCGTCCAACCAGGCCCGCGCGTCGATACAGGCCGTGATCTGGTCCGCCACGTCCACGTCGTCCAGCACCACCTTGGCCGTACCGGCGTCGAAACGGGTCACCTCCATCAGGTTCTCCACCAGGTCACCCAGCCTCCTCGTCTCCGAGATCACCAGCTGCACGGCCGGCGCGATCATCGGGTCGAGGTTCTCCTGCTCCTCCTCCAACACCTCGGTCACCGCCGAGATCGCCGTCAACGGAGTCCGCAGCTCGTGCGACATGTCCGCCACGAAACGTCGGGAGGACTCCTCCCGACTGCTGAGGTCCGCCACCCGCGTCTGCAACGACTCCGCCGCCTCGTTGAACGTCCGCGACAACTCGGCCAGCTCGTCCGTACCCGTCAACTCCAGACGGGTGTCCAACTTGCCCTCGCCCAACCGCTGCGAGGCCTCGCTCAACCGACGCACCGGACGCACCAGCGCCCGCGCCGCCACCTGCGCCAACAACGCCGCCGCCACCAGAGCCAGAGCCGTCGCGATCCCCAACGACCAGGCCAGCGAGGTCAGATCCTTCTGCTCCGGGTCCAGCGACTTGCGCATGTACCCCGACGGCGTCGGCTTCTCCCCGATCAGCTTCGCCCCACCCACCAGGTACGGGTGCCCACCCGACCCGGTCGTGCGCTGCCAGTACAGGTGGTACGGATGCCGGTTGGAACCCTCCACCTTCCGCTGCTCGTTGACCGCCCGGCGCAACGCCGCCGGCACGTCCGAGGCGGAGAACGCCTTGCGGTTCGAGGCCGCCACACACCGGGTGCCGTCCGACTCCTCACCGAGAAGCACCACCTCGTAGTTCTGGGTGGTGTGTGCCATCTTCTCGGCGGCGTCCTGGAGCTGACCGCACTCCATGCTGCGCGGCAGCTCGCCGGCGTTGTCCTCCATGGACTTGCGGAAGTCGTCCAGCGCCGCGTCCTGGGCCCGGGTCAGCACCGCGTCCCGCGTCAGCCAGTACGCGATCCCCGAGGCGGACACCGCGGCGGTCAGGGCGACCAGGGCGAACACCACCACCAGCCGGATGCGCAGCGTGGGAAGCAGCCCCGCCAGCCACCGCGCGAGCCGGCCCGGGGAGCGTTCACTCACTGGGCGCGTCCAGCCGGTACCCCACGCCCCGCACCGTACGGATCAGCGTCGGGGAGGACGGCACGTCCTCCACCTTGGCCCGCAGCCGCTGGACACAGGCGTCCACCAGACGGGAGTCGCCCAGGTAGTCGTGCTCCCACACCAGCCGCAGCAACTGCTGCCGGGACAGCGCTTGCCCGGGACGCCGACTCAGCTCCAGCAGCAGCCGCAACTCGGTGGGCGTCAGCTGGAGGTCCTCGCCGTTCTTCGTCACGGTCATCGCCGACCGGTCGATCACCAGGGAACCGAAGGTCGCCGAATCGTTCGCGTCCCGCTCCCCCCGGCGCATCACCGCGCGGATCCGGGCGTCCAGCACCCGCCCCTGCACCGGCTTGACCACGTAGTCGTCGGCGCCCGACTCCAGGCCCACCACCACGTCGATGTCGTCACTCCGGGCGGTCAGCAGGATGATCGGCAGCTGGTCGGTGCGACGGATACGACGGCACACCTCGAAGCCGTCGATGCCCGGCAGCATCACGTCCAGAACGATCAGGTCGGGCCGCTGTTCACGCAGCAGTTTCAGACCGTCCTCACCTGATGCGGCGGTCACCACACGGTGACCCTGCCGGGTGAGCCCCATCTCCAGGGCCGTACGGACGGCGTCGTCATCCTCGATCAGCAACAGGAAAGGCACCGCGCCATTGTGTCGTATGCCCCCCTCCGAGTTCGAGCCGCCGTTGGTCAGTACCTGTGACGAGTGGAGGAACAGCGCGGCTCGCGGGACCGTCCGCGCCTGTGACAGCGCTGTGACAGTCGGGGGACCCCGCTATGAAACTGGGTCGGCAATGTATTCCCCACAGCAAGCGACCGGACTGCTCCGAGGGGGCGCGAGATGAACTCACTGCACGGCACCACCACGAACGCAGTACTTCACACGCGCCTGCACCACGTTTCGGTTCCCCAGCTCACCAGGGGAATCCCCTCGGTCCGGTCCGCGGAGAAGTCCGGCGCCCCCAGCGGACGGGGGTGCGCACGGGGCGCCGGCCGTAAGCGTCCACCGCACATCAGCGCGGTGGACACGGGGGAAGCCCCCACGGGGGCACGGGGGAAGGGCCCGTACGGGGAGGACCAGGGGGAGCGGCGGCAACCGCACCAGGGGAACCGCACTTCGGGGGAAGTCGAGTTCACCGAGTACGTGCGTGAGCGCCGCGCCTCCCTGTACGCCACGGCCTACCACCTCACCGGAGACCGCTACGAGGCGGAGGACCTGCTCCAGAGCGCACTGTTCTCCACCTACCGCGCCTGGGACCGCATCAGCGACAAGGCCGCCCTCGGCGGCTACCTGCGGCGCACCATGACCAACCTGCACATCAGCGCCTGGCGCCGCCGCAAGCTCAACGAGTACCCCACCGAGGAACTCCCCGAGACCGTCGGCGACCACGACGCCATGCGCGGCACCGAACTGCGCACCGTGCTGTGGCAGGCACTGGCCCGACTGCCCGAACTCCAGCGCACCATGCTGGTGTTGCGGTACTACGAGGGCCGCACCGACCCCGAGATCGCCGACATCCTGGGCATCAGCGTGGGCACGGTCAAGAGCAGCATCTGGCGCTCGCTCCGCCGTCTCCGCGACGACGAGGCCCTCAGCTTCGGCCGCGACCAGGAGGAGTCCTTCGGCGAACTCGTCGCCTGAGCCCGAGGCTCGGCACCAGAACGGGAGGCACGGGGGTGCCTTCACGGGGGAAACGGGGGAGGACCGGGTCGCGGGCTGGGGAGCCCGAGGGGGGCCCGGAGACACGGGGGAAACCGAGGGAAAGGCCCGAGGGGGGACTTGGGCGACCCGAGGGGGGAGACAGCGGTGGGGCCGGCGCGCTTTGGGGAGCGCACCGGCCCCACCGCTCTGTCATGCCTGTCACGGGGCCCCGGCCCCCGGCGGCCGTGCCGCCACCGGTCGGACACCAGGGACGAGCCGTCAGCCACACAGCCACACAGCCACACAGCCACACAGCCTCGAACCCCGAGGGCGTGGCGTCTTGGATCAGGAAGAGGGGCGAGAGCGTTCTGGTGCCGTGGACCGCGAGGCGGCGGAAGCCCCGCCGCCTCGGCGACCCTGATCCACGGCGGTCTACGGCTACCCACGGCGATCCACGGCGACAATCCGGCGAGGCGCGGCGCGCGAGGTGACACCGCACGCGAGCCTCGCGGTGATCCGAACGGCACACCCGAGGGGCCTGCACACCCGACGCGGTCCACCCGTACGCGGGGCCCCACCCCACGAACCGGCCCGGCCCCCGTAACAGGCACCGCGACGAGCCGGCACCGCGCCGTGAGGGGGTACGCACCTGCCGGGGCGGAGCCGCGTCGGCACAGTGTCGGCTCAGGTACCGACCGCCGACCGCTGACGCAGCGCCGCTATCCGACCCAACGCCTCGTCCCGGGCACAGGGGTGGGCGCCCAGCCGACGGTGCCGCTCCACGATGCCGCCCTCCGCGCGCATCAACCCCCAGCCACGCCGCACCAACACCGGCACCGGCTTACGGGCCTCCCGCACGTCCCGCACCAGACGCCGACGGAACGTGGTCAGCGGCCGGCCCCGCAGACACAGCGCGTCCGCCAGCAGCCCCAACTCCCCGCAGCGCGCCACGATCTCCGCCGCGAAGATCCCCTCCGCCACGAACAACGAGGAACCCTCCAGACACAGCGAGGACTCACCCACCCGGGCACTGAGGGAGATGTCGTACCGAGGAATCCGCGCCGAGCCCAGCTCGCACAGCGTCCGCACCGCCCCCACCGCCGCCTCCTGGTCCCAGGAGGCCGGGGCGTCCCAGTCCACCGCCGAACCGTCCGCCACCCTCGGCAGGGTGGGGTCGTCACCGTTCTTGTAGAAGTCGTCGAGCCGCAACACCGGAAGCCCGGTACGCGCCGCCAGCCGGCTCTTGCCGGAACCCGAGGGGCCGGTCAACAGGATCACCCGCGCCTGAAGACGGGACGTGTTCACACTCACGAGAGGCCATTGTCCCGCATTCCCCGCGCGGGTGGACCGTCCCGGTACCGCAATTCCCCGCCGACCCCGCCCGCGCCACCCCAAATCCCCCCGAAACAGCGGGCGTTGGGCCACCAGGTAACGCCGGCCACATCCGCTCACCACGACCGGCCGACCCGGCGGAACCCCCCCGAGGCGGGGGCACCCACGAAGAAGGCCGCCCCCGCCTCGGGGGGAGAGGGGCGGGGGCGGCCGGCGTTCGCGACGTCCTCAGACGCCGATCGGATGCCAGACGGTCTTGGTCTCCAACCAGGCCAGCAACCGTGACGTACCCGGGTCGGCCGCCCAGTCCTCCACGGCGGGACGGCGCACCCGCTTGAGGTTCTCCGCAGCCTCCCGCTCCAACTCGGCCGCCAACTCCCCGTCCGCGCCCGCCAGATCGAGGGCGTTCACGTCTTGATGGGTGGCCAGGGTCCGCCCGACCTCGGCCGGCGACCCCGACAACAGGTTCACCACCCCACCGGGCAGGTCCGAGGTCGCCAACACCTCACCCAGCGACAACGCCGGCAACGGCGCCGCCTCACTGGGCACCGCCACCACCGTGTTACCGGTCACGATCGCCGGAGCCAGCACCGACACCAGCCCCAGCAGCGACGACTCCGACGGAGCCAACACCCCGACCACACCGGTCGGTTCGGGAGTGGACAGGTTGAAGAACGGGCCCGCCACCGGGTTGGCGCCACCAGCCACCTGCGTCACCTTGTCCGACCACCCCGCGTACCACACCAGGCGGTCCACAGCCGCGTCCACCTGCGCCTCGGCGGCCCGACGCGACAGCCCCTCACCCTGGGACACCTCGGTGACGAACTGCTCCCGGCGTCCCTCCAGCATCTCCGCGATCCGGTACACCACCTGGCCACGGTTGTACGCCGTCGCCCCCGACCAGCCGCCGAACGCCTTGCGGGCCGCGCCCACCGCGTCCCGGGCGTCCTTGCGGGAGGAACGCGGAACGTTCGCCAACCAACGCCCCTCGGAGTCCGTCACCCGATACACCCGTCCACTCTCGGAGCGGGGAAACTTCCCGCCGACGAACAGCTTGTAGGTCTTCAGCACCCCCAGCCGCGCGGGCACGGCCGACACCCCGCCCGACTTCGCCGCTCCCGCCGGCCTCGCCGACTTCGCGGCCCCGGCGGCCTTCTGGGAACCCCGGCTCTTCTGGGCTCCCTTGGTGCCCTTGGTGGAACGCTCAGACATCGAGGTACGCCTCCAGACCGTGACGGCCACCCTCGCGGCCGTAGCCCGACTCCTTGTAGCCGCCGAACGGCGAGGTCGGGTCGAACTTGTTGAACGTGTTGGCCCACACCACCCCGGCGCGCAGCTGGTTGGCCATCGACAGGATCCGGGAACCCTTCTCCGTCCAGATACCGGCCGACAACCCGTACGGGGTGTTGTTCGCCTTGGCCACCGCCTCGTCCGGCGTACGGAAGGTCAGCACCGACAGCACCGGCCCGAAGATCTCCTCCCGGGCGATCCGGTGCGCCTGGCTGACCCCGGTGAACAGGGTGGGCGCGAACCAGTAGCCCTCGGAGGGCAGTTCGCACTCCGGCGACCACCGCTCGGCGCCCTCGTCCTCGCCGGCGCGCGCCAACTCCGTGATGCGGGCCAGCTGTTCGGCCGAGTTGATCGCGCCGATGTCGGTGTTCTTGTCCAGCGGGTCACCGACCCGCAGTGTGGTCAGCCGCCGCTTCAGCGACTCCAGCAGCTCCTCGCGCACGGACTCCTGCACCAGCAGCCGGGAACCGGCGCAGCACACCTGGCCCTGGTTGAAGAAGATGCCGTTGACGATCCCCTCCACCGCCTGGTCGATGGGGGCGTCGTCGAACACGATGTTGGCACCCTTGCCGCCCAGCTCCAGGGTGACCTTCTTACGGGTCCCCGCCACCGTACGGGCGATCTGCCGGCCCACCGCCGTGGAACCGGTGAACGCCACCTTGTTCACGTCCTCGTGGCCCACCAGGGCCGCGCCGGCCGAACCGTCGCCGGTGAGGATGTTGACCACGCCCCGGGGCAGGCCCGCCTGCTGGCAGATCTCCGCGAAGAACAGCGCCGACAGCGGGGTGGTCTCCGCCGGCTTGAGCACCACGGTGTTGCCCGTGGCGAGGGCCGGGGCGATCTTCCACGCCAGCATCAGCAGGGGGAAGTTCCACGGGATGACCTGGCCGGCCACACCCAGCGGCCGGGGGGCGGGGCCGAAACCGGCGTGCTCCAACTTGTCGGCCCAGCCGGCGTAGTAGAAGAAGTGCGCGGCGATCAGCGGCAGGTCGGCGTCCCGGGTCTCACGGATCGGCTTGCCGTTGTCCAACGACTCCAGCACCGCCAGTTCGCGCGACCGCTCCTGGATGATCCGGGCGATACGGAACAGGTACTTGCCGCGCTCCACGCCCGGCAGCGCGGACCAGGGGCCGAAGGCACGGCGGGCGGCGGCCACCGCGTCGTCCACGTCAGCGCCGTCGGCCTGCGCGACCTCGGACAGCACCTCCTCGGAGGAGGGGGACAGCGTCTTGAAGACCCGTCCGTCCCGTGCCTCACGGAACTCTCCGTCCACGAACAGCCCGTAGGAGGAGGCGATGTCGACGTGTGAACGGGACTCCGGCGCGGGTGCGTACTCGAAGGGGGTTGGCATCGTGATCAGTCCACCGTCACATAGTCGGGCCCGGAGTACCGTCCGGTGCTGAGCTTCTGACGCTGCATCAGCAGGTCGTTCAACAGGCTGGAGGCGCCGAAGCGGAACCAGTCCGGGCTCAGCCAGTCCTCGCCCAGGGTCTCGTTCACCATCACCAGGTACTTGATCGCGTCCTTGGAGGTACGGATGCCTCCGGCCGGCTTCACCCCGATCTGGGTGCCGGTGGCGTCGCGGAAGTCGCGCACCGCCTCCAGCATCAACAGGGTGTTCGGCGGAGTGGCGTTGACGCCCACCTTGCCGGTGGAGGTCTTGATGAAGTCCGCGCCGGCCAGCATGGCCAGCCAGGAGGCGCGACGGATGTTGTCGTAGGTCGACAGCTCGCCGTTCTCGAAGATCACCTTGAGGTGGGCGTGCGTACCGTCCGGGCGGGCGCAGGCTTCCTTGACCGCGCGGATCTCCTCGAAGACCTTCATGTAACGGCCGGAGAGGAACGCCCCCCGGTCGATGACCATGTCGATCTCGTCCGCCCCGGCCGTCACGGCGTCCCTGGTGTCCGCCAGCTTCACCGACAGCGCGGCACGGCCGGAGGGGAACGCGGTGGCCACGGCGGCCACCTGGATGTCGGAGCCGGCCAGCGCCTCCTTGGCGACCTTGGCCATGTCGCCGTAGACGCAGATCGCCGCGACCCGGGGGGTGTCACGGTCGCTGGGGTCCGGGTTGAGTCCCTTGGCGCACAGCGACCGCACCTTGCCCGGGGTGTCGGCCCCTTCGAGGGTGGTCAGGTCGATCATGGAGATGGCGAGGTCGATGGCGTACGCCTTCGCCGTGGTCTTGATCGAGCGGGTTCCGAGTGTGGCCGCCCGGGCTTCGAGGCCCACGGCATCCACTCCGGGGAGGCCGTGCAGGAAGCGGCGAAGTGCGGTGTCAGACGCGGTCACATCCGCAAGCGCGGCGGTGCCCGGTCGAGGGGGTGCGGGCTTGTCAGGCATGGTCACCAGGGCAGCATATCTACACGCGTAGCGTCGCGGGAGGGGGCGGTGACTTCTTGGTGGGGGTTGGTTCGGGGGTGGGGGAAGTCGGTCCTGGTGGGTTCGTCGGGAGTTCGTCGGGAGTTCGTTGTGAGTTCGTTCCGGGTCGGGTTCTGGGGGGCTTTGGGGAGGGAGGGGGTCGGTCGAGGGCGGGGGTTCTTTGTGGCTGGCTTTGGATGGGGTGGGGGAGTTGGTTTTGGGTTGGGGTCGACTTTGGGTGGGTCGGTTGTGGGTGGGGTTGGTCTCGGGCTGCGGTGAGTTGTGGGTGGGGTTGGTCTTGAGCGGGTCGGTTCTTGTGGGGGCTCTCTGGGGGTGGGTGGGGGACGGCCTTGGTGGGTGCCCGTGGTGGCGACGTTCAGCTGGGTGGGTTCGTTGGCGGGTGGGCTGTGGAAGCCGGGGTGAGGAGGGTGGTTGGTATGACTACTTCAGTCGCTTGTGGATAACTTTCCGCACGCATCGGGGGAGTTGTGCATGATGAATCCAGCCGCGGCGAACTCCGGTCCGACCGCGTGGTCCATCGCACTGCCTGCGTGAGCAGCCGCCGCGATGGGTGGGCCGGTGTCGGCCGCCAGGGAGAGCGCGCCTCCCCGGCGGCCGTGGAGGTGGTGGCGGAGGGTGGGCACGGGGGGTAGGGGGGCAGGGGCCCCAACCCCATCGTTAACCGACCGAGCTGTCCGTCATCTGAGAGGCTCCGGCAGAATCGGCGACATGAGCAGCAAGGCGAAGGGGTCAGGGCGGTCGGACGTGCGTCGTAGTAACCCAGCACCACCAAGCGAGCCCGAGCAGGACCGCGACCGGCCCCACCAGCAGGAGGAGCCGCCTGGCAGCTCCGCCCCCTCCGCGCCGGCCGAGCCCGCCTCCGCCTCTACGGGCGAACCGTCGGAGGGCGAGGGCACCGCCCCCCACCTCGGTAACCCCTCGTCCGGCCCGGACAGTGCACCCGCGACGGACAGGGAAGGGGCGGACACCGTAGACGTGACAGAGCAGGTGACCCCCTCCAGGACTCCCGAGCCGGCGACGACCCACGAGCCCCCCAAAGCCCCCGAGCCCTCCGGCCCGGACCAGGCCTCTGACTCGGTGCGGGCCCCCGAGCCGACCGCGACCACCAAGCCGACCGCGACCCCCGACAGGCGCGCCTCCGTGGCCCCCCGGGCCGGGGACGGAACCGGGGGTGGGCCCCGGGAGGGAGCTGACGGAGCGGACAGCGGGTCTCGGGAGGCTGACGCCCGGGACAGCGAAGGGGGTCGGGACGGCAGTCCCGAGCGGACCCCGGCCGGCGCCGCCCCCACCCGCGAGTCGGCGACAGCCGATGAGCCGGCGACGAACGGGGCCGACCACCCCACCGGGGACGTGGCCGACGATCCGGCCGGTACCCCGGCGGGGAAGCCCTCTCGAAAGAAGTCCGGGAAACAGAAGAGTGGAACCGGCAGCGGCGTCGACCGGAGCGCTGCCGCCGGGGGTACCTCGGCGGGCGCCGTGCACGGGGCCGACGGCGCGGACTACGCGGACCACGTCTACCGCTCGACCAACGGCATGGTGGGCGGAGTGCTCCTGTTGCTCCTGGTGTGCTGGTTGGGGCTGGACACCCTGTTCCGTACCGGGGGGATGACCGGGCTCACGGCGGCGGCCGGGATGGTCTGCTTCGGTTCCCTGATCATCGCCTTCACCCTGCGTCCGGCGGTCTTCGCTGGCCGGGAGCGGCTGTTGGTGCGTAACCCCTTCCGTACGGTGCGGATTCCGTGGGGGACGGTGGAGGAGGTCCGGGCCGGTTACACCAACGAGGTGTACACCGACGATGGCAAGTACCAACTGTGGTCGGTGCCCGTCTCCCTCCGGGCCAGGCGCAAGGCCGCGCGGCGTAACGAGCGGAGTGTGGCGTCGGACGCGCGACCCAGTAGTGGTATCGGTCGGGGTACCGGACTGTTCGGGCTGGGCCCGCCCGGCAACCCGGACGACCACGGGCCCAGCCGTGCCCCCGGGGACCGGGCGGTAGACCGGATGCGGGAGCTGGCCGACACCTACGGCGAGGAGTCCACGGGGGAGGTCCACGTCCGCTGGGCCTACGAGGTCCTGGCGCCGTTCGTGGTGGGCGGACTTCTCCTGGTCGTACTGATGGCGACCTGATTCCCTGGGCGACACCGCCTCGGGCCCCGGGGTACGTGCTCCCCCGAGGGGACGGCGCGAGCGTACTCACCTTTCACGGCATCGGACCCCCCGCGACCAGCGTGGGGGGTCCGATGCCGTGGCCGTGGTGTGCCTCCTCAGCCGGTGGGGCTGAAGCGGAGCAGACCGGCGCTGCCCTGGGGGAGGCCGGTGGCCTCGGGTACCAGGGCGAGGCTGGCACCGGTGCGGGCGGCCTCCTTCAACAACTGGGCCTCCCGTCGGGCGGAGGCGCCCTCCTCCAGTAGCAGGGTGTCCAGGGCGCCGGTCTCGGCGGCCTGGAGGACCTTGTCGTCGCCCTGCACTCCGTCGCCGTGTTCGACGGCCTGCCGCAGTCGGGACAGGTTCTCCTCCAGCCGGCGTTCGGAGGCCTCGGCGACCAGGCGCAGCACCTCCTCCTCCAGCGCTTCCCTGGCGCCCTGGTCGGTGGCCCCGCCGCGTGCCGTCTCGACGACCTGTTCGCGCAGGTGGGAGGGGAGTTGGTCGAGCAGGGCGGTACGGCCCTGTACCTCGCCGGCGAGGATCACCAAGTCGGGTGGGAAGTCGCGCAGGGTGTCGACGACGGCGGAGGCGAAGTCCTTGGCGTTCTGCCGTACCGCCTCGTCGGCGCGCCGTTGGATGCGGCGGTGGGCGAGGGCGCCCTCCCGGGGGTGGTGGGGGCCTTCGACCGCGCTGCCGCGCAGTTCCTCTCGGGCCTCCTCGCGTGGGGCCTGTGCGGGGGAGACCAGGAGTTCGCTGAGCTGGGTCTCCTGCTGGCCGGCGACGATGAGCAGGACGCGCTCGGTCTGGGCCGCTTCCCGGACGTACGCGCCGAGTTGGGGCAGGGGCTTCCAGTGGGCGCTGTCGCCGCTGCCGAGGGCGGCGTCCCAGAGTTCGTCGAGGAGCGGTTGGCCCTGGTCGGAGACGACCAGCACCCGGCCGAGGGTCTGCTTCTCGCCGGGCCGGTGGTCGGTGAGGGCCTGGTCGACGGCGTCGAGTGTGGTCTGTGGCGCGCCTTCGGAGGCGAGTTGCTCGCGCAGGGTGTTCCAGCGCAGCCGTACCTGGTCGTCGGCGTCCTCCGCGGGGGAGCGGCCCTCCAGGTAGAGGGTGGCGAAGTGGTCTCCTTCCGTGTACAGCGGCTTCAGTGCGGTGAGTTCCACGACGTGCTCCTGTGGACGGGGTCTGTGGCCGGTGGCTCCGGTGTACTGGCTGGTCCGGGGCCGTGTAGCTGCGTGGGTTCCCGTGCGTCGGAGGGGCAAACACGTGGGATGACCCGCCTCGGAGGGTCGACGGCGGGTCGCCGTCCGGTCACCCGCTGTGCCGTGGGTGGTCCAGTTCGCCGGAGCGTTCGGCCCGGTGTACGGAGTGTTGGAGGACGTCGCAGGCGTGCTGGGCCTCGGCCATCAGCCGGGTGGCTTCGGCGAGCAGGATGCCGTACGGGCGGGAGGGGTCGCTGAGGGGGAGGCTGGTGTGGCGGCTGTGGTCGTCCAGGGCTTCGCGTTTCTCCTGGGCGGCTTCGGCGGCCTGGCACAGTTGTTTGGCCTGGGTGGTGAGGTGGTTCTCGTCGAGGGAGGCGAACAGTTCGGTGATCCGGGTCAGGGCCCGGAGCAGTGCGGCGTACTCGCGGAGGAAGGGCCGGAGGTTCGCGGTGTCCTCGTCGGCCTCGTCGGCCTTGTCGGTCTCGGTGTGCTCCTCGCGCGGCCACTGGTGCAGCGCCCGGGTCATGGAGGTGACCTGGTGGGTGACGCGTTCGAGGGCGTTGACGAGTTCCTCGTAGCCGGAGAAGTCCCGGTGGCGGTGGCGGGGGAGGAGCCGGCGGGGGTTGTAGTGGTGGCTCTCCTCGGCGGTGTGCAGCGCTGAGCGTGCCTGGGTGACGATGGGGACGAGTGCGGCGGCCTGTTGGCGCCAGCGTCGGCTGAGTTCCTCGTCGGGCGGGCCCTCGCGCAGGGTGCGTTGGATGTCGTCCAGTCGTGCGCCGAGGGCCTGGGCGAGGGTGTGGATGCTGCGTTCGGCGCCTCGGTAGCGCATGGGCGGGAGGAGGGTGATGTTGACCAGTACGCCGATGCCGCAGCCGATGACGACCAGGCCGATGATCTGGCCCAGTTGTTCCAGCCGGGGGAGGGTGCCGGTGGCGGAGACGTAGGTGGAGAAGGCGAAGAAGGCGGCGGTGGGGACCTGGCCGCCCTGGGTGCCGAGGGGTTGCCAGCGGCCGATGACCATGGCGATGAGGGTGACCAGGGCGAAGGTCAGCAGGTCGGGTCCGGCGAGGAGGCCGAGGGCGCCCTGGATGGCGACGCCGGCGCAGGCGGCGGCGACGTACCGCAGGGACTGGGCCAGCGACTGGTAGACGGTGACCTGCATCATCAGTACGGCGGAGAACGGGGCGAACGCGGGGGAACGGGCGGCGAGCAGGTCGTGGGCGACGAACCAGGAGGCGGTCGCGGCGAGGGTGCTCTTGCCGACGAGTTCCAGGGTGTACCGCTCGTGCCCGGCGGCGGTAACCGCGCGGTTCAGCCACTGTCGGGCTCGTGCGGTGCCGGGTGCGGCCTCGGACTGTCGTACCGCGCTGTCGGGCGGGGTGGGGCTCATCCCGCTGTCTCCCTTCGCCGTGCCGTGGGTCCTGGCGCGGCGGGATGGCCGGGGTGACCCGGGGGCACGGCCCGTCCTCCCCGCCGCGCCTGCCCGGGTGCCCGCCGGCGGGCGCTGGGGAACATCGAGGTCCCGCCGGGGGGCCACCGGACACCCCCCCCGCCGGGGTGGCGCCCGGCGGGGGGGAACTGGTCGGTGCCCTACCGGAGTTGCCCGCCCTACCGGAGGGCGGCGGCGCGCTGGTCGCGCAGGGCCTGGGCGACCCGGTACAGGAAGCGGGGTTTGCTGAGGGTGTTGGGGTGGGCGTGCATGTGGAGCACTTCCATGAAGCGGGCGTTGACCCAGGGGTCGGTGATGCTGGCCTGGGCGATGAGTTCGCCCGTCTTCTTCAACAGGGGGTAGCCGCGCGGGTAGGGGCCGTCGACGGTGGGTTGGGCGAGGTCGGGGACGGCGGAGGACCGCCAGGCGGCGTCGACGACGACGGCGGTGTGGTCGAAGTAGCGGCGGGCGGGGCGGTGTACGTCCCGGCCGCTGCGCAGGAAGCTGTTGAGGCAGGAGGCGTGCAGGGCGGCGCAGGTCATGCCCTGGCCGTAGACGGGGTTGAAGGAGGCCATGGCGTCACCGACCACGACGAGTCCTCCGGGGAAGCGGTCCAGCTTGGTGAAGTGCCGCCGCATGGAGTGGGTCATGGTGTAGGTGTCGACGTCGCTGAGGGGTTCGCAGTGGTCGGCGATCTCGGCGAAGGCCGGTACGGCGGAGTGGTGACAGCGCGCCCGGAACTCCTCCAGGGTGTTGCCGGGGCGGTCGGGGCCGTATGCGGCGAGGACCATCATCCACTGCTGGTCCTCCACGGCGGTGATGGCGCCGATGGCGGGGGTGGGCCGGCCGGGTTCGGGCGGTCCGGGCAGGGCGTGCACGGTCTTCGTGTCGGGGAGTTCGTCGCCCCGGCGGAAGGTGACGGTGGCGTATCCGAGGTCGATGCGCATCCGCTCCACCTCGGGGGCGGGCCAGCCCTGTTCCTCCAGCCAGCGGCCGAGGCGGCTGGAGCGGCCGGTGGCGTCGACGACCAGGTCGGCGGTGAGGGTTTCGCGGCTGTTGTCCTCGGTGCGGTAGCGCACGCCGGTGACGCGTCCGCCGTTCGTCAGCAGGCCGTCGGCCTTGCCGGTGACCATGGTGACGCCCCCCTCGCCCAGGACGCGTTCGCGGACGCGGGTCTCCAGGAGTCTGCGGGTGGTGCCGATGATCTCGAAGCCGGGGACGGTGACCTTGCGCACCGGGCCGGTGTAGGCCTGGGCCTCGTCGCCGGAGGCGATGACGGCTCCGTGCTCCTGGAGTTCCTTGGTGAGTCCGGGGAACCAGCGTTCGGCGAGGGTCTGGCCCATGCCGAGCAGTACGTGGACCTGGCCGGCCTGGGGCACTCCGGGGCGTGCCCCGCCGGTGGGGTGGGCCTCGGGTTCCACCACGGTGACCCGGGCGTGGTCCCGTAGGACACGGGCGGCGAAGAGCCCGGCGATACTGCCTCCGAGGACGATGGCGTGCTGCACGGTCGGCTGCCCCCTGTGGTCGTGAACGGCGTGGTTCGGGCTGAGCCTATGTGTCCAACGCCCGTCTGTCGGCGGGGGGTTGGGAGCTGGCGCAGGTTGGCTGGTATCCGTCCCCCGCCGACCACCCCAGGGGGTGCCGAACGGTGCGCCTACGCCTCGGCGGAGGTCTCCAGTTGTCGGGGGAGGGGGCTCAGGCCCAGCAGGGCGCTGACGCCGCCGGTGGCCAGGGCGTGCCAGTCGCGGGCGTACCGGAGCATGGTGTGGCCGCGTCCGGGGAGCAGCAGGAACCGGGCGTCGACGCCGTGGGCCACCGCCCGGTCGACGAGGGCGCGGGACAGGTCGGGGTCGGTGACCTTGTCGTGGTCGCCGTGCAGCACGATCACCCGTCGTCCGGCCAGTTGCTCCACCGGGTCGGTGGGTGGGCACCAGGGGGCGAGGGCGACGACGCCGGTCACTCTCGGGTGGGCGGCGGCGTGGAGGGCGGCCCGGCCGCCCAGGGAGTGGCCGAGGAGGACGACGGGGACGGGGCCGAGGCGTTCTCCGAGTTCCTCCAGGGCGTGGTGGGCGTCCAGGACGGGGTCGGCGCGGTCGCCGTTCCAGCCTCGGTGGCGGTAGGTGACGTGGCCGGTGGCGATGGGGTGGGGGGCGGTGGCGCGGCGTACCGCGCGGGCGAAGGGGGCCATGCGGATGCCGGGCCAGTTGGGGGTGGGTGGGGGTTCGAGGGCGTCGGCGCGGCCTCCGTGGAGTACCAGGACGGCGCCCTCGAACCGGCCGGCTTCCGGGTCGCCGTGGGGGTGGGTCAGTCGGAGTCGGCTCATCGGCGGTCCCGGGGGGTGGTGAGGAGTCCGGCGACGGACAGGGAGGCCCAGCCGACGGAGACGGCGACGACCTTGGCGCGGCGTCGCCGGTCGGGGAGGGTGCCGCCGAGGAGGGCGGCGTCGCCGAGGTCGGCGGCGATACGGACGGCGGTGGCCAGGCGGAGGGCGGGGCCTTCGGGGGCGAGGGCCATGGCGAGTCCGCTGGCGGCGTCGCGCCAGCCGAGGGGGCGTAGGGAGGCGGCGACGTCGGGGTGGGTGTCGCCGTGGCGGTCGGTGAGCCCGGAGGGGGAGGCGAGGAGGTGGGGGCGGGCGGCGACGGCCAGCCCGTAGAGGGCGGTGGCGGTGCCTACCGCGCGGAGCAGCCCGGTGCGCATCGGGTGACCTTTCTGTGGGTCGTGCCGTGGGGTGTGGTCGGGGTGGTCACGGTGGTCTCCGGCGGGCGGGCCGTTGTGGGGGCAACGGTCGTCGGGGTGGGCCTGTTCCCGGTTCCGGGTCCGTTCCCGGGTTTGGGGGTACGCCGGAGGGTCATCCCGGTTTCCGGGAACAGTTCTCGCACCCTGGCGCCTTGGGTACCTGTGAGAGCTGAGCAGAGAGATGAGGGGAGACCTGATGAGTGAGACGATCACCCTTGGCGGTGACCTGACGGTACGCCGCTCGGGCTTCGGGGCCATGCGTCTGACGGGCCCGGGGGCGTGGGGCGAGCCGGAGGACCGTGCCGGGGCGATCGCGGTGGCGCGGCGGGCGGTGGAGTTGGGCATCGACTTCGTCGACACCGCGGACGCCTACGGTCCGGGGAACAACGAGGAGCTGTTGGCGGAGGCGCTGCGCCCGTACCCGGAGGGTCTGGTGATCGCCACCAAGGTGGGCCAGGCGCGGCCGGGGCCGTGGGAGTGGGTGCCGTTGGCGCGCCCGGAGTACATCCGCCAGCAGGCCGAGTTGAGCCTGCGTCGGCTGGGGCTGGAGCGGATCGACCTGTACCAGCTGCACCGTATCGATCCGCAGGTCCCGTTGGCTGAACAGCTGGGCACCCTGGGGGAGTTGCGGGACGAGGGCAAGGTGCGGCATCTGGGGCTGTCGGAGGTGACGGTCGCGGAGATCGAGGAGGCGCGGCGGCACATCGAGGTGGTGAGCGTGCAGAACCGCTACAACCTGGTGGACCGTGACCACGACCCGGTCGTGGACTACTGCGAACGGGAGGGGATCGCGTTCATCCCGTGGCAGCCGGTGAAGCTGGCCGAGCTGGACTCCGGGGGTGAGGGGCTGGCCTCGGTGGCCGGGGAGTTGGGGGTGACCCTGGCGCAGGTGGCGCTGGCGTGGCTGTACCACCGTTCGCCGGCGATCCTGCCGATTCCGGGCACCTCCTCGGTGCGGCACCTGGAGGAGAACCACGCGGCCAGTGAACTGAGCCTGTCCAAGGAGCAGTTGGCGCGGCTGGGCTGAGCGGTTCGGGCGGCGGGGCGTGGGGCGTGACGGCCCCGCGCCCCGCCGCTGGCGTTGCCGCCCGGCCCCCCGTGTCCCTCTGCCGGTGGGTGGGGGGCCGTGGTGAACGTGGGCTGACCGGCGGGCGCGGGCGTGGAGCCGCCTCGGGGCGTCCCCCACCGTCGGGTGGTCCTGTGCCGGGGCGTGTCACCCGGGGGAGGGTTACGTTCGGGGTACCGAGGGACGAGGGGTGAGCGATGGAGCGGGTCGAGGTGCCGCGCGAGCGGGTGCTGGCGTACCGGGTGGCCGCCCAGGGGCTGGACCGCGCCCCCGCTGACGCCGCCCCCGTTGCTCCGGCCCCCACCAGCCCGAGCCCCGACCCCGCCGACCCGACGGCCACTGACGCCCTCACCGGCCCGACCTCCGGGGTGCTGGGGCTGGGGGTGCAGGACACGCCTCGGGGCTCGGCCCGGTTGGCGCTGGCCGCCCGGGGCGTGGACTCGGAGGGGCTGGTGCCGGTGTGGTCCTACCGTGGGGCGCCGTATCTGCATCCGGCCGCCGAACTGCCGTCGCTGGCCTCGGCGTTGTGGCCGTTGGACGGGCCGGACGCGGTGGCCCGGATGGTGAACCCGCCGTCGCCGGAGGCCGCCGCGATGGGGGTGGAGGCCTACCGTCGTACGGCTGAGGCGTTCCGCGAGGTGGTCACCGGGCCGATGCCCAAGGGCGAGGCCAGCGCGGCGGTGACCGCCCGGGTGCCGTCGTCGCTGGTGGTCTGGTGTGAGCGGTGCGGGGCGCGGCACGTGGCCCAGCCGCTGTTCCTCCAGTCGTCGCTGCCCGGCGGGGTGCGGCTGGACGGGGAGGTGCCGGCCACCCTGGTTCCGGTGGGGGCGCCGTTCCCGGTACCGGAGGCCGCGCGGGGTACGGCGGGGCTGGCCGAGCGGTATCTGCGGTTGCTGGGGCCGGCCCGTCCGGCCGAGGTCGCCGCGTACTGGGGCACCCGGCCCGGCGTCGTACGGGAGGTGTGGCCGGAGGGGCTGGTGGAGGTGACGGTGCGGGGGCGGCGTCGTTGGCTGCCGGGCGACCGGCTGGACGCCCTGCGGGGCGCGGAGCCTCCGGGGCCGGACCGGGTGCGGCTGCTGCCGCCGGGGGATCCGCTGCTCCAGGCCCGGGACCGTGACCTGGTGCTGCCTGACGCGACGGCCCGGAAGGCGCTGTGGCGTCCGGTGGGTGGCCCGGGGGCGTTGTTGTCGGGGGCGGAGGTGGCCGGGGTGTGGCGGGTGCGGGCGGTGGGGCGCGCTGGCGGGGGCGCCGTGGAGGTGACGGTCTCCCCCTTCGCGCGGTTGTCGGCCGCCGCGCGCCGTGGGGTGGAGGCCGAGGCCGAGCGGGTGGCCCGGGTCCGGGGCGCGGGGGAGGCCAGGGTGCGGTGGGAGGATCCGTCGGGGCCCTGAGCGGTCAGTCCGGGGGCGTGGTGGCCCGGTTCACCAGGATCTCCACACAGGCGCGTACCGCGGAACGGGCGGAGCCGGTGGTCGTCCAGGCGGCCTTGATCTCCCGTCGCAGCCGGGGCCGTATCGGCAGGAACCGTACTCCTTCGGGGGCGGGCCGCTGGCCCATCTCCGGCAGCAGCGCCACGGTCAGGTCGCGGGCCACCAGGGACAGCTGGGTGGCGAACTCGGTGACGGTGTACCGGATCTCGGGTTCGCCGCTGGCCGCCCGTACCGCCTGCACCAGCGCCTCGTACGGTTCCGTACCGGGCGGGCAGCTGGCCCACACCTGGTCGCCCAACTCCTCCAGGGCCACCACCTCGCGGTCCGCCAGCCGGTGGTGGACCGACACCGCGAGGTGGACCTCCTCTGTCGCCAGTGTGCGGGTGGCCAGCCCGGCCGGGAGGGCCAGGGGCCGGTTCACCCAGCTCTCCACCAGCAGCAGGTCGAGGTCGCCCCGGGTCAGCATCGGCACGATGTCCACGGCCTCGCCGTCCACCAGGGTGGGGGTGAGCCGGGGGTGTGCCTCGGTGAGCGCGGCCAGGGCGTCCGGCAGCAGGGCGCGCAGCGAGCTGCTCACCCCGCCCAGTCGGAGGGGGCCGAGGACCTCTTCCCCGAGGTCGGCGAGGTCCGCCTCGGCGGCGGTGGCCTCGGCGACGACCCGGGCGGCGTGGTCGGCGAGTACCCGGCCGGCGTGGGTGAGCCGTACGCTCCGCCCGTGCGGTTCCAGCAGCCGGTGCCCCGACTCCCGTTCCAGGCGGGCCAGTTGCTGGGAGACGCCGGAGGGGGTGATGTGCAGTACGGAGGCGGCCCGGGTCACCGAGCCGTGGACGGCGACGGCGTGCAGGGCCCGTAGGCGTTCGAGGTTGAGCACGGGGTCACGGTGGCATGGGGTGGGCCGGCTGTCCATGAAGCTGTGCTTACGGCTATCGCTGACGAATCGTCGCTGTACCTTCCGGGTCGGCCGGTGCACAGTGAGAGCCATGTCCACCACGCCTGACCGGGTCGCCCCGGGCGGTCGGGAGCGCTCCAGCCCATCTCGCCGCACTCCGCCCGGTCCCGCGCTGATGATCGTCGCCGGGGCCGCCAGTACCTCCTCCTCGGGGATGTTCATCAAGCTCGCGGAGGTCAACGCCGGTACCGCCGCGTTCCTCCGCTGCGCCCTGGCCCTGCTGGTCCTCGCCCCGTTGGCGCTGGTGGAGTACCGCCGGCTGGGACCCCGCCCGGCGCGGCTGCTGGGCTACGACCTGGCGGCCGGCGCGCTGCTGGGCATCGACTACGTGTGCTGGGTGCACAGCATCCACGCGTTGGGCGCCTCCATCGCCACCCTGCTGCTCAACGTCCAGCTGGTGGTCTTCCCCCTGCTGGTCCGCGCGATCACCGGCGTCCGGCTGGCCCCCCGCTTCTGGCTGACCGCCGCCGTACTGCTGACCGGGGTGGCCCTGGCCGGCGGCGCCCTGGGCAACCCCGAGCGGGGCAGCGACCCGGCCTCCGGGGTGTTCTACGGCGCCGTGGCCGGGGTGGCCTTCGCCGGGTACCTCCTCTTCGTACGGCTGGGCGGTGACAGTGGTACGGGTCCCGCCCGCCGGCCCCACACCGTGCTGCCGCTGTGTGTCGCGACCTTCGCCGCCGCCGTGTCCACCGCCGTACTGGGGGGCGCCTGGACCGGGATCGACCTCAACCCCGGCTGGCCGGCCTGGGGTTGGCTGATACCGATGGCCCTGCTGGGGCAGGTGCTGGCCTGGCTGCTGATCAACCCCGCGCTGGCCCGGCTGCCCGCCGACAAGGGCGCCGCCCTGCTGCTCCTGCAACCGATCCTCGCCCTCTTCTTCGGCGTCGGGTTCCTCGGCGAGCGGCCCAGCCTCACCCAGTACGCGGGGTGTGTGCTGGTCGTCCTCGCGGTCTGGCGCACCAGCCGGGGCACCACGGTCACCCCGACGCGAACGGTCACCACCTCCCGCTCCTGGTTCCGCCGCTCCTTCCAGGACGGTTCCCCCCGGTAGCTCGGGGGCCAGCGGCCGAACCGGCCCGGGCCGGGGGCTGGTTGTCAGTGGCGGCTTCTAGGGTCGCCGCATGACCGATCGCGAGACGTTCCAGCCGCTGGTGTTCTTCGAGTACGACCACAAGCCGGGCCACTACTGCCTGATGCTCACCGAGGACGCCATGTTCGCGGTCGCGGACGTCTTCGAGGAGCGGGGGTACGAGTGCAACGGCTACGCCTGGGCGGGCGTGGCCAGGTCGGCGGTCCGGGCGCGCGCCCCCGAGCTGGAGGACCGCTTCGGCTGCGACCCGGAGGCCGGCATGTTCGTGGCGTACGGGGAGGACGCCGAGGCCCTGCGCGCCCTGGGCACCCTGTTGCGGGAGGCCTTCGAGGACCGGGCCGTCCTCCGGGGGTTCGTGGAGGCGGGTGACCCGGACTGGTTCGACTAGCGGGTCCCCGCGCCCGGGGCCCGGTCTCGCCCTCGCCGCCGGTCGCCCGTCGTCCGCGCGGTCGGGTACGTGGTCAGGGGTGCCGCCCGGGGCCCGGTCTCGCCCGTGGTGGGGGTGCCCCGGGGGTGGTCCCGCCGGGTTGTCAGGGGGTCGGGTGGGGCACCGGCCGGCCGGCGGGGCGGGTGAGGATCGCCGCGAGGCGGTCGGTCATCTCCGGCCGCAGCCGGTAGTAGACCCAGGTGCCGCGTCGTTCGGCGTCGATCAGGCCGGCCTGCCGGAGCAGCTTGAGGTGGTGGGAGACCGTCGGCTGGGCGAGGTCGAAGGCCGGGGTCAGGTCGCAGACGCACACCTCGCCGCCGGCGCGCGAGGCGATCATGGACAGCAGTCGCAGCCGTACGGGGTCCCCCAGGGCTTTGAACACCTTGGCGAGCACCTCGGCCTGGTCCTCGTCCAGGGGCGCGGTCAGCAGTGCGGGGCAGCAGTCCGGCCCGTCGACCCCGACCAGCTCAGGCTTCTGTTTCGACATGCTTCTATGTTGACGTTTCTCGATCCAGGGCGCAAGGTTGTATCGACGGTTATCGATACAGCGCCGGGAGGCCAGTCATGCCCCGTGTCCAACTCGCCCTACGGGTCGCCGATCTCGAACAGTCGGTGACCTTCTACTCCAGGCTGTTCGGCGCCGAACCGGCCAAGCGCCGCCCCGGCTACGCCAACTTCGCCCTCACCGAACCCCCGCTCAAGCTCGTCCTCATCGAGGGCGAACCCGATCGGGAAACCCGCCTGGACCACCTCGGCGTGGAGGTCGAGAGCGCCGAACAGGTCGCGGCGGCCACCGACCGCCTGAAGCGGGAGGGGCTGGCCACCTTCGAGGAGAACGACACCTCCTGCTGCTACGCCCTCCAGGACAAGGTCTGGGTGCACGGCCCGGGCCGCGAACCCTGGGAGGTCTACGTCGTTAAGGGTGACGCCGACGCCATGGCGAAGACCTCCACCACGGGTGCCGCCGCCTGCTGCGCCGGCACCGAGGGGTGAGGGGGAGTCGGTTCCACGCGCCGAACTCCGTGCCGCCGGGCCGGAGTTCGGCACCCGCCCGCCGTCCCCTCTGAGGGTGGGTGACCCGGGTGGGCGACCGGCGCGAGAGTACACCGTCTCCTGAATTCAGAAATCGGTGTACTCTCGCGCCATGCTGACTCTCGCCTCCGACATCGAGGTACTGGCCCGTTTCGGCAGAGCGCTCGCCGATCCGATCCGCTGCCGAATCCTGCTCGCCCTGCGCGAGGGACCGGCCTACCCGGCCGACCTCGCCGACGCCCTCGACGTCTCCCGCACCAGGCTCTCCAACCACCTCGCCTGCCTGCGCGACTGCGGCCTCGTCCTGGGCTCGCCGGACGGACGCCGTACGCGGTACGAACTGGCCGACCAGCGCCTGAGCCACGCCCTCGGCGACCTCCTGTCGGCGGTACTCGCGGTCGAGACCGACCGGACCTGCCCGGACGCCGACACCCAGGGGTGTTGCTGACCATGCCGTCGGTCCCCCTGGAGCTGTCGTCCTCACGCAGGGACGTACTCACCCGAAGGGTGCGCCTGTTCGTCGCCGCCACCATCACCTACAACGTGATCGAGGCGGTCGTCGCCCTCACCGCCGGCGCCATGGCCTCCTCCACCGCCCTGATCGGCTTCGGCCTGGACTCGATCATCGAGGTCTCCTCGGCCGCTGCCGTCGCCTGGCAGTTCTCCGCCCGAGACCACGCCGTACGGGACTCCAGGGAACGTGTCGCGCTACGCGTCATCGCCTTCTCGTTCTTCGCGCTGGCCGCCTACGTGACCGTGGATGCCGGGCGCGCGCTCCTCGGCACCGGGGGGGCGGACCGTTCGACACCCGGCATCGTGCTGGCCGCGCTGTCCCTGGCCGTCATGCCCTTCCTCTCCGCGGCCCAACGCCGCGCGGGACGGGAACTCGGCTCCGCCTCCGCGGTGGCGGACTCCCGGCAGACCCTGCTGTGCACCTACCTGTCGGCGGTACTGCTGGCCGGCCTGGTCCTCAACGCCACTCTCGGCTGGTCCTGGGCCGACCCGATCGCCGCCCTGGTCATCGCCGCCGTGGCCGTCAAGGAGGGCCGCGACGCCTGGAAGGGCGACGGCTGCTGCGCCGTCCCGACCTCGACGGGAACCACCGCGCCCGGCAGCGCGGAACCGTCCGGCTGCCACTCCGGCTGCCCCTGCTGTACGTGAGCGGTGGCCCCCACCCTCGCCGCCGGGCCCGGCTGGCCGTTGGCGGGTGTCGCGGGAAGGCAGGGGTTGAGGCCGCGACCACTCGGGGAAGGGGATCCGGTACGACGACCGACTCAAAGAGTGGGGGAGTACGGGGCCATGGCGAGGAAGCGGCGGCTGACCCGGGCCCAACGTCGGGAGCGCCGTGCCGCCCGGCCCGTCGCCGGCCTCTACGGGGTCATGGCCAGGGACGCCGGGGCGGGCGGCTGGGTCGGGCTGTACCTCTGTTACGCCCACTCCCCCGAGGAGGCACGGAACCGCGAGGTCGCGGCGGGCTTCCACAAGCGGGGCGTCGAGGCACGGTGGACGCCCGGCCACCCACCACCCCACCAGCCGCCGGATGTCGGGCCGGACGACGACCACTGGTACCGCAGCCGTCTGGAGGACGCCGGCTGGACCCCGTGGGAGCGGCTGCCCTCCGACTACCGGCACCCACCCCAGGGGCTGGCGACCATCGACCCCTCGGCCCGCTGACAGTGGTGAGCCGGCTTGCCCTTCGGCGGGGCTCCAGAGAGGCCCTCGCCCCCTCCGTGTCACGACCCTGCACTACGTCACCAGGGGTACGGACCGCCATGACAGGCTGGAGTCGACGTTGTCCGGTCGCCCCGGCCGTTGAGGTCGGGCCACTGAAGGGGTGCGTGTGCGGGTCTTCCTGGGAGAACGCCAGGTCCACTGCCAGTTCTGTCAGCACGACAGCTTCGACCAGCGCGAGGTGAAGCTCAACACCACGGGGATGAGCCTGCTCAACCTCGACTGGGCCAACAAGTCCGCGGTTGGCCTGCTCTGCAAGGAGTGTGGCTACGTCCACATGTTCATGAACGACCGCCTACGGTTCATCCGCGAGTAGCGGACAGCGTCACCCCGACCCCAAACTCCCCGCCCCGTACGACAGTTGGCCTCCCGTAGGGGCTGGCGGCCCGCGTCCCGCTCCGTAGACTCCGCCGAGGGGACGCCGGGCCCCACCCGTACGCCCGGCCACGGGGAGGCGACGTGAGCGGGCGTAACCCGGAGGCGGCGGCCCGGAGCCGGGCCGGACGCCGGCAGATGCTGCTGGCCTGGAGCTTCCTGGCCCTACTCGTGGTGGGCGCCTTGCCCTACGCCTGGGCCCTCGGCGCACCGACCCTGGTCCTGGTCCTGATCGCGGTGTGGGTGCTCCCCGCCGGATGGATGGCCGTCGACCTGTTCGCCGTGGCCTGGCGCGGAACCCCCGACCCCCTCCCCGAGAAACAGCTGGTGACGGTCGTCGGGCACACCCGCTCCGCCCTGGAGCACCAGGCCGAACTGGTCCGGGTGGAGTGGGAGGTGGGCGGCGAACGTCTCACCTCCACCCTCGCCGACCTCGTCCACGAGGACCACCTCCCCCGGTTCCGGGTCGGTACCCAGTGGTGGGTGCACCCCTTCCCCGACAGCCAGGCCCGCGTCGTCCTGGCCGCCGACCACGACGACGTGCTCCGCGACGGGTACGACCTCTCCGGTGTACGCGCCGGAGCCGAAGGCGGCGGCACCCCCGGCTACGGCTCCGAACTCCGCCCACCCCACCCCGACTGAACCCCCAGTCCGCTCGGTACTTCCCCGTCTCCTCGCGGAGGAGCGAGCGTTCACCCGATCTGTAGCATCTGCTGTCGCCGTACGTGTCCGGGCGCTTGCGAGGGGTGGAACAGGTGAGTTGGGCGGGACCGTCGTGCCCTGGCAGTCCCGGCTCAACTGACCGCGTTCTGCCGGTGGTCGGGACGGTTCAGGGCAGCTCGTAGGGGATTTCAGCAGCCGATGGAGCGGTCGGAAACTTCTGGGTGGCTTTGTCGGCTGGCGTGGTGCTTCGACAGGAAGCGCTCGCTCCTCGCGAGGGCAGCGAAGTGAGTACCAAGGGGGGATCGTGACCAGATTTCAGACGGCCGTTGTCATGTCAGTGGCGTTTTCCATGCTGGGGATGGCGGGGTGCGGTCAGGGCGAGGCGAAAAGCTCTGGAAGGCGTACATGTGAACAGGCTCTCGGGGAGGAGGCCGTCGAGTGGGCCGAAAAGGAAAGAGGTATCGACACGTACGAGGCGCGTTCGGATTATTGGAACGTGAAGGATGCCGTAACGGGTCTGAAGAAAACACTGGCGAGCCGAGAGTTGGATCCGACCAAGAACATGCCCTTCCGTGCCAACGTGTGCAGAATGTGGCCCGAGGGTTATTCCTGGAGGGATACGCAGCTCCATTGGGAGGAAGTGCAGCACGATTTCGGGGACGCTGTAAAATCGGAAAAGAGGGAAATGGAGGACTACCGTGTCTCCTCGGATGGTAGAGCGTACCCGTATCGGTACAGGCGTCTGAACCCCGATGTCCTGGCGATATTCAGGCCGGTTGCCGGAGGGGGATTTCTGTACGCGGTGCAGGTGAGGTGTGAGGTGTCCGGTGCCCGCTCCCGTCAGAAGGAAGGCGCGTTCCGTGTGACCTCTACCGATTTGCGTTCCGTGAAACCCGACGGGTCCAATAATTTCCGCCTCGTCCTGAGTTCCACGCGTAAGCTGGTGAAGTCGGTCAACTGCCTGAACGGGCCCGATATTCCCGAGAAGGTTCCGGCTGCCATGCGCCATCCGAATCCCGCGCGCTGACTTCCCGGCCTTGTCGAAGGTGTCTTGGCCGGGCATCCGCGCACGTCGAAAGGCAGCCCGAAGGAAGCGGGTGAGGCCCAGATGGGCGCGTATGCCTTGCTCACTGTTTCTGATGGTTCTTGGCGAAGGTGATGGTGTTTTATGAGACGTGTGAGTGCGGCGGTCGTGTTGATGTCGTTGCTGATGGGGGCAACTTCGGGATGTGGAAAAGAGAAGGCCGAGGTTGACCCGGCGGAGGAGCGTTGCAGGGGAGCGCTGGGGGGCGACGCCGTTTCCTGGATGGATTCGATTGGCGCGAAGGATTATCGCGCTTCAAGATACGACGATCTGGATATCGTCGGGAACACGCTGAAAGGAATGCTCAGAACATGGACGGGGCGGGAGAACAGTGGTGATCTGAATTACTGGCGTGACGTGTGCGATATGAGTTCGGATACTACTGGGAAAGACGTCAGATTCACCTGGGGTGAGTCGAGATACGCCTTCAGCGAGACGGTCAAAAAGGAGAAAGAGGTCCTCTCCAGGCTCACCCGTCGCGATACCGACCCGAAATCGAAGCCTGATTACCGTAGTTCACGAGTGAACTCTGACGTACTGCTGACCTTTTTGCAGCAGGATTCCCGTGAGGTACCTTTCTATCGTGTCTACCTCCGGTGTGCGGTGCCTGGGGCACGGGACAGCCAAATCGACGGAGACCCCGTTGCTGTGGGAGCGATCGGTGAAACGGGTTCCCGCCTGGACGGTAAGAACGTATTTCGCCATCTGTTGCGGTCCGCCCGATTGTTGGCGAAGAGGCTCGACTGCCAGAACAAGCCGCAGATCCCCACGAAGGTACCGGCGTCCATGCGGTGAAGGAGCTGTGACCGGTGAGGGCCGCTCACGTGCCCGTGCGGAGGTCGACTTCAACGGACCCACCCCGCCGTTGCCGGGTCGGGGTGTGTGGGCTTCGGGGGAGCGAGGAGCCCGCAAGTGGGCGCTGCCAGCGTGGAGGTGACGGGGTGTCATACCCCAGGTGTGGGCGTAACGGATCATGAACGCCTCGGTAGGCACCTCATCAGGTGGCGTGTGCCCTGAGCTGTGGAGAGGGGCCGGGGTTCGGTGATCTTCTGGTCACGTTCCGTTTTTCCAACCACAGGAGATCGTGTGTCCAGGACGACAAAGCTGACCTGCCGGGCGTTGGCTGTCGCCGCCGTCACGGCCGCCGCACTGGCTCCCGCCGTCGCGGTGGCGGACGAGATCGGGCGGGTGCCCACCGGTACGGAGGTGTTCGTCGACCACGTGCAGACCGGGGAGCATCTGACGCCCAACGGCTTCGCCTCGACACCGACCGGCATCGTCGACCTCTGGGAGGACCACAACGGCGTGGTCCTGGACACCGAGAAGTGGGTGTACGAGTCGGTGGGCGGCAGCACCTCCACGTTCCGCATCAGGAACGCCGGCGGCGACGTGTGCCTGGAACCGGACCGGGTGGAGAACCGCAAGTACGTCGGCACCAAGACCTGTTCGGCCACCAACAAGCAGCAGTGGTGGGAGCTGCACGGTACGGACACCGGGGTGCGGAACGGCTTCACCATCCGCCCGTACAACGACACCTCTCTCGCGATCACGCCCAACAGCGTGCCCACCGGCAACGACCACCCCACGGTGCTGTCGCCGGTCGGTGACTACCACAACCAGGTCTTCCGCAACCGTCCCGCGTAACGCGGTGGACGATCCGACGTACCGACACCGGCCGCCGCGCGTCCGGGACCGGCGACGGTCAGCACTGGTCCCCTGAACCCGTGCTGACGGCCCGCCCCGCCCGGACACGAGCCCCGAACTCCTCCCGCACACAGAGGAGTTCGGGGCTCCGTGGTGTGCGGTGTCAGGCACCGGCGAGTCGGAATCGGCGGGTGAACGTCCGGTGAATCGGGATCAGCTGTGCTCGGGCCTGTCATGTCCTAGCTGACATGAGGCGGTCCACGGATAGTGCTCCCCATTTCCCCAAGTGCGTGAGGAAGCCGAGACTTCACAGGGGAATAGTTGAGGAGTAGGCGGGTGAGCTCTGCATCAGACCGTCTCTACGCTCGCACCACGAGATGAGTGATGGCGCGATGAAGAGGGGATGCGTCTGATGTTGAGTCGTAGGAGAAGGGCTCGTGTTGGTTTGGTCGCGGGGGCGGTGGCAATTTCATCTTTCGGTGCCGTTCCGACTGCTAGTGCAGTTGAGGGGGAGAGGAGCACTCCTTCGTTCACGGGAACGTACTGGACGAGCAAGATGTATGACGTTCTAACAGGGTTCGAGTCCCGAAGGTGGCGTGACGGTGGCTACTCCGAGGTTCGCTTCAAGGGCTGCTCTGTGTCGGGCGGACCGGACAAGTCCACAGTTGTTGATCTTCAGCGGGTCCGTACCGCATGGCCCGACACGCACAGCAGAAAGACATACAAGGCGTGTTTCAAGTCCAGTACTTCCAGCTCCAAGGGAGAGTGGCACAACCTCAAGAAAGGTTCCTACTACTTCCGCATCGACAAGATCAATGGTAGATCCGGTGGGTTGGCACTCACCGTGAGGAAGGTGGTCGTGGACAGCACCAAGGCAGACTGAGGCCCGCCTCGGTGGGAGGTGGTGGGAAGCCGGTGGCCGGCTTCCCACCACCACTGAGTCCAAGTACGGAACGGGGAGCGTCATGAACCCAGGTACACGGTTACGTACCAGCAGCGCGTTGTGGGCCGCGCCGATCGTCCTCGGGCTGTCGGTCTTCTACGCGGTGCACGTCTTCGGCCTCGACTACCCCTACTCCCGGTCGGCCCTGCCGTACGCGCCCGAGGTCGTCTCCTTCGCCCTGGAACCCTTCTACGGCCTGGGGTTCGCGGTGGTGGCCGCGCTGTCGGCCTGGGAGGCGGGACGCCTCGGGAAGGACGGGGTGTGGGAGTTGGCGCCGGTCCGCAGCCGGTACCGGGTGGCCTTCCAAGCCCTGTGGCCGGTACTGGTGCTGGGGTGGCTGATGCTGCTTGTCGCGGTCGGGGCGGCGCTCGTACGGGAGGGGGTCGCGCCCACCCTGGACGCGCTCCAGTTCCCGTGCCTGGCGGCGCTGTTGGACGTCGCCTACTGCGTGATCGGTTTCGCGGTGGGCCTGTGGGTCACGCGGTTGATCGCCGCCCCGCTCCTCGCGGTCGGGGTCTTCTACCTGGTCGCGTTCGCGGGCGCGGGGCAGTTCAGCGAGGGCGGCGCCGACTGGACCCGTCATCTGTCCGGTTCGCCCTCCGGTTTCCTGTCCTACGGGGAACTGGCCACCTGGTCCTCGCTCGCCGCGCACCTGCTTCCGGCCGCCGGTGTCGCGGCGGGCCTGGCCCTGGCCTGGGGGCCGGGCCGGACCGGGCTGGTCCGCGCCACGGCAGTGGTGGCCGCCTGCGCGGTGGCCGTCGGGGCCTTCGCCACCGCCTACCGGCTCGCCGCCGACTGGGGCGCCACCGCGCCCGTCGCCCGTGCCAGGGTGCTGGTCGACTGCGCGGGCGAGGCGCCCCGGGTGTGCGTGCCCCGGGAGTCCGACCTCGCCCCGGCCGAAGCCCGACGGGTCGTCACCGAGGTGGTCACCGCCCTCCGGGAGGCGGGGGCCGGACCACGGACCCCACGGCGGGTGACGGACTCCCTGGTGGACGACAGTCACCGGATCACGGACGGGGAGTGGCACCTGCCTCTGACCGAGGCGGACCGTGACGGCGCCCTGCGCTACCGGGTGTACCGCACGGCGGGCAGGTTGCCGTGCGCCAAGCCCCGGCCGGCGGACGCCTCCGCCCTGCGGCTGTGGCAGGCGCACCAGGTCGGCGAGGAGCGGCGCTACCTCAGGGCGCTGAGGGGCGAGGTGATCGACCCCGGCGGTGACCGTGAGCTGGCCGCGCTACAGAAGGCCGAGGACGCGAGGGTGGGCGGGGTGAAGGCGCGGGTGGCGAAGGTGCTGGAGTGGTCGGACACCCGTCAGCGTTCCTGGTACCGCGCGACCCTCGACCGGGTCTGCGGAGGGGGTGCCCGGTGAGGTGGTGGATCAAGGCCCGCCGTGCCCACACCGTACTGCCGGGCCTGTTCGTACCGTTTGCGCTGCTGGCACTGCTGTGGCAGGACACCGAACTGGACCTGCCCTCGTTCCTGTCGGGCACCCTGCCGGCGCCGATCAGTGCCCTGACCCCGCTGCTGCTGTGTTCGGCGTTGGCGCTGTGCCTGGACTCCCGGCTGCCGGCCGCCGAGGAGACGGCCACCCGGCCGGTGGTGTGGATGGATGTGGCGCTGGTTCTCGCCACGGTGCTGGGTGCCCTGTTGACCGGGTTCCTGGCCCGGGCCTTGGGCAGTGTCTACACCGGTCCCGGGCTCGGCCGGGACACCGCCTTCCTGGTGGGGCTGATGCTGCTGGTCCGGTCGGTGGCCGGTTCCCGGGCCGTACTCGCCCCGGTGGCCTGGGGGTTCGTGGTGCTCTTCCTGGGGCGCGGGCCGGGGGGCCACGTCCACTTCTGGACGGTTCTGTTCCGCCCCCTCGCTGACCCGGTCGCCGCCACCGCCGCGTTCCTGGCCCTGGCCTCGGGGCTCGCCGCCCTGCTGGCCAGGCCCGGCACACCCACCGAGAAGTGAGTACGACCGACATGTCCATGGCCGCCAGAGCAGGGGAGTCCGACTCCATGACGTTGACACTGTCCCGGTGCACCTACGGATACGGCTTCCGGGCCCGCCCCGTCCTCGAACGGTTCGACTACGAGCTTCCCGAGGGGCTCACCGTCCTCCTCGGCCCCAACGGCGCCGGCAAGACCACGCTGCTGCGGCTGGCGGCGGGGGTCACCCGGCCGAGGGAGGGGAGCGTCACCTTCGACGGCGTGGCCTCCCGGCACCGGGAGTACCGGGCGGCCGTGGCGTATCTGCCGCAGCGGGTCACGGCCATGACCGGACTGACCGCCCGGGAACAGGTCGCCTACACCGGGTGGTTGAAGGGCATGAGCCGGCGGGACGCCTGGGAGGCGGCGGCCCGTGCCCTGGGCCGGGTGGACCTCACCGACCAGGCCGACACCCGGGCCGCACGGCTGTCGGGCGGGCAGCTGCGCCGGGTCGGTGTCGCGTCCGCCCTGGTGCACGGCGCCCGGGTGCTGTTGCTGGACGAGCCCACCGCCGGCATGGACCCGCACCAGCGGCGGGTGTTCCGGGACGCGCTCGGTGCCCTCACCGGCGACGTACGGGTGTTGCTGTCCACCCACGACGTCGCCGACCTGGCGGAGGAGGCGCGGCAGGTCGCCGTCCTGCGGTCGGGTCAGCTCGTCTACCAGGGCTCCACGGAGGGTTTCCTCGCCCACGCGCCGCGGGGCACCGCTCCCGGTCGCCGGGCGGAGGCCGCGTACACCGCCCTGGGGGTCGGCCCCGGCGCGGTGACGGCCGGCTGAGGGCCCGCCCGTCTCGGACAGGAGCCCCGAACTCCGCCCGTACGAGGGGGAGTTCGTGGGGTCCGGGTCACCCCTGTCGTGTCCGGGTCAGATGTGCCGGAAGAGCATCCACACGACGACGGCGAGGAAGACCACTCCCGTCGCGCGCTGCATCGCGTAAGCCTTGCGGGTGGGCTCGGTCGCGTCGGGATCCTTCACCCACCCGCGCTGAAGTCGACGGTTCAACCGCCACAGCAGTTGCGGCCGTATCACCTGAATCAGGCCTACGACGAGGAACACGCACAGCAGGGCGAGGAGGACAGGGCTGGGGGCGCCCGACGCGGACGCGACCCGCTCTGTCACACCATGATTCATGGACCCTCGCGTGCCCGGAGAAGTGGTCAGGAAACCCGTCGACGCGGACGGCCGGGGAACCCGCCCCCGATCCGCGACAAGTGGCGGGCGCCGGCCACGAGTTGTGGCGACCGGAGGGGAAGGCCGTCTTGTGGCGACCGGAGGGGAAGGCCGTCTTGTGGCGACCGGAGGGGAAGGCCGACGGCCCGAGGACTGCTCGTGGGAGGAGGCCAGGTCGCTGCGGCGCGCGGGGGAGGGGACGCGGCCACATCCAGACGCGGGTGCGGCGTCGATGGCGCAAGGTTCCGACGACGTCGACGACGCTCGGTCGCATAGGGCGCCCCCCCCGTGTCGGCAGCTGCCCGCCGGGGGCAGCCACAACAGGCGCGTGGGGCGACCGCGACAAGTTCGCGGCTGGGGACGCCTCCCCGGGCGCCGTTTCCGGTCGCCGGGCGGGGGCCGCCTCCACCGCCCTGGGGGTCGGGGGATGGCCCGACGCCGCGCGGAGCCGCGTCGGTCAGCCCACACTCGCTCCGACCTTCCCGCCGACTCAGCCAGCCACGGGCGAGCCAAGCCACCCCCACCCGAAGGGGGCCGCGTGGGCGGGACGACACCGGGACTGGCCCGGCGCGGTGGCGGCCGGCTGAGGGCCCGCCCCGTCTCGGACAGGAGCCCCGAACTCCTCCCGTACGAGGGGGAGTTCGGGGCTTGGTGGGGTCCGGGTCAGATGCCGGCGGCCTGGGCGATCTCGGTACGCAGCCGCTCCAGGGACTCGGTGGCCACCTCGCGCGCCCGGGGGAGGCCGTCGGGGGAGGACACCGGGACCACCACCTCCAGGTAGCACTTGAGCTTGGGCTCGGTGCCGCTGGGCCTCACGATCACCCGGGCCTCGCCCACCTCACCGGTGCCGGCCAGCCGGTACCGCAGTCCGTCGGTGGGCGGCAGGGGCGCCGACCCCTTGCTGAGGTCCTCGGTGGAGGTGACGGTGAGCCCGGCGAGCCGGGTCGGGGGGCTGGTGCGCAGCCGGGTCATGGCGTCGGCGATCAGGGACAGGTCCCGTACCCGTACCGACAGCTGGTCGGTGGCGTGCAGTCCGTGCTCCACCGCGAGCCGGTCCAGCTCGTCGGTCAGCGAACGCCCCGACTGCCGTAGTCCGGCGGCGAGTTCGGCGATCAGCAGGGCGGCGCTGATGCCGTCCTTGTCCCGTACCGAGGCGGGGTCCACGCAGTAGCCGAGGGCTTCCTCGTAGCCGTAGCGGAGGTTTTTCACCCGAGAGAGCCACTTGAATCCGGTCAGCGTCTCCTCGTACTCCAGTCCCGCCCGCTCGGCGATGCGGGACAGCAGGGAGGAGGAGACGATGGTGGTCGCCAGGGTGCCCTGGGCGCCGTGGGACACCAGGTGGCTGGCCAGCAGGGCGCCCACCTCGTCGCCGCGCAGCATCCGCCAGCCGGCCTCGCTGTCCGGTTCCGGTACGGCCACCGCGCAGCGGTCCGCGTCCGGGTCGTTGGCCAGGACCAGGTCCGGGTGGGCCGCCCGGGCCGCCGCGAAGGCCAGGTCCATCGCGCCGTCCTCCTCCGGGTTGGGGAAGGCGACGGTGGGGAAGTCCGGGTCGGGGTCGGCCTGTTCGGCGACCGCCAGCGGGGTCGGGAAGCCGGCCCGTTCGAAGGCGGCCACCAGGGTCTGGCCGCCCACCCCGTGCAGGGAGGTGTGCACCACCCTCAGGTCACGTGAACTGTCGGGGGACAGCACCGCGCCGGCCGCCTCCAGGTAGGCGTCCACCACGTCCTCGCCGAGGGTCTGCCAGCCCTCCTCGGCACGCGGTACCGACTCCAACGCCCCGACGGCCTCGATCTGTTCGGCGATCCGGGCGTCGGCGGGCGGCACGATCTGGGAGCCGTCGCCGAGGTAGACCTTGTAGCCGTTGTCCCGGGGCGGGTTGTGGCTGGCGGTCACCGTGACCCCGGCGACCGCGCCCAGGTGGCGGATGGCGAAGGCCAGTACGGGGGTGGGCAGTGGACGCGGCAGCAGGGCGGCCCGCAGCCCGGCGCCCACCACCACGGCGGCCGTGTCCAGGGCGAAGTCCCAGCTCTTGTGGCGGGCGTCGTAGCCGACCACCACCAGTCCCGGCTCCCGGTCCTCGGCGGCGCCGTGGCCCTGGAGCAGCAGGTAGCGGGCCAGTCCGGCGGCGGCCCGGATCACCACCACCCGGTTCATCCGGGTGGGCCCGGCTCCCAGTTCCCCGCGCAGTCCGGCGGTGCCGAAGCGCAGGGTGCCGGCGAACCGTCGGGTCAGCTCCTCCCGGTCGTCGGCCTGGAGGAGGCCGTCCAACTCCGCCCGGGTGTCGGGGTCCGGGTCCTCGGCGAGCCACGCCTGGGCCTGTGCGGTGAGGTCATCGAGCACGGTGATCCGCCTCTCGCGTCGACGGGGGTGGATGGGAGGTCGTGGGGGGGTACGGAGGGCCGCTCGCGGCCCGGGGCGGGCCCGTACCGCGTCCGCCGACCGTAACGCCGGCCGGGTCCGGTACGGGGCAGGCCCCGCCGGGGCTCACACCCGGCGCAGCACCTTGGCCAGCAGGGCGCCCATCCGGCTCGCCGAGTCACGGCCGGCCTGGAGGACCTCCTCGTGGTTGAGGGGTTCGCCGGTCATGCCGGCGGCCAGGTTGGTGACCAGGGAGATGCCCAGCACCTCGGCCCCGGCCTCGCGGGCGGCGATGGCCTCCAGCACGGTGGACATCCCCACCAGGTCGCCGCCCAGCCGCCGCACCATCTCGATCTCGGCGGGCGTCTCGTAGTGCGGGCCGGGGACCTGGACGTAGACCCCCTCCTCCAGGCTGGAGTCGATCTCCTGGCACAGGGTGCGCAGCCGGGAGCTGTAGAGGTCGGTCAGGTCGACGAAGTTGGCGCCGAGGATGGGGGAGGTGGCGGTGAGGTTGATGTGGTCGCTGATCAACACCGGCTGGCCGGGGCTCATGCCGGCGCGCAGACCTCCGCAGCCGTTGGTCAGCACCACGGTCTTGCAGCCGGAGGCCACGGCCGTGCGGACGCCGTGGGCGACGGCCGTGACGCCGTGGCCCTCGTAGTAGTGGGTGCGGCCGAGGAAGACCAGGGCGCGCTTGTCGCCCAGCCGGTAGGAGCGGATCTTTCCGGCGTGGCCGGCCACCGCGGGTGGGGGGAACCCGGGGAGTTCGGTGACGGCGAACTCGCGCTCGGGTTCACCCAGGGCATCGGCGGCCGGAACCCAGCCGGAGCCCATCACCAGGGCGACGTCGTGGCTGTCGGCGCCGGTCAGCTCGCGGAGCCGGTCGGCGGCGGTGGCGGCGTTGTTCTGGGGTGTGGGGGGGCTTTGGTTCCCGGAGACTGATGCGTTCACAGGGCGAGGCTACTACGCGCGTAGAGCTGCGCGTAGGGGGCGTGCGTGACGAGGCGATTACATCCCCGGGCCCCTCAGCACGGGCGCTTGCGCAGCTCCATCACGTAGTCGTGCGGGGCCCCCGCCGACTCGGCGGCGTCCGCGACCTCGCCCAGGTACCGGGCCGAGGGGAGCCCTCCCTCGTACCCGTTGAGGACGTAGCACCAGGCCGGTTCCTCGCCGTCGAGGGTGTGCACCCGGATCCGCATCCGACGGTAGATGTCCAGGCCCACCCCCTCCCAGCGGTCCATGGCGTCCTCGTCCATCGGCGCGATGTCGTACAGCGCGACGAACACCTCGGAACGCGGCGCCTCCACGATGGTGGCCAGGGCGCCCTCCCACCCCATGTGCTCGCCACCGAAGGTCAACCGCCAGCCGGTGACCCAACCGGTGCCGCGCAGGGGCGAGTGCGGGGCGCGGCGGGACATGAGCCGCGCGTCGAGATTGCCGGCGTACGCGGCGTAGAGCGACATGCCCTTGAGGGTACGGGAGAGGACCGGCCCGTCACCGTGATCCGTGGCATCCACGGGGGTCGCCGCGAGAGTCGGGCGGGCGGTAAGGGACACTTGTTCCGTGACTCGGATCGTGATCATCGGTGGTGGACCAGGCGGCTACGAGGCGGCGCTGGTGGGGGCTCAGCTCGGCGCGGAGGTCACGGTGGTGGACCGTGACGGCCTCGGCGGGGCCTCGGTCCTCACCGACTGCGTGCCCTCCAAGACCCTGATCGCCACGGCCGAGGTGATGACCAGCTTCGACGCCTCCTACGAGGAGTTGGGCATCATCGTCGAGGACGACACCCCCCACATCGCGACCCCGGCCCGGGTGGTCGGCGTGGACCTGGGCAAGGTCAACCGTCGGGTGATGGGGCTGGCCCAGGCGCAGTCGCGGGACATCAGCACCTCGGTACGCCGGGCCGGCGCCCGGGTGGTGCGGGGGCGGGGCAGGGTCGAGCCGCACCAGGGGCCGGACGGTTCCCGTGCCGTGGTGGTGGACCTCGCCGACGGCGGGGAGGAGCGGCTGACGGCGGACGCGGTGCTGATCGCCACCGGGGGGCACCCCCGGGAGATCCCGGACGCCAAGCCGGACGGTGAGCGCATCCTCAACTGGACGCAGCTGTACGACCTGAGCGAGCTGCCCGAGGAACTGATCGTCATCGGTTCCGGCGTCACCGGGGCCGAGTTCGCCGGCGCCTACCAGGCGTTGGGGTCCCAGGTGACCCTGGTCTCCTCCCGGGACCGGGTGCTGCCGGGGGAGGACCCGGATGCCGCCGCCGTGCTGGAGGACGTGTTCCGCCGCCGGGGCATGAACGTGATGGCCCGCTCCCGGGCCGCCTCCGCCCGCCGGGTGACCCGGAAGGTCAACGGCGAACTCCGCGAGGGCGTGGAGGTGGAGTTGCAGGACGGTCGTACGGTCACCGGAAGCCACGCGCTGGTGGCGGTCGGCGCCATCCCCAACACCTCCGGTATCGGCCTGGAGGAGGCCGGGGTCGCGCTGAGGGACTCCGGGCACATCCGTACCGACCGGGTGTCCCGCACCTCGGCCCCCGGGATCTACGCGGCCGGTGACTGCACCGGCGTCTTCGCCCTCGCCTCGGTGGCCGCCATGCAGGGGCGGATCGCCATGTACCACTTCCTGGGCGACGCGGTGGGGCCCCTCAACCTTCGTACGGTGTCGGCGAACGTGTTCACCGACCCGGAGATCGCCACCGTCGGCTACTCCCAGGCGGACGTGGACAAGGGCAAGATCGACGCCCGGGTGGTGAAGCTGTCGCTGATGCGCAACCCCCGGGCCAAGATGCAGGGCATCCGGGACGGCTTCGTGAAGCTGTTCTGCCGTCCGGGCACCGGGATCGTGGTGGGCGGCGTGGTCGTCGCCCCCCGGGCCAGCGAGCTGATCCACCCCATCGCCCTGGCGGTGGACCTCAACCTGACGGTGGACCAGTTGGCCAAGTCCTTCACCGTCTACCCCTCGTTGTCCGGTTCGATCGCCGAGGCCGCGCGGCAGTTGCAGTCCTTCAAGGTGTCCGAGGAGGCCTGAGCCTCCCGGCCGGCTCCCGGACCGGTCAGCGCTGAACCGACGGTGTCCCGCGGGGTGTTGACCCCTTCGTGGCCTCCCGTCCGAGGGTCCGTGACCGCGCTCCCGACCGGTCGGACGCCCCCGGCACGCATCGGGTAACTCGCCCATAGCACATCGCCCAGGACGGATCGCCCAACTTCCGAAAACTGGCGCAAAGAGCGGAAGCGGGGCACGGACTGGCGTTACTGTCGGTTCCGTGTTCGCTGCAGAACGTCGTCAATTGATCCTTGAAATGGTGCGCGCCAACGGAGCGGTGTCGCTCCGTGAGCTCGCCCGTGTCGTCCAGACCTCCGAAGTGACCGTACGGCGTGATGTGCGGGCCCTGGAGGCAGAAGGACTTCTCGACCGTCGACACGGCGGTGCCGTACTCCCGGGCGGCCTCAGCCGGGAGTCTGGTTTCCCCCAGAAGTCCCATCTCGCGACCGCCGAGAAAACGGCGATCGCGGATCTCGCGGCCGGCCTCGTGGAGGAGGGCGAGGCCGTGGTGGTGGGTGCCGGCACCACCACCCAGGAACTGGCTCGCCGGCTCGCCCGGGTTCCCGGGCTGACCGTGGTCACCAACTCCCTGTTGGTGGCGCAGGCCCTGGCTCACGCCAACCGGGTCGAGGTCGTCATGACCGGCGGCACCCTCAGGGGTTCCAACTACGCCCTGGTCGGCAGTGGAGCGGAGCAGTCGCTCCAGGGCCTCCGGGTCAGCCGGGCCTTCCTGTCCGGGAGCGGACTGACCGCCGAACGCGGCCTGTCCACCTCCAACATGCTGTCGGCCAGCGTGGACCGGGCACTGGTGCAGGCCGCCTCCGAGGTGGTCGTGCTCGCCGATCACGGCAAGCTGGGCACGGACACCATGTTCCAGACCGTGCCCACCGACGTGATCACCCGGCTGGTCACCGACGAGCCGCCCCCGGGTGACGACCGTGCCGCCGCCGAACTCCAGGCCCTGGCCGACCAGGGTGTACGGATCGCGGTGGCCGGTTCCACCAAGGGGCCGGACACCGGGGGCCGTCCACGGGACGGGGCCGGCCGGCCCAAGGAGGGCCACCGGCCACGGCAGTTGGCCGAGGGCGAGGGCCGGCGCGACCTGCCCCTGCCCGGACCGAGGCGTACCCGTCTGCCGGGCGGTGCCCCCGCTCCGTACGGCAGGCCCACGGGCTCGCACGGTACGGACGAGGGGCAGCCGGGCCAACCCCCCGGCCGGATCGCGGACCTGGCGCCCCGGCGCCGGTAACCGTCGGGCCTGCCGCGCCCGGTCGGGATCGGTCGGAGCCGGTGGACCGGTCACGGCGACGGCCCTGGGCGTTCCCCCCCTTCTGGTGGGGAACGCCCAGGGCCGTATGCCGCTGTCCGCCAGGCGCCGGGGCCGCCGGCCCCGAGGTCCGGCGTACTCGCCGGACCGGTCGTGGAGTTGGCGGGTTGCCGGGTCGGTCGCTCAGCTGGTGGACCGCCCGGCTGGTCCCTGAGCTGGTGGGTCGCCGGGTCGGTTCTTGAGCCGGCGGGTTGCCGGGTCGGTTCTTGAGCCGGCGGGTTGCCGGGTCGGTTCTTGAGCTGGCGGGTCGCCTGATCAGTCCTTGATCTGGCAGATCACAGTGCCCGCCGAGAGTGAGGCGCCGACCTCGGCCGACAGGTCCTTGATGGTGCCGGCGCGGTGGGCGTTCAGCGGCTGCTCCATCTTCATCGCCTCCAGGACGACGATGAGTTCGCCCTCCTCGACCACCTGGCCCTCCTCCACGGCCACCTTGACGATGGTGCCCTGCATCGGGGAGGCGAGGTCGTCACCGGAGATCGCCGAGCCGGCCTTCTTGCTGCCGCGCCGACGGCTGGGCTTGGCACCGCCGGCGACCGCCGCACGGGCCAGGGGCAGCCCCAGCGAGGAGGGGAGGGAGACCTCCAGCCGCTTCCCGCCGACCTCGACCACCACGGTCTCCCGGCCGAGTTCCGCGCTCTCCTCCTCGTCCGCGCCGGGCGCGGTGTGCGGGGGGATCTCGTTGGCGAACTCGGTCTCGATCCAACGGGTGTGGACCTTGAAGGGCTTGCCCAGCTCGCCGTTCACCTCGGGGGCGAAGGCCGGGTCGGTGACCACCACACGGTGGAAGGGCAGCGCGGTGGCCATGCCCTCGACCTCGAACTCGTCGAGCGCCCGTGAGGCCCGCTGGAGGGCCTGCTGCCGGCTGGCACCGGTCACGATCAGCTTGGCCAGCAGGGAGTCCCAGGCCGGGCCGATGACGCTGCCGGACTCGACGCCGGCGTCCAGCCGGACGCCCGGGCCGGATGGCGGGGCGAAGCGGGTGACCGTACCGGGGGCGGGCAGGAAGTTGCGGCCCGGGTCCTCGCCGTTGATGCGGAACTCGAAGGAGTGGCCGCGCACCGGCGGGTCGTCGTACCCCAGCTCCTCGCCGTCGGCCACCCGGAACATCTCCCGCACCAGGTCGATGCCGGTGACCTCCTCGGTGACCGGATGCTCCACCTGGAGACGGGTGTTGACCTCCAGGAAGGAGATGGTGCCGTCCTGGCCGACCAGGAACTCGCAGGTGCCGGCGCCCACGTAGCCGGCCTCCCTGAGGATGGCCTTGGAGGCGCGGTACAGCTCGGTGTTCTGCTCCTCGCTGAGGAACGGCGCGGGCGCCTCCTCGACCAGCTTCTGGTGCCGGCGCTGGAGTGAGCAGTCACGGGTGGAGACGACCACCACGTTGCCGTGCTGGTCGGCCAGGCACTGGGTCTCCACGTGGCGGGGGCGGTCGAGGTACCGCTCCACGAAGCACTCGCCCCGGCCGAAGGCGGCGACCGCCTCCCGTACCGCGGACTCGTACAGCTCCGGGACCTCCTCCAGGGTGCGGGCCACCTTCAGGCCGCGCCCACCGCCGCCGAAGGCGGCCTTGATGGCGATCGGCAACCCGTGCTCCTCGGCGAAGGCCACCACCTCGTCCGCCCCGGACACCGGGTCCTTGGTGCCGGCCACCAGCGGGGCGCCCGCGCGCTGGGCGATGTGACGGGCCGCCACCTTGTCGCCGAGGTCGCGGATCGCCTGCGGGGGCGGGCCGATCCAGATCAGGCCCGCGTCCAGTACGGCCTGGGCGAACTCGGCGTTCTCGGAGAGGAAGCCGTATCCGGGGTGCACGGCGTCGGCGCCGGAGTCGGCGGCGGCCTTGAGCACCTTGGCGACGTCCAGGTAGCTGGCGGCCGGGGTGTCCCCGCCGAGGGCGAAGGCCTCGTCGGCCACCCGTACGTGCACGGCGTCACGGTCGGGCTCCGCGTAGACAGCCACGCTCGCGATGCCGACGTCCCGGCAGGCCCGAGCAACACGAACAGCGATCTCGCCACGGTTGGCGATGAGCACCTTGCGCACGATGACTCCCTACTTGGCGCTACTTGGCGCTGTGCCGAGACAGATGGATGGACAAAGTTTAGGTACGGGCGACACTCGGCGCCGACCCACACTGGCCGGTGAGCTTGCCCACACGCAGTGTCACCCCCGGAGTAAAAACCCGGGAAAACCCCACGTCATGGCCGGCCGTACGGCCCACCGCACTCTAGTCGTACCGCTGATGGGTCTCGGGTTTCCACCAGCATCCCCGTTCCCCGCTCCACGCTGTTTGTGGAACCCCTATGAACGGAAGGGGGAATCTTTGCCTGGCGCGGTGATCTGGAACGCAGCCTACCGAGGCCGGCCCGGGCCGTCATGGACTTGTCCCTTGTGCGTCCGCTTACCCGCCCGTAGCGTGCTCGGGGCCGAATTCTCAACCGGCTCCGGTGGGATCGCCGGGGCGTAGACGAAGTGGGTGGGCGGGTTGGCGAGACGTCCGATAGCCGTCGTGGCCGCCGTGGTGCTGGTGATCGAGGCCGTCGGTCTGGGTCTGCTGCACATCATCCTCAGCACGGTGGTGGACGCCCAGAAGATGTCCCTGGCCGGACTCGAACCGCGCGCCATGACCGTCTCCACCCTGGTCGCCGGGGGACTGATCGGCCTGTACCTGGTGCTGTGCGCGGCCACCCTGCTGTGGATGGCGGTCCGCGACCGCCCGGCCCTCGGGGTGCCCCGTATCGCGCTGATCGCCTGCGCGGTGCTGCACGGGGTGCTCGGCGCCTTCTCGGTGGGGATGGTCGGCTGGACGGCCTTCCTGCTGATGATGCTGGTCCTCGGACTGCTGGTGTTCACCCTCATCTCCTACGCGCCCCCCGAGCCGGAGGAGCCCGCGAAGCCCCGGGAACCCGAGGGGCCCGCACCGGAGGCCAACGGCGGCCCCGAGCCGGCCACTTCCTGAACCCCCGGAGCGCCGGGCGTCGGGGGACGACGCCCCGACTCCGGTGGCCCGCCCGCCGGTTGGCCCCTCGGGGCGGGCGAACGGGCGCCGGACCGGGGTCAGTGCGCCCCGACCGTCCAGAACTCCGTCACGCCGATCCCCAACTCCCCCAGCAGCGACCGCAACAGGGGCAGCGACAGTCCGATCACGTTGCCGTGGTCCCCGTCGATGCCGTCCACGAAGGGCGCCGAGCGGCCGTCCAGGGTGAACGCCCCCGCCACGTGCAGCGGTTCACCGCTGGCCACGTAGGCGGCGACCTCCTCGTCGGAGGGTTCGCCGAACCGCACCGTGGTGGAGGCGGTGGCCGCGCTCTCCCGGCCGGTGGCGGTGTCGATCACACAGTGCCCGGTACGCAGCACGCCGGCCCGGCCCCGCATGGACTTCCACCGCGCGGTGGCCTCCTCGGCGTCCGCCGGTTTGCCCAGGGCCTCTCCGTCCAGTTCCAGCACCGAGTCGCAGCCGACCACCACCGCGCCGGCCGCCTCCGGGCGCGCGGCCACCGCACGGGCCTTGGCCCGGGCCAGCACCAGGGCCAACTCGCCGGGGCTGGAGGCGGACAGGGCGTCCTCGTCCACCCCGCTGACGATCACCTCCGGGGCCATACCGGCCGACCTCAGCAGGCCGAGGCGGGCGGGGGACTGGGAGGCGAGCACCAGACGACGGGCGGGGGTACCGGATTCCATGGGCCTCATCGTAGGCATCCCTGACACGGCCCCCGTACCCGCCCGCAGCGGTCCCCCGAGGCCCGTGGCCCGGGCGCTCAGCGCACCCACACCGCCACGGCCACCGAGAACAGCACGGCGACCGCGAGCAGCCAGCCGGCCCGCTCGTGCATCAGCCGCAGGCGCCGCCGTTCCTGGCTGGCCTCGCTCCGCCGGGGGTCAAGATCGGTCCACAACATGCCCCCATGGTGCGCCTCCGGGCGCCTCGGTGCCTGAGTACCCGTACTCAGCACCACGAGAGCCCGCTCACGTTCCCCCGGGAGTCAGGCCGGCCAGTAGGTGGTGCGCCAGGCCTTGGGGCCCGGGTGGGGGACCCGGCGAGGCACGGTACGGGCCGGGTCGGACCACTCCTGCACCTGGCGGCGGGGTGCCTCGGCACCTGCCGCCGCGGCGGCGGCCCGGGCCCGTACCACCGCCAGGGCGGCGGCCAGTTCCTCCGGGGTGGGGTTGCCCCTGGTCACCTTGATCACGGCGTTCGCTCCTGCTGCTCGACTGCGGTCCGAGGGTCCAACCCGCCGTTCACAGCGGGATGTTGCCGTGCTTCTTGGGCGGCAGCTGCTCCCGCTTGTTGCGCAGGGTGCGCAGCCCCCGGGTGATGTGGCGGCGGGTCTCCGAGGGCAGGATCACCGCGTCCACGTAGCCCCGCTCGGCGGCCACGTACGGGTTGAGCAGGGCGTCCTCGTACTCCTGGGTCAGCTTGGCCCGCAGGTCCTCGCGGGCCTCGGGGTCGTCGGTGGCCGCCAGGGTGCGGCGGTGCAGGATGTTGACCGCGCCCTGGGCGCCCATCACCGCGATCTGGGCGGTGGGCCAGGCGAAGTTGAGGTCGGCGCCCAGGTGCTTGGAGCCCATCACGTCGTACGCCCCGCCGAAGGCCTTGCGGGTGATCACGGTGATCAGGGGGACGGTGGCCTCGGCGTAGGCGTAGATCAGCTTGGCGCCCCGCCGGATGATGCCGTTGTACTCCTGGTCGGTGCCGGGCAGGAACCCGGGTACGTCGACGAAGGTGAGCACCGGGATGTTGTAGGCGTCGCAGGTGCGCACGAACCGGGCGGCCTTCTCGCTCGCCCCGATGTCCAGACAGCCGGCGAACTGCATCGGCTGGTTGGCCACCACCCCGACCGACTGCCCTTCCACGCGGCCGAAGCCGGTGACGATGTTGGGGGCGAACAGCGGCTGGGTCTCCAGGAACTCCCCGTCGTCCAGGACGTGTTCGATGGCGCCGCGCATGTCGTAGGGCTGGTTGGCCGAGTCCGGGATCAGGGTGTCCAGTTCCCGGTCCTCCTCCGAGGTCTCCAGGTCGGCCTCCTCGGGGAAGACCGGCGGTTCGGAGAGGTTGTTGCTCGGCAGGTAGGACAGCAGCGCCTTCACGTACTCGACGGCGTCCTTCTCGTCCCCCGCCATGTGGTGCGCCACCCCGGAGGTGGAGTTGTGGGTACGGGCGCCGCCCAGCTCCTCGAAGCCCACGTCCTCCCCGGTGACCGTCTTGATCACGTCCGGGCCGGTGATGAACATGTGCGAGGTCTGGTCCACCATCACCGTGAAGTCGGTGATCGCCGGGGAGTACACCGCGCCGCCCGCGCAGGGGCCCATGATCAGCGAGATCTGCGGCACCACACCCGAGGCGTGGACGTTGCGGCGGAAGATCTCCGCGAACAGCCCGAGAGCGGCCACCCCCTCCTGGATACGGGCGCCGCCACCGTCGTTGATGCCGACCACCGGGCAGCCGGTCTTCAGGGCGAAGTCCATCACCTTGACGATCTTCTCCCCGTACACCTCACCCAGGGAGCCGCCGAAGATGGTGAAGTCCTGGGAGTAGACGCACACCGGACGGCCGTCGACCGTGCCGTAGCCGGTGACCACCCCGTCCCCGTACGGCCGGTTCTTCTCGATGCCGAAGTTGGTCGAACGGTGCCGGGCGAACTCGTCCAGCTCGGTGAACGACCCCTCGTCCAGGAGCAGTTCGATCCGCTCCCGGGCCGTCAGCTTCCCCTTGGCGTGCTGCTTCTCCACCGCGCGCTGGGAACCCGCGTGGGTCGCCTCCTCCGCACGCCGTCGGAAGTCGGCGATCTTGCCCGCGGTCGTATGGATGTCGGGGCTAGCCTGATCGGACATCGGGCTGCGGCTCCTACTCGTGGTCGGACGGCTACCGACTCGTAGGTTATCGGCCGTACGGGCCGGTCGGGGGTGCGGTGTTGGCCACACCCCGGTGAGGTTGTGGAAACCCCGCCGTCATGGGATCGCCACCTTCCCACGGCCGGCGACGGACCCCCACACGTCCTACTGTGGCTCACATGAGTGCCGACAGCCCCTGGTCCGACCTGGAACGTCCCCCCCTGAACGCCGGCAACCTCCGCCGTGCCCTGCTGCGCCCCGAGAGCCTGTGGTCCGAGGTCGAACTGGTCGACGAGACCGGATCCACCCATGTCGACCTGGTCGAACGCGCCCGCGCCGGACGGGCACCGCACGGACTGGTCCGCATCGCCGAACTCCAGACCGCCGGCAGGGGGCGGCTGGACCGGGGATGGTCCGCGCCGGCCCGCTCCGGGCTGTTCTTCTCGGTCCACCTCACCCCCACGGCGCCGCCCGAGCGCTGGACCTGGCTGCCCCTGCTCACCGGGGTCGCCACCGCCAGCGCCCTGGCCCGTGCGGCCGGGGTGGACACCGCGCTGAAGTGGCCCAACGACCTGCTGGTCGAGGTCGCCGGTCAGGAGCGCAAGGCCGGGGGCATCCTGGCCGAACGCGTCGGTGACGGGTCGGTGGTGATCGGGGTGGGCCTGAACGTCTCCCTCACCGAGGCGGAACTGCCCGTCCCCACGGCCGGCTCCCTGGCCCTGGCCGGTGCCGGCGGCACCGACCGGGACCCGCTGCTGCGGGCCGTACTGCGTTCCCTGGAGGACTGGTACACCCGCTGGGACGGGGCCGGCGGCGACCCCGCCGCCTCCCGCCTCCAGGAGGCGTACGCGGCCGGCTGCGCCACCCTCGGCCGGACGGTCCGCGCCCAGCTTCCGGGTGACCGTGAGGTCACCGGAGAGGCCGTCGCCGTCGACGGGGACGGGCGGCTGGTGCTGGCCACCGACAGCGGGGTGCAGCGGCCTCTGGACGTGGCCGAGATCGTGCATCTCCGTACGCCCACCGAAGGGTGAGCCATGGCACACCTGCCGTATGGTGGGCGTCCGGTGGATGCCATGCGGACAGGAACGGAAGGGCAGTGCGCAGGGACGATCTGACCTGGCGAGGAACGGGCCACAGCCGTGGATGAGACGCGCGACCCCGCCCCCCGCTCCAGCCCCACGGCCCCCGCGGAGCCCGCGGGGAGCGGAGGGCACGCCCCGGACGGGTCACCCGTCGGGGAGGACACCCGGGCCGAGTCGGACGACCCGGCCCGACCAGTCGACGAGCGGTGGCCCGAGCCGTCGCCCCCGGAGGGGGAGGACGGCGGCGACGACGTCGAGGAGCCCGAGCCCAACGCGCTCCGCATCGAGCAGTTGATCCTCGGCGCGGAACGGCAGTACACCCCCTTCCAGGCGGCCCGCGCCGCCGGGGTCTCCATGGACCTGGCCGCCCGGTTCTGGCGGGCCATGGGCTTCGCCGACATAGGGCAGGCGAAGGCGCTCACCGAGTCCGACGTCCTGGCCCTGCGCCGGCTGGCCGGTCTGGTGGAGGCCGGCCTGCTGAACGAGGCCATGGCGGTGCAGGTGGCCCGTTCCACCGGGCAGACCACCTCCCGGCTCGCCGAGTGGCAGATCGACTCCTTCCTGTCCGGCCTCACCGTCTCGCCGGAGCCGGGCATGAGCCGGATGGAGGTCACCTATCCACTGGTGCAGCTGCTGCTCCCGGAACTGGAGGAGTTCCTCATCTACGTCTGGCGGCGCCAACTGGCCGCCGCCACCGGCCGGGTGGTCCAGGCCCAGGACGACGAGGAGATGGTGGACCGGCGCCAGTGCGTCGGCTTCGCCGACCTGGTGGGCTTCACCCGGCTGACCCGACGGCTGGAGGACGAGGAACTGGGCGAGCTGGTCGAGGCGTTCGAGACCACCGCCGCCGACCTGGTCGCGGCCAACGGCGGACGGCTGATCAAGGCCCTGGGCGACGAGATCCTCTACGTGGCCGACGACCCGGCCATCGCCGCCGAGATCGGGCTGCGGCTGATCGAGACCCTCCAGGCCGACTCGACCATGCCCGAACTGCGCGTCGGCATCGCCTTCGGCACCGTCACCTCCCGGATGGGCGACGTCTTCGGCAACACCGTCAACCTCGCCAGCCGGCTGACCTCCATCGCCCCCAAGGACACGGTGCTGATCGACGACGCGCTGCGTGCCGAACTGACCGGTCACGGGCTGGCCCCCAAGTCGGAGAAGGAGTCCGAGAACCACCCGGAGGAGGGGTACCGCTTCGCCCTCCAGCCTCTCTACCAGCGCCCGGTACGGGGCCTCGGGGTCGTCGAACCCTGGTTGCTGAGCCGCCGACGCTGACCCCTCGGCCGGACCCTGCGGGTCCGCCACCTCCGTGCCGTCCACCCGCTGACCCGGGGCCCGAAGCCGGACCCCTGCAGGTCACCCGTCTCCGTACGGCCGCCCCGTACGGCGAGGCTCCCAACTCCCGGGGCACCGACGCCTGTTGACCCCTTCCGCCGGACACCGGCCCCGTGCCGGGGTGCCCCACGGGTGCGGTGACCGTTCGAGGGGCGACTGTCAGTGGTGCCGTCTACGGTGCGGAGCATGACTGAGGAACCCCTCTCGCCGCGGTCCCCACGGGAGCCACTGCGGGCGCCACCGTGGACGTCGGCACGGATCCCGTCGTGCCCCTCGTCCACGCCCGGGCCGCACGGCCCGCCCTCACCCCCCGTGCCCACGCGCGGCCTCGTACGGGGGTGACCAGGTGCTCCCACGTCGGCCCGGTGCGGTCCGCGTGGGTCCCCGCCGCCCCGTGCGGCGGGGGGAACCCGGGGTCGCCGTGACCTCCCACGGGGGTGGAGGTCACGGCGACCGTTCCGCGCGCGGGTGGGATGATGCCGGGGACCGTGGTGAATGAACGTTAACTCCTGGAGGGTTGGATGGGTGAGCGGCGTTTCGGTGAGTGGGTCGAGGTACGGGTGGACCCGGTCGCCTGTGTGGCCGAACTGGTGCTGGACCGGCCCAAGGCGATGAACGCCATCTCCACGGAGATGGCCCGTCGGATCTCCGACGCCTGCGCGGCCCTGGTCGAGGAGCCCCACGCCCGGGTGGTGGTGCTGACCTCGACCCACGAGCGGGCGTTCTGCGTGGGCGCCGACCTCAAGGAGCGCAACTCCCTGAGCGACGCGGACCTCGGGCGGCAGCGTCCGTACAACCGCGCCGCCTACACCGGGGTGCTGGAGCTGCCGATGCCGACCGTCGCCGCCGTGCACGGCTTCGCCCTCGGCGGGGGGTACGAGCTGGCCCTCTCCTGCGACGTGATCGTCGCCGACACCACCGCCGTGGTGGGGCTCCCCGAGGTGTCGGTGGGCGTCATCCCCGGTGGCGGTGGCACCCAGTTGCTGCCCCGACGGGTGGGCGCGGCCAGGGCGGCCGAACTGGTCTTCTCCGCCCGCCGCGTGGAGGCCGAGGAGGCCCGGGAGCTGGGGATGGTCGACCAGCTGGTGGAGTCGGGTCAGGACCGGGCGGAGGCGCTGGCGCTGGCCCGCCGTATCGCGGGCAACTCCCCGGTCGGGCTGCGGGCCGCCAAGCGGGCGCTGCGCACCGGCTGGGGTATGGACCTGCGCGCCGGCCTGGAGGTGGAGGACGCCGCCTGGCGTTCGGTGGCCTTCTCCGGTGACCGGGCGGAGGGGGTCGCCGCCTTCAACGAGAAGCGCAAGCCCAACTGGCCGGGGGAGTAGCGCCGGCTCGCCGCCGCCCGCCCGGGAGCCGCGACGGGTCCTCCCGGCTGGGCGGCGGCCGTTCGGTGGAGCGGGCGGGCCAGGTCAGGGGCTTGGTTGGCCAAGATCGGGCGGCGCGGGGCGGGCGCTCCTAGGCTTGCCCCATGGGAGACGTAGCGCGGCTGGGAGCCGTGGCCGACTTCGCGCGGGACCTGGCCACCGCGCGTACCGGGCTGGAGGCGGCCACCGCCGCCGCCCGGGCCGGGCTGCGGGCCCTGGACGGCTGCCATGCCTCGGTCTCCGTGTGGGAGCACCGGTGGTTGCGGGTGTGGGTGGGGCTGCGGGTGGGCGAGGAGGCGCGGTTTCCCGAGGACGAGCGGTATCCGGCCGGGCGCTCCGGTCCCGTGGTGCGCTTCCTGGGCCGCCCCTGGAGCGGCCCGGAGCGGCCGGGCGCCTGGCTGGAGACCCCCGCCACGGGTCACCGGCCCGGTGTCCGTTCCGAGGGGTACCGCAGGGGCGCCGTCGCCGGGCCGCCCACCGTGGACGCCACCAGCTGGGTGGTCGCCCCGGTGGTGGTGCGCGGCCGGGTGTGGGGGGAGCTGTGCGTGGCCCGGACCGGCGACCGGCCGGTCTTCGAGCGGCGGGCGGTGGAGGTGGCGGCCGTGCTGGCGGCCGTGCTGGCCACCGGCATCGACCAGCAGGAACGGTTCGACGAGGTGCGGCGGCTGGCCTTCACCGACCCGCTGACCGGGTTGGCCAACCGGCGGTCGGTCGACCTGCGGATGGCCGAGGCGCTGGCGGCGTACCGGGCCGAGGGCGCTGTGGTCAGCCTGGTCGTCTGCGACGTCAACGGGCTGAAGCGGGTGAACGACGCCCACGGCCACGAGGCCGGCGACTGGCTGCTGGAACAGTTCGCCGAGGAGCTGTCGCGCTGTGCCGCCATGCTCCCGGACGCCCTGGTGGCCCGGCTGGGGGGTGACGAGTTCTGCCTGCTGGCCGTCGGCCCCTCGGCGGACGAGGTGGTACGGGTGGCCGACGAACTGTGCCGTCGGGGCGCCGAGTTGGAGTTGGGCGAGGGCATCGCCTGCGGGCTGGCCTCGACCGGCGATCCCATCGGGGGCGTGCACTCGGCGCGCCGGCTGTTCCGGCTGGCCGACGCCGCCCAGTACCAGGCGAAGGCCTCCGGCTCCGGCAAGCCCGTGGTGGCCGGCAGGGATGGGGCGGTGGTGTCGATGGCCGATCGCGCGGAGCGGGTGCCGCCGGGGTCGCCTCCGCTCACCTCCGGGCGCCGCCCGTCGTCGTCCGAGCCGGGGGAGCGCCGGCACTTCCGTCGGGGCTGAACCGGGTGCCCTCGGGGCGGGGTGGGCCGTGGTGGCGGTCAACTCCGGGGCGGGCCAGGGGAGTTGGGGCGGGCCGGTACGGAACGGGGCGGTAGCGGGGAACGGGTGGGAAAGCCGGGTCCGTACGGTGGGATGACAAGGGTTGATTCACGCTCTACTGTTCCTGAATATGAATATGCGGACTGTGGTGGTGGAGCCCTCCGGTACGACGGCCGAGGACGTCATCGCCGTCGCCCGGGGCGAGGCGCGGATCGAACTCGCCGAGGAGACCCTCGCGGCGGTGGGCCGGGCCCGCCGGCACATCGACGAGCTGGCCGCCAAGCCCGACCCGGTCTACGGCGTCTCCACCGGCTTCGGCGCCCTCGCGGTACGCCACATCAGCCCCGAACTCCGCGCTCGGTTGCAACGCAACATCGTCCGCTCCCACGCCGCCGGGATGGGCCCCCGGGTGGAGCGCGAGGTGGTCCGCGCCCTGATGTTCCTCCGGCTGAAGACCGTGGCCTCCGGCCACACCGGAGTGCGCCCCGAGGTGCTCGCCACCATGGCCGCCGTGCTCAACGCCCAGATCACCCCGGTGGTGCACGAACACGGTTCCCTCGGCTGCTCCGGCGACCTGGCCCCGCTGTCCCACTGCGCCCTGACCCTGATGGGCGAGGGCGACGCCGAGGGCCCGGACGGTACGGTGCGCCCCGCCGGCGAACTGCTCGCCGAGGCCGGCATCACCCCCGTCCAGCTGCGGGAGAAGGAGGGGCTCGCCCTCCTCAACGGCACCGACGGGATGCTGGGCATGTTGCTGATGGCCTGCGCCGACCTGGCCCGGCTGTTGACCTCCGCCGACATCACCGCCGCCCTCAGCCTGGAGGCGCTGCTGGGCACCGACCGGGTGCTCGCCCCCGAACTGCACGCCATCCGACCGCACCCCGGACAGGGGGCCAGCGCCGCCAACATGCTGCGGGTGCTGGAGGGTTCGACCCTCACCGGCCACCACCAGGACGACGCCCCCCGGGTGCAGGACGCCTACTCGGTGCGCTGCGCCCCCCAGGTGGCCGGGGCCGGCCGGGACACCCTGGCCCACGCCCGTACGGTGGCCGAACGCGAACTGGCCGCCACCGTGGACAACCCGGTGGTGCTGGCCGACGGACGGGTGGAGTCCAACGGCAACTTCCACGGCGCCCCGGTGGCGTACGTACTGGACTTCCTGGCCATCGCCGCCGCCGACCTCGCCTCCATCGCCGAACGCCGCACCGACCGGTTGCTGGACAAGAACCGCTCCCACGGCCTGCCGCCCTTCCTGGCCGAGGACGCCGGGGTGGACTCGGGGTTGATGATCGCCCAGTACACCCAGGCCGCCCTGGTCAGCGAGCTGAAGCGACTGGCGGCGCCGGCCTCGGTGGACTCCATCCCCTCCTCGGCGATGCAGGAGGACCACGTCTCCATGGGCTGGTCGGCCGCCCGCAAGCTGCGCAGCGCCCTGGACGGGCTGAACCGGGTGATCGCCGTCGAGTTGTACGCCGCCGCGCGGGCCCTGGACATCCGGGCCCAGGCTCCGGGAGTGCTGCATGGTGCCCCCGCCGGCCGCGCGGTGGTCGACGCCCTGCGTGCCGCCGGAGTGCCGGGCGCGGGCGGGGACCGTTTCCTCGCCCCCGAGTTGGCGCTCACCGAGGAGTTCGTACGCGGTGGGGACCTGGTGGCGGCGGCGGAGTCGGTCACCGGGCCGCTGGCCTGACAACCCCCGCCCTCTGGGCGGGAGTTGACAAGGTGGCGTGCTAGCGCTGCGGTACCGGAACGGTCGTACGCCGCAGGGAGTGGGCGACCAGCCCGCCGCCGAGGGCGAGGAAGCCGAGGCCGCCGACCACGTAGGGGGTGGTGTCGACGCTGCCGGTGTTCGCCAACTCCGCCTGGGGTTCGGCTGGTTGGCTCGACCGCGACCCGGGCTGGGAGGGGGCGGAGTGGTCGTCCGAGGTGGCCTTGGCCGAGGGGACGAACCACAGCGCGCAGAGCAGCCCACCGGCCGCGACCGTGGTCGCCAACACCCGGCGGTGGACGGAACGGCTGCCTGGCTGGCTCACGGGTTTCCCCTTCACGCTGTCGCTGCTGCACGGTCGTGCCGGCCGCGTTCGCTACGCGGCGTCAACCATTGTGCCGGACTGTGTCGCTGGGGATGGTAGAGAACCCCGTTCGTACGGGAAAGTGCCCCCCGCTCCGTGAGGTGCGGTTGCGCTGGTCGGCGCCTACGCTCGGATCATGGGCGCTGACGGCACCTCACGGTCGGTACGGCTCCGGGTGGAGCTGGTGATCGAGGTCGCGGACGTGGACGCCCTGACCGGTGCCGCGCTGGAACGGGTCGAACAGGACGACAGCCTCCCCGCCGAGGAACGGGAACGGGCCGGCGCGGTGGTGGCCGAGGACCCGGCGGAGGCCCTGGCCTCGCTGGTCGACCCCTTCCGACTGGTGATGGAACTGCCCGGGGTGGAGTTGGCGCGGGCCAACTGGGAGGGCGAGGAACTCGGGGACGGCGACCCGGAAGTGGGCGACCCGGAGGCTGCCCGGGCGCACGGCGACTCCACCACCGGTGTGTGAACTCGCGCGTGAACTCGCCGGGTGGGCACACGGATGCCGACGGTGACCGGACGCGGTCGGCAAGGGGAGGAGTCGACGGGTGAGATCCCTCTCGTCGCGGCGGGGGAGCTTGTGACCCGGACCTCCCCTGAAAACGGGCTTAGTTGGGCAAAGCGGGCGTGATGTGCCAGGCCCGGGTAAAGCCTGGCAATTAACGGACTCAAAAGTGTCCCGATAGAAATGATCACGAATTAGGCGATGGCCTGTCGCCCACTTAGGATTCGACGAGTACGGGTGGCATGGCCATCCCATTCCCCAGAGACAGGAACCAGCCCCCCTCCCGCTCGCGTTTCGGTGAGTGAGGCGGGTGGTTCCCCGGGATCGGGGCGGACGCTCGCCCGTGGGGGAAACCGGCACAGACGTAGATGGAGCGTGGGATGACGGTCGGCAGGTTCCGCAGGGGAGCGGCGGTGACCGCCGTGCTGCTCAGCGGCGTACTGACGCTCACCGCGTGCGGTGGGGGCGACGACGACAAGGGCGAGGGTTCGAAGAAGGAGAAGTCGCAGGGGGAGGTCGACCGCGCCGCCGCCAAGGACGGCTCCGACGCGCGAATAAAGATCACCCCCAAGAGCGGCAAGGACAACGTCGGGATCAACAAGGACGTCAAGGTCGCCGTGCAGGACGGCAAGCTGATCAAGGTGACGATGACCGCCACCGAGACCGGCAAGACCATCCCGGGCGAGGTCTCCTCCGACGGCAAGTCCTGGAAGCCCAGCACCGCGCTGGAGCGGGCCACCAAGTACGAGATCAACGCCAACGCCAAGGACGGGGACGGCCGCCAGGCCCACGAGACGTCCGCGTTCACCACCGTCTCCCCGGCCAACAGCTTCATCGGCTACTTCACCCCCGAGGACGGCTCCACCGTCGGCGTGGGGATGCCGGTGTCGATCAAGTTCGACAAGGCGATAAGCAACCGCCAGGCCGTCGAGTCCGCGATCAAGGTCACCTCCAGCAGCGGCCAGCAGGTCGTGGGCCACTGGTTCGACGGCAACCGCCTCGACCTGCGGCCCGAGGAGTACTGGAAGGCCGGTTCCAAGGTCACCGTCAACCTCAAGCTGGACGGGGTCAAGGGCGGTCAGGGCCTCACCGGGGTCCAGGACAAGACCATCAGCTTCCAGGTCGGCCGCTCCCAGGTGTCCACCGTCGACACCAAGGCCCACACCATGACCGTGGTCCGGGACGGCAAGAAGCTGCGCACCGTGCCCATCTCCGCCGGCAGCGCCGACAACCCCACGTACAACGGCCAGATGGTGATCTCCGAGAAGTTCAAGGAGACCCGGATGAACGGCGCCACCGTGGGCTTCACCGACGACGACGGCAAGGGTGAGTACGACATCAAGGACGTGCCGCACGCCATGCGGCTGTCCAACTCCGGCACCTTCATCCACGGCAACTACTGGGGCGCGCCCTTCGGCCAGGGCAACACCAGCCACGGCTGCGTCGGCCTCAAGGACGTCAAGGGCGCCGGCGACTCCAAGCAGGACGGTGCCTGGTTCTTCGAGCAGTCCATGATCGGTGACGTCGTGGTGGTCAAGAACTCGCCCGACAAGCAGATCGCCCCGGAGAACGGCCTCAACGGCTGGAACCTCTCCTGGGACAAGTGGGTGGCCGGCTCCGCCGTCCAGAACTGAGCGAGGTCGGTACGGCGCCCCCGTACCGACGACGCGGAACCACACCACGGTGGGGGTGGCTGTCCACGGACAGCCACCCCCACCGTCGTACGCCCGGGAGCGCGCGCGGACCGGTCACACCCCCAGGGGGCGCGACCCGCTCCCGCTCACACCCGCGCGCTGCGGAACACCGACACCATCGCCTCGTTGAACGCCGGCAGGTCGTCGGGCTTGCGGCTGGTCACCAGGGTGCTCGCCCCGCCCTCGCAGACCTTCACCGTCTCGTCCACCCAGTTCCCGCCCGCGTTGCGGATGTCGGTCTCCAGACTGGGCCAGGAGGTCAGGGTCCGGCCCCTCACCACGTCGGCCTCCACCAGCAGCCAGGGGGCGTGACAGATGGCCGCCACCGGCTTGCCGGCCTCGAAGAAGGAACGGGCGAACCGCACCGCGCCCTCGTCCATCCGCAGGGCGTCCGGGTTCGCCACTCCACCGGGCAGCACCAGGCCGTCGTACTTCTCCACCGAACTGTCCGCCACCGTGGCGTCCACCGGGAAGGTGTCCGCCTTGTCCAGGTGGTGGAACGCCTGCACCCGACCCGAGGCCGTGGACACCAGCACGGGGGTACCGCCGGCCTCCCGGACGGCCTGCCAGGGTTCGGTCAGCTCGACCTGCTCGATGCCCTCGGGTGCCACCAAAAACGCGATCCGCATGGACGCCACGTCCTCTCGTCAGGTCGGTACTGCAACGCACGTCCCGAGTGCCCCGACCCGCGCTCTCCATGCACCTCACCCGACACCGACCACCGATACCGCGTGGGCCACCCGCGCCGGACACCGATGAGAAACCGCGCCCCTCGTCGTCCACCCCTCACCGGCCCCGGCGTACGGAACCCCGGAGGCCCCGGCCCGAAAGGCGGACGACCATGGCACGGCTCATCTCCCAGACCTTCCTCACCCTCGACGGGGTGTCCCAGGGCCCCGGCGGGCCCGACGAGGACACCAGCGGCGGCTTCGACCTGGGCGGCTGGGTGTGGCCGTACTTCGACGAGGCGGCGGGGGACCAGGTGGCGACCTGGTTCAAGGAGGCCGACGCCTTCCTCCTCGGCCGGCGCACCTACGACATCTTCGCGGCCTACTGGCCCCACCACGTGGAACCCGGCGACCCCGTCAGCGAGGGCTTGGAACGGCTGCCGAAATACGTCGCCTCCCACACCCTCACCCACCCCGAGTGGGCCGGCACCACCGTGCTGGACGGGGACGTGCCCCACCGGGTCGCCGAGCTGAAGGAGCGGTACCCCCACGAGGTGCAGATCCACGGCAGCCTCCAGCTGACCGGCTTCCTGCTGCGCCACCGGCTGGTGGACGAGATGCGGCTGCTGTACTTCCCGGTGGTCCTCGGCCGGGGACGGCGGCTGTTCGAGGGGGCGACCGCCCCCACCGCGTACCAGCTCGCCGACCACCAGGTCACCCCCTCCGGGATCAACCTGGTGACCTACCGGCTGGAGGGCGAGCCCCGGTTCGGCACCGTGGGGGAGTGAGGTCACCCGCCTCGCCCGGGTGACCGGCGGTGGCGCCGGGCGGAAAAGCCTTTGAGGCCGGGCGGGAGCTTGCCCCAGGATGCCCGCATGGGACATCTCGCCGCCGCGCACCTGGACTACTTCCTCCCCGACGGCACCCCGCTGCTCACCGACGCCACCTTCAAGGTCGCCGACGGCGAGGTCTCCGCCCTCATCGGCCCCAACGGCGCCGGGAAGACCACCCTGTTGAGGCTGCTGGCCGGGGAACTCCAGCCCCACGGCGGCACCGTGTCCTCCAGCGGAGGACTGGGGGTGATGCCCCAGTTCGTGGGTTCGGTACGGGACGAGCGCACCGTACGCGACCTGCTGGTCTCCATCTCCCCGCCCGCCCTCCGCGAGGCCGCCGAAGCGGTGGAGCGAGCTGAGGCCACTCTGATGGAACGGGACGACGAACCGGCCCAACTCGCCTACGCCCAGGCCCTCAGCGACTGGGCCGAGGCCCAGGGATACGAGGCCGAGACCACCTGGGACATCTGCACCACCGACGCCCTGGGACTGCCCTTCGACCTCGCCCGCTGGCGGGAGGTGCGCACCCTCTCCGGGGGCGAGCAGAAGCGGCTGGTCCTGGAGGCGCTGCTGCGTGGGCCGGACCAGGTGCTGCTGCTGGACGAGCCGGACAACTACCTGGACGTACCCGGCAAGCGCTGGCTGGAGGGCCGGCTGCGGGAGACCCGCAAGACCGTGCTGCTGATCTCCCACGACCGTGAACTGCTGGCCCGCGCGGCGGGCCGGATCGTCAGTCTGGAGCCGACCCCCTCCGGCTCCGACCTGTGGGTGCACGGCGCCGGTTTCGCCACCTTCCACCAGGCCCGCCGGGAACGGTTCGCCCGTTTCGAGGAACTGCGCCGGCGGTGGGAGGACAAGCGCGCCCAACTCCGGCGGCTGGTCGAGGACATGCGCCGGTACGCCACCCGCAGCGACGAGATGGCCTCCCGCTACCGGGCGGCCGTGACCCGGCTGCGGAAGTTCGAGGAGGCCGGCCCACCACCCGAGCCGCCCCGGGAGCGGCGCATCCAGATGCGGCTGGGCGGCGGCCGTACCGGGCAGCGCGCGGTGACCTGCCAGCGGCTCGAACTCACCGGCCTGACCAAGCCGTTCGACCTGGAGGTGTTCTACGGGGAACGGGTCGCCGTCCTCGGCGGCAACGGCTCCGGCAAGTCCCACTTCCTGCGACTGTTGGCCGGCGGGCCGGCCGGGGAGGAGGTCGCGCACACCGGCCACTGGCGGCTGGGCGCCCGGGTGGTGCCCGGCCACTTCGCGCAGACCCACGCCCACCCCGGTTGGCAGGACCGGGTCCTGGTCGACCTGCTGTGGACCGAGTACGCCCACGACCGGGGCGCGGCCATGAGCGCCCTGCGCCGCTACGAGTTGGACCGGCAGGGCGACCAGACCTTCGGCCGACTGTCCGGGGGCCAGCAGGCGCGGTTCCAGATCCTGCTGCTGGAACTGGCCGGCAGCACCGCCCTGTTGCTGGACGAGCCCACGGACAACCTCGACCTGGAGAGCGCCGAGGCCCTGCAACGGGGGCTGGAGAGCTACCAGGGCACCGTCCTGGCGGTCACCCACGACCGCTGGTTCGCCCGCTCCTTCGACCGCTTCCTGGTGTTCGGCACCGACGGCACCGTGCGGGAGACGCCGGAGGCGGTGTGGGACCTGGGACGTCCCGGCTCCCGGACCCGTACCAGCGGCGCCCGGTAACCCCGGCGTCCGCTGTCCTCTGTCCGTGCTCCTGCCCGTGTTCCTGCCGTGAGGGCGGGGGCACGGGTGCTGGTGCCGGAGTGCGGGAGGGCACCTGTCCTTCGTCCTCTTACGGGGGCGCCTCCGGCTGTTCCGGTAGGTGCCCGGCCGTGAGGGCAGGGCCGCTGAGCCGGGAGCCTCCACCCGATGCCGATGCCGATGCCGATGCCGGAGCCAGGCCCGGGGGCAGGGGGCGCCGATCGCGTACGAGGGTGCCCCCGCCGCCCCGGTGGGTGCCCGGACAGGGGGGCGGCCCCCTTCCGGTGCCACAGGGGCACGCCCCGGCGACGTACCGGTCCCGGCCGGAGGACCTGGTGCCCCACACGGTGCCTCTGACCGGCCTCCGCCGGCATCCGACCAGCCACGGTGCGCCCGACCGGCCGCCCCGCCGGGGGCGCCGTACTCCGGGCCGGCCCCGGGTGCGGGGTCAGCCCTCGGGGAGACGGTTGCGCCACTCCAGGGTCGGCAGGTGTATCGCGTTCTCCGGGTCACCGTCCCAGGTCACGGTCAGGCCCTTCGCGCGCAGTTCCTCCACCACCCGCCGGCCGATCTCGGCGTCCGCCTCCTTCGAGCGGTTCAGGGCGCCGAAGTAGAGGTACAGCCCTCGGCCCTCGATGGCCCCCTCGGTGCCCTGGACGTGGGAGAAGACGTATCCCTCCAGTTCCTCGTCCTCCGCCACCCCGGCCATCTCGCCGGAGCCGCACCGGGCGCAGCAACTGGCGTGGGTCTCGGCGGCCACCCCCCGGTCGGGCAGTGCCTCGAACGCCTCCTCCAGCCGGTCGACCTCGGTGACCTCGGGCCATTCGGCCTGCTCCGCGAGACGCTTGATCCACAACTCGTCCACCAGGGGCAGTACGTGGGAGATCGTGCACGCCTCCTCGTCGTCCATCTCCTCCTGGAGCAGCTCCACCAACTCCTCGGCCACCTCGTAGGACTCGGAGAAACCGGTGAGCACCATGAGCGGCAGCTGCTCGGCCAGTTGCTCGGCTGCCTCCTCGTCCAGCGGCTCCAACTCCTCCGCCGGGGGCTCCTGGAGCGGCGTCCAGGCGCACCGTTGCCGCCAGGCACCGTCGTCGCCGCTGTGGGCGATCCAGTCACTCACCAACTCGCAGGTGGCGGCCAGGTCGGGCAGCTCCCCCCGGGCCTTGCCGTGCTCGGGCCCGTCCCGGCGCACCACCTCGAAGGAGTCGTCCCCGGTGGGGCGCACCGTGAGGTACACCTCGGGAACGTGGGGTATCCGCTCCACCTTCAGCTCCTCGTCGTCCTCCAACTCCTCAAGCGACTCGGCCAGTTCGTCCAGGGAACTCCAGGACTGCACCAGCTCCTCCGGTGAGTGGAGCCGCATGGGCAGCGGGGCGTCGGAGGAGAGGGCGGAGGCGTCAGCGGTGATCGTCATGAGGGGCAGCCTGTCAGAGCCCACTGACATCCGTACCCGGCCTTCGCGGTTCCCGTTCGAGGGGGCCTGACGCGGCGTTGGCGGGCCGCGCCCTGCTGATAACCTCCGCGAGGCCACTGCCCTGGTGGGCGAGCCGACAGTGGGCCGGCCCGGGGCGGTCACCTCCGTGTTCGGGCTCCGTCCGGGGACGTGTCGTGGCGGCCAGGAGGGGCGACGGGCACGGCTCAGGGCGGCGGCCGTCGACGAGGGCGGATCCGAGGAGTCGTATGAGCGCACCCGCACGGGCGGGGTCCTGGTACGGCGATCCCGTACAGCGGTTGCTGGTCGTCGGCAGCCTGCTGAACGCCCTGGCCTTCTTCGCCACGGTGCCGTTCCTGACCCTGTACCTCTCGGCGATCTCGGACCTGTCCGACGCGGTGGTGGGCGGGATCGCCGGTTCCATCGCGCTGGTGTCCGCCTTCGGCGGGCTGTGGGGTGGTGGCCTGGCCGACCGGCTCGGCGGTACCCGGATGATCCGGGTGGGTCTCGCCCTCAACGTCGCGGTGTACGCCACCCTCACCCTGGTCCGCCAGGTCGCCCTGGTCGTTCCCCTGGTGGCGCTGCTGGGGGTGGCCCGGCTCTTGGTCGAGCCCGCGATGAAGAAGCTGATGTCCCTGACGGCCGCCGGGAGTTCGGGCGAGACGGTCTTCCGCGTCCGCTACGTCACCCTCTGTCTGGGCGCCACCCTCGGCCCGTTGGGCGGGGCGCTGCTGTTCCGGCTGGCGCACTGGATGATCTTCCTGACTCCGGCCGTGCTGTACGGCTGCTACCTGCTGCTGCTCCAGTTCCGGGCCTCCTCGCTGGGGGACCTGGACCGGGTGGGCGACGCGGAGTCCCGGGCGGGGAGTTGGCGTCGGGCGTTGCGGGACCGGGGGCTGGTGAGGGTGGTGGGGGCCGGGCTGGTGCTGTTTCTGGTGTTCTCCCAGTTCGAGATGATCCTGCCGCTGTACCTGCGGGACCACTACGGGCAGGGCGGGGTCAGCCACTTCTCGCTGATGCTGGCGCTCACCTCGGTGCTGGCCATCCTCTTCCAGTGGCCGGCCGAACGGTTGTCCCGCCGGCTGTCCCGGCCCCGGCTGGCGCTGGTGGGGTGTGTGGGCTTCGCCCTGGCCTGCCCCCTGTTCCGGGGGTTGGAGTCCCACCTGCTGTTCCTGTACCTGGGCGCCGTGGTGTGGACGTTCGGGGAGGCGGTGCTGTTCCCGCTGCCGGACGCGGTCATCCACGACCTGACCCCCGACTCCCAGAAGGGCGCCTACTACGGTCTGGCCGAACTGCGGTACCTGGGCTTCTTCTTCGGCCCGGTACTCGGCGGTGCCCTGCTGCCGGTCTCGGCCACCCTCTACTTCGGCCTGATGGCGGTCACCGTCTTCGGCACCTGGCTCCTCCTCCGCGACCCCCGTCTCCACCGCCCCCACCCCGCGCCCGGTTCCCCCTCGTAGGGCCGGACCGGGGCACGGTCGGCGGACGGTGCGGGGTGGCGCGGGGGTTGCCCCGCACATTGACGCGTCCCTGACATCCCGTTAGCTTCGGCGCCGTCCTCTCATCCGGTGCCCACCGGGCGGCGTCCACTCACCGGCGCCCACCCGACCCGTCCCACGCGAAGGGAACCCCCCATGACGCACCGCACGACCGGACGCGGCCTCAGGCGAGGCGTGTACGGGCTGGCCGGCGCCCTGCTGGTCCTCGGCGCCCTCTCCACCTCCGCCCATGCCGGGGACCCGACTCTCCGGCCGGGTACGGGCCACGGTTCCCCGACCGGGGCCGGCGCGCAGCCGAGGTGCGAGGTACCGCCCCAGCACGATCCGGCCGTCATCAGGACCGTCCACAGCGTGGCCGTCGACCAGGAGGTCAACGACAAGGTCCTGTTGGCGACCTTCGAGGCGGGCTGGGTCTCGTCCCATATGAACAACCTCGACTGCGGCGACACACTCGGTGTGTTCCAGCAGAGCCCCGGAGAGGTCTGGGGGACGCCGGAACAGTGCCTGGACCCGGTGCACGCCACCACCAGGTTCCTGGAACACGCCGTGGCCGTCGACCAGGCCCAACCCGATCTCACCGCAGGGGAGTTGGCGCAGAGCGTGCAGCGCTCCGCCTACCCGGACCGGTACGACCAGGCCGAGGGCAAGGCACGCGAACTGATCACGGAGGCCGAGGCGGGCTGACCGCCGAAGCGGGGCAGCCGAGGCGGTCCGCACGCCGCGCACCCGTACCGAACGGGCGGCCCCGTCGGCCGCCGCGCGCCGCCCGAGAGCAACGGTCCGAGGGGGGGCCGCCGTGTATCAGGGCGGGCCGCCCCGTCTCGTACGCCGTCAGCACGACTCGGGGGCGCCCCCTCGGGGGGTGACCGTTCGAAGACCACCGCCAGGCGGTCGCTCTGGAGTCGGCAGTCATCAACGCCGGAGGGAGACCAGCACCAAAGTGACGCCCCGTCAGCGGACAACGGCTGACGGGGCGTCGGCCCACCGACTCCTTTCCACCCCTCCGGCCGGAGGAGGCCAAACGGAGAGGAGAAGGAGCAGTGGGAGAGGCGAGCGTCAGTGGGAGACGCGAAGGGCAGTGAGGGTGTCGCTGATCTCGCGGGACACCAGGCTGAGTCGGGACAGTACGGCCGGTGTGGCGCCGAACCGGAACAGGGAGGTGCTGACCGTCTGGAGGATGAGCCGGTGCCCCGCGTACCGACACAGCACCGACCAGAACTCCTGGCCCCGCTCGCACACCGGCTCCCGAGTCCAGGGCACCTCCACCGCCCGTACCGTCGGGGCGGCGGCCGGGGACACCTTGTCCGTTTCCCGGAGGGCCACAGTGTCCGCCCAGACGCGATCGTCGAGGTGGAGGAGCAGGGACTCCAGCGGTTCCCCGTCTGCCACCCGCGCCATTTCACGCCAGGTCTGGGCCGCCACCGCGACGCGTGCGTAGAGGTACATGTGGGTCACCAGAATCCATTCGCGCTCCTGGAACGGCCCCTGATGCTCGGCTGAGGTCAGCACCATCTGCCTCAGCCGATCGGTGCCGCGCGACAGTTCTTCGGTGATCCACGCGACGCTTCGGGGCGTCTCATCGTCCTCGATGGCGGAGGTGACCACGTCTTGGGTGATCTGGGCGCGGGTGAACGAGCGCAGCAACTCGTCCACCGGTGGTACTCCTGGTCGGCTGCCGCGCTCAACGGGCACGGGCGGCTGGTGGGTTGACGCTTCTGTCGCAACTGTCATGCTGGTTGTTCCTCTCTATGGAGTGGAAGCCGCCCCTGGTGAGGGTTTCCTGGCCGGGACCTCTCCCACCAGGGGCGGCGGTTCACAGGCGGCTGGTGGCCGCAGCAAGGACGATGAGCCCACTGATCCCGAAGACGACGGTCAGGGCGATCAGTCCGGCGAACCGGCCGATGACGTAGACGGCTCGCGTTCCGCCTCCGTCCGGTACACGTTCACCGGGGAGCGGGGAGGGAGGGTGAGGTTCATCCCACGGTCACAGCGGAGTTGCGTCTTCCGAGTCCCCGCGCCGTCCCGCACCACACGTCGCCCCACGACTCTGAAGGCAGTCCCGGCCACCACCAGGACATCCCCCGTGCGGACTTCGGCAGCCCACATGCCCTTCAGTACTCCTCGGGGACGTGGACGGCGAGATGTTCGCACTGAACCTCCCATTCCCGACCTCTTCCCACGGGGCGGAGCCATGCGTGTACCGGCCCACGCTCCATCAACTGCCCGGTACGGCCCGTGCGTTCGTCGGTCGCGCGTTCGCGGGGAGGTGTGCCGTTGGTCGCGTGCGTAACCGCAGGCATGGTCACTTCGTCCCATCGATAAGGTCCACCACGTCAGCACTCCTTGGTAGTTGGCCCGCCTCCCCGCAACGGAGGCAGCTGCTGCGGGGGTTCTGCGTGCTCGTTCTGACACGTACAGTTAACTGTGGTTTTCCATGATCAGTTGACACACGACTGACACAAACTCAGCTCAGGAGAGGGGCGTAACGGCGATGGCTCCCACTCGTCCCCTGGACCTGGCACAGTGAGTTCATGGAACGCACCCACCCCGCAGCCGGTGAGAACATCGCTCTGCTGCGCCGTGCCCGAGGCATCGGGCAGGAGCCGCTAGCCGCCAGGGCTGGCGTCTCGGCCTCTCTCCTCCGCAAGATTGAGCGAGGGGACAGGGCTGCCACCCCGCCTGTCGTAGCGGCGATTGCACGTGCGCTGGGCGTGAGCACGCAGCGCCTCAACGGGAGCCCGTACACGGACCCGGAGGAGTTGGAGACCCAGCTCGATTCGCTGCGTCGGGCTGTGCGCCGACACACCTTGCCCCGTGAGGACGTGCCGCCTCCAGAGGGGCTGGCAAGGAGCCTCTCCCGGGCCTCCGCTCTCCGCGCGGACACGCGCTACGGGGAACTCCTGGAGACTCTCCCGACTCTCCTCGGAGAGGTCACGGCCTCCGCGCTGGCTGCGGGCGGTGATGCCACCGCCTGGACACAGGTGGCGGACGTGTACGGCTGCGCGTACGCGGTGGCTCACAGGATGGGGCAAGCGGACTTGGCCGAGACCATCGTGTCCAGACAGGCATGGGCGGCCCTTCAGACCTTCAGCCCCGTTGCGTCGGCGGCAACTGCTTGGAACGAGGCGGGCGTTCATCAATCGGCCGGCGACTACGGAGACGGCCTGGCGATAGTCGACCGGGCCATTTCCACCTTCGAACGAGGACTCACGTCCAACGATCCCGAGTCCGTAGTGACTCTGGGGTCTCTCCACCTCCGCGGAGTGGTCCTGGCTTCCCGGCACAAGGACAAGGGGGCCACGGACGCCCACCTGGCCAAGGCCAAGCAGTTGGCGGCACGGCTGGAGGAAGACCAACTGCTTCACAACCTGACCTTTGGTCCGGGCAACACCGCGCTCTATGAGCTCGCTGCTCGTGTGGAACTGGGCCAGCCGGACCTGGCGTGGGAGATGGCGGAGCCGTTCTCCCGTCGGCCGCCGAAGGGCCTCCGCCCGAGTCGGGTCGGCCGGCTGCACATCGACGCGGCACGAGCCCGACTGGCTCTTCGCGACCACGCGGGTGCCGAAGAGTCCCTGTCGGCGGCCTTCCGCGTAGCACCAGAGATGGCCCGTCTCCACCCCATGGCTCGGGAAGTCCTTCGTGTCCTCGTGGTCGCCCACCAGCGAGCCAGGCCCGGTCTGTCGGACATGGCCAAGCGCGCCGGGCTTCGATAGGCAGCACCTAGGGCATCACCCCGCCCGAGAGCAACGGTCCGAGAGGGGGCCGTGTATCGGGGCGTGCCGCCCCGTCTCGTACGCCGTCAGCACGACTCGGGGGCGCCCCTCTTGCCGAGGGGGCGCCCCCGAGTGGGGTTCTGGTGTGTCCTGGGTCCTATGTCAGGCCCACCGGGCAGGCCACGCCCGTGCCGCCGATGCCGCAGTAGCCGCCCGGGTTCTTGTCCAGGTACTGCTGGTGGTACGGCTCCGCCGCGTAGAAGGGGCGCCCTTCGGCGGGAAGGATCTCGGTGGTGATCTCGCCGTGTCCGGCGGCGGTCAGCACCTTCTGGTACGCCTCCCGCGACGCCTCGGCCTCGCGGAGCTGCTCCTCGGAGTGGGTGTAGACCGCCGAACGGTACTGGGTGCCCCGGTCGTTGCCCTGGCGGAAGCCCTGGGTGGGGTCGTGGGACTCCCAGAACAGGGCCAACAGCCGCTCGTAGCTGACCTGTTGGGGGTCGAACACCACCCGCACCGCCTCGGTGTGACCGGTCATCCCCGAGCACACCTCCTCGTAGGCGGGGTGCGGGGTGTGGCCGCCCTGGTAGCCGACCAGGGTGGTCCACACTCCCGGTTGCTGCCAGAAGATCCGTTCCGCGCCCCAGAAGCAGCCCAGGCCGAAGTCGGCGACGCGCAGCCCCTCGGGGTAGGGGCCCAGCAGGGAGTTGCCCAGCACGGTGTGCCGTTCGGGCACGGGGAACTCCCGCTCGGGCCGGCCCGGCAGGGCCTCCTCGGGGCTGGGCAGTCGAAGGGTCTGACGGCCGAACAGCATGGTGTGCTCCCGGGGTCGCGGTGGTGGGGGCCTGGGGCCGGCCCCCGGATGTCCTGTGTCAGGTGGTGTCGTCGTCGCGGGAACCGGTGACGCCCGTGGACGTGCCGGCCTCCGCCTCCTCCCGGCGCGCGGTCCCGCCGTCGCTCCGGCGGGTGCCGGCGGCGGGGTCCTCCTCGTCGAAGTCGACCCGCTGCATGTGCCGGTTCATGGACTTCATCAGCATCCACACGGCGGCGCCGAGTGCGGCGAACACCAGGAAGCCCAGCACGCCGGGGGTGACCTTGTTCTTGTCCAGTTCCTCGGCCAGCCGGACCAGCTCGCTGCCCCGCGTGGCCAGGGCGATGGGGGTGCTCATGGCGTCAATTCTCCCGGATACCCGCGAAGAGGTCGTCCTCGGGGATGGAGGTGTCCACCAGGGACCTGGCCAACTCGTACTCCTCGGTGGGCCACACCTCGCGCTGCACGTCCATCGGCACCCGGAACCACCCCCCGTCGGGGTCGATCTGGGTGGCGTGGGCGATCAGGGCCTTGTCACGGATCTCGAAGAACTCGTCACAGGGCACGTAGGTGGTCAGGGTGCGCTCTTCGCGCTGTATCGACTTCCAGCGCTCCAGCCACTCCCCGTACGGCGACTCCAGGCCGCGTTCCAGCAGGCCCTCGTGCAGGGCGACGGTGCGGGGGCGGTTGAAGCCCTGGTTGTAGTACAGCTTCTGGGGCTGCCAGGCGGGGCCGGAGTCCGGGTACCGCTCGGGGTCACCGGCGGCGTCGAAGGCGACCATGCTGATCTTGTGGGTCATGATGTGGTCCGGGTGCGGGTAGCCGCCGTTCTCGTCGTAGGTGGTGATCACCTGCGGCCTGAACTCGCGGATCAGCCGCACCAGCGGCTCGGCCGCCTCCGCCACGTCCTGCACCGCGAAGCAGCCCTCCGGCAGCGGGGGCAGTGGGTCGCCCTCCGGCAGCCCCGAGTCCACGAACCCCAGCCAGGCCTGGCGCACACCGAGGATCTGCCGCGCCTCCTCCATCTCCCTGGCCCGCACCTCGTGGATGTGCTCCTCGATGTACGGGTCGCCCTGGAGCTTGGGGTTGAGGATGGAGCCGCGTTCCCCGCCCGTGCAGGTCGCCACCAGTACGTCCACCCCCTCGGAGACGTACTTCGCCATCGTCGCCGCGCCCTTGCTCGACTCGTCGTCGGGGTGCGCGTGCACGGCCATCAGTCGCAGCTGCTGCTTCAAGGCTTGGTCCTCGTGGTCTCGTGAGTGGAGGCGACTTCTATAGTGACCGAAGCGGCAGCCCCCTTATTCCAGTGAGGAACCCCATCATGGCGAAGGGCACTGACACCCCACCCGGCCGGTACGGGAGTTCGGCACGGGGCTTCGCCGCCGGTGAACGCGGCCAGGACGCGCGACGGGACCGCGCACTGCGGGTGGGCGGCGCCGTACTGGGCGTGCTGTTCCTCGTGGGGGTGGTCTGGATCGGGTTCTCCTATGTGACGGGGCAGTCCGTCAGCGGGGAGCTGATCAAGTTCCGGGTGGCCTCGGACCGTTCGGTCCAGATGCACCTGGAGGTCCGCAAGGACGCCGACGTGCGCGGGGTGTGCACGGTGCGCGCACAGGCCACCGACGGCGCCGAAGTGGGGCGCCGGGACGTCACCTTCGCCCCCGGTCAGGACCGGGTGGACACGGTGGTGACGCTGCGCACCACGAGCCGGGCGACCAGTGCGGAACTGGTCGGCTGTACACGGCAGGGGAGTTGATCCGGCAGGGCGAGATCCACTGAGCGCGACTCCAGGGGAACCCTCCGTGTCCGAAGCTGCGCGGAGGGCATAATTTCCTTTGCTTTCTCATGGACGTTGTTAAGCTCGTGGTTTCGTCCTCCCGTTGGAGCACAGGCTTATCGGGAGGGCGTTGCTTGTTGTTACGAGCACCTTTCACCAACGACCCCGAGTACCCGACGAGGAGCACCTGTGACCCAGACCAGCGACAACGTCACCTGGCTGACCCAGGAGGCGTATGACCAGCTCAAGGCGGAGCTGGAGTACCTGTCGGGTCCTGCACGCACCGAGATCGCGAAGAAGATCGAGGCGGCCCGCGAGGAAGGTGACCTCCGTGAGAACGGCGGCTACCACGCGGCCAAGGAAGAGCAGGGCAAGCAGGAGTTGCGCGTACGGCAGCTGACCCAGCTGCTGGAGACCGCCAAGGTCGGTGAGGCGCCGGCGGACGACGGAGTCGTCGAGCCCGGCATGGTCGTCACCGTCGCCTTCGACGGTGACGAGAACGACACGTTGCGCTTCCTGCTCGCGTCCCGGGAGTACGCCAGCTCGGACATCGAGACCTACTCGCCGCAGTCCCCGCTGGGCAGTGGCGTGAACGGCAAGAAGGCCGGCGACGACGCGGAGTACGAACTGCCGAACGGCAAGATCGCGTCCGTACGCATCCTGGAGGCCAAGCCCTACCAGGGCTGACCCTCTCGCAGCACCGTGGGCTGGGCCCCGCCGTGGAACGCACGGCAGGGGCCCAGCCCACGTGTGGGCGCGGGTGCCGTCAGCCGGCGGCCCGGCGGTACTTCCGCACCGCCAGGGTGCGGAACACCGCGATGATCAGCACCGACCAGATCAGCGAGGCCCATGCCGGGTGCTGCATCGGCCAGGCGTCGGAGTGGGTCACCCCGGGGTTGCCGAACAGCTCACGGGCCGCCTGCACGGTGGCGCTGAACGGGTTCCAGTCGGCCACCGTCTGGAGCCAGTTGGACATCCGGCCCGGGTCCACGAAGGCGTTGGACACGAAGGTCACCGGGAACAGCCAGACCAGCCCGCCCGAGGTGGCCGCCTCCGGGGTCCGCACCGACAGGCCGATCAGCGCGCCGATCCAGGTGAAGGCGTATCCCAGCAGCAGCAACAGGCCGAAGCCGGCCAGCACCTCCAGGATGCTGGTGTGCGCCCGCCAGCCCACCAACAGCGCCACCACCGCCAGCACCATCAGCGTCAGCAGGGTCTGCGCCAGGTCCGCCAGGGTGCGCCCGGTGAGCACCGCGCCCCGGGCGATGGGCAGCGAACGGAACCGGTCGATCAGCCCCTTGTGCATGTCCTCGGCGATGCCCGCGCCCGCCCCCGCGGTGGCGAAGGTGACGGTCTGGGCGAAGATCCCCGCCATCAGGAACTCGCGGTAGATGCCGGGGTCGGTGCTGCCGCCGATGTTCATCGAGCCGCCGAACACGTAGCTGAACAGCACCACGAACATGATCGGCTGGAACAGTCCGAAGATCACCATCTCGGGGATGCGCCGCATCCTGATCAGGTTGCGCTTGCTCACGATGAGGGAGTCCCGCACCGACTGGGCGAGCGCCGAACGGGACGGTGCGGCCACCGCCCTCGGGGCCTCCTTGACGGTGCCGCTCATCGACTGGCCTCCCTGCCCGTGTGGTCGCTGTCGCTGTCGTTACCGCTGTCACCGGCCTCGGCCGTGCCGCCGGCCGGGCGCTCGCCCTCCTCCTCGGGACGCCGCTCGGCGGCGTGCCCGGTGAGGGAGATGAACACGTCGTCCAGGGTGGGCCGACGCAGGCCGATGTCGTCGATCTCCACGCCCCTGGAGTCGAGTTCGCGGATCACCTCGGCCAGCAGCTTGGCGCCGCCGGAGACCGGAACGGTGATCCTCCGGGTGTGGGTCTCCACCACGGCGTCGCCCTTGCCGAAGCCGCGCAGCAGCTCCTCGGCGGTGGCGACCTGGTCCGCCTCGTGGACGACCACCTCGACCCGTTCACCGCCGGTGCGGGCCTTCAACTGGTCCGAGGTGCCCTTGGCGATGACCCGGCCGTGGTCCACCACGGCGATGTCGTGGGCCAGCCGGTCGGCCTCCTCCAGGTACTGGGTGGTGAGCAGCAGGGTGGTGCCACCGGCCACGAGTTCCTCGATCACCTCCCACAGTTCCTGCCGGTTGCGGGGGTCCAGGCCGGTGGTCGGCTCGTCCATGAACATCACCGGGGGGTGCACCACCAGGGCGGCGGCCAGGTCCAGACGGCGCCGCATCCCGCCGGAGTAGGTCTTGGCCGTACGGTCGGCGGCGTCGGCGAGGTGGAACCGCTCCAGCAGTTCGTCGGCCCGGGCGCGGGCCGCCTTGGCGCGCATCTGGTAGAGCTGGCCGACCATCTGGAGGTTCTCCCGGCCGGTGAGGTACTCGTCGACGGCCGCGAACTGCCCCGACAGCCCGATGTTGCGCCGCACCTCGTTGGGTCGTCGCAGCACGTCGATGCCGGCCACCGTGGCGGTGCCACTGTCCGGTTCGATGAGGGTGGTCAGGACGCGTACGGCCGTGGTCTTCCCGGCGCCGTTGGGACCGAGCAGACCGAGCACGGTGCCTTCCGGTACGTCGAGGTCCACGCCGTCCAGTGCCCGCACCTCGCCGAAGGTCTTGACCAGACCCTCGGCGTAGATCGCGCCTGGCATAAGGGAGCTCCAAGGGGTCAGAGGAATGGGTCGGTTGAGGGGGGTGAGGAGGGAGAGGGAGTACGGGACGAAGGAGGGGAGGGAGGCGGCCGGGTGACCTGGGGGAGAGGGGCGGGGCGCACCACCGGGGGAGGCCCGGGGCGCTGACCCGACCGGTCACGGCCGCTGACGGAGCTGGCCCACTATGGGCCGGCCGACATCGGGGGTCAAAGGGTTTTCACTCCCAGGAGAGCACCTCCAACCCACCGACCGCCACGGCTCGTTGGGCCCCGGGCCGCGCGGACCACCCGGTGCCGCACCCCGGGGTACGCCGCACCGGGCCGGCTCCCCACCGGGTCGGCCGCCGGGCCGCCGGTGCCCGGGGCCCGGCCGCTCGTTCCTCGCTCGTGCTCCCACCTCCACCGCTGCGGGCCCCACCCGGGGGTCCGGTACGGACACGGCTGACGTCCACCACAGTGGCAGCAACCTCTGACAACGCGTACGGCGAAGCGCCGGGCAGCCGGAGGGTGCCCGGCCTCGCGGGGTGCGGGCGCCGGCCCGACGGAACCGCGCGAGGGCGCCCGGTAGCCAGAACGAGCCGGCCGGCCGGGGGTTCCGGTCCGCCCGCCCGGGGGCGCCCTCCCGCGAGGTGTCCGCGACCGGGGGCCCGCGTACCGCCGGACACCGGGGCGGGGCCGGCGGTACGCGCCCCCTCAGCCCCGGGGAGAACAGGGGGACCGAGCTGTCCATGGACCGCACGCCCTCGCGTCGGGCCGCGTACGCTGTGGGCCCACACCCTCGTAACCCGTGACTCCTGACGAAGCGAGCATCTCGGCCATGGCGACCCAACCCCACCTGACCGCGTCCACCTCCCCCAGCTCCGACGCGGTCGACGAACAGACAGCGGCCGGTCAGGTCCTCGAAACCATGCAGCACCAGGTGGCCCTGTTCGCCAGACGTGCCGAACAGACCCGGCTCGGCGGTGTCGGCCAGGTACGCAACTCCATGGACCGCGCCGCCTACCTCCTGCTCAACCGGCTCGACCAGCAGGGCCCGATGGGGGTCAAGGCGCTCGCCGAGGGCATGGGCATCGACTCCTCCACCGTCACCCGCCAGGTCGCCCCCCTCGTCGACTCCGGCCTGGTCAGCCGTGCCTCCCACCCCGACGACGGCCGTGCGGTGGTGCTCCGGCTGTCCGAGCGGGGAAAGCAGCGGCTGGACGAGGTGCGCGCCTCCCGCCGCGAGCTGATGGCGCAGCTCACCGACAGCTGGGACGAGGACGACCGCCGCGCCTTCTGCGCGCTCCTCACCCGCTTCAACACCGCCCTCTCCGAGGCCATGGCCCAGAACCCCGGCCCGCCGTCCGCCTGAGGGCTGGCATAACGGACAGTCGCAGACCTTGATTTGATCATCGTGCCCACCGTCCAATGGATGGACAGGAGGCGCGCACGGTGCGAGAGACCCTTATCACGGGTTCCGTTCACGGCACGCACGACCACGGCGGTGAACGGGACCGACGGGACCAGCGGGACCGCCGCCGTGCCCGGGAGTTCGAGGCGTACGTCGCGGGCGCGGGCGGCCGGCTCCTCCATGCCGCCGCGCTGCTGACCGGCGAACCCCCGGGACACGCCCCCGAGGCCGAACAACTCCTGGTGACCGCGCTGGCACGTACCTACGCCGGCTGGCACGGCCTGCGCGGCGAGGACCCCTACGACCACAGTCGACAGGAACTCGTCCTCCTCTACCACAACACCGGTTGGCGCTACCGCCGCTCCCGGGGCGGGCTGCTGGGCCCCCTGTCCCCGCAGGAACGCCTGGTCGTGGTGCTGCGGCTCCACGAGGGCATCGCCGAACAGCAGGTCGCCGCCCTCCTCGGCCTCCCGTTGGAGCGGGTGCACGCGCTGTGTCTGCGGGGCATGGCCACCGTGCTCAGTACCCCGCGCACCCCGGAACCCCCCGACCACCCCTGGTGGCACCCCCGGCGCCGCCCCCGACAACCGGTGGCCCCATGAGCGCGCCCGACCGCAAACAGACCGAGGTCGCCCGCCTGTTGCGGCAGTCCGTACAGCCCGCGCCCATGGACCTGGCCGCCCGCGCCATCGACCGGGGCGACCGGCTCGTACGACGCCAACGCGTGGTACGCCGACTCGCCTGGCTGCTGGCCGTCCTGCTGGTGGTGGCCTTCACCGTCTGGGCGCTGCGCACCCAGCCGTGGGTCATGCCGCCCACCCAGACCACCCCGGTCGACTGGTGAGCCCGACGCCCCCTGGTGGTGCTGCCCGGAACGCGGGCAGCACAGGGGGCCGGTCCCGCGCCCGAAGCGGAGACCGGCCCCCTCGTACGGCGATACCGGCGGGGTGAGCGGCGCCGGAGGGCGCCAGCGACCTCACCGCCGCCGCCCGCGTCAGCCCAGGGCCTGCGCCAGGTCCGCCAGCAGGTCGTCGATGGACTCGATACCGACCGACAGCCGCACCAGGTCCGAGGGGACCTCCAGCGCCGAACCCTCGGTGGAGGCGTGGGTCATCTTCCCCGGGTGCTCGATCAGCGACTCCACCCCGCCCAGCGACTCACCCAGGGTGAACACCTTCGTACGGTCGCAGACCTCCAGGGCCGCCCGCTCGCCCTCCCGCAGCCGGAAGGACACCATCCCGCCGAAGGCGCGCATCTGCTTCACCGCGACCTCGTGGCCGGGGTGCGAGGGCAGGCCCGGGTAGTAGACCTGGCTCACCCGGGGGTGCGCCTCCAGCAGTTCGGCGACCCGGGACGCGTTGGAGCAGTGCCGGTCCATCCGTACGCCCAGCGTCTTGATGCCGCGCATCACCAGCCAGGAGTCGAAGGGGCCCGCCACCCCGCCGATGGAGTTCTGGTGGAACGCCAACTCCTCGCCCAGGGCGTCCTCGTTGACCACCAGGGCGCCGCCCACCACGTCGGAGTGGCCGCCCATGTACTTGGTCGTGGAGTGCACCACCACGTCCGCGCCCAGCGTCAACGGCTGCTGGAGGTAGGGGCTGGCGAAGGTGTTGTCCACCACCAGCCGGGCGCCGGCGGTGTGCGCCACCTCCGCCATCACCGCGATGTCGGTGATGCCCAGCACCGGGTTGGAGGGGGTCTCCACCCAGATCAGCTTGGTCCGGTCCCGCAACTGCGCCCGTACCGCCGCCGGGTCGGAGGTGTTGGCCACCGACCACTCGATGCCCCAGCGCTCGACCACCTTGGAGAACAGCCGGAAGGTGCCGCCGTAGGCGTCGTCCGGGATGATCACGTGGTCGTCGGGCTTGAGCAGGGTGCGCAGCACGCAGTCCTCGGCGGCCAGCCCCGAGGCGAAGGCCAGGCCACGCCGACCGCTCTCCAGGGCGGCGACGTTCTCCTCCAGCGCGGTGCGGGTGGGGTTGGCGGAACGGCTGTACTCGTAGCCGTTGCGCATCCCTCCGACGCCGTCCTGCTTGTAGGTGGAGACCTGGTAGATCGGGGGGACGACCGCGCCGGTGTGCGGGTCGGGCTCCTGCCCCGCGTGAATCGCGAGGGTCTCGAAGCCGTGCTGTGGGCCGTGGGAGCTGTGGGACTGCTGCTGCTCGTTCATGGAGCCGAGCGTAATGGGCCGTACGGTGGAGGCAACGCGGTCCACCCCGTATCGGCCCGTCGGAATCCCGAAGGGCCCCGGCACTCCACTACCCGGTGTGGGCCCACCCTGGCGCTACGGGTCCGTAGGGGGGCCGTGGCCGCCGGGGACCGCACGGGAGCCGACTCGTGGGACTGTGGAGGGGAGCCCCGGAAACTTCTGGAGCCCGTGACGCGTAGGTCTCCACGAGGGCCGGCGAAACGACCCGGAGTGGTCCGTCGGGTGGGAGCCGGACGGGGCCCGGGGAGCCCCGGAAGCGCCGAGTACACCGAGAGTCCCGCAGAACCCGCAGAGCCAGAAGAACGCGAAGCCCGAAGCCCGAAGCTTGAAGAGAGCGCCGACATGGAAGTCCTGCTGCTGTTGATCGTCCTGACCGCCTTCGCGGGCGTGCTGCTGGTGCCCGCCCTCCGGCGTCGGCAGGCGGTGAAGGAGCTGCACACCTCCCTGAGCGGGGCCGAGGGCGTCCACGGTCTGGTGCCCACCGAGGACCTCGACCTCCGGTTGCCCGGACCGGACCCGGAGCTGGTCGAGGCCCTCGGCGAGACCCAGCGCACCCAGGACTGGCGGCCCGTGGCGCAGCTGCTCGCCCTGACCGACCACGAGGGCGAACTGCGGTGGCAGCGCGTCCAGTCCATCGCCGGGGCCGCCGCCCTCGAACTGTCCCGGAGCCGGCAGGAAGCGGACCCCGCCGAGGGCAAGACCCTCTCCCGCCCGGACGCCCGCTGGCTGCGGCAGTGGCGCGGTGAGCGCCCGGACGACGCCGGCGGTGCCGAGGTGTACGCGCAGTTCCTGGTCTGGCAGGCGCTGGGCCAGCCCGACTCCGCCGACCACCGGATCGTCCTGGAGGAGGCGCGCAACGTCGCCCACCAGGCCCGGGAGTTGAGCCCGCACAGTGTGGTGCCGCTGGTGGTGGAACTGTTCGTGGCCCGTGGACTGGGGTACTCCGCCGAGGAGTTCGACGCCCTGTGGGCCCGGGTCACGGCACTCGCCCCGCACCACATGGGCGCCCACCTCGCCGCGCTGCCGTACCACTCCCGCGATCCGCAGGGCACCCGGGAACGTGCCTACGCCTTCGCCGAGCGGGCGGCGGCCTCCGGCACCGAGGGCAGCCTGCTGTCGGCGCTGCCCCTGTTCGCGGTCTACGACCACCTGCCCGACGTACAGCTGGTGCGCGGGTTCTACCAGAGCGCGGTGGTCCAACAGGCCATCCACGGCGCCCAGTTCGCGGTGCAGAACGCCCGCCACGGCAACCCCGTGGTGCCCCACGTACGCCATCTGCTGCTGTGGTTCCTGGTCCGGGCCGAGCAGTACCCCGAGGCCCTGGAGCAACTGCACGCCGTCGACGGCTACATCGGCGCCGTGCCGTGGGTCGACGAGTCCGACCCGGTCGCCGCGTACGTCGCCTACCGTTCCCTGGCCCTGGCCGGCCGGGAGGCCGTCTGACCCCTGGTACGTCGGAGGGGCCGCCCGACCTGACCGGCGTTGCCCCGGCGCCCTCCTCGTCTTCGGACGCGTGGGCCGGCCGCGACCGTTCGGCGGGTGCCCACACGCCCCGCCGGGGCTGGTGTGATCACGAACCCATCGGTGTCCCTCGCGGTCGCGAGACAGCGATCCCGCCCGCCGTCGTCCCCGCGCGCGCCGCACTCTGGAGGGGGACGTGGCCGGTGGGTCCGGGGCGGGACGTTTCCGTCGGACCGGTCGCCCGGGAGGCGCGTTCCGGGGTGTTCTAGGGTGTGGCTACTTCCCGGAGGAGGGCCACATCCATGACGCGAGCACCGAGGTGGGCGGCGTCGTACGCCGCGCCCCGAGGCGTGCTCGCCCTGCTGGTGTTGACGGTGCTGCTGCTGTGCGTGTTCGGGCGCGCGGGGTCGCCGGCCTCCTCCGCCGAGCGGGCTGTGCCCTTTCCGGCGCCCTCCCCGGCGGTCGCCGTATCCCAGGTGGACGCCCCCTCGGACGCGGGCGGCGACTCGACGCCCTGCGGCAGGAAGTCGACGGTGCACCAGTCGGTCACCCAGCGGGCCGAGGGCCCGCCCCCGTCCCCGCCGGCTTTGGCCCTCCCGGCCGTCGCCGAGCCCCGGACCACCTGGTCGCACCCCGCTGAGGCCCTGCTGCCCGGTGGTCCCTCGCCTCCGCCCCCGGTGACCTCCCGCTCCGTTCTGCGGCTGTAGGCCGACCCTCGCGGTCGGTCCCGCTGTCCTCTTCGAACGGAGCTTCCTCATGCCGTTTTCCCGGCGCTACCCCTCCTACCGGAAGGCCGGGCGCCCCCGGCGTTCCCTCCGCCGAGCGGGCGGAGCACTGCGTACCTGGAGCCCGAGACAGTGGTGGGTGGCGGGCCTGGGAGCCCTGGCCACCACCGTGGTCGTCGGCGCTCCCACGGCCGTGGTGCCCAACCCGCTGTTCGGCCGTTCCCTCCCGGTCCAGTGGTGGAACTATCCCGTCCTGGCCCTGACCGCGCTGCTCGCCGGCCTCGTGCTGAGCACCTACGTCCGCCCAGCGGCGACCTCGGCGACCTCGGCGACCCCGGCGCCCGCCGGCCCCGAGGGCCGTCTCGGCGCGGTGGGCGGCGCCCTGTCCTTCTTCGCGGTGGGCTGCCCGCTGTGCAACAAGCTGGTGCTCGTCCTGCTCGGCGCCTCCGGCGCCCTGAGCTACTGGGCCCCGGTACAGCCCCTGCTGGCCGTCGCCTCCGTACTGCTGCTCGCCGAAGCGGCGGTGCGACGGCTGTCCGCCCAGGCCGAATGCCCGGTCCCCGCCGCCGCGTGACCTCGCGGCCTGGCGCCCCACTTCCTTCCCCTCTTCTCTGGCACCCGGAGGCCTTCCATGCCCGACTCCGACCGTTCCTCCACCACCCCGCGCGGCCGGCGCCGCACCGTACTGGGAAGCACGGCACTGGTGGTCGCCGTCACCCTGGCCGCCTTCGCCCTCACCCTCGACGACGGTGACGGCCGGGACAGCGGGGCCCGTGAACCCGCCGCCTCCGGCAGCCCCGAGAGCGCGGACCCGACACCCCCCGACAAGGGACTGCTGGCGTTGGCCCGGCGCGACGCCTCCGACCCGCTCGCGGTCGGGCGGGCCGACGCCCCGGTGGTGATGATCGAGTACTCCGACTTCCAGTGCCCGTTCTGCGGACGGTTCGCCCGCGAGACGAAACCCGAACTCCTGCGCTCCTACGTGAAGAAGGGCATCCTCCGTATCGAGTGGCGCAACTTCCCCGTCTTCGGCGAGGAGTCGAACCGGGCCGCCCACGCGGCCTGGGCGGCCGGACAGCAGGGGAGGTTCTGGGAGTTCCACGACGTCGTCTACGCCGAGCCCCGCAAACGGAACGCCGGTGAGTTCGGTACCGCGAAACTGGTCGCGATGGCCCGTAAGGCCAAGGTGGCCGACCTCGACCGGTTCCGCGCCGACCTGTCCTCCCCGCGGGCGCGCAAGGCCGTGGAGAAGGACCAGCGGGAGGGCTACGGACTGGGCGTGACCAGTACCCCCGCGTTCCTGGTGAACGACAGGCCCCTGCTGGGCGCCCAGCCGACCGGCGTCTTCACGTCGGCGATCACTGCCGCCGCGAAGGCGGCGGAGAAGTGAGCGACGCCAGCCTCACGGTGGCGTTCCTGGGCGGGCTCCTGGCCCTGCTCAGCCCGTGCAGCGCCCTGCTGTTGCCCGCCTTCTTCGCCTACTCCCTGACCAGCCGCTTCCGACTGGTCGCCTGGACCGGGGTGTTCTACGTCGGGCTGTGCCTGACCCTGGTGCCGCTCGGGGTGGCCGGCTCGTTCGCCAGCCGCCTCTTCTACGGGCACCGCGACCTGCTGGTCACCACCGGGGGGTGGGTGCTCGTCGGCCTCGGCGTGGCCCAGGCCCTCGGGTTCGGATTCGGGTTCCGTGGCCTGGCCCGGGCGGCGGGGGCGCGGCGTACCGGGTCGGCGCTGTCGGTGTTCGCCCTGGGCGCGGTGTACGGGCTGGCCGGCTTCTGCGCCGGACCGATCCTCGGGGGCATCCTGACGGTCGCGGCGGTGGACGGCGAACCCCTGCACGGGGGCGTGCTGTTGGCCGTGTACGCCCTGGGCATGGCGGTGCCGGTCTTCGTACTGGCCCTGCTGTGGGACCGGTTCGACCTCGGTCACCGGCGCTGGCTGCGGGGGCGGGCGCTCCCGGTGGGGCCGTTGACCCTGCACAGCACCTCGGTGGTCGGGGGAGCGCTGTTCGTCGTCCTGGGGGTGGTGTTCCTGCTGTTCGACGGCACCTCGGCGTTGCCCTCACCGCTGAGTACGGAGTCCGAGTTCGCCTGGGAGGAACGGCTGTCGGCCCTCGGCGGGGCGGTCAGTGACCGGACCCTGCTGCTGGTCCTCGCCGCACTCGGGGCGGTGGTCGGGCTGCTGCTCCTGGTGCGGGACCCCCGTCGCCGGGGGGACGCGGCACGGCGGCGGGAGTGAGCGCACCATGACGGGCCCGGCCTCCGCCACCGTCCCGACGGACCGTGGCGGAGGCCGGCCGACCCCGTGCGGGTCAGGGGGTGCGGAAGCCCCGGAAGGTCACGTGCCGGCGGGTGGTGAAGCCGAGCCGTTCGTACAGGGCCCGGGCCCCGGTGTTCGCCTCGGCCACGTGCAGGAAGGGGAGTTCGCCCCGGGCCAGCACCCGGGCCACCAGGGCGTTCACCAGCCGGGCCGCGTGACCGCGCCCCCGTGCCTCGGGGGTGGTGCAGACGGTGCTGATCTCGGTGCCGCCCGGGGGACGGAGCCGTTCGCCGGCCATGGCCACCAGCCGGCCACCTTCGCGGACGCCCAGGTAGGTGCCCAGTTCCCGGGTACGCGGCCAGAACGGTCCCGGACGGGTGCGGTCGACCAGGTCGAGCATCTCCGGTACGTCGGCCTCGGTCAGCTCCACCACCCGGGGGTCGTCCGGGTCCGGGGTCGGAACGGTGCCGTCCCAGGTCAGTTGCCGTCCTTCGAGGGTGAAGACCGGTTCCCAGTCCGGGGGCGGGGTCGCCTCGCAGCTGAACATGTCGGCGAACTCCCCGGAGCCCAGGAGCCGCGCCAGGTCGGCCCAGTCCTCCGCCCGGGCGTCGGCCGGGACCGTGGAGAAGGTCGCCACCTGTGGGGTGAAGGTGCCGGCCCGGTGGCGCCAGCGCCCCAGGTCGGCGTGGGGTCCGCGCAGTGACCCGCCCACGGGGTCGTCGAGCGGGGTGAGGACCGTGCTTTCGTCGCTCGCCATGGTGCTGGGCCTTTCTGGTGCGCGTCCGGTCGGTGGCCGCGCGCCCGACCTTGGGGGTGGCCATCGGGGCGCCGCCGTCCGGGATTCTCCACGGTGGTGCGCGGAGGTGGGGAGCCGGCCTCCGTGCAGGAGCCGTGCGACCTGTCAGGCCGACGTCTTCCTGTCGGTTCCGGGCCGGGCGCCGTCATCGTCGCCGTCCCCGTCGTCGCTGTCGCTGTCGCTGTCGCTGTCGCTGCTGTCGCCGTCGCTCCCGGAGCCGGACCCGTCGGCGGGCTCCGGGTCGTGGGCGGCGAAGGCGGTGACGACCAGCGCGAGGGCCAGGGCGTAGGTCGCCATCACCAGGGGTGAGCGGCCGGGGAAGTTCAGTCCGGCCACGTCGAGGCCGATCAGCATGTCCGACAGCACGAAGGTGGCTCCGCCCCAGGCGGCCCGTGCCCCCAGCACGTTGGCGGTACAGGCCATCACCACCAGGGCGAGGCTGTAGAAGGCGAGGGCCACGGCCAGCGCCGGGTCCAGGGCGGGCGCCAGTACGACGACCGCCGAGGTCCAGACCGCGAGGTAGCAGGCGCACAGCGCGCGGTGCCGGCGGAGGTAGCCGACCGCGCCCGCGCGGGCGAAGGCGAGTGTCCAGCAGACCTGGGTGCCCAGGAAGCACAGGACGCCGGGGAGGAACCAGGCGTCGCCCAGTTGCAGGGTCACGTCGCCGGCCGTGGCGAAGCCGAGGCCGACCAGGACCAGGGGGTGCCGTCGTCCCGTCGTACGCCACAGGTACCAGGCGAGTACCGGGGCGAGCAGCGGCTTGCTGAGCCACTCCAGTACGGGTGCCTCCAGCACCATGCCGGTGAGGTCGACCAGGGCGAGCAGGGCGAACACCGGGATCAGCGGCGGCATTTCAGCTCTCCGCCTTCGGTGCCCAGCCGGGCGGCCCGAGCAGGTAGCCGGCCCGCTCCCGCCAGGAGGGGGTCCGACGTACGTCCCGCCACAGGGCCGCGTACTCGTGGAAGGCGACGCGCAGCGGGTTGTGGGTGCGGATGTTCTTCGTCAGCCCGTAGACCACCGGTGCGCCCTCGGGCTCGAAGGTGCCGAACAGGCGGTCCCAGACGATGAGGATGCCGCCGTAGTTGCGGTCCAGGTAGGGGTTGTTGCTGCCGTGGTGGACCCGGTGGTGGGAGGGGGTGTTGAAGACCCATTCCACCGGCCGCCACAGGGTGTTGATCCGCTCCGTGTGCAGGAGGAACTGGTAGGCGAGGCTGACGGACTGCTGGAGCAGGATCATCCACGGGGGGATGCCCAGCAGGGCCAGCGGCAGCCAGAACGGCAGCGAGGTCATCGGCGTCCAGCTCTGCCGCAGGGCGGTGGAGAGGTTGTAGTGGACGCTGGAGTGGTGCACCACGTGGCTGGCCCACAGCACCCGCACCCGGTGGTGGGCCCGGTGGAAGAGGTAGTAGGCGAGGTCGTCCGCGAAGAACAGCAGCACCCAGGTCCACACCGAGGTGGGGGACAGCTCCCAGGGGGAGAGGGTGTACAGGCCGGCGTAGGCCGCGATAGTGACGGTCTTCCACGGCAGCCCCACCACCTGGCTGCCGGCTCCCATGGACATGCTGGTCACCGAGTCGCGCAACTCGTAGCCGCGCTCCTCGTCGTCCGGCAGGAAACGGTAGGAGGCCGCCTCCACCAGCACGAGCAGCACGAAGGCGGGGATGGCGTAGAGGATCGCGGGGATCATCTCCGGCTCGCCTCCCCGGTGCGGGCCGGCACACTGCGGCCGAGGAGGTCACGCGCCAGCCGCTCGGCGCGCTCCGGCTCGCGGTTCGCGATCAGTTCCGCGAGCCGGGTGTGCGCCTCGACGTCCAGGAGTTCGGCGGTACGCAGGTCCATCGGCAGGTCGGCGACCGAGAGGGTCCCGCTCACCAGGCTGTTGAACGCCAACAGGTACGCGAGGTTGCCCGACCCCTGGACGATCAATCGCCACCAGGCGACGTCGGCGGCGCCCAGCACGGCCAGGTCCGGCCCGGCCTGGGCGTAGCGTTCGGCGGCGGCGACGATCTCCTCGGCCGTCTCCCGGGAACGGTGGGCGGCGCAGAGCCGGGCGGCGTCGGCGCCCACACAGGCCCTCATCTCCAGGGCGTCACGGGCGAGTTCGGAGGTCGCGGGCCCCTCGCCGGACTGGGCGAGTTCCACGACCAGGTCCAGCCCGGCGGTCTGCCGCCAGTCCCGCACCAGGGTCCGGCCGCCGTGGCTGACCTCGACGAGTCGGGCCTGCTGGAGCCGTTTGACCGCTTCGCGGACGGCGTGCCGGTTCACGCCGTACTCCTCGGAGAGGTCCCGCTCGGTGGTCAGGGCGGTGCCCGGGGTCAGGTCGCCGCTGAGGATCCTGTCGCGCAACAGCCCGTAGAGCTGCTGGGAGACCGCCTCACGCCGGATGGATGGCTGCCGCATGGGCTCAGGGTCCGCTCGCCGGGGCGGGTGGTCAACTGGTTGGACCACGGGATTTTCCGAACCGCCCGGGGCGGTGCCCAGGGCGTGTCCCGGCTGTGGAGCGCAGGGTTCCGGGCCCCGGGTGCGGCCGGCGCCGCCGTCGGGGCGGGCCCTCCCACCAGGGGCGCGAGCCCCTGCGGCGGGCTCCGTGGACGGGGGGTCGGGGTGCTCGGTACGGCCGCTTCCGGGGCCGGCCGCGATATCCGATCACCACCAGTTCGGCCACCCCCCGGCCCGCTTTTGTGATCTGGGCAACAAACGGTTGGCGAACGCCGCGAGGTGCCGTCAGGCTCGCCGACCAAGCCAACTCCGGCTGGCAACCCACCAGTTCACCCTCACGGACGGGGACTCACTGTGAAGATCACGCAAAGAGCCGTCACCCTGGTCGCCTGTGGCGCCCTCTCGCTGGGCGGCGTCACCGCGCTCGGCACGTCGATGGCATCCGCGAACACCGAAACCACCGCCGCCTGCGTCAAGTCGGACCAGGTGAAGATCAAGAAGGGCTCCACCGGCAACTCCGTGCGGGAGGCGCAGTGCCGCCTCAACAGCCACGGCGCCAGCCTTGAGGTCGACGGCAAGTTCGGTGCCGCCACCGACAAGGCGGTGCGAAGCTTCCAGTCCAGCAAGGGACTTGAGGCGGACGGTGTGGTCGGCCCGCAGACCTGGGCCGCGCTGACCGGCTCCGGCGGCGGCGATCACGCCGCCAAGGCCAAGAAGGTGATCGACTTCGCCGCGTCCCAGGCCGGCAAGAAGTACGTGTGGGGCGCCGACGGCCCCAACACCTACGACTGCTCGGGGCTGACCCTGCGGTCCTACGAGAAGGTCGGGGTCACCCTGCCCCGCACCTCCGGCAAGCAGGCGGAGGCCACCCGGAAGGTCGCCGCCTCCGAGCGGCAGGTCGGGGACCTGATGCACTGGCCCGGTCACGTCGGCATCTACGCCGGCGACGGCAAGGTGTGGCACGCCTCCCGCAGTCAGGGCAAGGTCGTGAAGTCGAACGTCTGGGACAGCCCGACCTACCACCGGGTCTTCTGACCCGTCGCCACTCCCCACGCCCGTGTGCCCGTACCGGCTTTCCGGTACGGGCACACGGGCGACGTGTGTCACCGGGCGGTCAACGGCCCGGTGACACGGGGTGGTTGGGCCACGCGACCGGTCGCTCGGGGTGGCGCCCGGAGTGGGCGTCGGTCCCGGTTCCCACCCCCTGGAGTTTGCTCCCGCACCGGTTGCTGCGTACGGCGGACCCGGCACGGTTCACGCCCCGCTCCGGGCGGCTCCCACCCCCGCCCGGGGCGCTCGGACCCACGTCGTCCGGTCGACCCCCGCCCTCTCCTTCACGCTTCGTTCACCTCGCCCCCACGGTGCTTGTGGGCTGCCCGGGGGGCCGGCCCCCCGGGGTCAGGCCGCCAGGAACGGGGCGAGTGCGGAGGTCGGTGCCTCCCACGGGGCACGGGGGGCGCGGAGCGTCTCGACGGCGGGGTCCCACACGTAGTGGAAGTGGTCCTCGGGCGAGGTCCGGGAGACGTGGAGCAGATGGACCTCCACGAGTTCCTCCAGCAGGGTCTCGGCCCGGTGCTCGCCCGTACCCAGCAGGGTGGCCGCGCTGTCGGGGGTGAGCGGTGCCAGGTCCCCCGCCCCGGCCAGGGTGTCGAAGGCCGCCCGGGACCGGATCACCTCCGCTCGCGCGGAGAGCAGACTTCCTGACCTGCAGCGTCAGAGGTGCCTTGCTGTTTCTTTGCCGGGAGCGGTGCTTCGCTGTGGGTGGGTGGTAGGCATGGCATGCACTGTCGGCGGTGCCATCGTTCAGAGGGTAGGAGTGACCGGTCAGCTAGTCCTGTCAGGGCAAGTTGACCGGTTGTTCTGCGTGATTGAGGCCAGCGCCGGGATCGTTTCGGTGCTGACCGTGGTCGGCTCCTGATTCCTCAGAGGGTCCCCAGGTCGACAGTGACGGGGAACGGAGCGGCAGTCTTGATCGCGCCGGTGAACATCTCGCCGTCCCGGTAAGCCTTGGTGGCGGGTCGAGGACGTAGGTGTACACGATCGGGACACCGGTGGCGGCCTGTTCAACCCGCCAGTAGAAGGGGATGCCGGCCTTGGCGTACTGGTCTACCTTCACGATCCGATCCGTGGTCTCCGAGCCCGGCGACACCACCTCGACGACCAGGAGTACGTGCTCGGGGCGGGTTGGTGTGAGGTCGATGGTTTCCGCGCGGTAGACGGTGACGTCAGGACGGCGGTTGGTGAGCGGAACGTCCTGCAGGCGGACGTCGAACTCCGTGTCGGCGTTCCAGTCCGGGCCTGCGGCGGTGTCCAGGGCGTTGGCCAGGATGCGGGCCAGCCGGGTGTGGCGCTTGGAGGCGCTCGGGCTCACGACGACCATCCCGTCCACAACCTCGATGCCGGCGCACTGCTCCTCGGACCAGGAGTCGTACTGTTCCGCGCTGATCTGCGTATGCATCCACGCGGGCGCCACCATCTCGGCGGTCATGGCGTACCTCCTTCGAGAGGCCTCGGCAGTCCGGCGCTGCTGCGCCAAGCCTACTGTTTCGAGGTGCCGGGCCGCCCGACTCGGAAGGGAAGGAACCGCCCGCCACATGACGGCTCACACGTGCATTTCGGCCGAGCGAGGTGGCTCATGAGGGTTCGCTGGTCGTGGCAGACGCTGTGAGAGCCTGGACCGCATGAACCGCCTGGCCTCATCCCAGTCGCCCTATCTGCTCCAGCACGCTGACAACCCCGTCGACTGGTGGCCCTGGTCGGACGGGGCGTTCGAGGAGGCGAGGCGGCGCAACGTACCGGTGCTGCTGAGCGTCGGATACAGCGCCTGCCACTGGTGTCACGTGATGGCCCACGAGAGCTTCGAGGACGAGGGCACCGCGCGGCTACTGAACGAACACTTCGTGGCCGTGAAGGTGGATCGCGAGGAGCGGCCGGACGTGGACGCGGTCTACATGGAGGCCGTACAGGCGGCGACCGGTCAGGGCGGGTGGCCGATGACGGTGTTCCTCACGCCGGAGGGGGAGCCGTTCTACTTCGGCACCTACTTCCCGCCGGAGCCCCGCGCCCACATGCCGTCCTTCGGGCAGGTGCTGGAGGGGGTGCGGGACGCGTGGCGAGACCGTCGGGAGGAGGTCGGCCAGGTGGCGTCCCGTATCGCGGGCGACCTGGCGGGGCGGACCCTGGCGTTGGAGGGTGGGGGCTTGCCCGGCGACGAGGAGTTGGGGGCCGCGCTGTTGGGGTTGACCAGGGAGTACGACACGGTGCGGGGTGGTTTCGGGGGTGCCCCGAAGTTCCCGCCGTCCATGGTGTTGGAGTTCCTGTTGCGCCATCACGCGCGTACCGGGTCCGAGGGCGCGTTGCAGATGGTGGAGGACACCTGCGAGGCGATGGCCCGGGGTGGGATCTACGACCAGTTGGCGGGCGGGTTCGCGCGCTACTCGGTGGACGCCGCGTGGGTGGTGCCGCACTTCGAGAAGATGCTGTATGACAATGCCCTGCTGTGCCGGGTGTACGGGCACCTGTGGCGGTCCACCGGTTCGCAGCTGGCGCGCCGGGTGGCCCTGGAGACGGCCGACTTCCTGGTGCGGGAACTGCGTACCCCGCAGGGCGGGTTCGCCTCCGCGCTGGACGCCGACAGCCCGGTGAACGCCGACGGCTCGGGGCCGCACCGCGAGGGGGCGTTCTACGTCTGGACGCCGGAGGAACTGCGGCGGGTGCTGGGGGAGGAGGACGCCCGGTGGGCCGCCGCGCGCTACGGGGTGACCGAGGAGGGCACGTTCGAGGAGGGCGCCTCGGTACTCCAACTCCCGGGTGACCAGGCCGGGTTGGCGGACGCCGAGCGTGCCGAACGGGTACGTGCCCGGCTGCTGGCGGCCCGGGAGGAGCGGGCCCGGCCGGGCCGGGACGACAAGGTGGTGACCGCCTGGAACGGGCTGGCCATCGCGGCGCTGGCCGAGGTCGGCGCGTACTTCGAACGCCCCGACCTGGTGGACGCCGCCGTCGCCGCCGCCGACCTCCAACTGGCCCTGCACCTGGACGAGCGCGGCCGGTTGCTGCGTACCTCCAGGGAGGGCACGGCGGGTGACAGCGCGGGGGTGTTGGAGGACTACGCCGACCTCGCCGAGGGGTTGCAGGCGCTGTACGCGGTGACCGGGGAGAGCTGTTGGCTGACGGTGGCCGGCGTCCTGCTGGACCGGGTACGGGACCACTTCACCGCTCCCGACGGTGCCCTGTACGACACCGCCGACGACGCCGAGCGGCTGATCCGGCGCCCGCAGGACCCCACGGACTCGGCGACCCCCTCCGGCTGGACCGCCGCCGCCCAGGCCCTGCTCACCCACGCCGCCTACACCGGGGACGCCGCGGTGCGCAGCGCGGCCGAGCGGGCGTTGACCGTGGTGTCGCCGTTGGCCTCCCGCGCCCCCCGGTTCATCGGCTGGGGCCTCGCGGCGGCCGAGGCACTGCGGGACGGCCCTCGCGAGGTCGCCGTGGTGGGCCCGGAGGAGCACGCGGCGACCGGGGAGTTGCGGCGGGTCGCCCTGCTGGGTACCGCCCCGGGCACGGTGGTGGCCTGGGGCCGGGGTGAGGGGGACCGCGAGCACTCCGTGCCGTTGCTGAGGGACCGCCCGGCCCAGGAGGGCCACCCCACCGCGTACGTGTGCCGTGGCTTCGTGTGCCAGCGGCCGACCACCGAACCGGACGTGCTGCGCGACCAGTTGACCGCCAACGGCTGACGTCGGGACACCGTCCCCCGTTGCCCCGTTGCCCCGTTGCCCCGTTGCCCCGTTGCCCCGTTGCCCGGCTGTCCGGCGCGAGGCTCGGGTACGGGTGCCCTCGTACGGACTCCCGCGACTGTTGCCGTCGGTTCTCCTGGGGGCGCCCTCGGGGTTGGGTGGCGGGTTCGGGCCCCTGACGAGGGGTGCCCTCGTACGGCTCGCGTACCTGGTGGCTGTCGGAGTGGCCGGGCAGAGGGTGCCCTCGTACGGGTTGCCGTGACTGGTTGGCGTGGGGGTTGGGGGCGGCGCCCTCGGGTCTGGGGTCTGGGGGCTGGCCCTGACCAGAGTTGCCCTTGCACGGCTTCACGCGGCTGGTTGCTGTCCGGGGGAGTGGCTTCCCTCGTACGGCTCATGTATCCGGTGGCCGTCCGAGGAGTGGCCGGGCAGAGGGTGCTCTCATACGGGCCACGCCACCAGTTGCTGTCGGCTCTCGTGCTGCCCTCGGGGCTGAGGGCCGGGGCTGGCCCTGACCAGAGTTGCCCTCGTACGGGTTGCCGTGACTGGTTGGCGTGGGGGGTTGGCGGCGGGCCCTCGGGGCTGAGGGTTGGCGTGGGCCCTGACCCGGGTGCCCTCGTACGGGGCTCACGCGACCGGTTGCCGTCGGGCCTCCCGGGGCGCCCTCGCTCCCGCCCCCCGGAGGGGGGTGCCGGTGCCGGACTCGGGGTGGCCCGGGGACGGCGGACGTGCCCCCTGAAGACCGCCGGCTTAGGGCTGTGGCCCCGGGAGGGCTTGGGAAAGACCTGGGCGGGTCAGGTGTGGTCGGGGACAGGGGTGAGGCCCTTCTCCAGTACGTCCAGGGTGCGTTCGGCGACGGCGACGATGGAGTCCTGTTGCCGGTGTTCGCCCCAGTGGAACAGGGCCTCGACGAAGGCGCCCATCACCGCCCCGGTAAAGATGCACAGGTCGAGGTCGTCCTCGTCGCGCCCGGTGCGTTCGGCGAGCACCGTGGCGAGCACCCGGCAGGTCTCCGAGCGGCTCTCGGCCATCCGGGCGCGCAACGCCGGTACCCGGACGCTGAGTTGGACCCGGAAGGCGGCCTCGCGCTCCTCGTCCTCGGTGGCGTCGCGGAGCGTCTGGAGCAGGGCGTGGCGCAGTGCGGTCAGGGGCGGTTCCTCGGCGGGACGGTCGCGTAGCGCGGCTTGGAGGGCCTGGTCGTACCCGTCGTGGAGGACGATGTCCTCCTTGGTGGGGAAGTAGCGGAAGATCGTGCTGGGGGAGACGTTGGCGTTCTCCGCGATCTGGTCGATCGGGGTGGCGTCGTAGCCCTGTTCCGCGAACAGCCGGTAGGCGTTGTCCCGGATGGCCCGTCGGGTCCTGATCTTCTTCCGTTCCCTCAGACCCGGTCCGGGCGGGCGGGGGCTCTCGGCGGATGGGGCGGTCATGAACTGATTGTCGGGTACACGGGGTCGCCCACGCCATGCCGGCGCCTACACCTTCTGGGCCGCTCCGGTGGCCGGATGTGACCGAGGTCATCCGTTCGCCGGCACCGCGACCCCGGTGTGCGGCGGGGCGTGAGGAGGCCGCTGGCCTGGTGCGGCGCGGTTCCCGGGCGGGCGGAGTGCCCCGGAACGTGGTGGAAAACACCGGGCGCCCGGGGGTGACCGCCCGTAGGGTTGCCGTTATGCAGGTGATCCAGTCAGCGAAGCTCGCCAATGTCTGTTACGAGATCCGGGGGCCGGTCCTGGAGGAGGCGATGCGGCTGGAGGGCGCGGGTCACCGCATCCTCAAGCTCAACACCGGTAATCCGGCGGCCTTCGGGTTCGAGTGCCCGCCGGAGATCCTGGAGGACATGCTGCGCAACGTGGGCGAGGCCCACGGTTACGGCGACGCCAAGGGCCTGCTGGCCGCCCGGCGCGCGGTGATGCAGCACTACCAGACCCAGGGCATCGAACTGTCGGTGGAGGACATCTACCTGGGCAACGGGGTCTCCGAGCTGATCCAGATGGCGATGCAGGCGCTGCTGGACGACGGGGACGAGGTGCTGGTGCCGGCGCCGGACTATCCGCTGTGGACGGCCTCGGTGTCGCTGTCCGGGGGTACGGCGGTGCACTACCGCTGTGACGAGCAGGCGGACTGGATGCCCGACCTGGACGACATCGAGCGCAAGGTCACCGACCGCACCAAGGCCCTGGTGGTGATCAACCCGAACAACCCCACCGGCGCGGTCTACGACGAGGAGATGGTGCGCGGTCTGGCGGACATCGCCCGGCGTCACCGGCTGGTGCTGTGCTCGGACGAGATCTACGACAAGATCCTCTACGACGACGCGGTGCACACCCCGACGGCCGCCGTCGCCCCGGACGTGCTGACCCTGACCTTCAACGGCCTGTCGAAGGCGTACCGGGTGGCCGGGTACCGCAGCGGTTGGCTGGCGGTGTGCGGCCCCAAGTTCCAGGCGGCCAGCTACATCGAGGGGTTGACGATCCTCGCCAACATGCGGCTGTGCGCCAACATGCCCGCGCAGTACGCGGTGGCCACCGCGCTGGGGGGCCGGCAGTCGATCAGCGACCTGGTGCTTCCTGGTGGGCGGCTGCTCGAACAGCGGGACACCGCCCACGAGTTGCTGACCCAGATCCCCGGCGTGACCTGTGTGAAGCCCCGGGGGGCGCTGTACGCGTTCCCTCGGCTGGACCCCTCGGTCTACAAGATCAAGGACGACCGGCAGATGGTGCTGGACCTGTTGCGGGCCGAGAAGATCATGATCGTGCACGGTACGGGCTTCAACTGGCCGGAGCCGGACCACTTCCGCATCGTCACCCTGCCCGCCGCGCAGGAACTGGCGGACGCGGTGACCCGGATCGGGGAGTTCCTGGACGGCTACGGCCAGCACTGAGCCGGCCGGACCGGGGCTTCGGAGGTGGGCGAGGAGCCGGTGTGCGGCGCTCTGTCAACAGGGCGCTGTCCTGCGGAAGTTGACCGAGGGTGAGGGGTCGGTGGCGTAAGGTCGCCCTCTGTGAGGGGTCTTGTTTAGACTCCGTCTAAGTTAGGATGGTCTCCTGGTAGCGCGAGGAGGTCCTCCGATGTACGAACCGATCCGTACCCCGTCGGTCCACACCATGACCCAGCCCGCAGCGCGAGAGGACACCTTCCCTCACCGGTCCAGGGTCGAGGAGCTGGAGATCCGGTTGGCCGGTCACCTCACCGCCCTGCTCACCGTCACCGACGAGATCCGAGCCCTCGAACCCTCCCCCCGGCTGGACCGTGCCGCCCGGCGGATAGCCCAGCACGTGGCGCGGCTCCAGGGGCGCGCCCCCCTGCGGGCGGCGCCCTCGGCGGCCGAGGCCGACCCGGTACGGATCGCCGCCCTCCACCAGCGCGCCCACAACCTCGCGGGCAACGCCCTGGTGGTCGCCAACGCGCTGGAGGACACCGCCAGCGCCCAGCTCGCCTCCGCCCGCGTCGCCTACCACGCCGAGGTCCTGGGAGTGGCCGAGGTCGGCTGAGGCCCTCGCGTTCCACCGTCGCCCGGGCGCCCGGAGGAGGGGCGCCCGGGCGCTGTACGTATGCCGTACGTATGCCGTACGTATCGGGGCGCGCTCCCCGACGTAAGTGGGGGCCCCGGCCATCCCGGCCGTCTCGACTGCCCGGTGCTCCCGCCCGACCACCCCCAGCGGACCGCGGCGGACTCCGGCGTTGAGCCCAACCACCGGCTCCCCCCCCGCCCGAGCCACCCCACGTACGGAGGGCCGTGAGGGCCGCGATCCGGGGCGACGCCGGCGCAGGGGCGGGCCGTACGCCGAGGCTCCTCTCCTGCTGCCACCCGGGCCCGGTGATGCCAAAGCGAAGGGGCGCCCGGCCGGGAGGTGTGAGGGCCGGACGCCCCGGGCGGGCCCGGGGCGCCGTCGCGCCGCCGGGCCTGGCCCTCGCGGGTGGACGCCGGAGAGCCGGCGCCCACCGGGTGGATCAGCCCAGGCGCTCCACCAGCGCCCGGTACTCGTCCCACAGCTCCTTCGGGGTGTGGTTCCCGAAGGTGTTGAGGTGCTCGGGGATCAGCGAGGCCTCGTCGCGCCACACGTCCCGGTCGACGGCCAGCAGGAAGTCCAGCTGCTCCTGGGACAGTTCCAGGCCCTCGGTGTCCAGCGCCTCCTTGGTGGGCAGTACGCCGATCGGCGTCTCCACGCCCTCGGCCTCACCGTTGAGCCGCTCCACGATCCACTTCAGCACCCGGCTGTTCTCGCCGAAGCCCGGCCAGACGAAGCGGCCGTCCTGGTCCTTCTTGAACCAGTTGACGTAGTAGATCCGGGGCAGCTTGTCCTGGTCGGCGCGCTGGCCCACCCGGACCCAGTGGGCGAAGTAGTCGCCCATGTTGTAGCCGCAGAAGGGCAGCATGGCGAAGGGGTCGCGGCGCAGCTCGCCGACCTTGCCCTCGGCCGCGGCGGTCTTCTCCGAGGCCACGTTGGCGCCCAGGAACACCCCGTGCTGCCAGTCGAAGGACTCGGTCACCAGCGGTACCGCGCTGGCCCGGCGACCGCCGAAGAGGATCGCCGAGATCGGCACGCCCCGGGGGTCCTCCCACTCGGGGGCGATGATCGGGCACTGCCCGGCCGGCACCGTGAACCGGGCGTTGGGGTGCGCGGCGGGGGTGTCGGACTCGGGGGTCCAGGGCTGGCCCTTCCAGTCGGTGAGCCGGGCGGGCGGCTCCTCGGTCATGCCCTCCCACCACACGTCGCCGTCCTCGGTGAGCGCCACGTTGGTGAACACCGAGTTGCCCCAGAGGGTCTTCATGGCGTTGGCGTTGGTGTCCTCGCCGGTGCCGGGGGCGACGCCGAAGAACCCGGCCTCGGGGTTGATGGCGTACAGCCGGCCGTCCTCGCCGAACCGCATCCAGGCGATGTCGTCGCCGATGGTCTCCACCGTCCAGCCGGGGATGGTGGGCTGGAGCATCGCCAGGTTGGTCTTGCCGCAGGCCGAGGGGAAGGCGGCGGCGACGTACTTGGCCTCGCCGCGCGGCGGGGTCAGCTTGAGGATCAGCATGTGCTCGGCCAGCCAGCCCTCGTCCCGGGCCATCACCGAGGCGATGCGCAGGGCGTAGCACTTCTTGCCGAGCAGGGCGTTGCCGCCGTAGCCGGAGCCGTAGGACCAGATCTCACGGCTCTCGGGGAAGTGCGAGATGTACTTGGTGCTGTTGCAGGGCCACGGCACGTCCTGCTCGCCCTCGGCCAGAGGGGCGCCGAGGGTGTGTACGGCCTTCACGAAGAACCCGTCCTCGCCGAGTTCGTCCAGAACCGGCTGGCCCATGCGCGTCATGGTGCGCATGGCGACGGCCACATAGGCGGAGTCGGTGATCTCCACGCCCAGCGCGGAGAGGGGAGAACCGAGGGGGCCCATGCAGAAGGGCACCACGTACATGGTGCGACCGCGCATACTGCCGCGGAAGATCCCGCCCTGCCCGTCGCCGCCCTGGAAGATCTCCCGCATCTCTGCGGGTGCCTTCCAGTGGTTGGTGGGGCCGGCGTCCTCCTCCCGCTCGGAGCAGATGAAGGTGCGGTCCTCCACCCGTGCCACGTCGCTGGGGTCGGAGGCGGCGTAGTAGGAGTTGGGGCGCTTGATCGGGTCGAGCTTGCGGAAGGTGCCCTTGGCCACCAGTTCCTCGGCCAGCCGCTCGTACTCCGCCTCGCTGCCGTCGCACCACACGATGCGGTCGGGCTCGGTGAGCGCGGCGATCTCGTCTACCCAGGCGATCAGTTCCTGGTGTCGGGTCGGGGTGGTGGTGGGAGCCGCGGTACTGCGCGCCACTTTCGCTCCAGAGGGTTGAGGGTGTTGTCGGCGATGTTCCGGTGGACGAAGGCACATTCGTCCACCGGTTGTGGGGAGCCGGGCCCGTGTCCGAGGCCGTGTGGACCGTGTCCCGGCTCCGCTGCCACCCCTTGGGGGCGACGACCCGGCTGCCGCGTCGGGGAGGCGACTCCGCCCCCGGTCCGCTCATCCGGTGTCGTGCTTGCTCATTTGAGGATGCGGCGTCGCGGCCGTTCTGTCCAGAAGGAATTCCCGTGACCGTCACCACTCGGCCGGGATAACGGCTCACGAGTGGTCCCTCGTTACGATGTGCCCATGTCCGCCGACACCCGCGAAACGTCCTCAACTGGTCCGACGCTGGGCGGTGTTCCGCTCGCCCCGTTGAAGCCGCTGCTGCGCGGCTGGTTGCACGCCGGCATGTTTCCGGCCGTGCTGGTCTCCGGCGTCTTCCTCACCGCCCTCGCCGAGAGCACCCGGGGGCGGATCGCCTGTGGCATCTACACCCTGACCGCCTGCCTGCTGTTCGGCGTCAGCGCCCTGTACCACCGGGGCAACTGGGGTCCGCGGGCCTACGCGGTGCTGCGCCGCCTGGACCACGCCAACATCTTCCTGATCATCGCCGGCACCTACACCCCGCTGACCATCCTGCTGCTCCCGGACGGCCGACGTGACCTGCTGCTGTGGGGCATCTGGGCGGCGGCGGTGCTGGGCATCGGCTTCCGGGTGCTGTGGGTGGGCGCGCCCCGCTGGCTCTACACCCCCTGCTACATCGCCATGGGCTGGGCGGCGGTGTTCTTCCTGCCCGACTTCCTGCGCGAGGGCGGCATCGCGGTGCTGGTGCTGGTCGTGCTCGGGGGCCTGCTCTACAGCGCCGGCGGTGTCATCTACGGGATCAAGCGCCCCAACCCCTCACCGAAGTTCTTCGGCTTCCACGAGGTCTTCCACACCCTGACCCTGGCCGCGTTCATCGTCCACTACATCGGCATCTCCCTGGTCGCCTACCGCCACGCCTGACCGCGACACCTCGGCGCGCCCCCGTACGGAAGCGGTATCCGCTCCGTACACGGGCGCGTCCACGTCCAGGACTCCCGGGCGGGCCTCGCCCGGGAATCCTGGACGCCCTCGGCGTCGGCTACCTCAGAACCCTCAGAAGAAGGTGCGGATCAGCCGGGTCACCCGCCCCTCGGCGTCCACCTCCGGGATGACCTGCCACTTGTCGAAGATGGTGCAGGGGTGCGACAGGCCCAGCCCCACCCAGTCGCCCACCTCCAGCGGGGTTTCCCCGTTGGTGTCGAGCCAGGTGTGCTGGTCGGACAGCTTGGTCACCGACATCCCCCGGGCGGGGGTCACGGTGCCCTCCTCCTGGGAGCGGACCAGCAGCGGGGTGGGCAGGTGCAGGTCGTGGGCGGCGTCCCGTTTGCCGGCGTTGAGGAAGCCCTGGCCGGGTTCGGGGCGGGAGAGGCACTGCGCCCACAGCAGGAAGGCCGGTTCCAGCTCGCCCTCGGCCGGTACCCGGTTGAAGGGGGTGACCCGCTGGTACTGGCCGTGGTCGTGGGAGACGTACGCCCCGGACCGCAGCACCTTCCGCAGCGGCCGGCTCAGCGCGGGGGTGTCGGCGAACACCTCGGACACCACGTCGAACCAGGCGCTGCCCCCGGCGCTCAGCACGATCTCCGTCAACTCCCCGGGGAACCGGCCCAGTTCGTCCAGCCGTGCCGTCAGGTCCACCAGGCCCCGCAGGTAGTCGGCCACCCGGTCCGGGTCCGCGCCGGGCACCTCGCCCTCGTAGCCGGCGACCCCGGCCAGTCGGAGTCGGGGCGCGGCGGCCACCGCCTCGGCCACGGTCAGCGCCTCCTCGGTGGAGCGCACCCCGGTACGGGCGCCCGGGCCGCCGCCCACGTCGATCAGGACCTCCACGGCGGGGGCCGGGGTGGCCTCGGCCAGTACCCGGTCCATCAGCTCCACGCCCCGCACCGAGTCCACGAAGCACAGGAAGCGGAACTCCGGGTCGCCGGCCAGCTCCTCGGCCAGCCAGCGGAGCGCGGCCGGGTCCACCAGCTCGTTGGCGAGCAGCACGGTGGGGGTGCGGAAGGCCCGGTAGACGCGCAGCTGGTGGGGTACGGCGGCGGTGATCCCCCAGGCGCCGTGCGCCAGTTGACGTTGGAACAGCTGGGGCGCCATGGAGGTCTTGCCGTGGGGTGCGAAGTCCAGGCCGTGGCGGCGGCTGTACTCCCCGAGCAGCGCGAGGTTGTGCTCCAGGGCGTCCGCCGACAGGGTCAGCACCGGGGTGGTGAAGCCCCCGTCGAACAGCGGCCGGTGTTCGGCCGCGAGGGCGGACATGGTCATCCCGAGGGCGTCCGGTGGCAGCCCCTTGAACCGGTGGTCGATGACCTCCTGCTCCAGCGCGTCCAGCCCGGTGAGCCCGGGGGTGGGGGTCGTCATGCTGCTCCTCTCGCCGGACGGCTCGGTCGGCGCCGGCCGGTACCTCGCCGCCCATCGTGCCCGCCCGGGCCGGCCGGCGGGTGCGATTCCGCTTGTGGGGGACGTTCCGCTGAACTGGCCCAGTCGGTCACCGGCCAACGGTGTTCGCCGTTGTGAACGGGTGGCAGGACCGGTGTGACGGTGCGTTGCGCTGGCCGACTGCCCTGCTGGCGAGGCGAGTTCACCCCCTGGGGATTGCGCTCGCGAGCGTACGTATCCGTACCGGTGGAGGGGCGGTTTTCCGACCGGCCCTTGTGGTGGCGGGGATGGGTGCGAAGAATGCACGCGTCCTACCCGTCATTTTTGACCCACCAAGACTCTTGGTACGGGAAAGGAAAACCCCCCATGAAGAAGAACGTGAAGCGTCCGCTCATAGCCTCGGTGGCCTCCGTGGTGCTGGGCGCCGGCGCCCTGGTCGGCGTGACCGGCGGTACGGCCGGCGCGGCCGAGGCCCCCAAGGCCACGCCCAACTTCAACGGCATCGTGGCCCTGAGCAACTGTTCCGGCTCGGTGATCAAGGTTCCCGACTCCCAGCCCGACGACCCGGCGCTGGTGCTCTCCAACGGCCACTGCCTGGAGGAGGGAATGCCCGGGCCCGATGAGGTGGTGGTGGACCAGCCGTCCAGCCGCAGCTTCACCCTGCTGAACGACGACGCCTCCGAGGCCGGCACGCTGACCGCCACCAAGGTCGCCTACGGCACCATGACCAGCACGGACATGTCGGTCTACGAGACCGACAGCACGTACGCCGAGCTGGAGGAGCAGTACAGCATCACCCCGCTGGAGGTCCAGGCCGAGGCCCCCGAGGCCGGCGGCGGCATCCACGTGGTGTCCGGCTACTGGCAGAAGGTCTACAGCTGCAAGGCGGACGGCTTCGCCCACCAGCTGAAGGAGGCCGACTGGACCTTCGACAACTCGATGCGCTACACGGAGGAGTGCGACACCATTGGTGGCACCTCCGGCTCCCCGGTGGTTGACGACGCGACCGGCAAGGTCGTCGGTGTCAACAACACCAGCAACGAGGACGGCGAAGAGTGCACCATGAACAACCCCTGTGAGGTGGACGAGAACGGCGAGGTGACCATCCACCAGGGCATCGGCTACGCCCAGCAGACCCACAAGCTGGTCGGCTGCGTCGCCGAGGGCAACAAGATCGACCTCGACAAGGAGGGCTGCGAGCTGCCCAAGCCGTAACCGGCCGGCACCTCCCGCCCCTCACACCGCGCCCCGGGACCACCCGTCCCGGGGCGCGGTGCGTGCGTCGACCGGTACCGGGGAAGCATCCGTTCCGATCCCTTGTGCCCCACGGGCGCCCGGGGTTGGATGCCGGGCACACCACGGGACGCGACCGGGGAGGACCTCATGGCCAGCGAGGAGACCACCGACGGCACCCCCGCCCAGGGGCCCGGGCCGGCGGTGCGCAAACCCAGTTGGCGACTGATCGGACCGGGCATCGTGGTCGCCGCCACCGGGGTGGGGGCCGGCGACCTGGTCGCCACCCTGGTCGCCGGCAGCAAGTTCGGGCACACCCTGCTGTGGGCGGCGGTCGTCGGCTGCCTGGTCAAGATCACCCTGGCCGAGGCCGTCGGCCGCTGGCACCTGGCCACCGGCCGCACCCTGTTCGACGGCTGGCGCACCCTGGGCACCTGGACCACCGTCTACTTCGCCGTCTACGTGGTCATCTGGGGCTACGTCTACGGCGCCACCGCCATGACCTCCAGCGCCCTGCCCCTCCAGGCGCTGTTCCCCGACGGGCCCGACCTGAAGGTGTGGGCCATCCTCACCGGCCTGCTCGGCCTGGCCTTCGTGTGGTGGGGCAACTACGCCGTGGTCGAGAAGGTGATGACGGTCTTCGTCGGCGTGATGTTCGTGGTGGTGGTCTACGTCGCCATCCGCGTCGCGCCCCACCTCGGGGACTCCTTCGCCGGCCTGTGGCCCACCCTGCCGGACGGCTCCGTGCTCTACACCCTCAGCCTCATCGGCGGGGTGGGCGGCACCATCACCATGGCCGCCTACGGGTACTGGGTGAACTCCAAGGGCTGGACCGACTCCAGCTGGATGCGCATGATGCGGCTGGACAACCGGGTCGCCTACGTCACCACCGGCGTCTTCGTCGTCGCCATGCTCATCATCGGGGCCGAACTGCTGCACTCCAGCCAGATCGCCCTCGCCCAGTCCGACCGGGGACTGCTCGACCTGGACGAGGTGCTGGACAACCGCTTCGGTGCCGTCACCTCCAAGCTGTTCCTGGTCGGCTTCTTCGCCACCTCCTTCTCCTCCCTGATCGGCGTCTGGCACGGCGTCAGCCTGATGTTCGCCGACTTCGTCGCCCGTATCCAGGCCGCACGGGAGGCCCGGGCCGGCACCGCGAGCGACGAGCCCGCCGAGTCGGCCGTCGCCGTCGCCGAGGGGCGCCGAGAGCGTTCCCCCGCCTTCCGCGCCTACCTGCTGTGGCTCACCTTCCCGCCCATCGCCCTGCTGTGGCTGGACCAGCCCTTCGGACTGGTCATCGCCTACGGGGTGTTGGGCTCCGCGTTCATGCCCTTCCTGGCCGTCACCCTGCTGTGGCTGCTCAACACCGACCGCACCCCCAGGGAATGGCGTAACAGCGTGGTGAGCAACGCCATGCTGGCGCTCACCGCCGCGCTGTTCCTGGTGCTGTGCGTCCAGGAGGTACGTGACCTCCCCTGGTGATCCGGGACGGGCGTGACCCTGAGGGGACCCGTACCGGTGGCGGAGGTCGGGTACGGCCCCGGCCACCCCCGACCTACCATGGGCGGCTCCGGCAACCAGCCACCCCGGCCCTCAGGAGAGACCGCGATGAGCATCCCCGCAGCACGGAAGACGGCGGCACTGGCGGCGGTGTTCGCCCTGGGACTCACGGCGGCCTGCGGCTCCGACTCGGACGGCGACAAGTCCGAGGACACCTCCCGGGACAAGGACCGCGGCGCCACCTCCACCCCGAGCGGCGGCTCCGATGACGAGGGCGGCAAGGGTGACGACGGCGGCAAGGGGGGCGGTGACACCCCCGAGGGCGGAGACGGAAAGACCCTCTCCGCCGGGCAGTTGGACAAGGTCGCCCTCGCCACCGCCGATGTGAAGGACCAGGGGTACAAGGTCACCTCGCCCTCGCCCAAGCAGCTGGAGGGCAGGGGAGAGGAGACCGCTGAACGCTCCGACTGCCAGCCACTCGCCGGCGTCATCGGCGGCGACCCCAAGCCGAAGGCCAAGCACGCCGCCTACCGGCAGATCGCCAACGCCAAGAAGGCCGAGGCCGTCCCGGTCTTCGAGTACCTCAACGCCCACGGCACCCAGGACAACGCGGTCAAGACGTTGGCCGACCTCCGCAAGGCCATCGACGACTGCGGCGACGGCTTCAACGCCAGCGACGCCGACACCGACAATCGCTACGCCTCGGTGAAGCTCCTCAAGGCCCCCAAGGTCGGTGACGACTCCCTGGCCTACGAGGTGGTCGGGGAGGCCGAGGGCGAGACCATCCCCCTGCACTTCGTGGTCTCCCGCTCCGGCGCCACCGTGGTCGTCTTCTACTCGCTGAACATCACCAAGTCCGCCAAGACCCGGGTGTCCGACGAGGTGGTCACCGCCCAGATGGACAAGTTCCGCTGACCGTCGGCCGGTTGGGGCTCCGGCCCACCCGGGTCGACCGGGCCCGACCGGCACACCGGCCCGGCTCCCGGCCCCCGCGAGGGAGCCGTGCCCGCTCGCGCGCGTACGGCGCGGACGCGCACCGGCGGCTCCTGACGGTGCCGGGCCCGGTGGTGGTCGCGCGGTGGTCGCGTGGTGGTCGCGGCCTCCGCGAGGGGCGGCGGCCACGCGTACGGTGCGGACGCGTGCCACACGTCGTCGTCTGACCGGCCCCGGCCTCTGGCCGGGGCCTCCGCGAGAGGGGGCCGTGCCCGTTTCCCGCCGTACGGTGACCGGTCCGTGTGACCCGCCCCGGGGCGTACCGCGCTGACGGACCGTGAGCCTCCGCTACGGATGCCGTGACATCGGTCACGGCGTACGGGCTGTCCACCGCACCGCCCCGACCGTGCTGACCTCGCCCCCCGGGACCGAGGGCCGGCGGACGACGAACCTCCGCCCACGGCTGGGTACTTGAGGACCCACGGCCATGGGTCCGGGGACTCATGTCGATGTCGGCGCGGTCGCTTACATTGTGGGGCATGTCCGGTCTGACCTCCGCGCCCGCGCGTGCCCGCTCCCGTACCGGTGACCGACCCTCGCGTATGCCCGCCGCGGTGGTGGGGGCCGGCCTGGTCCTCTGGCTGGTGCTCGGCCTCGCGGTGGTCGACGCCCGGGACGGCCTGGGAGTCGGCGCCTGGGTGTGGATACCCGGGGCGGTCGGCGCCCTCCTCAGCTTCCGGCTCCGTACTGGCGGAGTGCCGACCTGGGCGCTGCTGGCGGCCACCCAGGCCGCCGTGGCCTGGGCCGGACTGCTCAACGCCCGCGCGGACGTGTGGTGGGCGGTCGCCGAACTCGCCCTCCCCCTGGTCACCCTGGGCCTGCTGACCGCTCCCTCCGCCCGGCGCTGGTGCCAGCTCGACCGAGGTCACCGGCGCGGTCCGGGGCGGCCCCGCCCCGCCCGGTTGGTGGTGGTGGGCGAACGCGGCGGCGGTGCCCTGGAGTACGTCGGGATGACCGTCCTGGTGACCGCCGTGGTCGGCGCCCTGCTGGGCACCGGCGTGGGCACCGAGATGGCGTCCACCATGTCGACCAAGGTCTGCCAGGTCACCGGCGGCGGCAACTGCGGTGGCGGCGGCGACCACCAGGCCGACGACGACGGTTCGCGCGGCGACCGCGACGGGGGCGAGAAGGGGTCGGGCGGCGACAGGGACGACGCCCAGCAGGCCACGTCGCCCGAGGACAAGGAGTACCAGGACGCCAAGAAGCAGGTCGACGCCCTGGAGAAGGCCCTCGCCGGAGACAAGAAGAAGGCCAAGGAGGCGGCCGAGAAGCTGCTGAAGATCCTCGCCGACGAACTGGGCATCACCGACGGCCTGGAGTGCCTGACCAAGGGGGACCTCGCCGCCTGCGGCGAGACCGTGATCAACATCCTGCTCAGCCTCGTCGGCGGCATCGCCGGCAAGGTGCTCAAGAAGTACGGCGCGCCCTGGAAGTGGAAGGCCGCCAAGAAGCTCATCGGTGACCTGCGCAAGCACGGCGGCGCCACCATCAGCGGGCTGCGCGGCATCCTGAAGAACTCCAAGGCGCTCAAGAAGGCCCGCGAGCGTCTGCGCAAGGCCGAGCGCGCCTGCAACCACAGCTTCCTGCCCGGCACCCCGGTGCTGCTGGCGGACGGCACCCGTCGCCGTATCGAGCAGGTGAAGGTGGGCGACAGCGTCCAGGTCACCGACGCCCGGCGCGGGGTGACCACCACCCGCCCGGTCCGGGACACCATCACCACCCAGGACGACAAGGACTTCACCCGGCTCACCGTCCGGGTCGCCGCCGGCGGCACCGCCACCCTGACCGCCACCGACACCCACCCGTTCTGGCTCACCGACCAGAGCCGCTGGGCCGAGGCCGGCGACATCCGCACCGGTGCCCTGCTGCGCACCCCCACCGGCGAGTCCCTGCCGGTGGTGAAGGTCAACCACTACGAGAAGCGGCAGACCACCCACGACCTGTCCATCAGCGACATCCACACCTACTACGTGGGCGCCGGCTCCCAGAACGTCCTCGTCCACAACTGTCCGACGAAGAAGCCCACCGATCCCAGCAAGTGGAAGAAGCCCTCCTGGCACAAGGATCTGAAGAACCCCAGGAAGGGCAGTGCTGACGGTGGCAACGGCAAGTGGGGTTCCCGCCCGCGCAACGCTCCGGGGCCCAAGGGCGAGAGCTGGATGCGCTACCAGGAGCAGGTCAGCGGGGTGAAGCGGGGCAAGGAGTACGTCGTCAAGAACCCCAAGGGCGGTCGCGACGTGGAGTTCGACGGCTGGGACTCCAAGCGCGGAGTGTTCCTGGAGGCGAAGAACGGCTACGGCGGCCAGGTCGACAAGGCCGGAAAGTTCAACAAGTCCACCTCCGACACCTTCCTGAAGGAGGCTCAGCGTCACCATGACGCGGCCGGAGGCAAGACCACCGAATGGCATTTCTCCAACCCGAAGGCGGCTAAGGCGGCCCAGCGTTTGTTCCGAAGCAAGGGTCTCAACATTAAGGTGGTCCACACCCCCGTCAAGCAGTAGGAGCGCCACCATGATCGACCTGACGGTCCGCGGGTTCTGGGGTCCACGAGCCGAGGAGCCCGAGCAGCTCGCCGAGCGGTGGTTGGCGCTGTTGGGGCGGTTGGAGGAGCTGGACGGGGAGCTGTTCTCCACCTGGGTGGTGGGGGCCGACTCCTTCGACCAGGCGTCGCCGGTCGAGCGGAGCGTGCCGGATCTGGCCGCCCTGCTGCGGGCCGGAAACGACCCACGGGACGCCCCGGTCTACGGCTACCTGCTCACCCTGATGTCCCGCGCCCCCTCCGGGTTGGCGGCCAGTGTGCAGGTGACCGGTGGTGCCGTCACCGAGTACGCGGCGAACAGTGTGCTGGTCGAGCTGTACGCGGAGGACCTGGAGGAGTACCAGGCACCCCAGGTGGCCAAGGCCCCGGGGATGTTGGCCGCCCTCGCCGACGCGTGGGACGTCGACCAGGGGGAGGTCACCGACGAGGACCTGTTGGACGCCCTGGACGACACCTTCGACCTGGCCAACTCCGACCCCCGCGCCGGGCGGGCGGTGTACCTGTCGGCCGGCCGTTGGGAACGGTTGCCCCAGGACCCGCCGGGCCGAGCGACTCCCACCGCTCACGGCGGGGTGGTGCTGGACCTCACCGGCCCCTCGGGAGAGGTGTCGACCCACGCCGTGCTGGACGCCCACCGGGTGCTGGTGGACTGCGGTGCTCTCGCGCCCCGCCCCACCCCGATGACCCGGCCCCAGCTGTGAGCGTGCCCGCGACCGTACGTGCCCCGGGGCGGGCCGCACTCCACGAGGGTGCCGGAGTCCGGGCCGACCGGTGGGGCCCGCTCGTACCCGTCTCCCGGGAGGGAACCGCGCCATGACCGCGACCGACGACCTCGCCCCGTGGATCGCCACCCTGGAGGAGCTGAGGCGGATGCCCCTTCCCCGGGAGGAGGTCGAGGGGGACGACGTCTGGGGCGGCAGCGGCCCGGGTTTCCACGTACGGACGCTGGGGCGGAGCGACGGCTTCGGGCGGAGCGCGGAGGGGGACCGGGCGGCTGAGGTGGCGGGTCGGCGGTGGGAGGAGACCTTCCGCCGCTTCGTCGGGGTGCTGGAGCGGCACTGGGGGGCGGAGGCCGATGGTGCCCTGGACGCGATGGCGTTGCTCTACGACCACCTGGACGGTACGCCGTTGCCGCCCGCCCTGGACTGGCTGGCGGAGCACGAGGAGGTGGGCGAGATCTACCTGTGGCGGTGGCCGGACCGGCTGGTGGGCGTCAACCTCTTCCAGGAGGACGACACCCAGCCCCTGGTGGTCGTCGCCTTCACCAGCGAACCGGAACCCTAGGGCCGGTTGCCCGGGTACGTGGTGAGGGGCGGTCCGCTTCCTCCCCGTGCCCTGGCGGGGGCCTGGTGAGGGGAGTTTGGGTCCCCGGACCCAGGCCAGTGGGGGTGGCCCGGTCGTAGGCTGCCCCTCGGCGTGGTGTCGACGGACGGACGGAAGCGATGAACATGCGTGGCTCCCTTCCCCTGACCGCCCTGGTGGTGGGCGCCCTGGCGCTGAGTGGCTGTGGCGGTGAGGAGTCGAAGGGCGAACCGGAGGGGTGGAAGACCCTGCGGACGCCCCGGGTCACCGTCTCGTATCCCGGGGAGTGGAAGGCGCAGTCGGCCGCCGAGCGGGGCGAACACACCCAGGGCGCCGCCGTGGTGGTGAAGGACGGGCGCACCGTGGCCAAGGTCGCGGTGCAGCTGAGGTTCATCAAGAACGGTGACGCGGAGATGGCCGCCGCCGCTGCCATGGGTTCGGTGGAGCTGGGTGGTCGTATCAAGGGGCAGCGGAAGGTGGAGGTGCCCGGTACGGACGACGCCCGGCGGGTGGACTACACCCAGACCGGCGACGGCAAGCCGGGGAAGCCGGCCAAGGGCGCGAAGATCACCGGCATCGACGTGGTGGGCGTGGACTCCGAGGACGCCCCGTTCCTGGTGCGGGTGAGCGCCACCGAGGAGGGGGCCAGCAAGCGGACCCTGGAGAAGATCGCCGACAGCGTGCGGGTGACTTCCGGGGACTAGGGCGTCGGTTGGATCACCGCGAGGCTCGCGTGCGGTGTCACCGGGAGCGCCTCCCCTCGCCGCGTCGGGCTCCTTCTCTGCCTCGCGATCCGCGCTAGCGAAACGCGCTCACTGGTCTCCCAAGATCGAAACGACCCGTCCTGAGCCCCAACCGCCCGGTGGGGCGGGGGATTTGGCCGTCGGGTCAGAGCAGGACGAGTACCACCAGCAGGGCCACCGCGCCGAGCAGGAACGGCCCGCTCACCGCGACCAGTGCCACCCGTCCTCGGGAACTGGGCACCCCGCCGGGGCCGATCACCGTGGCCCGGTCCGGGCGCAGCGGGTGGTAGAGCACGGTCACTTCGGTGCCCTCGCCGTCGGGTACTCCACCGGGGATCTCGTCCTCCAGCCGTACCCGCCGTCCCTCCTGGGTGGTGAACTCCACCTGGTGCAGCCGGCGGCTGTGGCCCTTGTCGTTGCGGACCCTTCGGGAGCCGACCACCTGCCCGGGCACCCGGTGGCCCTCCTGGCGGGCTCGCCGCTCCCAGCGCAGATGCGTCAACTGGGTCGTGAACAGCGCCCCGAGGAGCACGATGAACGCGCCGAGCACCAGCAGGGGGATCGGGTTTCCGTCCATGGGCGAAGACTCTCAGCCCGTCCACGGTCCGTCTACCGGCGACCGGGTTCCCGTTCCGGTACGACCCGGAGCGCAAACGGTCAGCGTGGGTCGGGGAACGGGCGTGTTCGGAGGGGTTTGGGTCCCTGGACTCATGTGACTGGGCCCATTCGGTCGGTACGTTCCGGCTGGACCGTGGCGAAGTGCGGGCGTCGGTCGCCGAGTTCGAGCCCTCCGGTCCGTGGGACGAGGTGCTTCACAAGGGGGGTTCGGGATGTTCTGGCCACGCCATCGGACGGGGGACCGCGGCGCCACTGCCATCGAGTACGTGGGCGCCGTGGTGGTGGCGGTCACCGTGGTGCTGGCCCTGTTCAGCACCGGGCCGGGGATGCGGATCGCCGGGGGTTTCTCCAAGGCGATCTGCCGGGTGCTGGGCGGGGACTGCGGCACCGACGGCCCCAACCAGGGACGCCCCAAGACCGACGAGGACTTCAAGCCCACCCTGTGCAACACCAGCAACCACGAGGACACCGTCGGCGGCAAGGTCAAGATCGCCTTCCTGGAGTTCGGTAACGAGTACTCGTTCAAGGAACAGCGCTTCCTGGACAACTCCCCGGAGGCCAGGAAGAAGAACGGCGGCAAGCCGGCCGAGAAGGTCTACCTCACCTTCAACGACGCCGCCTCCGCCGACGCCAAGCTCTCCAAACCGGGCGTCTCCTTCGGCAAGTTGGGCGAGGGCGACGTGGAGCTGGGCGGCGGGGTCAAGGTCACCAACGGCGACACCTGGGTCTTCGACAGCAAGGAGGAGGCGGACAAGTTCCGCGACGACCTCCAGGAGCTGGAGATGGCCAAGCAGACCACGATGGTCCCCGACGCCGGCCCCTACGCGGCCTACCAGTACGCCAAGAAGCACGAGGAGGTCGAGAAGACGCTGGGGAACAAGCACATCTCCTTCGCCAAGGCCGACGTGCACGTCGGTGGGGAGGCCGCTCTCAAGGAGAGCACCGGGTCCGACGACCTGGGCGCCGAGTTGGAGGCCAAGCTGGGCATCAAGGGGAAGCTGACCAACGAGGTGGTGATCACCAAGAACAACGCGGTGAACCCACCCATCACCCAGCGCACCTACTCGGTCGAGGGCGAGTACGACGCCGCCGCGTCGGCCAAGGCCGGCCCGATGAAGGTGGGCGGCGAGATCGGCCAGAAGTACACCGGCACCATCACCGTCAGCCGTTACGAGGACGGCACCCTGGCCCGTATCGACATGTCCCGTTCGGTGGACACCCGGGGCAAGGCCAGTGGTGGCGCCGACGACAAGGGCAAGGCCGAGGACTCGGACAAGGCGTCGACCCTGGAGACCACCACCAACAGCCTGGTGTTCCCCAAGGACGACAAGAACCCGGAGACCGTCCAGGACCGCAAGACGGCCGAGGACTGGCTGAGCGGCGGCAGCAAGTACGGCTCCCCCTGGGTGTACGCCTTCGGCGGTGACAAGGCGTTGAAGGAGAGGCCCGGCAAGGACGACGCCTTCGGGCGGATGGCCTTCGAGCGGGGGATATCCAGCCGTACCGTGCACGACGGGATCACCGACGCCCAGGAGTACGGTTTCGAGGTCAACCTCGAACTGGCGCTGGGGGCTTCCTTCCGCATCGAGAACGAGGACCAGAAGATCCGGGACGCGGAGTTCCTCGGGGCGCCCAAGGAGGACGGCACCCGCGGTTACCTCCCCTACGGCTACTGCGCCAACTGACCCGGAGGCGGGAGCGACTTCATGACCCACCAGTGGTCCGGGCGACGCACCGGTGACGGGAGCCGGGAGGGCTTCTCCCGCGCCTTCTTCGCCCTCACCCAGTCCTGGGCGGCGGCCATCGTGGTGCTGCTGGTCTCCCAGTTCGTGCTGTTCACCGTGGTGACCCAGCCGTTGGGGACCACCGAGCGGATGCAGTCCTTCGGCTGGCGGCTGGCGCTGGGGCACCTGCCCACCCTGGTGTGGGCGCTGTTGGCCACCCTGGCCGCCGCCCGGGTGTACCCCGAACCCCACCGCCACCACCTGGGCCGGTACCTGTTGGCCTGCCTGACCGTTCCGGTGGCCAGCCGGCTGATGGACGTCTCCGTGAAGTGGGGACTGGTCGGGACCGAGAGTCTGCTGGTTCCCTCGGTGGCGGTACTGCTGGGCTGCTTCGCCGGAGTGGCCCTCGACCGCCTGGTCTTCGAGTGAGGCCCGGCCGCGAGGCGGGGCCACGGCGGATCGGACGGCGACCGGATGACGACCGCGAGACTGACCGTCCGGTGACGGCCAGGGGAGGAGACGGGGCATGGGACGGTGGAAGGACGGCCACGGCCGGCTGAGCGTGGGGGAGGGGCCCGAGCCGGTCCGGGTGCCCCTGGAACTGGCCTGCTCCTATCGGGCGCGCACCCGTGGGCTGTTGGGGCGGGACGGTGTCGAGGGCGCCATCCTGCTCAGCCCCGCCAACAACGTGCACACCTTCCGTATGAGGTTCCCCATCGACGTGGCCTTCCTGGACCGTCGGCTGCGGGTGCTGGCCGTACGGACCATGCCGCCCGGCCGGCTCAGCCGCCCCAGGCTGCGGGCCCGCCATGTACTGGAGGCGGAGGCGGGGGCCCTGGCCGGCTGGGGTGTCGTACCCGGGGTGACCGTACGGGTCGAGGTGCCCTGACCCCTGCGGGCGAGTGAGCCCCTCCCCCGACGGTGGGTGCCGCCGCCCGGGCCACCACCGCCCACCCGGACCGGACTTCCCGGGCCGAGCCGCCCGTACGGCGGTGGGCGTCCGTACACAGGACGGCGGCCGGCACCCCCCACGGGCGCCGGCCGCCTGGAACGGGAAGGGCTACGCCAGAAGCCGCTTCCAGTCCTTTTCGGTCAGCTTGTCGGAGGTGCTGGCCCGAGTGCCGCCCGCGCGGCGCAGGGTGGCCAGCGCCTCGGCCACGTCGTCGTTCTCCCCGGGGCGGATGTGCGGGGTGATGAGCGGCCAGATGTCGGAACCGAGGAACCCGGTCTCGTCCACCTTGCTGTGCAGGTCGGCCGAGCAGGTGTGGCGCTTGATCTTGTGCACCTCGGTGAGCTTGACCACGGCCTCCTTGGTGGCCGAGCCGAAGACACCGTCGGTCGGCACCTGGCTGAAGCCCTTGGCGCGCAGCAGGTGTTGGGCCGCGCGGACCTGGGGGTTGACCGCCCTGGGCTTCAGCAGAGGCCAGATGCCGGGGCCGTCCACGCGGGCCACGCCCATGACGTCGGCGACCGCGTCCCGCAGCTCCTGCAGACGGTCGTAGAGAACCTGGCCGGGGCACTCGGTGGAGTTGAAGTCCCGGTGGCCCTGGATGTTCTCCAACGGGCGGTCGTACTGGGTGGCGATCCAGGCCACCAGCTGGACCAGGGAGTCCCACAGGGCCTGCGGCACGTCGACGTCGACGTAGATGCCCTCGTTCTCGATGCCGATGACCTCGCTGTTGTGGTTGCCCACGTTGGCGCCCTGCACGTGCTGGGTGCCGCCGCGTACCACGCCCAGCGACTCGTGGCGGCCCTCCAGCACGTAGCCGCCACGGCTGTTGGTGAACTGCTGGCCGGTGTCGCCCCAGCCCTGGCCGTCCATGTGGAAGTTCTGGATGTCGCGGGCGATCTGCTTGGCGTGCTCCAGCGAGTAGTCCTCGCTGTTGCCGGGGTCGGCCGTGTGGTGGACCACGATGAACGTGGGGACGTGGTCCAGGATGGTGATCTCGCCGTCCGGGGGACGCGCCTCCCACTCCTCGCAGCTGTAGATGCGGGGCTCCTCGGCGGCCCGCCCCTTCTTGGCGGTGGACTTGCCGGGAGTGCTGGCGGAGGCGAGGTTGCTGGCTCCGATGCCGAGGGCACCGACGGCGGTGGCGGTGAGCCCGCCCCGGATCAGGGCCCGACGGTTGAAGCCGGACGGTCTGGGCTGAGTACTCATCTGTCTCTCCCTGTGTGGGGGTGCGTGCCGGGTCCCGTGTGTGTGGGGGTTGCGGGTCGGTCCACGGGGCCCGTGTGTGTGGGGGTCAGGGAAGTGCTGGGGACCTGTCAGGGGGTGCAGGGCAGCGTGACACCCTGCTCCCCGAGGTACGCGATCGGATCGTCACCGAAACCGAACCCACCGTCACGGTGTACCTCGAAGTGCAGGTGCGGGCCAGTCGACTGACCCTCGCTGCCCATCGAGGCGATGTGCTGACCGGCGGTCACCTGGTCTCCGACGTTCACAAAGCGCTCGTACATGTGCCCGTACTCGGTGACTGAGCCGTCCGGGTGTTGGATGCGGATCCACTGGCCGTAGCCACTGGCCTCGCCGGAGTGGGTCACCTCGCCGGGGCCGACCGCGTGCAGCGGGGTGCCCTCGGCGTTGGCGATGTCCACACCGTCGTGGCCGTCGTGGTAGCCCTGGCTGATCTCGCCGGCGGTGGGGCAGGCGCCTTCGTAGGCGGCGGGCTTGCTTTCGGCCGTGGCGGGACTGGCCATGAGCCCGACGGTCAGGCAGCCGGTGGCGGTGGCGAGGGCGAGTACGCGACGACCATGGGGGCCGATGTGGGGGAGGGGCATCTGCTTCTCCTGTCGGTGGCCTTGCGTCCGTCTTTCGCGTTGGCTCAGAAAAGCAGCGGCCCATGTACACGACAACCCCGATCGGAGAAAACGAACGCAGCTTTCTCCTGAGAGGGAAGAACCGGAAGCGGAAACCGGCTCGTAGTCCCGCGAACCGGGCCCGGTTCTTCGTTGGTCGAACCACTGTCGTGACCGTTTCGGGCCGTCCGGCTGCCGTGGAGCCGGGACTCGGGCGGGCGGGAGGGGGCCCGAGCGGGGGACCCACCGGGGGCGGGCCGGCACCGAATTCGGCCCCTCGGCGGACCCTCGTACGGGGGACACCGACAGGTTCGCACGCCGACTGGACACCCTCCGGGGCGAGTTGACCCTCGGGCCCCTCTCCGGCTCTCCGGGGAGCCGACCCGTCGGGCCCGCCACGAGAGGCTCCCGACGTCACCGTCCGGGTACGGGGGAACACCCAGAAGTGCCATGTGCCCTGCGAGGACGTGCCCAACGCGGGCACCACACGGGCACCTTGGGCCCCTCGGTGGGCCCTGGGACTCATGTGGCTGGGCCCCGGTCGCGGATAGTTTCCTTCCTGTTGGCGGGTTGTGTAGCGCGGTGATCGACAGTTGGTGCGGCTTCCGCACCTCCGCGTGGCCAGGGCACGAGGGGAGTGTCCGGCGACAACCTCGCGACGGTGGGTCGCACCCGGCATCGGGGGGTGTCGCGGCGGACCCGGCGTCGAGTGGCCCGCGGGGCGCGGCGCCGTCGGATGGGATCGGCGGTGACCGTGGTCAACCAGCCCACGGCTCGCCCAAGTTGTGTCGAAAGGCCCGCCCGGGTACGGGAGGGCCTTTCGCCTGTGCGCCCACCAGTCGAGTACGGGCCCCTCGCCTCCCGACCCGCCCGGGCGGTCACCGAACGGAACGGGCCCCGTCGGCGCGGCCCTCACCCGGTCCGGCCCCGGTCCACCGCCGTTCCGGCCCCGGTCCGAAGTCAAGGTGACGCCTTTTCGGCCGTCACCCGTGGGTGGGACCCGGGGGCGGTTCGTACGGCGGGGCCGGCCACCTTCTGGGCCCGCTCCCGGTCGTACGGACGGACGCGCGCCCCCCGGTGACGGCTCGCTGACCTGGGGTTGGTCCGTGGTCGGTGCTCTGTCCACGGGCTGAGGGGGCGCGTTCGCCCTTACCGGGGCGGGCGCGTGGGGGACGCGCGGGGGAGGGGGAAACTGGTTGAGGGACGAAGCATCCCCCTTCAGGGGCTAGGCTGGAAACCCCCCCTCGGGCCGGTCCGTACCCCCCCCACGGACCGGCCCGCTTTTCTCTCCTCCCCCTGCCCCGCCCCCACCCCTCCACCTCGGCCGGGGGCGCGGCGGCTCAACTCTCGCTGCTGCGGGCCCAGATGTTGGCCCCCGGGGCGGACACCGCGTACCCGTCGATCCGGGCCAGCTCCTCCTCGGTCAACGCCGGCGCCCCCAGCGCGGCCACGTTGTCCTCCAGCTGCCGCACACTGCTCGCCCCGATCAGCGCCGAGGTCACCCGGGCGTCGCGCAGGACCCAGCTCAGCGCCAGTTGCGCCAGCGACTGTCCACGGTCCCGGGCGATCTCGTTCAGCGAACGCAGCTGGCCCACCACCTCCTCGGTGAGCAGCCCCGGGTCCAGCGACTTGCCCTGGGCGGCACGGGAGCCGCCCGGGACACCGTCGAGGTACTTGTCGGTCAGCAGCCCCTGGGCCAGCGGGGCGAAGCAGATGCAGCCCATGCCGGCCTCGTCGAGGGTGTCCAGCAGGCCGTCCTGCTCGATCCACCGGTTGAGCATGGAGTAGGAGGGCTGGTGGATCAGTGGCCGCACCCCCATCTCCCGCAGCAGCTGGACCGCCTGGCGGGTGCGCTCGGAGTTGTACGAGGAGACGCCGACGTACAGCGCCTTGCCCTGCTGGACCGCCGAGGCCAGGGCACCCATGGTCTCCTCCAGCGGGGTGTCCGGGTCGAAGCGGTGGGAGTAGAAGACGTCCACGTAGTCCAGGCCCATCCGGGACAGCGACTGGTCCAGGGAGGCCAGCAGGTACTTCCTCGAACCCCATTCGCCGTACGGCCCCGGCCACATGTCGTAGCCGGCCTTGGTGGAGATCACCAGCTCGTCGCGGTACCGGCGCAGGTCCTGGTGGAGCACCCGGCCGAAGTTCTCCTCGGCCGAACCGGCCGGCGGGCCGTAGTTGTTGGCCAGGTCGAAGTGGGTCACGCCGAGGTCGAAGGCCCGGCGGAGGATGGCCCGCTGGTTCTCCAGCGGGCGGTCGTCCCCGAAGTTGTGCCACAGGCCCAGGGAGACCTCCGGCAGCTTCAGGCCGCTGCGGCCACTGCGGCGGTAACGCATCGAGTCGTAACGGCTGTCCAGGGCACGGTGGTGTGGTGCGTTGAGGCTCATGCCCTCTTCCTACCAGCGCCCCGGCGGCCCACACCCGCTGGCCGGTAAGCACCGGCCGGCCACTGTCGGTTCAGCCGTCAGAGCGAACAGCAGTAGGGTTGCGGGGTTCGACTCGGCGAGGAGGGCTGGTCATCGCCATGCGGCTTTCACTCGGGGGAAGCCCCCCCTACCCCCGGTGGTTCCGGGATCTGGTCTACCGCTTCTACGCGCACCGGGTGGAGGACCGCCTCGACACCTCGCAGGTCCCCAAGCACATCGGCGTCATCCTGGACGGCAACCGACGGTGGGCCCGCGCCAGCGGCGGCACCACCGCCCAGGGGCACCAGGCCGGTGCCGAGAAGATCCGGGAACTCCTCGGCTGGTGCGAGGAGACCGAGGTCAAGGTCGTCACCCTCTGGCTGCTGTCCACCGACAACCTCAGCCGGCCCGAGGAGGAGCTGCTGCCCCTGCTGGGCATCATCGAGTCCACCGTCTCCGACCTGGCCGCCGACGGACGGTGGCGGGTGCACCACGTCGGCCAGCGCGACCTGCTGCCGGACCACACCCGCAAGGTCCTCAAGGAGGCCGAGCAGCGCACCGGCGAGGTGGACGGCATCCTGGTCAACGTGGCCGTGGGGTACGGCGGCCGGCAGGAGATCGCCGACGCGGTGCGCTCCCTGCTGGCGGACGCCTCCCAGCGGGGCGCCACCCTGGACGGGCTGGCCGACACCCTGACGGTCGAGGACATCGCCGAGCACCTCTACACCCGGGGCCAGCCCGACCCCGACCTGGTGATCCGCACCAGCGGCGAACAGCGGCTGTCGGGCTTCATGCTCTGGCAGAGCGCCCACTCCGAGTACTACTTCTGCGAGGTCTTCTGGCCGGCCTTCCGCAAGGTCGACTTCCTGCGGGCGCTGCGGGACTACGCGGCCCGCCACCGCCGCTACGGCGGCTGACCTCTCCCGGAAGCCCCCGCCTCAGCCCGGCGGCTCCCGCCCTCGCGCGCCCACCCGTACCGGCCGCGTCCCGCCTGCCACACCGGCGCCGGGTCCGCCACCGGAGGTCGGCCGTACGCGTGCCGGGTAACCCGTTGTTCACCTGGTTCACCGAAGCGTGCCCGGGGGTGGCGCATGGTGGCGACGGATACCGGGCATATCCCGGTCAGGCCGGCTTCACCATGGAGTTTCGGCCATCGGGAGGCCCGTTTGCAGAGCACGGACGACCGCACGGCCCCGGGGAGTACTTCCGCTCCGGCGGCTGATCGGACGTGGTGGCGGGCCGGAGTCCGGCCCGCCGCGCGGTGCCGGCCCGGTCTCATCCACAGCGACGCCGTCGCACCCCGACCTCGTCCGAGGGGGTTCGTCTACCCGTGGTGACCAGCAAGAAGCGCCGGGACTCCGAACGGCGCACCTATGTCATCGACACCAGCGTCCTGCTCGCCGATCCGTCGGCCATGGCCCGATTCGACGAACACGAGGTGGTTCTGCCTCTGGTCGTCGTCACCGAGCTGGAGGCCAAACGGCATCACCCCGAGCTGGGCTACTTCGCTCGCCAGGCGCTCCGACTGCTCGATGAGTACCGCGTCCGGTTCGGTCGGCTCGACGCCCCGCTCCCCATCGGGGAGTTGGGCGGCACCCTCCGGGTGGAGCTGAACCACGCCGACGTGGGGGTGCTGCCGGCCGGGTTCCGGCTGGACGACAACGACTCCCGCATCCTCGCGGTGGCCCGCAACCTCCAGGCCGAGGGGTACGACGTGACCGTCGTCTCCAAGGACCTGCCGCTGCGCATCAAGGCATCCTCGGTGGGCCTGCTCGCCGAGGAGTACCGCGCCGAGCTGGCCATCACCGACTCCGGCTGGACCGGGATGGAGGAGCTGACCCTGCCCGGGGAGGACATCGACGCCCTCTTCGCGGTGGGTCGGATCTCCACCCCGCTGGTGGACGAAATGCCCGTGCACACCGGGCTGGTGCTCCAGTCCGAGCGGGGGCGTGCCCTGGGCCGGGTCACCGGCGACGGCGGCATCCAACTGGTCCGGGGCGACCGGGACGCGTTCGGCATCAAGGGGCGCAGCGCCGAACAGCGCGTGGCCCTGGACCTGCTGCTGGACCCCGAGGTCGGCATCGTGTCCATGGGCGGCCGGGCCGGTACGGGCAAGAGCGCCCTGGCCCTGTGCGCCGGGCTGGAGTTGGCGTTGGAGCGGCGCCAGCACAGCAAGGTGATGGTGTTCCGCCCGCTGTACGCGGTGGGTGGCCAGGAGCTGGGCTACCTGCCGGGTTCCGAGGCGGAGAAGATGAGCCCCTGGGCGCAGGCGGTCTTCGACACCCTCAGCTCGGTCACCTCCCGGGAGGTCATCGAGGAGGTCGTCGGCCGGGGCATGTTGGAGGTCCTGCCGCTGACCCACATCCGGGGCCGTTCCCTGCACGACGCCTTCGTCATCGTGGACGAGGCCCAGTCCCTGGAGCGCAACGTCCTGCTGACGGTGCTCTCCCGGGTGGGCCAGGACTCCCGGGTGGTGCTCACCCACGACGTGGCCCAGCGCGACAACCTGCGGGTGGGTCGGTACGACGGGGTGGTGGCCGTGGTCGAACGCCTCAAGGGGCACCCGCTGTTCGCGCACATCACCCTCAACCGTTCCGAACGGTCGCCCATCGCCGCGATGGTGACCGAGCTGTTGGAGGAGGGGCGGGGGCTGACGGACTGACCCCGGGGCGGCCCGCCCTGACACCGCGTCGCACGCGGATCACTCTGCGCCAGCCGGCCCGAGAGGGCCCAGCACTCTAGCGGGAGTTGGTCCGCGTGCGCCGCTGTTTCCGACAAACCCCATGAGCAAACCCGATGTGAACTTTCACACCCCGAGGTGAATTGCCCAAAGGCCGACGCGTCCGGCAGGGTGTGGGTCTTGTCAGGCCCCGCGCGCGGCACTTGGGCATCCCTGGGGGTGTCCGCACCAGAGCACCACCAGAACTCAACAGCCGAAACCGCCGCGCGCCGCCCGAGAACCACGCGGGTCCCCGTCAGGGGTCCCACCGGGCCCGTACCTCTCGTGACCACGTAGGAGAGAGGTCTGTGTCAGGGGCAAGATCCTGCGCCCGCGAGGTCACCCCACGGGCGGTGTTGGAAGGAAACCGTGTGAGCCGGATTTCGGTCCGGGGATTCGCAGTGGCGTCAGCTACCGCGGTCACCACAGTAGGCGCCGTCGTCGGTGTCGCCGCCGGGAACCAGCAGGACTCGGCAGGGGACGTCGAGGCAACCGCCGCCGACTCGAACCTCCTCGCGGACGTACCCGCGGGCGAGCAGGCCCACATCCAGAACGCCTCTCTCACCCAGCAGGCCGACGACCTGGCCGCCAAGGGTGCGGACGCCGCGAAGAAGTCGGCCGAGGAGGCCGCCCGCAAGCAGGCGGCCGAGGACGCCGCGGCGAAGAAGGCGGAGAAGATCGCCGCCAAGAAGGAAGCGGCGGCCAAGAAGGCGGCGAAGGAGGCCTCCGAGCGCGAGAAGGAGAAGTCCTCAGCCTCGCGGGGCAACGACCGCGCCGACTTCGGCGACGTCAAGGGCTCCTACACGGTCGGCCAGGTGCAGTCGATGGCCCGGGAGATCGTGGGCTCCGGCCAGTTCCAGTGCTTCAGCAACATCGTGAACAACGAGTCCTCCTGGAACTACCGGGCCAGCAACCCCTCCTCGGGTGCCTACGGTCTGGTGCAGGCACTGCCCGGCAGCAAGATGGCCTCGGCCGGCGCCGACTGGCAGACCAACCCGGCCACCCAGATCAAGTGGGGCCTGAACTACATGAACGACCGCTACGGCAGCCCCTGTGGCGCCTGGAGCTTCTGGCAGGCCAACCACTGGTACTGAGCCGACGGTTCACCTACCTCAGCGTCGCCCCCGCCCGGTTCCCGGTCGGGGGCGACGTGTGTCTGTCGGGGTGTCCGTGAGGTCCGGGGCGCGGGTGAAGTGGGGGGCGTGAGGCGGTGAAGGAAGGGAACGTGGTCGCGTGGGGCAACCCCGGCGGTCGGTAGGGTCGTCCCTTCCAGGGCAGTGTGTGCGTCGATGAGGCGGATGCGAGAGCGGGGGCGGAGGAAGCGGGATGGCGAGCAGGTTGGACATGCTTCGGTCCAGGGCGGCGCGGGTGAGTGAGCGCCTGGCCGAACGCTGGCGTGAGGGGGGCGGTCACGCCCCCGGTGAACCGCCCCGGGAGCCGGAGCCTCCCCCGGAGCCCAAGATTCCGGCACCGCCGAGTTACGCGCCGACCGTGGCGGCCCGCCCCGAGCCGGCCTCCGCCGTCCCCTGGGGCGTACGGGTGGCGGCCGAGGCCGGCTGGCGGCTGCTGGTGATGGCCGGGGTGATCTGGGTGCTGATCCAGGTGGTCAGTGCGATCAGCCTGGTCGTACTCGCCTTCTCGGCCGGGCTGTTGATCACCGCGCTGCTCCAGCCCACCGTGGCCCGGCTGCGGAGGACGGGGCTGGGGCGCGGGCTGGCCACGGCCATCGTCTCCGTCAGCGGCTTCGCCCTGATGGCGTTGGTCGGCTGGTTCGTGGTCTGGCAGGTGATGGACAACCTGCCGACTCTGGCCGACCGGGTGCAGGACGGCATCAAGGAATTGAAGACCGCCGCGCTGAACAGCCCCTTCCATGTCACCGAGGGGCAGATCAACGACATCGCCGACAACCTCAGCAACTGGATCGGCGACAACAGCAAGGAGGTGACCAGCGCCGGGCTGGAGGGCGTCACGGTCATCTTCGAGTTCCTCTCCGGGATGCTGCTGGCGGTCTTCGTCACCCTGTTCCTGCTGTACGACGGCGAGCGCATCTGGAAGTGGACCCTGAAGTTCGTGCCGGCCACCGCCCGGGACGCGGTCGCCGGGGCCGGCCCGCGCGCCTGGACGACCCTGGCCGGCTATGTGCGGGGCACGGTGATCGTGGCCTTGATCGACGCCATCTTCATCGGTCTGGGCATCTACATCCTCGACGTGCCCATGGCCGTGCCGCTGGCCGTGTTCATCTTCCTGTTCGCTTTCATCCCCATCGTCGGTGCCGTGGTCTCCGGTGCCCTGGCCGTGGTGGTGGCCCTGGTGACCAACGGGGTGGTGACCTCGCTGCTGGTGCTCGGGGTGGTGCTGTTGGTGCAGCAGATCGAGAGCCACATCCTCCAGCCGTTCATCCTGGGCCGGCTGGTACGGGTGCACCCCCTGGGCGTGGTGCTGGCCGTGGCGGGAGGCAGCCTGATCGCCGGCATCCCCGGCGCCGTGGTGGCCGTACCCCTGGTGGCGGTGCTGAACTCGGTCTTCGGCTACCTGCGCAGCTACTCCCACGCACGGCACGGCCTCGGTGAGGGGCCACCGGAGGGGACCCTGGTGGCTCCCGCCCCGGCGGGGGCCGTGGTGGTCGCCGAGACCGCCGGGGTGGACGACACCCAGGCCGCCGGGGACGCGGGCGGCACGTCGGGGTCGGGCGCGCGCCGTTCCGGCTCCGGGCCGACCTCCGGTACCGGTGGTGACTGAGCCGGCCGGCTGACGGGACCGTACCGGTGGCCCCGCCCTCCCCGCAGGACCGGGGGGCGGGGCCACCGGCGTACGCGCCCGTACGGCGTGGACGAGTTGCCGACACCCTGTCGGCGGGTTTCCCTGGGGAGAGCGACGCGATTCCTCAGCCCCGCATGGGAGGGCGCCCGATGTCCCCGCAGACCCCCGCCCACGGCTACACCACCAACAACGTCGGTATCCCGGTGGAGAGCGACGAGCACTCGCTCACCGTCGGATCAGACGGTCCGATCCTGCTCCAGGACCACTACCTCATCGAGAAGATGGCCCAGTTCAACCGCGAACGGGTCCCCGAACGGGTGGTCCACGCCAAGGGAGGCGGCGCCTACGGGACCTTCGAGGTCACCGGTGACGTCACCCAGTTCACCAAGGCCGACTTCCTCCAGCCGGGCAAGCGCACCAGGATGCTGGCCCGCTTCTCCACGGTCGCCGGAGAGCAGGGCAGCCCGGACACCTGGCGCGACCCCCGGGGCTTCGCGCTGAAGTTCTACACCGAGCAGGGCAACTACGACCTGGTCGGCAACAACACCCCGGTCTTCTTCGTACGGGACCCGCAGAAGTTCCAGGACTTCATCCGCAGCCAGAAGCGCCGCCCCGACAACGGGCTGCGGGACAACGACATGCAGTGGGACTTCTGGACCCTCTCCCCGGAGTCGGCCCACATGGTGACCTGGCTGATGGGTGACCGGGGCATTCCCCGGACCTGGCGGCACATGAACGGCTACGGCTCCCACACCTACCTGTGGGTGAACGGCGGCGGCAAGCGGTTCTGGGTGAAGTACCACGTCAAGACCGACCAGGGCATCGACTTCCTCACCCAGGAGCAGGCCGACGAACTGGCGGGGGCCGACGGCGACCACCACCGCCGTGACCTGTTCCAGGCCATCGAGCGGGGCGACGCCCCGAGCTGGACGATGTACGTCCAGGTGATGCCCTTCGAGGACGCCCCGGACTACCGGTTCAACCCCTTCGACCTCACCAAGGTGTGGCCGCACGGCGACTACCCGCTGATCGAGGTCGGGAGGATGACCCTCAACGAGAACCCCGAGGACTACTTCGTCCACATCGAGCAGGCCGCCTTCGAGCCCTCCAACCTGGTGCCGGGCATCGGCCCCTCGCCGGACAAGATGCTGCTGGGCCGGCTGTTCTCGTACCCCGACACCCACCGCTACCGCATCGGCGCCAACTACGCCCAGCTGCCGCCCAACCGGGCCGAGGCGACCGTGCGCTCGTACGCCAAGGACGGGGCGATGCGCTACGAGCCGTCCCGAGCCGCCGCGCCCTACGCGCCCAACTCCTACGGCGGGCCCGAGGCGGACACCGCGCGGTTCGGTGAGCCGGCGGGCTGGGCGACCGCCGGGGAGATGGTGCGGGAGGCGTACACCCTGCGCAGCGAGGACGACGACTGGGGCCAGGCCGGCACGATGGTGCGCGAGGTCCTGGACGACGCGGCGCGGGAGAGGTTGGCCCACAACATCTCCGGCCACCTGAAGAACGGGGTCACCCCGCCGGTGCTCGCCCGGGCCCTCCAGTACTGGCGGAACGTCGACAAGGAACTGGGCGACCAGGTGGCGCACCGGGTCAACGGCGGCTGATCACAGGACGGTTGACGGTCCGTCAGAAAGCGGCCGGTGGCGGGGAGACATGCTCCCCGCCACCGGCCGGGCGCTTTCCGTCAAGGGTTTCGACAACTGCAAAACCTCGCTGACCAGGGATGTTCGGGGTTCCTGAGATTCTTGACGCCCTTGACATGTACGGAGCACCGTGGGGTCATGCCCACCAAGAAGACGCGAGCCCTGTTGGCCACGGCCACCGCTCTCACCGCCGCCACCCTCGTTGCCGTACCGTCGGTCGCCCAGGCGAACGTGACCGGTGACAGTGGCACCACCGCGAAGCACGGCGTCGAGTGGTTCCAAGCCGAGAAGGGTCTCAAGCAGACCGGTTCCATCAACCAGAACACCGCCAAGGCGCTCCAGAAGGCCTCGGACAAGGAACTGCGTCAGACCTTCCACACCGTCAACGACCTGCCGCCCGCCGAGCTGGAGAACGCCCGCACCGTCATCGGTGTCGGCAAGGGCGCCAACATCCCCGAGCAGGGCCAGGTCATCGCGCTGATGACCGCCATGCAGGAGTCGAAGTTCGTCAACTACCTCGAACCGGTGGACCACGACTCGCTGGGCATCTTCCAGCAGCGTCCCAGCACCGGCTGGGGCACCCCCGAGCAGATCACCCACGTCCCCACCTCGTCCAAGTCCTTCTACGGGGTCGCCCCCTTCGGCAGCAACCCCGGGCTGATCCAGATCGCCGGCTGGGAGTCGATGCCTCCGGGTGACGTCGCCCAGGCGGTCCAGCGCTCCGCCTACCCCGACCGCTACGCGCAGTGGGAGCAGTTCGCCCGCGACCTGCTCGCCCAGGAGGGCCCCTCCGTGGAGCCCATCCCCTGACCGCGCGTTCGGTCCCCCGGCCGGCGCGCTGACGGCCACCCCCCACACGTGCCCCCGGTCCGTTCACCTACCTCCTCCTGGTGAGCCGGCCGGGGGCCGCCTTGTGGTCGGGGTGCCCTCCGCACCCGGCGCCCCGCGTCAACTCCGCCCTCCCGTCGACCTCTTGGCGGGAGGGCGATGCTCGGCTAAAGTGATAGCACATTGCTAGAAAAGAGCTGGCACAGTGAGCCGGCTCTGGAGGGGGAGACCCATGGACGTACGACAGACCGAGACCACCGCGGTGGACGCTCCCGATATGCCCAAGCCCCAGGTCAGGGAGAAGACCGCGCACAGCGTGCCCGGAGCCCTGGCCCTGGCGGTCGGACTGGTGGGCTTCCTGCTGGGAGTGGCGTCACTGGTCGCCGGCGGCGTGCTCGCCAGCCACGGATCGGGCCCGCTGGGCGCGGTGCTCATCGTGCTGGGCGTACTGGTGGTGATCGCCTCGATCTTCGCCATGTGCGGGCTCAACATGGTGGCCCCCGGGGAGGCGCGGGTGGTCCAGCTGTTCGGCCGCTACACCGGCACCATCCGGGTGGACGGCCTGCGTTGGGTCAACCCGCTCACCACCCGCCACAAGATCTCCACCCGGGTACGCAACCACGAGACCGCCGTGCTCAAGGTCAACGACGCCTACGGCAACCCCATCGAACTCGCCGCCGTCGTCGTCTGGCAGGTCGAGGACACCGCCCAGGCCACCTTCGAGGTCGACGACTACGTGGAGTTCGTCTCCACCCAGACCGAGGCCGCCGTACGCCACATCGCCATCGAGTACCCCTACGACGCCCACGAGGAGGACCGCCTCTCCCTGCGGGGCAACGCCGAGGAGATCACCGAGAAGCTCGCCGTCGAACTGACCGCCCGCGTCCAGGCCGCCGGCGTGACCATCATCGAGTCCCGCTTCACCCACCTCGCCTACGCCCCCGAGATCGCCTCCGCCATGCTGCAACGCCAGCAGGCCGGTGCCGTGATCGCCGCCCGACAGAAGATCGTCGAGGGCGCCTGCGGAATGGTCGAGGACGCCATCTCCCGTATCGAGGCACAGGACTTCGTGGAGCTGGACGAGGAGCGCAAGGCGGCCATGGTCAGCAACCTGCTGGTGGTGCTCTGCGGTGACCGGGCGCCGCAGCCGGTGGTGAACTCGGGGACGCTCCACCAGTGACGCCGTCCTCCGCTGACGAGAGCGAGCCGGACCAACCGGCGCCCAGGTCACGCGGACAGCGCCGCAAGCAGGTGCTGCTCAGGCTGGACCCGGCGATCTACGACGCCCTCGCCCGGTGGGCGTCGGACGAACTGCGCAGCACCAACGCCCAGATCGACTATCTGCTCCGTCGCTCCCTGAAAGAGGCCGGCCGCCTGCCGAAGGCGGCCAAGCCCCACCCCCGCCGGGGTCGCCCCCCACGGGAGGAGGGCTGAGCCCGGAACCGCCGGTGCGCCCCGCCCGAATCAGGCGGGGCGCACCGGCAGTTCGGGCGTAGAGCCTCGGCTCGGGGCCGGCCGGAGTGGATGTCTAGTAGGGCGAGACCTTCTCCCCCTTGGGCACCCGGTAGCACGCCGAGATGACGCGCACCGTCAGCTTCGGTGGGTCGTCCTTCGCGTAGTGGACGACGTTCACGCTGAACCCTCTGCCGTCGTGGTCGGCGACGAGGCCGAGGTTCTGGTTGGGGCTGCTGTCCCGGCCGTACGACCTGATCTCCCACCCGTCCTTGGACAGCGTCCTTTTGAGGTGCGCCATGACCTCCTTGAGCTGAGGTCGGTCCTGTTCGGGCGGGGTGAGGCTCCAGGTGTGCGTCATGCGGAAGTGCCGTTCCCGGTCCCTGTTCTCGCAGGGAGTGGCCCTCGGTCCGGTGTCCGTGGTCTTCCCCTTCACCGGGATGAGGTCGAGAATCTCGCTGGACACCTTCTTGGTGCGTTCTTCGACGTCGTTCTGCGCTCTCGTGCCGGCAAAGGGGACCCGCTCGGAACTCTTTGAATCAGAGGAATTCTGATCAGCCATCGCACATCCGGTCAGCAGGAGGGCGAGGGCAAGGGTGGCAGTGGTGATATTTCTCCATGCCGGTGCTGGCTCAACGCCTGACGTGTCAGTTTCCATGGTTTCCGTTCCGGTACTCGCTGTGCCCATCCGCGGAACCAGTCCGCCCACCTTTCCAGTTGCCTTCACCCGTGATGATCTGGTGTGCCCCGAACGCTTCGTCGCGCGGAATGAATCCCGGCTCCACCTCGGTACCGCCACTGGTGCCTACCGTGACCACATCTGCCGATGTCAGAACCGGATCTCCTTCCGCCTCCTGGTTCCACACGCGCTCCTTGGGAACGTCCGGTTCATCTGCCGATCCGACCCGGACGCCGGAGTCGCCAGCGAAGTTGGCGTCGTCCGCGCTGGGGTCAGCCTGGCGAGCAACGGAGCCGATGAGTGTGGTCCAGTGCCCTGTGGCTGTCCGGTGCGGTTCGGGAACCCGTGTGTGCGATGTGTCCAAGCCGTTCATGAAGTGGTGCCATTCTGGTGCGCATTCGGTTTCGGTACCGTTCTTACGTCGGTGATTTCCCGACTTCTTCGGCGTCCTGAGGGGTTTTCGAATGTCAACGCGCACTTTCTGGCCTTGTTCGCGGCAGACGGCCAGCTGTTCTCGGATGGCTTGAGTCCCCCGGGGCGCCGCCCGGGCCAGTCAGGCGTGTTCTGTTGGAGACATCGTGATGGAGCCCTTCCCGTTTCTCTTCGAAGGCCACTTGAACTTCCCATACCTGGTGTCATCTTGTGCGTGGGTATGCCGCTGAATCTTCGTCACGGTGTCGGCTCAGGGAACTAGTGTCGCGTCCCGAGTAGGCGGTGTCTGAGGATCGGGAGAACTGCCGAGGCCAGATGTCCGGCAAGTCGCATGACAGCCACGTGACTTGTTGCGCTTCCGGTGCCTTAGCGGGCCCGGTGCCTCACGACGGTCTGGAGAGGTCTCCGTATGGGGACCGCCCCGTCTGCCCACCGCTCCGGCGGGTCCGCCGATCAGGCGGGGCGCACCGGCAGTTCGGTGAGGGGGTGGCGTAGGGCCTCGGCGAGGTGGGCGAACTCGTGCTCCCGCGCGGTACCGGTCCGCATGGCCAGGGCGACGCCCCGCGAGGGAGGGTCGGCGAAGGTGGCCGTGGCAAGCCGGTCACCGCGTCCGACCTCGACCCGCAGGGCGGTACGAGGCAGCAGGGTCACCCCCATGCCGCCGGCGACCAGTTGTACCAGTGTCGACAGACTGGCCGCCGTGGTGGTGACCGGGCCGTCCACGGCGCCGTTCACCTCCCGGCAGATGTCCAGGGCCTGGTCGCGCAGGCAGTGGCCCTCGCCCAGCAACAGGACCTCCACGTCCCGCAGCGCGGTACGGGGCAGGTCGGGTCGGCCGGCCAGCGGGTGGTCGGCCGGGGTCACCAGGACGAAGTCCTCCTCGAACAGGGGCAGTTGGGTCACCCCCGCCGCCTGGAGCGGGGTGGCCAGCAACAGCAGGTCCAATCGTCCCTGGGCCAGCCCCTCCAGCAGGGAGGCGGTCTGTTCCTCGTGGACCCGCAGTTCCAGCCGGGGGAAGTGCTGCCGTACCAGGTTGAGCACCGTCGGCAGCAGGTACGGCGCCACGGTGGGTATCACCCCCAGCCTCAGCAGGCCGGTGAACGGGGCCCGGGCCGCCTCGGCCTCCTCCATCAGTTGACCGAGGCTGTGCAGTACGGAGTTGGCTCGCGCCGCGAGCCGTTCACCCGCCGGGGAGAGCAGTACCTTGCGGGTGGTCCGCTCCAGCAGCCGTACCCCGAGGGCCTCCTCCAGCGCGGCCACCGCCCCGGACAGTGCCGGTTGGCTGATCCCCAACGCGCTGGCCGCTTCCCGGAAGTGGAGGTGTTCGGCCACGGCCGAGAAGGCCCGCAGCTGTGCCAGCGTCGGCTGTCGGGGACGACTGGCGGGGTGCTCGCCCCGTGCCGGTGTGCTGTCGGTACGGCTGTCGTTACGGCCGCCGGGGTGCCGGCGCGCTCCCCGGGTGCCGTTCACCGGGTGCCGCCGCCCGCCGCCCGGGGGACGCCCGGTCGGCCTTGACGAATGTGCAGGTGGGGACACCGACGGCTACCTCCGATCAACCCCGTCGAGTCTAACGAGCCGCTCGGGCGCGCTGGCGTGTGGAGATGTGATCTCCCTCGCGTCGGAACCCTCGTCTCCAGGGGGTGACTTCGCTGAGGCCCCGGTGGGGCGAGTTCGCGGTCTCGACGGCGCGACGGGGAGGGTCGGGCCGTCCGGGGATCCCTCACCGGGACGGCGCGTGTCCCGAACATGTGGACGCCCCGTCAACCGGCCGTGGCTGACGGGGCGTTGTCCTCCCTGGCTCACCCGTCCTCTTCGCCAGGAGGAGGCCCACGAAGAGGGAGGGGACAGGGAGGAGTAGTGGGGGAGGGGGCGTCCCTGTTCAGGGCCCCCGCCCTTTCGGTCCTCCACGGGAGTGGGACCGAATTTCTCAGTACCGGGTACGCAGCTCGCGGAGAGCGGAGTTCATCTCGTGAGCGACGACACCCAGTGCGGAAAAAGCGGCCGACGAGGTGGGGAAGCGGAACAACTTGTCCGCCGTGCTCTGCAAGATCATGCGGTATCCGACGAACCGCCACAGGAGTTCCCAGAATTCCCGGGAGTCGCCCTTTCCCCTTTCGGTGATCTCCTCCAGCGGCCAGGGTACGGGGACGGGCGCAATGGCGTCCGAAGCGGAAAGGTCCCTACCCCGTAGAGCCAGGGAATCCTCCCACGAGGTGGAATGCAGTCCCTCCATGATCACGTCGAAGTCACCCGCGCCGCACATCTTGGCCCACCTGGCCTCTGCCACGGCCCATCGGGCGTAGATGTTGGCTCGTGCCACGGCGGTGAGTTCGTGGTCCCGGAATGCCACGGGGCGAGTCACCGTCTCCTGGAGGGCACGTCCGACGCGGGCGGTGCCCTCCGTGAGCCGTTCCCACAGGAGTGTGGGGTCCGCAGGCCGGTCGGTTCCCTCCGTGTGGGACTTCACCACGTCAAGGGTGGTCTGGGCTTGCACGAAAGACCGAAGCAGATCCCCAACGGCCAGTTCGCTCATGGTATTTCCTCACGTCGGTTCAGTAAGAGGTCAGGGCTCGCGCCTCACCAGTCGTGCACATTCCTCGTGACCTTCTCCGGGGCCGTCACCGGTCTGCACAGAGTCAACAGGCACCGGCTCCTCGCACGGCTTACCGCACAGGACACACAGCGAAATGCGCTCCGCACCCTCACACACAGGCCTCTCCGTTCTCCGGCGGGAATTCCCACCCGGTGCTGAGATCAGAGGCGGGCAGTAGTCGCCGCCGAGAAGCTGAGGACACCTATTTCAGCGACCGTCGCCAGGGCGAAGGTCCTGGAGCGTCGCCTGATCCAGTCCAGAAGGTTCAGGTCGATTCCCCTTGCGCGTTCGCCAGAGGTGTTTCCCCTTCCCTGCCTCCTCCCACGGGCCGCAGCCAGACGGTCTCTTCGCCACGTTCCATCAACTCACCGGTACGGCCGGTGCGTTCGTCCGTCAGGCGCTCACGAGGCGATGACTCGTGGTGGACAGCGGGCATGACCACTCCTCTCCGTAGCGGTTTCGCTACCAAGAGGCTTCAGCGTGACCTAGAGTCGGTGTGTCCTCAACTTGCGGGATCTGCTTGAGAAATAGGGAGGCCCTTGGTGAACCGGAAGGACCTGGACCCAGAAAAGTCCCTCAACGCGGCTTTTGGGGCGCATTTACGTGCGTTGAGGGACGAGCGAGGGTGGACACAGGAGGAGTTGGCCGAGCTGATGGGCTGCTCTCACACTCATATCTCGGCCGTGGAAACCGGTCGCAGATCCCAACTCGACGCTTTGCGGTAAGCGCTGACACAGTGTTCGGCACCGGCGACCGCCTTGAGCGGCAGAGCCAAGCCGCACGGCACACGGCTCTGATCGAGGGCTTTCCCGAGTACGTAGAGCTGGAGGCCAGAGCGGCCGAGATCCGCCTGTACGAGGTCGGGGTGGTCCCGGGGCTGCTTCAAACGCCGGAGTACGCAGCCGCCTTGCAGGAGGGTGGGGTAAGGCGAGGGGAGATCACCACAGAGCAAGCGCAAGAACGGGTGGATCTCGTCGCGCGCCGGAAGGCGGCGCTGTGGGAGGGGCGACGGCCGCCTCTGGTGTTCGTGGTGCTGGGTGAGGGGTGCGTCTTGAGGTCAGTTGGGGATGCCGGCGTTATGCGCGACCAGCTTCACGAGTTGGTTCGGTTTGCCCAACTCCCCACCGCAGTGCTCCAGGTGGCGCCCTTCACGTTGGGCTCCAGGTTGCCTCTCAGTCTGCCCTTGTATGTCCTCACCATGCAGAACCGGACGCTCATCTCCTACGCGGAGTCCGCTCACCAGGGCCACATGGAGCGTGAGGCCGCGTCGGTGCTACCACGCCTCACGTCATACCGTCAGCTACAGGCCGAAGCGTTGTCGCAAGCCGACTCTGTCGCCATGATCGAGCAGATTGGAAAGGGTTACCGTGACATCTGAGATTCCGCAGTGGTACACGTCCTCCTACAGCGAAAACGGCGGTGCCTGCGTCGAGGTCGCGGCCAACCTTGCCGCCGCAGGCATAGTCCCCGTCCGTGACAGCAAGGACACGTCGCTCCCGGGTCTGGCCGCCTCAACTGACGCATGGCGGGTGTTCGTCGGCTCTCTTAAGGGTTGACCTTTCCGGGTAGGCGAACAGTGGAGCCTCCGGCACCGAAAGGTCTCGGGGGCTCCACTGTGCTTCGGGGCAGCTACGGGAACCAGTCGGTCGGATGGGCTGGGGCGGTTACTCCGGTGACCTTCTTTCGGAATACCGCGCTTCTCCAGGCTGCGTCAGTCGTACGATCGGGTACGCGACCTGGTGATGTCTCCGCCAGGCTCGCTGGTCTCTATCCATCAGGTTCTGGAGGGGTAGTGCTCAACTTGAGTAATGACGTCTGGCGTAAGTCCTCATACAGCAATCCCGACGGGGGCGCCTGCGTCGAGGTGGCCGACGGTCTGGCCGTTGTTCCCGTTCGTGACTCCAAGACTCCCGCTGGGCCGAATCTCGTTTTCGGTCACGATAGTTGGGCGAATTTCACCAAGCACCTCAAGCGGTGAACCATCACAATTGAGGCGTACTAGCAGAGTGAGGTTTCCATGTTGCCCCCCATCGCAAGTACCGCGTGGCGGAAGAGCAGCTACAGCGGCAACGGGTCGGGAGGCGGCGACTGCGTAGAGGTCGCGGCCGTTCCCGGGGTGGCCGGAGTCCGTGACAGTAAGCAGCCGTCCAGGGTCCTGGCCCTGCGCCCCGAGGCGTGGGCAGCCTTCGTTGGAGCGGTTCGCAGCGGAGACGTCACCGTTTGAGGCATCAAGGGCACCCCACCGACTTCCAGTTGGTGGGGTGCTTCGTGTTGAGGCGCCCATCCCGCGCGCCCTCCTGTGCCCATCTCCCCCTGCGAGGGCGGGGACTTGAGGCGCCGCCCCTGCGCGTCGTCGCGCGTCAGCCCGGCCTCGGGTGGCGGTTGATAGGGCTGGCCGATCAACCACGGCGAGTGAGCCTATTTCACTGATCAATGGCGCCTGTGCCAAGCTGATCACCGTCCAACCCGCAACCAGGAAGCCCCTTGAACTGGGGTTTTCCGCCATGCCCAAGGGAGAGCAAGTGCTCACTGTTGGTGACAAGTTCCCGTCGTACGACCTCACCGCCTGTGTCTCGCTGGAGAAGGGCGAGGAGTTCCAGCAGATCGACCACAAGACCTTCGAGGGCAAGTGGCGTGTGGTCTTCTTCTGGCCCAAGGACTTCACCTTCGTGTGCCCGACCGAGATCGCCGCCTTCGGCAAGCTCAACGACGAGTTCGCGGACCGCGACGCCCAGATCCTGGGTGTCTCCGGCGACTCCGAGTTCGTGCACCACGCCTGGCGCCGTGACCACGAGGACCTGCGGGACCTGCCCTTCCCGATGCTGGCCGACCCCAAGCACGAGCTGATGCGCGAGTGCGGTGTCGAGGGCGAGGACGGCTACGCCCAGCGTGCCGTGTTCATCGTGGACCAGAACAACGAGATCCAGTTCAGCATGGTCACCGCCGGCTCCGTGGGTCGTAACCCCAAGGAGGTCCTGCGGGTGCTGGACGCCCTCCAGACCGACGAGCTGTGCCCCTGCAACTGGTCCAAGGGCGAGGACACCCTGGACGCCGGCAAGCTCCTGGCTGGTGAGTAGGACCGATGGCGCTCGATGACCTGAAGTCCGCCCTGCCCGACTACGCCAAGGACCTGAAGCTCAACCTCGGTTCGGTGGTGGGGAACTCGGACCTGCCGACCCAGCAGCTGTGGGGCACCGTGCTGTCCTGCGCCATCGCCGCCCGTTCGGCGACGGTGCTGCGGGCGCTGGAGCCGCAGGCCAAGGAGGAGTTGTCCGCCGAGGCGTACCAGGCGGCCAAGTCCGCCGCCGCCGTGATGGCGATGAACAACGTCTTCTACCGCACCCGGCACCTGCTGTCGGACCCCGAGTACGGCACCCTGCGCGCCGGGCTGCGGATGAACGTCATCGGCAACCCCGGGGTCGACAAGGTCGACTTCGAACTGTGGTCCTTCGCGGTGTCGGCCATCAACGGCTGCGGCCAGTGCCTGGACTCGCACGAGCAGGTGCTGCGCAAGGCGGGCCTGGACCGGGAGACCATCCAGGAGGCCGCCAAGATCGCCTCGGTGATCCAGGCGGTGGCCACCGTGCTGGACGCCGAGAAGGCGCTCGCCGAGGGCTGACCTCGTCGTACGCCGTGGTCCCGACGGGTTCGGGTCGCGGTGTCGCGTTCCCGCGAAGGGGCGCCCCACCACAACGGACCGTGGTGGGGCGCCCCTTCGGCGTGGGCGGCGTGGGGGCGCCGTACGCGGTGGGCCTCAGGCGATACGGGGGACCCGCTCGTCGGGGCTGGATATCTCCCGGCGACGTCGGCGGGCCAGCACCACGCGCCGTTCGGCGGCGGTCAGGCCACCCCACACGCCGTAGGGCTCGGGCTGGAGCAGGGCGTGCTCCCGGCACTCCATCAGGACGGGACAGCGGGCGCAGACGCTCTTGGCCGCCTGCTCCCGGGAGAGTCGGGCGGCGGTGGGTTCCTGGGAGGGGGCGAAGAAGAGGCCGGCCTCGTCGCGGCGGCACGCCGCCTCGGTATGCCAGGGGCCGGCCTGTTCGCCGGTGGACATCCGGGGAGCCGGGGTGGTGAGAGCGGCATCCAGAGACTGATGCGGCGGTTGCAGCACGGTCTAACTCCTGACGACTTGCGGGCGCGCGGTCCGTGGCGTGGCGTGGGTCGTTCGGGGTGTTTCAACCGGGTTGCCGGATGCGGGCGTTAGCGGCTCTCCACACACCAGCGGCGGTCCCGCTAGCCCTACCCGCTGTGCGCGTTGATATGCACACCGTTGTCCCTCTAGCCACGGCTTGACAGCCCAACCAACCGCTGTTCCGGGCGAGTTGGGCCGCGTCGGCGCAGCTCACCGGGGTGCGTTCGGAAGTCGGAGTCCAGGTTCCGGTCAGCGGAGGAGTCGGCGCAGGTTCTCCAGGCGCTTGCCGCGCTTGGGCTTGACCTCCACCGCGCCGCAGATCGCCGTCCCCCGGACCAGCACCGTCGGGGCCGACTCGTCGGGTGGTTCGAGGGCGCTCGGGTGCTCGGCCTCGAAGCTGCCGAAGATGCCCGAACCCTCGTCCCGCACCGTGATGTTCTCCGGTACGCGGATCTCGATGCTGCCGCACACCGTGCGGGCGTTGACCACCACCAGCGGGTACTCGAAGAACGCCTCGGTGAGGTCGAGTTCCACACTGCCGCAGTAGGCGGTCACGTCCAGGCGCTGGCCCACCCGCCAGCGGCCCCGGCGGCTGGCGCTGCTGAACGTGGCGGTGATGTGCGCCGGCCCGGGTGGGGGCAGCGTCAACGGCGGTTCGTGGCGCGGGCGTTGGCCCTCCGGTAGGTCGCTCACCAGGGCGTCCAGTTCGCCCAGGGTGCGGGCGTCGTACGCGCGGGAGACCCGCTCGGCGTGCTCCTCGTGGGTGAGGCGCCCCTGGGAGAGGGCCTCGCCCAGGATGTCGGCGCAGCGATCGCGTTCCAGGTCGGAGGCCCGCAACCCGCCCTGGGGGCCCGGGGTGCCGGTCGGGTGCTGCTCCTCGACCCGGGCGGTGGTCCGAGGGGGGATGGGGTGCCGTTCGTCTCGCGGTGTGTCATCCGTCACGGGGTCAGCCTAGCGTGACGCGATAGATCGCGACTACCGTCGGGTGAGCCTCACCTCACCTGTGCCCCCGGATCGGCGCGTTCTACGCTGGGGCCTCGCCGACCTCTGCCCGTGCGTACCGAACCGGGCCGCGAGGTCGAGCGCCCGCCGTAGTGCCCGAAGCGAAGGAAGAGAACGCGCCCATGTCTGCTGGTTCCCGCCCCCAGGGCCCGGAGTTCGCGTACACCGATCTGCTGCCCCAGGGCGAGGACCCCACCCCGTACCGGCTGGTGACCAGCGAGGGGGTGAGCACCTTCGAGGTGGACGGCGAGACCTTCCTGAGGGTCGAGCCGGAGGCCCTGCGCGCGCTCGCGGCCGAGGCCCTGCACGACATCTCGCACTACCTGCGCCCCGAGCACCTGGCCCAGCTCCGCCGCATCCTGGACGACCCCGAGGCCAGCCCCAACGACCGCTTCGTGGCCCTGGACCTGCTGAAGAACGCCAACATCGCGGCGGCCGGGGTGCTGCCCATGTGCCAGGACACCGGTACCGCCATCGTGATGGGCAAGCGCGGCCAGCGGGTGCTGACCCGGGGCGGGGACGAGGAGGCGCTGTCCCGTGGGGTGTACGACGCCTACACCCGTCTCAACCTCCGCTACTCCCAGATGGCCCCGCTGACCATGTGGGAGGAACGGAACACCGGCACCAACCTGCCGGCGCAGATCGAGCTGTACGCCACCGACGGCGACGCCTACAAGTTCCTGTTCATGGCCAAGGGCGGCGGCAGCGCCAACAAGTCGTTCCTCTACCAGGAGACCAAGGCGGTCCTCAACGAGGCCAGCATGATGCGGTTCCTGGAGGAGAAGATCCGTTCCCTGGGCACCGCCGCCTGCCCCCCGTACCACCTGGCCATCGTGGTCGGCGGCACCAGCGCCGAGTACGCCCTCAAGACCGCCAAGTACGCCTCCGCGCACTACCTGGACGAGCTGCCCACCACCGGCTCGCCCAGCGGCCACGGCTTCCGCGACCAGGAGCTGGAGCGGAAGGTCTTCGAGCTGACCCAGAAGATCGGTATCGGCGCCCAGTTCGGCGGCAAGTACTTCTGCCACGACGTACGGGTCGTCCGGCTGCCCCGGCACGGGGCCTCCTGCCCGGTGGCGGTCGCCGTCTCCTGCTCGGCCGACCGGCAGGCCAAGGCGAAGATCACCGCCGAGGGCGTGTTCCTGGAGCGGTTGGAGCGGGACCCGGCGCGCTTCCTGCCCGACACCACCGACGAGCAGCTGACCGAGGGCGCCGGCGCCGACCTGGACGCGGTACGGATCGACCTGGGCCGGCCCATGGACGAGATCCTCGCCGAACTGACCCGGCACCCGGTCAAGACCCGGCTGTCGCTGACCGGAACCCTGGTGGTCGCCCGGGACATCGCCCACGCCAAGATCAAGGAGCGCCTGGACGCCGGCGAGGAGATGCCCCAGTACCTCAAGGACCACCCGGTCTACTACGCCGGCCCCGCCAAGACCCCCGAGGGCTACGCCTCCGGCTCCTTCGGCCCCACCACCGCCGGGCGGATGGACGCCTACGTGGAGCAGTTCCAGGCCGCCGGCGGCTCCAAGGTGATGCTGGCCAAGGGCAATCGCAGCGCCCAGGTCACCGAGGCCTGCCACCGGCACGGCGGCTTCTACCTCGGCTCCATCGGAGGCCCGGCCGCCCGGCTGGCCCAGGACTGCATCAAGAAGGTGGAGGTCCTGGAGTACGAGGAACTGGGGATGGAGGCCGTCTGGCGGATCGAGGTGGAGGACTTCCCCGCGTTCATCGTGGTGGACGACAAGGGCAACGACTTCTTCACCGACCCCGGCCCCACCCAGCCCCTGGTCACCTCCATCCCGGTGCGCGGCGCCTGACCGGCGGCACGCACCGGACGCCGTACGCGTCGCGGCGACCCCCGGGCGACCTGGCGACAGTCGGGGACACCCGGGAACACCCGCCCCCTCTGGCACGCTGCACCCAGCGAGACGGAGGTGTCGGATGACCGAGCAGGACCGTGACGCGTACCGCGTCGAACACGACTCGATGGGCGAGGTACGGGTGCCCGCCCACGCCAAGTGGCGGGCCCAGACCCAGCGGGCGGTGGAGAACTTCCCCCTCAGCGGGCAGCGGCTGGAACGCGCCCACATCGAGGCGCTGGCCCGGATCAAGGCCGCCGCGGCCCGGGTCAACGCCCGCCTGGGCGTACTGGACGAGGACGTGGCCCAGGCGATCCGGGAGGCCGCCCAGGAGGTGGTGGACGGCCACTGGGACGACCACTTCCCGGTGGACGTCTTCCAGACCGGCTCGGGCACCTCCTCCAACATGAACACCAACGAGGTGCTGGCCACCCTCGCCAGCGAACGGCTGGGCCGGCCGGTCCACCCCAACGACCACGTCAACGCCAGCCAGTCGTCCAACGACGTGTTCCCCTCGTCCATCCACATCGCCGCCACCGCCGCCGTGACCAGGGACCTGATCCCCGCCCTGGAACACCTGGCCGGCTCCCTGGAACGCAAGGCGGAGGAGTTCGCCGAGGTGGTGAAGTCCGGCCGCACCCACCTGATGGACGCCACCCCGGTCACCCTCGGCCAGGAGTTCGGCGGCTACGCGGCCCAGGTGCGGTACGGGGTGGAGCGGCTGCGCTCCTCGCTGCCCCGGCTGGCCGAACTGCCCCTGGGCGGTACGGCGGTGGGCACCGGCATCAACACCCCGGCCGGCTTCTCGGCCGCCGTGATCGCCGAGGTCGCCGACACCACCGGGCTGCCGCTGACCGAGGCCCGCGACCACTTCGAGGCCCAGGGCGCCCGGGACGGACTGGTGGAGACCAGCGGACAGCTGCGCACCCTCGCGGTGAGCCTCACCAAGATCTGCAACGACCTGCGGTGGATGGCCTCCGGCCCCCGTACCGGACTGGCCGAGATCAACCTCCCCGACCTCCAGCCCGGCTCCTCGATCATGCCGGGCAAGGTCAACCCGGTGATCCCGGAGGCGGTGCTGATGGTCGCCGCCCAGGTGGTCGGCAACGACGCCACGGTGGCCACCGCCGGGGCCTCCGGCAACTTCGAACTGAACGTGATGCTGCCGGTGATCGCCAGCAACCTGCTGGAGTCGGTACGGCTGCTCACCCAGGCCTCCCGGCTGCTGGCCGACCGCACGGTGGACGGGATCACCGCCAACCCCGAGCGGGCACGGGAGTACGCCGAGTCCAGCCCCTCGGTGGTGACCCCCCTCAACCGGTACCTGGGGTACGAGGAGGCGGCCCGCATCGCCAAGAGGGCCCTCGCCGAGCGCCGCACCATCCGCGAGGTGGTCCTCGACGGCGGCTACCTGGAACGGGGCGAGCTGACCCGGGAGCAACTGGACGAGGCCCTGGACGTCCTGGCCATGACCCGGCCCTCGGGCGGCCCGTCCGACTGACCGAACGGCCCGTAGCGCCGTTGGAGCGCTGCCGGGGCGGGGTCGGAGCCGGGGCCCTTCGGGGCTCCGGCCGGCCCGCCGTGCCCCCGGTGCTCCGGCCCACGCCGGCCGGGCGCGGCGGCCCCCGTCAGCCGGCGCCCGGCCCCACGGGCGGCCGTAGGGCCGAGGCCACCCCGTACGATCCCGCCTATGACAGCCGAGTTGTCGAACCCTCGACCCACCGGGGTGACCCGCTGGAGCCGGGGCACCCCGATCCTGTGGCGGTACCGGGCCAACGGCGGTGAGCGGATCCACATCTGCCGGCCGGTGACCGTGGTCCGTGACACCCCCGAGGTGCTCGCCGTCTGGCTCGCCCCCGGCACCCCCGTGGTGCGCCCCCGGATGGCCGACGGCACCCCGATCCACCGCGAACCCCTCGCCACCCGGTACACCCGGCCCCGGGCCGACGACCACAGCCAGTGGGCCGGCACCGGCCTGCTCAAGGTCGCCCGCCCCGGCCAGCCGTGGTCGGTGTGGCTGTTCTGGGCCGAGGGCTGGCGGTTCAAGAACTGGTACGTGAACCTGGAGGAGCCCCTGGCCCGCTGGTCGGGAGGCGTGGACTCGGAGGACCACTTCCTGGACGCGGAGGTCTTCCCCGACCGCAGCTGGCGCTGGCGGGACGAGGACGAGTTCGAGCAGGCCCGCGAGGTCGGTCTGGTCGACCCGGCCACCGCCGAACGGATCCTGGCGAACGCCGGACGGGTCCAGGCCCTGATCGAGGAGTGGGGTACCCCCTTCACCGAGGGCTGGGAGGACTTCCGGCCCGACCCGGACTGGCCGGTTCCGCGCCTGCCCGAGGACTGGGACCGCGCCCCCACTTCCCTGGTCAGCGGCCTGTCCGGCCCCTCCCACGGGTGACCCGTCCCCGACGGGTGTGCGCGGCGGGCGGGTGTGAGGCAGTCTGGCCACGTGTGCGCTCCGCGCACAACCGGCTGATCCACACCTCTTGCTGTGCCCAGGGTAGGAAAACGTAGGATCGGCCAGCACACATCCGTGCCGCGTAACTTCGCTGGTTCGTAAGGGACTTGGCGGACCGCCAGGAAGGAGCCCAGCCGTGAGCGGCCTAGACGAGACCGGGGTGGGGGACGTCGACGGGATCGACGACGCACTCAGCACCACCGGGTTCGACCGTACGGGCCAGGCGGAGGCGTTCGACTCGATAGGGGACCGCTACGACGAGGCCTTCCCGCACAAGGAGGGCCAGATCGCGTCCGGGCAGTGGCTCGCCGACAGTCTGCCGACCGGCTCCCTGGTGCTCGACCTCGGATGTGGCACCGGACAGCCCACCGCCCGACAACTGGTGGACGCCGGACACCGGGTCGTCGGGGTGGACCTGTCCTCGGAGATGATCCGCCTCGCCCGGGCCAACGTGCCCGAGGCCCAGTTCCACCAGGTGGACATCGTCGACCTGGAGGACCTGCGGGAGGGCCCCTTCGACGGGATGGCCGCGTTCTTCTCCCTGCTGATGCTCAACCGGGACGAGATCCCCGACATCCTGGAGCTGCTGCGGCGCCAGCTCGTCGAGAACGGGCTGCTGGCCCTCAGTATGGTCGAGGCGGACGTGAACGACCTCGCCATCCCGTTCCTGGGCAACACCATCCGGGTATCCGGCTATCTGCGAGAGGATCTGCACCAGGTCATCGAGGAAGCGGGGTTCGAGATCCTGGGGGAGGACTCCTACACCTACGCCCCCCTCAGCTCGGACATACCGCCCGAGATCCAGCTTTTCCTGCACTGCCGACGACGCCGCTGACGCGCCAAGCTCAGGGCCCGCGCCCCGGCGTGTGACCCCGGACGGATGGAAACCGAACGCGTGACGGAGCACCCGACCTCCCAGGAACCGCCCCCCCGTGGGCGCTGCCGAGGCTGCCCAGCGGGGGAAAAGCGCGACCGGCCCGCAACCGGCCAGCGCCCCCACCGGGCTGGAGGACTCCGGGCAGCTCTCCGGGGCCTCCGCCCATTCCGGCCTGCCCGACCCCCGGGACGGCGGCCCCGAGCAGGGCGGCACCCACGACCAGGCGCGGCAGCACGAGGCCCGCTCCGCCAGCCGGCGACGTACCACCACCTCCCGGGGCAAGGGGAAGGCCGGCGCCCGGAGCAACTCCCAAAACGCCTCCGAGGACGAGAAGCAGACCGCCCCGCCGGCCCGGGGCGGCGGCGGTGAAGGCAACTCCGGCAACTCCGGCGGCCCCACCGGCTCCGGCGGCGGAGGCTCGGGCGGCTCCGGCGGCCCCGCCGACGAGAGTGCCGAACGGGAACGGCGCGGTGGGGACCGGCTGCGCTTCGTGGGCGCCGCGACCCGTCGTATCGCCCGGGGCGTCGACCTGGACGAGACGGTGCTCGGACTCTGCCGGGCCAGCGTCCCGGCGTACTGCGACGCCATCCTGGTCTACCTGCGGGACCCGTTGCCGGTCGGCGACGAGCGGCCCTCCAACCCCATGGTCCTGCGGCTGCGCCGCTCCGACCGCATCCCCGACGGCCCCCGGGAGTCGGCCGCCGCCCGTGCCGGTAGCCGCGCCCTGACCAGCGAGGACATCGGCCTGGTGACCGAGGGCGGGGTGTCCGAACCGGGCAGCCGGCTGCCGCTGATCTCCGCCGCCGACAGTGCCACCGAGACCGCCACCGAACACGTGCGGGTCCGCCCCGGCGGCCCGCTGGCCGAGGTGCTGCGGGGCGTGCGGCCGGTGTTCGCCAACGCCGACGGCGCCCAGGAGGCGCTCACCGAACTGCTGGGCCCCACCCCCGAACTGCCGGGCGCCCACCGCGCCATCCTGGCCCCGCTCCGGGGACGCCGCAGGGTCATCGGCGCGGCCGTGTTCCTGCGCAAGCCGGAGCGGACCGCCTTCGAGCCGGACGACCTGCTGGTGGCCGCCCAGCTGGCCACCCACGCCGCGCTGGGCGTGGACAAGGCGGTGCTGTACGGCCGGGAGGCGTACATCGCCGACGAGTTGCAGCGCACCATGCTGCCGGACGCCCTGCCCCAGCCCACCGGCGTCCAGCTGGCCAGCCGCTACCTCCCCGCCGCCGAGACCGCCCGGGTCGGCGGTGACTGGTACGACGCCATCCCGCTGCCCGGCAGCCGGGTCGCCCTGGTGGTGGGCGACGTGATGGGGCACTCCATGACCTCGGCCGCGATCATGGGCCAGCTGCGCACCACCGCGCAGACCCTGGCCGGCCTCGACCTGCCGCCGCAGGAGGTGCTGCACCACCTGGACGAGCAGGCCCAGCGGCTCGGCCAGGACCGGATGGCCACCTGCCTGTACGCGGTCTACGACCCGGTGGCGCACCGCATCATCATCGCCAACGCCGGCCATCCGCCGCCGGTGATGCTGCACCGCAACGGCCGGGCCGAGGTGCTGCGCATTCCGGCCGGCGCCCCGATCGGGGTGGGCGGGGTGGACTTCGAGGCGGTGGAGGTCGACGCCCCGGCCGGCGCCACCCTGCTGCTGTACACCGACGGGCTGGTGGAGTCCCGGCAGCGGGACGTGTGGACCGGCATCGAGCACCTGCGGGAGAAGCTCGCCGACACCGCCCGGCTGACCAGCCCGGACCGGGCGGCCCCGCTGGAGCCGCTGTGCGACGAGGTGCTGGACATCCTCGGGCCGGGGGACCGGGACGACGACATCGCCCTGCTGGCCGCCCGGTTCGCGGGCATCGCGCCCAGTGACGTGGCGTACTGGTTCCTGGACCCCCGGGCGCAGACCGCCGGGCAGGCCCGCCGGCTCACTCGCCGCGCCCTGGCCCGCTGGGGCCTGGAGGAGCTGACCGACTCGGTGGAGCTGCTGGTCAGCGAGGTGGTGACCAACGCGGTGCGGTACGCCGAACGCCCCATCACCCTGCGGCTGTTGCGGACCGACATCCTGCGCTGCGAGGTCGGCGACGACGTGCCGCAGCTGCCCCGGCTGCGGCAGGCGCGGGCCACCGACGAGGGCGGACGTGGGCTGTACCTGGTGAACCGCCTGGCCCGGCGCTGGGGCGCCACCCGGCTGTCCACCGGCAAGGTCGTCTGGTTCGAACTGTCCCTGCCGGACGGCGGGGGAAACCCGGACTAGGGGGTGCCGTTTCGATCGTGAGGGGTCGGTAAGCGCGTTCCGGTGCCGTTGCGCCCTGAGTCGGGTGACGAGGCGCACGGCGGCCCCTCGGTGGTCGTCACGCCCGCCCCACGTCACGGACGGAAGGAGGCGCCGTGTCACCCGTACCGAGGTGGGACGTCCGCCCCGAGCCCCCCGACGGCCCGCAGGCCCGCGAACTGCTCCACGAGTACGTCGCCGAACTCGCCCGACGGACCCTGGGCCGGCCCGCCAACGAGGCCGAACTCGCCCGCCACCTCCGCCGCGAACCCCCCGAGGACCTCGCCCCGCCCCGGGGCCTGCTGCTGGTGGCGACCGCCCCCGAGGGTGCGCCGGCGGGCTGTGTCGGGGTACGGCGGCTGCCCGAGGCCCCCGGTTCCGCCGAACTGCGCCGGCTCTACGTACGCCCCGAGGAGCGGGGCCTCGGACTGGGCCGGCTCCTGCTGGGCTCGGCCGAGGAGGCGGCCGTCCGACTGGGGGCCCGGCGGATGGTGGCCGAGCACCACACCCTGCTGACCGAGGCCCGGGCCCTGTGGCTGGGGCACGGTTACCGGGAGACGGCGCCCTACCCCGGCCACGGGCAGGGGGAGAGCTGGTTCGCCCGGGAGCTGTCGGGGTCGCCGGGGGAGTGACGGCCGGCCCCGTCCGGGCGTGGGGCGGGCGGCGGACCTCCGGGAGGCCCCCGGCCGTCCACGCGGAGCCCTGTCGGCTGGGAGGGCCGTGGCCGCTGTCGGGGGCGCCGCAGGTCCCCGACAGCGGCTGTGTCCGTCCCGTACCCGCGTACGCGCGGGCGGTGGAGAGCAGGCGCCTTCCAAGCGCTTGGCCGCAGGTTCGTACCCGCGTACGCGCGGGCGGTGGACTCAGCGGGCGCGGTCGAAGTCGACGGCGCTGTAGGCCCGCAGCTTGGACAGCCGGTGGGTGGACTCGATCTTGCGGATGGTGCCGGAGCGGGACCGCATCACCAGGGACTGGGTGTACGCGGTCTCCGCGCGGTAGTGCACCCCCCGCAGCAGGTCGCCGTCGGTGATGCCGGTGGCGACGAAGAACACGTTGTCCCCGCTGACCAGGTCGTCGGTCTCCAGCACCCGGTCCAGGTCGTGCCCGGCGTCCAGGGCGCGCTGCCGTTCCTCGTCGTCCTTGGGCCACAGCCGTCCCTGGATGGTGCCGCCCAGGCACTTGATGGCGCAGGCGGCGATGATGCCCTCCGGGGTGCCGCCGATGCCCAGCAGCAGGTCGACGCCGGTGCCCTCCCGGGTGGCCATGATGGCGCCGGCCACGTCGCCGTCGGAGATGAACTTGATGCGGGCGCCGGACTCCCGTACCTCGCGGACGATCTCGGTGTGCCGGGGCCGGTCCAGGATGACCACGGTCACGTCGTCAGGTGCGCAGCCCTTGGCCTTGGCGATGCGGCGGATGTTCACCGTGGGCGGGGCCTGGATGTCCACGAACTCGGCCGCCTCCGGGCCGGTGACCAGCTTGTCCATGTAGAACACCGCGCTGGGGTCGAACATGGTGCCCCGCTCGGCCACGGCCAGTACGGACACCGCGTTGCCCATGCCCTTGGCGGTCAGGGTGGTGCCGTCGACCGGGTCGACGGCCACGTCGCACTCCGGCCCGGTGCCGTCGCCCACCCGCTCGCCGTTGTAGAGCATCGGCGCCTCGTCCTTCTCGCCCTCGCCGATGACCACCACCCCGTTCATCGAGACCGTGGACACCAGGGTGCGCATCGCCTTCACGGCCGCGCCGTCGGCGCCGTTCTTGTCGCCGCGCCCCACCCAGCGGCCGGAGGCCATGGCCCCGGCCTCGGTGACCCGGACCAGTTCCAGGGCCAGGTTGCGGTCGGGGGCCTCCGGGCTGACCTCCAGCGAGGAGGGGAGGTGATGGTGGTCGGTCATCGTTGCGCACCTTTCTGTACGGCGACGGCCGGTTGTCGAGGGTGTGGGTGACTCTATCGGCACCCTTCCAGTATGAGCAGGGCGCGTCCCAGATGAGCGGCCGACAGCGGCCACCCCCGCGCACCGCCCCGAAGGGGGTACGGGACGATGGGGCGGTGGCAGCACAACAGCGTGAAGGTGGCCGACGCGGCGGACAGACGGTGCGGGACATGATCCTGTCCCTGGCGCTGATCCTGCTCGCGGCCGGAGTGATCTACCTGTTCATCCCGCACGACGACAGCAAGGACCCGGTACGGAAGGTCAGTTACCGGGTGGAGCTGGACACCGCCCGCCGTGCCGCGCCCTACCCGGTGGCCGCCCCGGTCGGACTGGGTCGCGAGTGGCGTGCCACCTCCGTCACCTACCAGGGCAACGGGGAACGGGGCGCCGCCTGGCACCTGGGCTTCGTCACGCCCCGGGAGCAGTACGCCGCCGTGGAGCAGAGCGACCAGCGGGCCAGCCGCTTCGTGGGCCGGGTCACCCAGGGGGCGCGGAAGACCGAGCGCGGCCAGGAGATCGACGGCGAGCGGTGGACGCGCTACCAGGGCGACAAGTACGACGCCCTGGTCCTGGAGAAGCCCGGGGTCACCACGGTGGTCACCGGTACCGCTGGTTTCGCCGAACTGGCTCGGCTGGCGGGGGCGTTGGAGGCCAGCGGCGGCAAGGACGACCCGACCGGGAAGCCCAGCCCCAGTCCCAGCGGTTCCTGAGGGCCGGCCCCTCGTGGGGCGGCTGACCACGCGCCTCCCCGGACCTCGCCCCGGTGGCCCCGCGAGAGGGCCGTACCCCGACGAGGGCACCCGCGCCGCCCGGGGACCCACCGGGGGTGCGACGGATCGTCGACCACGGGGCCGGCCCCCGGGCCAGCGGAGTGTCCGGGGGCCGGCCCCACCGTCGGGTTCTGGTGGGCCACCCGGGAGCGGCCACGCCCCCGCGACCCGAGCCGTCCCACCCGTACTCGGGGCGGGCGGCCGTGGGGTGGCGGCCCCACCGGTCACCGACTCACAGCGAGGTCACGGCCTCCTCGGCGGGCAGACGGGGGTTGCGCGGACGGTAGGAGTCGGCGTGCGGGTGGCCGATGTTCACCACCAGCAGGGCGTGCTGCCGGCCGTCGCCGAAGAACTCCTTGTCGACCCCCTCCGCGTCGAACCCGGACATCGGCCCGGCGGCCAGCCCGGCGGCCCGTACGCCCAGCAGGAAATACCCGGCCTGGAGGGTGGCGTTGAACGAGCCGTGCGCCCGGCGCAGGTCGGGGTCCGCGTACACGGTGTCCTTCAACTGCGGCCTGGCCGGCAGCAGTTCGGGCAGCCGCTGGTGGAACTCCAGGTCGACCGAGAGGATCGCGGTCAGCGGTGCCTCGGCGGTCTTGGCCCGGTTGCCCTCGCTCAGCAGGGGGAGTAGCCGCCCTCGCGCCTCGGGGGTGCGCAGCAGGGTCACGCGCAGCGGGGACTGGTTGTAGGCGGTGGGCGCGTACTTCACCAGGTCGTAGACGGCGTGGACCTGTTCGTCGGTCACCGGCTCGTCGCTGAAGCTGTGCGCGGTGTGCGCCTCGCGGAACAGCAGGTCCTGGGCGGCCGGGTCGAGGGCGAGGGCGGTGGGGGACATGGTGGCGTGCGTCCTTCCGGTGGTACTCGTCTGGTACTCGTTTCGGGTCGGTGGAGACAGCCCCTTCAACGATCTGGTGGAAGGCGGAATTTCCCTCCCGTGTGTCGAACACGTCACGTCTTCCGGCCTCCGGCCCCCGGCCTTCGGAAAGGCACCTGAGGCGGTCCTCGGCCCGGCGCCCACGGCCCGTGCTCCCTGTCGTACGCTTCCCGCGTGGATGGGGGATCTGGCAGACGGGTCATCGACGAGCGCTTCGAACTGTTGGAGCGCCTCGGTGGGGGCGGGATGGGCCTGGTGTGGCGGGCCCGCGACCTGGCGTTGCACCGCGAGGTGGCGCTGAAGGAGGTACGGCCACCGGACCCGGAACTGCTCCGACTGCGGCCGGACGCGGCCGAGTTGCTGCGCAAGCGGGTCATGCGGGAGGCCGTCTCGCTGGCCCGGGTGAACCACCCCAAGGTGGTGACGATCTACCACATCGTCAACTCCACCGAGCACCCCTGGCTGGTGATGGAGCTGGTCACCGGCGGCTCCCTCCAGGACCGCCTGGACCGGGGCCGGCTCACCCCCACCGAGGCCGCCGAACTCGGACGCGGCGTACTGGAGGGCCTGCGCGCCGCCCACGCCTCCGGGGTGCTGCACCGGGACGTCAAGCCCGGCAACGTACTGCTGCGCCCCGACGGCAGCCCGGTGCTGACCGACTTCGGCATCGCCGCCGTACGGGAGTCCACCAACCTCACCAACACCGGCGAACTCGTCGGCTCCCCCGACTACATGGCGCCCGAACGCCTGCGGGGCCACGACGACGACCCGGCCTCCGACCTGTGGTCGCTGGCGCTGATGCTGTACGTCGCGGTCGAGGGCCACCACCCGCTGCGCCGGGCCTCCACCCTGGCCACCCTCGCCGCCGTACTGGAGGAGGACATACCCCCCTCCCGACAGGGCGGGCCCCTGGCGCCCGTGCTGGCCGCCGTGCTGCGGCGCGACCCCACGGCCCGCCCGGACGCGGCGACACTGGACCGGATGCTGGCCGAGGCCAGCGGCGCGCGTACCCACACCGCCCCGTCACTGTCCGGTCCGCCGAACTCCGCGCCGGCCACCCCGGAAGCGGCGCCCGGTGGGACGGCCACCCCGGCGGACGCGGTACCGGCGCCCGTCCCCGACCCCCGGGTCCCCGGCCCGGACCGTGCCGAGCCCGGTACGGCACCCGAGAAGGACCCCGCTCCCGAGGACGCGGTACCCCCGGTCGTCCTGGACAAGTCGGCGTCCGGCACGGCCGGTTCCCGCCCGACCCCGGCGCCCCTGCCGAAGTACCCGGGCACGCCCCCGAAGGTACGGCGGGTGCTGATGGTGACCGGACCGGTGCTGGCGTTGACCGTCGGGCTGGTGGTCTGGCAGTTCCTGCCCGGTACGGGGGACAGCAGCGTCGGGGCGGACCAGCCCTCGCCCTCGGCCTCCGACACCAGTCGAAGCCCGAGCCGCTCCACGGTGCCGATGCCCTCCTTCACCGTGCCGACCCCCAAGGAGGAGAGCGACCTGCTCACCCCGGCCGGGGCGCGCCGGGCCATCCGCAAGCTCAAGCCCCTGATGGGCGGCACCAAGGTCAAGGACTTCACCCTCTACCCCGACCACGCCAGCGCCGAGGCCCCGGTGAAGGACGGCAAGGTCTACGACCGTTTCAGCTACCGGTCGGGCGAGGCCGAACGCGGCCCCGGGGGCGGCGTGATGGGGGACGACAAGACCGTCGACCTCAACATCTTCGACTGGGACGCGCTGCCCAAACTGTTCAGGGACGCCGAGAAGAACCTGGGCATCGACGACCCCACCAGTCGCTATCTGATCGTCGAACCCGCCGACGTCTTCCACCAGAACCAGCCCACGATCCGTTGCTATGTCTCGGACAGCTACGGGGGCGCCTCGCTGACGGCGACCACCAAGGGGCGTGTGATCGACCGTTCCCCTCGGGAGTGACCGCCGGGGCGCCGCGCCCGGGTGGGTGCCCGGGGTGCCGCGCCCGCTGTGCGCGGAGGTCGCGAGGACCTCGGGTGGCGGGGGTCTGAGCGGTCGTCTGTCGGGTCGTTGCACCGGCCGGTGTCCACCGGAACGGACCCTCGATCCGTCGCGAGGTCCCGGACGCCTGCGGGGGGCGCTTCGTTGACGGCCGCCGCCAAGGGGCGTGTGATCGACCGTTCTCCTTGGGAGTGACCGCCGGGCCGGTGTGCCCCTGACCCGCGCGCGGACTCCGTTTGGGAGTGACCGCCGGGCCGGTGTGCCCCTGACCCGCGCGCGGACTCCGTCGCCGCTCCACGACGTACGGCACCGTACGCACGCGTTGCCCCCCGGGGCGAGTTCGGTGTGCCCCCGGAGGTGACCGGTGCGCGCCCGGTCAGCGCGCCTTTCGCGGCCGGCCCGCGACGGGTGGTGGGCCGTGACCCTGACGTCCGGGTCACGGCCCACCGCTCGGCGGACGCGGGGAGGCGTCGGCCGAGCCCCGGGCCTGGCCTCGGGGGGAGGCGGCCAGGCCCGGGACGTACACGGAGGTGGCGGGGGCCACGTTCACCCCCCGCCACCCTCGGGCACCGTCACCGGCACCCGTGGTCGGTCCACTCCGTACCGGCCCGGTGTCATGGCGCGGCCGGTGACGGCACCAGGGCCCGGTGGCCACCTCGGAGCGAGGCGGCCACCGACGGCCGGACAGGCGGGTCCCGGTGGCCGGTGGCCGGCGACCTCAACCGGCCGCCCCGCACCGGGTCCCGCCCAGTTGTCGGTGGTCCAACGGGGTCCAGTCGCCCCACTCGCCACCCGGGTTCCGGGTACGGGAGGACAGGCCGGCGCCCTCGGGGTGGACCGCGAAGACCGTCAGCCGTCCCTCGGCGTCCACCCCGGTCTGGGGTACGCACTGGGCCGGGCCGCCCAGGCGCTGCCAGTCACCCCAGCCGCCGTTCGCCTCGGTCTGCCGGCGGTGGGAGACGTAGTCGTTGCCCGGGCCGAGGGCGAACACCTCCAGCCGGCCGTCCTCACCCCGGGTCACCGTGGGCGGCGCTCCGGCGAAGCCGCCGAAGGTCGACCACTCGCCCCAGTCACCGCCCGGGGTGCGCTGACCCCGGCGGGCGATCTTGTCCCCGTACGGGCCGAGGGCGAACACCTCCAGCCGGCCGTCCTGTTGGGCGGCCACCACCGGTCGGCCGCTGGTGGGCCCGCCGAACTCGGTCCACTCGCCCCAGCCGCCGCCGGGTGCGGTCTGGGCGCGGCGTTTCAGGGCGGCGCCGCCCCGTTCGACGACGAAGACCTGGAGCCGGCCGGTGGAGTCGGCGGCCACCGCCGGTGGGGAGGCGGCCGGGCCGCCGAAGTGCTCCGGCTCGCCCCAGTCGCCGGACGCGTCCTGGCGTCGGTGCGTCAACTGGTCCCCGCCCGGGGTGAGTCCGAACAGTTCCAGGCGGTCACCCTCGCCCCGTACCACCTGAGGGGGTGCCCCCTCCCTGCCGGGGAGCGCGTCCCACTCGCCCCAGTCACCCTCGGCGTTCCGTACCCGGTGGATCAGGGTGCCGTCGTCCTCCACCGCGAACAGCTCCAACCGGCCGTCGGGGTGGGTGCCGACGGTGGGGGCGGTACGGGCCGAGTCGCCGAAGTCCTCCCAGCCACCCCAGGCACCGCCGGGGGACTTCTGTACCCGGCGCAGCAGGCCCCGGTCCTCGGGGGCCAGCGCGTACAGCTCCAGCCGGCCCTCGGGGTCCCGGGTCACCACCGGGTTCCGCTCCGAGTTCCACAGCGGCGGCGTACCGCGCCAGTGGAGTTCGGCCAGGTGCAGCCCGTCCTGGAACCAGCCGCAGTGGGTGACCCACCACTTGCCGCCGTCCTGGACCACCTCGGGCGCGTGACCGGGGAAGTGGCCGGCCAGGTCGGCCGGTTGGAACCTCGTGGGGTCCTTGCTGCGGAACACGTCGGTGCCGACGTAGCCGTCCCCCCGGGGCCCGATGAACAGGTACCACCACTCGCCCCGGCGCACCACGAACGGCGACTCGGTGACCGGCGCGGAGTTCTCCTTGGCGGTGGTGTCGGTGAAGGCGATCTTCCGCTCACCCCAGTTCCGCAGGTCGTCACTGGTGCGGTAGGCCACCACATGCTTGCCGCCGTCGGCCCTCTCGGTGGCCGTGTAGTACATCACCCACTGGTCGTCGACCCGGGTGACGAAGGGGTCGCGGGCCACCCAGCCGTCGCGGAACAGGGTGCCGCCCGGGTCGCGGGTCCAGTGCTCCAGGTCCGTGGAGGTGGCGAGGTTGATCGCGGCGTCCCGGTCACCTCCGCCGCCGGAGTAGAACATGTAGTAGGTGCCCTGGTGCTCGATCACGTGCGGCGCCCACAGGTGGTCCTCGCCGTACTCCGGGTCGGCCGTCAACACCGGTTCCCGGGTGGTCCAGGGGCCGGAGAGACTGGGCGCGGTGGCGTGGGCGAGGGTGTCCTCCTCCGCCGAGTCCGGTGGGGTGCCCTCCCTCGCCTCCTCGCCGGTGATCCCGTACATGTGCCAGGTGCCGTCCGGCCCCTTGATCACGCTGTGGTCGTTGAGGTAGCGGGAGGGGTTCTCCGCCCCGGTGTCGTAGACCTTGCGGAAGTCCCCGGCGCCCACCCACTCCCTGCCGTCGGCGCTCTCGGAGTCCTTGGCGGTCCGCTGGTCCGGGTCGGCCCGGTGGCGCCCCGACTCGCCGTCGGCGCGGACCTGTTGGGCCTGGGCGGGCATCGCGCTCGCGGCCAGGGCCAGGGTCAACAGCAACAGGGTCACCGGGTACGCGCGGCGCCGTCGGCCCGCACCACGTCTTCCCCTCAGCCTGAGCGTCCGTCTCACGCCGCCTCCCACGCCCGCAGTCTTCGAAATCGTTTTCGCGGAACCTAGGACGCACCCCACGTGCGGTCAAGGGGTGTTACGGGGTTTCCCAGGTAGACACCACTGTCGCTGGCGTCAGCGGGGCAAGAACGTTTTCACGGAGACGGTTCGCGACCTGCCCTGTCTCGCGGTGCGATTCCCGGTGCGGTGGGACCGGACGGGATGGCGCACGCCCGGCCTGGCGACCCGGACCGTGGCCCGGTTGGTTGTGGGGGAGGTCCCGACGCGGCCCCCGTTGCGCCAGGGGCCGCCCCACGACCAAGCCCGGCGTTCACCACGGTCGTCTCCGGTCACGCGTCACCCCGAGACCCCGCCCATGGAGACCGCGAGGTCGCGAGACCGGGGGCAACGCCGGTGTGGGTGTGTGGAGACGCGGAGGTCGGGGGCGGGGCCTCGCACGGTTGCCTCCCCCCGAGGGCTCGCGGTGGGTGCGGGACTGTGTACGGGTGCCCTCGCGGTGTCCGCCCGTACGGCGGGCGCTCAGTGAAGGACCGACCACCGGGCACCACGCGGCCCCTCGGACCGCCGCCACCGGGTCGTACGGCTGACACCATGCCGCGTCGCCGTACCGTTGCCGGAGCGCCCCTCCCCGGGTCGGGCCGTACGCCTCCCCAAGGGCCCCCAGGCCCCGGCGAGGGCAGCGTGAACAGGGCGGGACCGGCGACCTCAGCCCTCCGGCCGGGCCTCACCGGTGGCCGGCTCCTCGGGGGTCTCCCCGGACTCCGCCTCCAGCACCGCGTCCAGCCGGGCTCGCGCCCCCTCCAACCAGGAACGGCAGATACCGGCCAACTCCTCGCCGCGCTCCCACAGTTCGAGCGACTCCTCCAGGGTGGAGCCGCCCGTCTCCAGTCGGCGCACCACCTCCACCAACTCGGCGCGGGCCTGCTCGTAGCTCAGCGTCGATTCCTCGCTCGTCATGGGCGCCACCCTAAGCGCCGGCACCGACAGCGACGCCGGCCCTCAGCCGCCCTCGGCACCCCGGCCACCCTCCGCCACCGTGACCCGGAACTCGCCCTCGGCCACCAGGGCCCGAAGCGTCTGGCCGGCGTCCACCTCCCCGGCCTCCCGCACCACCGCACCGTCCTCGTCCCGCAACACCGCGTACCCCCGCCGCAGGGTGGCCCGGGGGGAGAGGGCCACCACCCGGGCCCGGGTGTGCTCCAGGTCGTCGGCCGCGCGGTCCAGCCGGTGCCCCAGCATCCGCCGGGAACGCCCCAGCAGTTCGGTCACCTCCGCCTCCCGCCCCTCGACCAGGACGTACGGCTCGGCCAGCACCCGACGGCCGGCCCACTCCTCCAGGGCCCGCCGCTCGTGGTCCACCATCGCGCCCACCGCCCGACGGGCCCGTTCCCCCAGGTCGCGCACCCGTTGGAACTCCTCACCCACGTCCGGCACCGTGTCCTTGGCCGCGTGGGTGGGCGTACGGGAACGGAGGTCGGCCACCAGGTCCAGCAGCGGGGCGTCCGCCTCGTGTCCGATCGCCGAGACCACCGGCGTACGGCAGTCGGCCACCGCCCGCAACAGCCGCTCGTCGGAGAACGGCAACAAATCCTCCATGCTGCCGCCGCCCCGGGTCACGATGATCACGTCCACCTCGGGCAGGGCGTCCAACTCGCGTACCGCCTCGACCAGTTGGTCCACCGCGTACGCCCCCTGCACTGCCGCGTGCCGCACCTCGAACCGCACCGCGGGCCAGCGCTCCCGGGCGGTGTGCAGCACGTCCCGCTCGGCGTCCGAGGCCCGCCCGGTCACCAGCCCTATCCGGTGCGGCAGAAAGGGCAGCGACCGCTTGCGCTCCGCCTCGAACAGCCCCTCGGCGGCCAACGCCCGCCGCAGCCGGTCCAGTCGGGCCAGCAGCTCGCCCATCCCGACCGGCCGGATCTCCGCCGCCCGCAGCGACAGGCTGCCGTTCCGCGCGAACCACACCGGCTTGGCGTACACCACCACCCGGGAACCCTCGCCCACCACGTCGCTGACCGCGTCGAACACCCGACGAAAACAGGTCACCGTCACCGAGGCGTCCTGCGAGGGGTCGCGAAGAGTGAGAAAGGCCATGCCCGCCTGCGGCCGGGGCGACAGCTGCACGATCTGCCCCTCCACCCACACCGCCCCGAGGCGGTCGACCCACCCGCCGATCATGGCGGACACCTTGCTGACCGGGAGCGGCTCGTCGGCCGAGGTGCTGAGTGGCATACCCCGGAGGCTAGCCGCCGGCACCGACAGCGCGCGGACAGGTGGTCGCAAAGCCGCCAACCGGCCCGCCCGACAGTTCCCGCACCGCCCGTACGATGGGCCCATGACTGCAACGCCCTCCCAGCACACGGACGCGGAGGCGGCGACCGGGCCGGACGCCTCCAGCTCACGCCCGACCGGCCGGCGGGTGCTGCTCGCCGCCCCGCGCGGCTACTGCGCCGGGGTGGACCGCGCGGTGATCGCGGTGGAACAGGCCCTGGAGCAGTACGGCGCCCCGGTCTACGTCCGCCACGAGATCGTCCACAACAAGTACGTGGTCCAGACCCTGGAGAAGAAGGGCGCCATCTTCGTCGAGGAGACCTCCGAGGTGCCCGAGGGGGAGATCGTGATCTTCTCCGCCCACGGCGTCGCCCCGGCGGTGCACCAGGAGGCCGAACGCGGCCGGCTGGCCACCATCGACGCCACCTGCCCCCTGGTCACCAAGGTCCACAAGGAGGCCGTGCGGTACGCCAGGGAGGACTACGACATCCTGCTCATCGGCCACGAGGGCCACGAGGAGGTCATCGGCACCAGCGGTGAGGCACCCGAGCACATCACCCTCGTCGACGGCCCCGACGACGTGAAGAACGTCGAGGTCAAGGACCCGGACCGGGTGGTGTGGCTGTCCCAGACCACGCTGTCGGTGGACGAGACCATGGAGACCGTGGACGCCCTCAAGGGGCGGTACCCGAACCTGCTCAGCCCGCCCAGCGACGACATCTGCTACGCCACCCAGAACCGCCAGACCGCCATCAAGAAGGTCGCCGCCGACGCCGACCTGGTGCTGGTCGTGGGCTCGCGCAACTCCTCCAACTCCGTCCGGCTGGTGGAGACCGCCCTCGGCGCCGGCGCCCGGGACGGCCACCTGGTGGACAACGCCGGCGAGATCGACGAGTCCTGGCTCGACGGAGTGGAGACGGTCGGTGTCTCCTCCGGGGCCTCGGTGCCCGAGGTGCTGGTCGACGAGGTACTGGAGTGGCTGGCCCAACGGGGCTGGGACCACGTGGAGTTGGTGCAGCCGGTCGAGGAGCACATGCGCTTCTCGCTGCCCAAGGAGCTACGCCGCGACCTGCGGGCCGAGGCCGCCGCCAAGCTGACCCGCTGACCGCCGGTTCCGCCCCCGGTCCCCAAGCCCGGTCGGAGCCCGGTGGTGCCCGTACCCCGTCGGTACGGGCACCACGCGCGCCTCAGCCCCGGCCCACCCGACGCCTGCCGCCGGCCCGGCGCCGCATCACGGCCACCCGGCGGCCGAGGGCGACCAGGGCGGCCAGCAGGGTGCCGGTGTAGATCCAGCCCGCCTCCATGGACAGCACCGTCACCAGCGACATCAGCTGCTCGCCCAGCCCGTCGCCCCCGTCGTGCAGGAAGAACAGCCCGGCCGTGAACGCCAACGGCGCGGCCACCGGCCCGGCGACCAGGTCCGCGGGACGTACCCAGCACGCGGCCACCACGCTGACGATCACGAACAGCACGCCGTAGACCGTCGGAGACCCCTCCAACAGCAGCGCGTCCAGCCCGCCGCCCAGCAACATCGCCGAGCAGCCCAGCAACCCGCACCCCAGCGCCGTCAACCGGGGCCGGGGAAGTCTGGCGAGCAGGGACGCGGGGGAGTCGCCCCGCCCCGGTACGGGGCGCCGAACAGGCCCGCGCGGAGCCGCCCCACCGGGGCGCGGACGGGAGGCGTCGGAGGGCGGCCGGACCGTGGGGCCACCGGCTCTCTCCTCTCCGCTCGCCGGCTTGGGCAGTCGGGGGGCGGCCGGATCCCGGCGGCGGCTCTGGGGGGACATCGGTGCGCTGCGCTGATCCACCGGTACAAGGTAGGTGCCGTCGCCCGTCGAGCGGGGACCGGACACGCCTGCGCCCCTCGTTCGTGCCCTTAGACTGGGAGATCGCCCCATGGGTGACGGGAGTGTGCTCTCCGGCCCACCCACCCCGGGGCCGCGCCCACACCACACTCGTTACGGGAAGTCGCCACGTGTCGCTCACCATCGGAATCGTCGGCCTGCCCAACGTCGGCAAGTCGACCCTCTTCAACGCCCTGACCAAGAACGAGGTGCTGGCGGCCAACTACCCGTTCGCCACCATCGAGCCCAACGTCGGCGTCGTCGGGGTTCCCGACCAGCGGCTGGAGAAGCTCGCGGAGATCTTCGGCTCCCAGCGGCAACTCCCGGCGACGGTCGACTTCGTGGACATCGCGGGCATCGTCCGGGGCGCCAGCGAGGGTGAGGGACTGGGCAACAAGTTCCTCCACAACATCCGCGAGTCCGACGCCATCTGCCAGGTGATCCGCGCCTTCCAGGACGAGAACGTGGTCCACGTCGACGGCAAGGTCTCCCCGAAGAACGACATCGAGACCATCAACACCGAGCTGATCCTCGCCGACCTCCAGACCATCGAGAAGGTCCTGCCACGGCTCCAGAAGGAGTCCCGCATCCAGAAGGACAAGCAGGCCGTGGTCAAGGCCGTCGAGGAGGCCCGCGCCATCCTCGAACGGGGCGACACCCTGTTCTCCGCCGGCATCGCCCAGGGCACCGAACAGGCCGAGCCCCTGCGCGAGTTGCACCTGCTGACCACCAAGCCCTTCCTCTACGTCTTCAACGTCGACGAGGACGAACTCACCGACGAGGACTTCAAGGCCGAACAGCGCGCCCTGGTCGCTCCCGCCGAAGCGATCTTCCTCAACGCCAAGCTGGAGGCCGACCTCGTCGAACTCGACGCCGAGGAGGCCCTGGAACTCCTCCAGTCCGTGGGCCAGGAGGAGGCCGGACTCGCCACCCTCGCCCGGGTCGGCTTCGACACCCTCGGCCTCCAGACCTACCTCACCGCCGGCCCCAAGGAGGCCCGCGCCTGGACGATCAGGAAGGGCGCCACCGCCCCCGAGGCGGCCGGTGTGATCCACACCGACTTCCAGAAGGGCTTCATCAAGGCCGAGGTCATCTCCTTCGACGACCTCGTCGAAGCCGGCTCCGTAGCCGAGGTCCGCTCCCGAGGCAAGGCCCGCATGGAGGGCAAGGACTACGTCATGCGCGACGGCGACGTGGTGGAGTTCCGGTTCAACGTGTAGCGGCATCGAGGTCGTTGCTAGTCGCCGCGCTATGGACAGGGCCGGGCTCTTGGACTGGCTCTGCCCTGCCCTTCCCGGCTCGCTGGATTGGTGTTCCTTCTGCTTGCGGGGGATCCGGCGTTGGGCTGGGATGACGAGACCCCGGCCCCCCGCAGGGGTGGTCCGGACAGAGGTTGGCGTAGGCGGCGATCCGTGTCCGGTGCCGTCACCCGGCGCGCGGTGTCCCAGGTGCTGACCACCTGTGGACCTGGCCGTTTCGGGGGTGGGGGGTCTTCGCCTCTGTTACGTTCGCGAGGTCGACGATCACAGGGGGGACGGGTGGGGGCCGCCAAACGATCGAGAGCGGAGCGGGAGCGGCAGGCGCGGATCCTGCGTTACTGGCGAGCCGTGGAGTACTTCTCGCCGCCCAAAGTCGAGTCGGTGAACCCGCGCAAGAACATCTTCGCCGTGGCACCGAACCGTCCGCTTCCCTGGGAAGCCGGCTCCAGTGTGCGCCGGCAGCGGCCACGGCGGAACTGTGTGTGGCAGCACACCGTCTACGCCGGGATCTTCGCGGTGGACAAGGTGCGCGACGTCCTGTTGCAGGCGTTCCGCGCTCCGGAGTCCGAGCAGGACTTCGACGGTCGTATCGGCGGGGACAGCGCCGTACTCTGCTTCACCGTCAACCAGGACGGCTTGCTGATCAAGGACAGTGTCACGCTGTCCTCGTGTGCGTGGGCCGTGGGGCAGACCCTGGACCCCGGGCCGCACGACGACGAGTGGCTGACCGGCTTTGACGAGGACAGCGCGCGCTTGCTGGACCAGCTGCTGGACCTCGGCGACGGGAAGATCAAGGTCGAGCGTGGGCCCGTGACGGACTCTCCCACCTCGCGGTCGGACCTCGGTCCCGTCGCGGGGTTGATGTCCAGCATCGTGGTCAGTGCCGCGAAGGGCGGGCTCGGCGTGGCCGCTGGTGCGGTGGGCGCGGGCCTGGGGCCCCTGGCGGGGCCGGTGGCGGCGAAGGTCGTCGAGGAGGTGGGCGGTGACCTGATCGACTCCGCCGCTGCCCGGTTCTCCGGCAAGGCCTCGGAGGACAGTGCCTCGGAGGACGGCGCCTCCCAGGACAGCGAGGCATCCGACCAGGGGGCGGGAGAAGAGGGGGAGGAGCGGCGGGCCGAGGTTGAGGAGCCTCCGTCCGAGGTGGGTACGAAGGTCCTGGACGTGTACGACCTGGCGGCCATCACCCGGTGGGTGGCCGAGCAACTCGGCGTCGCTGGAACGCTGCTGCCCAACGCGATCCGTGTCAGGAGCTACGAGGTCTCGGCCCGGCACGGGGACGAGGCGGGTGGTGACGTCTTCCTCAACAGTTTCTACGCCGACGATCTGGAACGAGTCGCGGAAGCCGTCGAGGCAGGGCTGCCTGGTACCGCGCTGCTGGACTATCTGCGGGACGAGGCGGACCTGGACGCCATGAACCGATTTGACGTCCGATGCCTTCCCGAAGTCGTACGGGACAGCGTCCAACCGTCGAACATGCCGTTGGGGCGGTGGCCTGCCGACGCGGACAAGCCCCTCGTCCTCAGTCAGCAGTTCGCCGTCAACCGCGTACTGCATAGCCTCGGGCAGGACGACGGTCGTGGTCTCTACGCGGTCAACGGACCACCCGGAACCGGCAAGACGACCATGTTGCGGGACCTGATCGCCGCGGTGGTGGTGCAGCGAGCCGAGCGGTTGGCGGAACTGAAGCAGCCGAGGGACGCCTTCGCCCGCACACCGCGCACCTGGCGTACGGAGGAGACCGCCGGCAAGACCTACCCCCGCACGATCTACCCTCTGGTTCCCGAACTCACCGGCTTCGAGATCGTGATCGCCTCCTCCAACAACGGAGCGGTGGAGAACGTCACCCTGGAAGTCCCCGGGGCCCAGGCGATCGGTGGCGCGTGGCGGGGACGTGCCGACTACCTTTCCGGCCCGGCCAGCCTCGCGCTGGAGGAAGAGGCGTGGGGCGCGATCGCCGCGCGCCTGGGAAGACGGAGTAACCGTTCCGACTTCGTTGAGCGCTTCTGGTGGGGCAAGGAGGCCAAAGGCAACGGCAGACCGAGGTCAGGAGAGAGCGAGGAGCGGCCCCTCCTGGGCCTTCAGAAGATCCTGCAGACGCAGGCTGAACGCTTCCCTGACTCCTCGCCGAACACGCGGAGCGAGAGCGGTGATGTCGACGAGTCGGCGCCCCTGGGGCGGGAGACCTGGAAGCAGGCCGTTCGACGTTTCACCCGGGCCCGCCGCCGGGTGCGCGAACTGGCCGCGGAGCGGCAGGAGATAGCCGACCTGCTGTCACGGTTGGCTGGCCCTGACGCCCTTCTGGACGAGTTGTTGGCCGAGGAGTCCAACGCCCGTGACGCCCAACTGGCCCTCCGCCAGAGGCAGCGCGATGTCGAGGAGGAGTTGGCTGGCCACCGGGAGCGGCACGCCCGGTGCCAGCGGGTGTTGCTCGCCGAGCGTGAGCGCCTCGACCTGGCCCAGGGGGCGGTCCGCCGTGGCGAGGAAGGCGTGCGGAGCGCGGAGGCGGCACTCCACGCCTACGACGCGGGCAGACCCGGCAGGTGGAGAAGACTGTTGTCCCGCGAGAGAACGCGGGAGTGGGAGGCCGGCCGCCTTCCGTTGCGGGCGGGTGTGCGGGACGCGGACGCCCGTCTCGCCGAGTTGGAGTCCGCGCGGGCCGCGCGGCAGGTGTCCCTGAGTTCCGCCAAGGAAGAACTGAACCGGGCGTTCTCCGAAGTCAGGCGAGCCGAGGCCCATGTGGCTGACTGTGGGCGGGCTGTGGAGCGCCAGGCCGCCAGTGCGGCGGAGACCGGACAACGCGTGGTCGACCGGCGTCGCCAACGGGTTGCCGAGGAACACCACCTGGACGTGGTCAGGGCACGTTGGGGTGACCATGTGCCGGGAGCCGAGTGGCGGGCTTCCCCCGATGACCGCGAGGCGATGGAGGCACGGGAGCGGTCATCACCCTGGATGGACTCCGCGTTCGCCGAGGCGCGTTCGGAACTCTTCCTGGCGGCGCTGGATCTGCACCGCGCCGTGCTGGCCACCGCGCCCGCACTCATGCGGAAGAACCTGCAGGCCGTGATGGAGGTGGTCAAGGGCCAGTCGCCCGCGGACCTGGACGCCAAGACGGTGCTGGCCGCCTGGCAGTTGCTGTTCCTGGTGGTACCCGTGGTCTCGACGACCTTCGCGTCGATGGGGCGTATGTTCGCCCAGTTGGGCAGTGAGGCTCTGGGCTGGCTGTTCGTGGACGAGGCCGGTCAAGCTCCCCCGCAGGCGGTGGTGGGCGCCCTGTGGCGGTCCCGGCGAGCTGTCGTCGTGGGTGACCCCCTGCAACTGGAGCCCGTCGTCCCCTTGCCCTGGACCGGGCAGCGACGCCTGGCCGGACACTTCGCCGTGGACCGTCAGTGGGCCCCGGCCGCCTCCTCCGTCCAGTCGCTCGCCGACCGACTCAACCCGTACGGCACCTGGTTGAAGGACGAGGAGGGTGAGGACACCTGGCTCGGCTCCCCTTTGCGCGTGCACCGCCGTTGCGACCGCCTGATGTTCGACATCAGCAACAAGATCGCCTACGACGGGATGATGGTCTACGGGGTGAACCGGGACCAGGATGACTACCCGCTGGCGCAACGCAGTGTGTGGTGGGACGTCCGCGCGCTACCCGGTGAGGAGAAGTGGAACCCCGAGGAAGGCACGGCCTTGGGGCGCACGATCGACCGCATTCGGCACCGCATCGACCAGGCGATCCACCAGGAGCGCCTGGACAGTGCTGAGATGTACGTGAACGAGGGTGTGGCACCGGATCCCGTGGCGGAGGCGAATCGCCGGCTGAACGACGCCGTCTTCGTCGTCAGTCCCTTCCGCGACGTGGTTCACGGCCTCGGCAAGGTCGTGGGCGGGACTCTCACCCGCAAGCGCTACGGCACCGTGCACACCACGCAGGGCAAGGAAGCGGACATCGTGATACTGGTGCTGGGTACCGGCGCGGGACAGGTGGGTTCCCGAAACTGGGCCGCGCAGAAGCCCAATCTCCTCAATGTCGCGGTTACCCGGGCCCGTCGGCGCCTCATCGTCATCGGTGACTTCGACGTCTGGTCGCGCCACCGTTACTTCAAGGACCTGGCGCGGCACGAGCTGATCCACAGGTGGACGCCGGAGCGTTGAGCCAGGGCGGGCCCCGGCCGAGTCGCGGCGCGCGGGTGAGCGGGACGACGGGCCCGTGCACGACCGCGAAGCCGCTCGCTGTCTCGTGACCGCGACGGACACCCGGGGGTTCGTGACGACACCATCCACGGCTGTGCGCGCGTGGGCACCTGCCGAACGGTCGTGGCCGTTGAGCCACGTCTTCCCGCCCATCGGCCGGCCTCCCCGCCGGGCATCGCCCCGGCCTGTCCCGGAGTGGACGTCGGGAGTCCCGTCCCGGAACTCGGGCGTGACCAGGTCGCTCCGGTGCCCTGGTCGAGGGACAGGGGTGCGCCCGGCTGAGCCCTGACCTGGCCCCCTCGGTCGTACGGCAGCCCCCTACGAGCGGGCCCGCGCCGCGAACCACCCCAGCACCCGGGCCCCTCGGGCGTACGACGGCCCCTCACTCCCGGCGCCCCCGCACCGGAGCACGGGGGCCAGGGGCGCCCTTGAACCGAACTGGCCCCCACCGAACCGCCCCCGGCGCCGGAACACCGAACCAGGGGATGCCCCCGGGAGCCCCGCCCGCCCCCCGGAGCTCCCGCCCCTCGCAAGGGGCGGCGTCCTGACCACCTGCCCTCGCCCGGCGTCTGGCCCCCACCGAACAGCCCCGCGTGGATGGCCCGCGCCCTCCGGCACCGCACCGGGCGGCGGTTCTGGCGCCGTACCCTTCCGGCCCGTACCCGCCCCGGGCTCCTAGCCTTGCCGCCCCGTGGACGAGGGCTGGCCCGAGGGGGAAGGGAGGGCCTGGGCGATCTGGTCCAGGACCTGTCGCCAGTGGTGGCGCTGGGACTGGCGCTCCTCGGCGGACCTCAACCGCTCCTGGTGGAACCGTAGTTGGGTGCCGTGGGGGCGGGGGGTGAGGGTGAGCTGCACGGTGGTCTCGTGGCCGCCCCGAGGGTGGTGGGTGAGCCGTATCCGGGTGCCCTCGTGCCAGCCGCGAACCTCACCCTCGGTGCCCTCGGCGGTGCGGTAGGGGGAGCCGCGCTCGGGGGCCGGGCGGGGGGTCGTACCCAGCCAGAGGGGGAGGCCGGTGGGGGAGAGCAGGAGCCGCCACAGTTCCTTGGCGGCGCAGGGGAGGGTCTTGCTGACGCCGATCTGCCAGCCGGCGTCCCGGGTCAGTCCGGTGGGTGGGGTCATGGTCCGGCTCCTTCCTCTCGTTCCCTCCGAGCGCGCAGGGCGCGGACCTTGTGGCGGTTGCCGCAGCGTTCCATGGAGCACCAGCGGCGGCGCCCCGGACGGGAGACGTCGACGAACAGCAGGGAGCAGTCCTCGGCCCCGCACTGTCGGATGCGGTGCCGGTACGGGCCGGTGAACAGGGTGACGGCGTCCCGGGCGACGGTGGCCAGGGCCCGGGCGCCGTCGAGGGGGTGGGCCCAGTCGCGGGTCCCCTCGGGGGTGAGCCGGGGGGCGAGGGGTGGCTGGGCGGCGACCTCGTTGAGGACCCGTAGAGGGGTGGCCGGCGGGGTGTGCCCCCGTACCCGGGACCGGGCCAACTCCCAGAGGTGGTCGCGCAGTTGACGGGCCTGGTGGAGCTGCTCGGGGGTGACCGCGACCCGCTCGGGGTCCAGGCCCAGCCGTGAGCGTCCCAGCCAGTCGGCGAGGTCGGTGGGGCGGTGCAGCGTCTCGAAGACGGCCAGCTCGCCGGGGCCTCCGGTGACCAGCAGCTCAAGGCAGAGGGCGCCCGGGTCGAAGAGGAAGGTGGCTCCGTCCCGGGCGCGCAGGGTGAGTCCGGTTGCCTCGCTGGTCATGTAACCACTATAACCGGTAGCACGTTGCGGTGCCGGAGACGCGGAGGTCGGACACATGGCTGTGCACTGGAAACTGGTCGTCGACTGCGCCGACCCCCACGCCCTGGCGGCCTTCTGGGCCCAGGCGCTGGACTACGAGGTGGAGGACCACAGCGTCCTGATCGAGCAACTGCTGGGCACCGGGATGCTGAGCGACGAGGACCACACCCTGGTGGACGGACGCCGGGCCTGGCGCCCCCTCGCCGGGGTCCGCCACCCCGACGACCCGGTGGACCCCACCAGTGGCGCCGGTCTGGGCCGGAGGTTGCTGTTCCAGCGGGTGCCCGAGCCCAAGCGGGGCAAGAACCGGCTGCACATCGACCTCCACCACGGCCCGGAGGAACGGGACGCGGCGGTGGCCCGACTGGAGTCGCTGGGCGCCACCGTGCTGGCCACGGTCCGGGACCGGGGCAGCCACCACGTGACCATGGCCGACCCCGAGGGCAACGAGTTCGACGTGCAGTGACCCTTCCGGGGCGGGTGGGCCGTGGTGCCCCCGCGCCTCGGGCCGGCCGCGAACTCTTCGCGGGGTACGAGCGACCTGCCGTGGCTGGCCCGGCGGGGGAGGTCCCCCACGGCTCACGTTCCGTCCCACCGCCCCGCCCACGAGGCGCACCCGCGTGTCCGCGACCCGGTCAACCACCGAGCACCAGAGCCGGCCCACCCGCGACGGCGGCACGGCCGTGAGGTCGGGGACCGGCGCGGGCCCGCCGGCACGGGGCCCGGTCAGTACTTCGCGTCCCCCTGCCAGAAGTACCACTGGTACCCCCAGGGGTCGGTGACGTGGCAGGAGCGCGGACCGTAGTCCTCGTCCCGGGGCGGGTCGAGGTCGACCCCCGCGTCACGGATGCGGGCGTACTGGGCGTCCACGTCGGAGACGTTGACGATCAGCAGGGAACGGCCGACGTTCTCCGGGAAGCGGTCGCCGGCGCCGGTGAGGGCGACCCGTACCGGTCCGATCTCCACCTCCCCCTCGGTCCATTGACCCTTCTCGTCGGGCACCTTGTGGGCCGGGCCGAAGCCCAGGACCCGTACCAGCCACTCCACGGCCGCGTCGCCGTCCGGGTAGAAGAGGTACGGGGTGATCTTGGTGAACTCCACCTGCGTGGGATGCGCTTGGTTCGTCATGGGTTCAGGGTGCGTCCGACCCCGGTGGCCCGTCTTGTAGAAAGCTCGCATCCTTCGCCAGCCGTACGTGGTGGGGGTCCGGCCCCAGGTGGGTCCGGTAGGCGCTGGGGGAGAGGCCGGCCAGGTCCTCGAAGTCGTGGCAGAAGTGCGCCTGGTCGTGGTAGCCGAGCAGTTGTGCCAGCTCCGCCAGCCCGCCCCCGGGCGGGCGGCGCAGCAGGGCGGTCGCCCGGTGCAGGCGGTCCAGCCGCTGGTACCGCTTGGGTGGCACCCCCACCTCCCGTACGAACCGGCGGTGCAGGGTCGAGGCGCTCACCCCCAGGGCGCGGGCCACCCGGGCCACCGGCTCCCCGGCCGACAGCGCCCGCATCGCGGGCCCCAGCAGCGGGGTCGGCGTGGACGCGGGGTCGATCTCGCGCGACAGCGACCGCTCCAGCAGGTCCAGCACCCGGTGCGGGTTCGACTCCTCCGCGCAGCGCTCCAGGAGTTCGCCGGCCCGGTCACCCAGCAGTTCGGGCAGCGCCACCACGGCCGGGGTCAGGGCGTCGGCCGGCACCCCCAGTACGGCGGGTACCGCTCCGGGGCGCAGCACCGCCCCGGCCAGGCGCCGCTGCTCGCCCCGGTCCAGCAGGGTGGCCCCCTCGGTGGTGGTGGCGACCGCCGCTCCGGTGCTGGTCAGGGCCCGGGTACGGGTGCCCAGGGGGCGGGCGCTGAGCCGGTCCCGTTCCAGGTTGACCAGCACCTGGTGGCCGGTGGTGGGCAGCTTGACCTCCCAGCCGCTGGCCCGGGGGTCGGCCACGTACCAGAGGCTGGCGATCCAGGGGCGCAGCGCCGGGGCGGGCGCCCTGCTGAGTGTCACGTCGGCCAGCGTAGGCGGCGGGCGGGCCGGGCGCCGTACGGACCGCGTCCGGCGGGACGGGGTGCCCGGCGGCGCGCATACTGGACGCGGAGAGGGGCGGCAGGCCCGAGATACGGGGAGCGCCGGCCCCTGCGCGCCATGGAGATCACCCTGCACCTGGCCCAGCAGGACGAGGCGGACGCCTTTCTCAGCCGCAGTCCGCTAGCGGCCATGATCGGCACCCTGCTGGACCAACAGGTCCCGATGGAGTGGGCGTTCACCGGCCCGTACACCATCGCCCGACGGATGGGGGTGGAGGAACTGGACGCCGGGGCCGTGGCGGCCTTCGACCCGGACGAGTTCGTGCGGCTGCTTTCGGACAAGCCGGCGGTGCACCGCTACCCGGGGTCGATGGCCAAGCGGGTGCAGCAGCTGTGCCAGTACCTGGTCGAGCACTACGACGGCGAGGTGACCGAGGTCTGGCGGGACGTGGACAGTGGTCGTGAACTGCTGCGCAGGCTCAACGAGTTGCCGGGGTTCGGCAAGCAGAAGGCGCAGATCTTCCTCGCCCTGCTGGGCAAGCAGCTGGGGGTGCGCCCGGAGGGCTGGCGGGAGGCCGCCGGCGCGTACGGGGAGCCGGAGGCGTACCGCTCGGCGGCCGACATCACCGGACCGGAGTCGCTGGCGAAGGTGCGGGAGCACAAGCGGGAGCTGAAGGCGGCGGCGAAGGCCGCCAAGGGCTGAAGCGGTTCGGCCGGGGTGGCCGGCCGTGTGGAGCGGGACCCAACTCACCGTGGGGCGGGGCGGGTTGGACCGAGCGGGAGTTCGGACCGGCGATGACGGTCCGTAGGGAAAACCGGTGGAGGACGCGGGGGAAGTGGTTCTTGGCGGATCGTTTCGCTGTGCGAAGCCCTCTTCTCTGGCAGCCTGCTGAACAGCAAGTCATCACATCGGGCGAATCCTTGGTTGTCGCTTGCGGCCAACAACCGTGAGTTGCCAAGCTGTTGCGCGCTGTCGAACACCCTGCCGCTGCCGGCTTGGTCGCCACAGCGTGACGCCAGCGAGCACCAGCCGCGAGCGAACCGGCTAAGCACGAGGGAGGGCCACGTGCCTTTTGGTGAGCAGCCCGCGTATCTGCGCGTGGCGGGGGACCTGCGACAGAAGATCGTCAACGGCCAGCTGCCACCACGCACCCGTCTGCCCTCGCAGGCCCGCATCCGGGAGGAGTACGGGGTCTCCGACACCGTGGCCCTGGAGGCCCGCAAGGTGCTGATGGCCGAGGGCCTGGTGGAGGGCCGTTCCGGCTCGGGCACCTATGTGCGCGAGCGCCGTGAGCTGGGCCGGGTCGCGCGCACCGGGTACCGCGCGGTGGGGGACGCCACCCCGTTCCGTCAGGAGCAGTCCGACGAGCGGGTCAACGGCAGTTGGGAGTCCTTCTCCGAGCAGGAGGACTGTTCCGCCGAGGTCGCCGAGCGGCTGCTGCTCAAGCCGGGGGACCGGGTGATGCGCACCCGCTACCTGTTCCGGGTGGCCGGCGAGGCGTCCATGGTGTCGACCTCCTGGGAGCCGCTGGCGATCACCGGTCGTACCCCCGTGATGCTGCCCGAGGAGGGGCCGTTGCGGGGCAAGGGCGTGGTGGAGCGGATGGCGGCCATCGACGTGATCGTGGACAACGTGGCCGAGGAGGTCTCCAGCCGGCCCGCGCTGGCCGAGGAGGCGATGGGGCTGGGCGGGGTGGCCGGACAGTCGGTGCTGGTCATCCAGCGGACCTACTACGCCGGGCGGCAGCCGGTGGAGACCGCCGACGTGGTGGTGCCCGCCGACCGCTTCCGGGTCGCCTACCACCTGCCGGTGCGGTAGGGCCCGGGTCCGCGAGCACGGCCCGCGCCCCGGCCGAAAAGCTACCTCCTCGTGCCAGCTCGAATGCGGTGCGTGAAGGTCGGGGCGTAGGCTGCTGAGGTATGGCAACGGCGAGCCGTGACAGTGGAGACCGCGAGCGGGTGCAGCCCTGGCACGTGGTCCGCCAGGACGGGCACGGCAACCGCTACCGCGTCGGCAGCTACCCCACCCGCGCCGAGGCCCAACGCGTCGTCGACCACCTCCGTACCCTCGCGCCCGGAGGTCCCGACCCCGACCCCGAGCAGGGCCCCCGGGTCCCCGCGCCCCGCACCGCCGTACGCCGCGGCGCCCACGCCATGGCCGGCGCGCCCACGGACCGGGACACGCCCGCCGACGCCGAGCCCCCACGGACCGCGCCCGAGCGGGGCGGGCAGCGGGCACCGGACGAGTACCGGGTCGAGCGGATGGACCGGCCGAACGGTGCGCAGCGCTGACCCCGTGCAGAATCGGGTGAGGGGTCGAACGATCCCCCACGTCGTGTGACCCCGGTCGACACGGCACGGCGAGACCGACCCGGGCAGGGGCGTGGACGATGTGAGCGGTCGACCGGTCGAGGGCGCCCGGGAGGAGGACGAGGGCGTCTCCTCCCTGCTGGACGTCCTCCGTGTCGGGATGCTGACCCTCGACGCCGAGGGCCGGGTCGAACTGTGGAGCCCGATGGCCGAGGCGATCCTCGGGTACTCCGCCTCGGAGGTCCTCGGCACCCCGTACACCCGGCTCCTCGGCCACGGCCGGCTCACCCAGCGGGTCCGCCGCTCCCTCCACCGGCAGGGCTGGTGGGCCGGCATCCTGCGGGTCCGCCACCGTGACGGCCACCTGGTCCCCCTGGAGTGCCGCTCCTTCCGGCTGCGCGACTCCGGGGGGCTGCCCTGTGTGCTGGCGCACCTGGTGGAGGCGGAGCGGGTGCGCGAGGTGGAGAACGACCTGGCGGCCCTGGACGCGCTGTTCTCCTCCAACGCCCTCGGGGTGGGCATCCTCGACCGGGAGCAGCGCTACGTACGGGTCAACGAGGCGCTGGCCCGGCTGGACCACTACCCCCTGGAGCAGCACCTGGGCCGTACCGCGCACGACATCTTCCCCCGCGACCTGGCCCGCGAGGCCCAACGGGTACAGGACGAGGTGCTGGCCACCGGCCGGTCGGCGGCCGACCTGGTGATGCCGTCGGTGGACGGGCGCGGTACCCGCTCGGTCTCCTACAGCCGCATCACCGACCGGGCCGGCAACGTGCTGGGCGTCAGCATCGCGGTGATGGACGTGACCGAGCAGCAGCGGGCGCTGGAGAAGGCCGAGGCCGCCCGGGAGCGGCTGTCCCTGCTGGACGACGTGGGGGTGGCGCTGGGCGACCTGCTGGACGTACGGCCCATCTCCCAGGCCCTGGCCGCCGCGCTGGTGCCGCGCTTCGCCGACTACACGGGCGTGATGATCCGGCAGGCCGTCCTGCACGGCGGGGAACTCCTCCGCACCGGCGACCCCATGACCCGGCCCCTGAGCCAGCTGGGGGTGGCCGCCAGACGGCAGGGGCCGGACGTGGACCGGATGCTCCTCCAGGGGCAGGACATCGCCTTCGAGCGACGGTCGTTCTTCGGCCGGGTGCTGTCCACCGGCGTACCCCATCTCGCTGCCAGCCAACGGGAGTTGCTGGAGGCCACCTACCCCGGTGACCCCAAGGTGCAGGCCGCCGTCGACCTGGGCATCCACTCGCTGATGACCGTGCCGCTACGGGCCCGGGGCATCGTGCTGGGCCTGCTGGTGGTCAGCCGGGCCGGACAGAGCGAACCCTTCGACCGCGAGGACCTGGCGCTGGCCACCGAGATCGCCGACCGCGCCGGCACCTCCCTGGACAACGCCCGCCTCTACGCCCGGGAGCGGGAGGCCGCGGTGATGCTGCAACGCAGCCTGCTGCCCCGGGAGGTGACGGCACCGCCCAGCGTGCGGGTGGCCTACCGATACGTCCCCGGCGCCGTCGGGGCCGAGGTCGGCGGGGACTGGTTCGACGTGATCCCGCTGGCGGGCGGGCGGGTGGCCTTCGTGGTGGGCGACGTCACCGGTCACGGACTGCGGGCCGCCGCCACCATGGGGCGGCTGCGCACCGCCGTACGCACCCTGGCCGCCCTGGACCTCAGGCCCGAGGAACTGCTGCGCCGGGTCAACGACCTGGCCGACGACCTCTCCCAGGGGCCGGACGACCCCCTGCTGGCGACCTGTCTGTACGCCGTCTACGACCCGCTGCCCCGCTCGGCCGCCGGACTGCTGGCCGGCCACGACGGCGCCGACCCCGACCAGGACGCGCACTGGTACTCGGGCCGTGGCGTGCTCACCCTGGCCAAGGCCGGCCACGTACCCCCGCTGCTGGTCGTCCCCGGCGAGGACGTGGGCCGCGCCCGCCCCCTCCACCTGCCGTCCGGCACCCCGCTGGGCCTGGACGACGTGCCCTTCGAGTCCGTGGAGCTGGAGGTGGAGGAGGGCAGCGTACTGGTGCTGTACACCGACGGACTGGTGGAGAGCCGGGGCGAGGACATCATGGACGGCGTGGACCGCCTGTGCGCCCTGCTGGGCCGGGTCGCCCCGGGCACCGGAGGGGGCGGACCCCCGGGTGCCGGGACCCTGGAGGACGCCTGCGACGCGGTGCTCGCCACCCTGGAGTCGGGGAGCGAGTCCGACGACGTGGCCCTGCTGATGGCCCAGCTCGGGGGGATGCCCGAGGGCAGCGCGGTGTCCTGGACCTTCAACGCCGAGGAGGGGTACGCGGTACGCCGCGCCCGCAGGCTGGTGCGGGCCACCCTCGCCGAGTGGGGGCTGCGGGCGGTGGAGGACGAAGTGGTGCTGCTGGTCAGCGAGTTGGTCACCAACGCCCTCCGCTACACCGGCGGCCCCCTCGGGGTGCGGATGGTGCGGGGCACCAGCCTGCTGGTGGAGGTCTCCGACCCGCTGCCCGCCCCGCCCCGGGAACGGGCGCCGACCACCGAGGACGAGGGCGGGCGCGGCATCCCCCTGGTGGCCGGGCACTCCCGGCGCTGGGGCTCACGGCAGGGGGCCCGGGGCAAGACCGTGTGGTTCGAGTACCCCCTGCCCTGAACGGTGGGGGCGTGAACTGGTCGGCCGGGGCCGGTACTTGGGGTTTCGGGATCGCCGGGGCCGCGTGAGGATTCGTACGCGCCTACGGGGGCATCCGCTCGTGAATATCGGGCAGTTGACGGAGAGAGAATGGGTGGAGTGATCAGTAAGACCCTGTCAGCATCCGCGGCGACCTGCGAGACTGACGCGGGTGCCGAGAGCGAAGGGGGCGGCGTTGAGCGAGATTCCTGCCGAGGCGGCCGGTAAGGCCGACGACGTACGGCGAGCGCTCGCCCTGCTCAACGCCGCGGGAGCCCGTATCGGCAACTCCCTGGACCTGGATACCACCGCCCGGGAACTGCTGGACGTCGCCGTGCCCCAGTTCTGCGACCTGGCCTCGGTGGACCTCTTCCAGGACGTGCTCGCCGGCGACGAACCCCCCGGCCCCTCCGAGGGCACCGGGGCGCTGCGCCGGGTGGCCTTCGCCAGCGCCGTGTCCGAGGCGCTGCTGAGCATGTCCCTGCGCTCCGGCGAGGGCGCCACCGGACCCCGACACAGCCCCATCTCGGTGGGCTCCACCCACTGCTACGCCGCCCACGCCCCCCACGCGGAGGCCCTGCGTACCGCCCGGGTGCAGCAACTGCACGCCGGGGAGGTGGAGGAGTTCCCGGAGTACGGCTCCCTGATCCAGTCCACCCTGGCGGTGCCCATGGTGGCCCGGGACCGGGTGCTGGGGCTGGCCCAGTTCTCCCGCGCCAAGGGCAGCCAGCCGTTCGGGGAACGGGACGCGGCCCTGGCCGCCGAGCTGGCCGCCCGGGCCGCCGTCTGCCTGGACAACGCCCGGCTGTACCGCCGCGAGCACGAGCGGGCCCTGATCCTGCAACGCAGCCTGCTGCCCCCCAACGACCCGGACGCGGTCGGCCTGGACATCGCCTGCCGCTACCTGCCGGGCAACCCGGCGGCCGAGGTCGGGGGTGACTGGTTCGACGTGATCGAACTCCCCGGCCACCGCACGGCGGTGGTGGTGGGCGACGTGATGGGGCGCGGACTGCGGGCCGCGGTGGCCATGGGCGAGCTGCGCACCGCCGTACGCACCCTAGCGCTGCTGGACCTGGAGCCGGCCGAGGTGCTGACCCAACTGGACGAGATCGCCCGGGGGTTGGGCGACACCCGACGTTCCGCCCGTCAGGGCGGTGACCTGTCCGAGGTGTACCTGGCGACCTGTGTGTACGCGGTGTACGACCCGGTCACCCGCCGGTGCGCCCTCGCCAACGCCGGCCACATGCCCCCGGTCCTGGTGGAGCGGGGCGAGCCCGCGCGACTGATGGAGGTGCCCAAGGGGGTGCCGCTGGGGGTGGGTGGCGAACCCTTCGAGGAGATCGAGTTCGAGCTGCCGGACGAGGCGCTGCTGGCCCTCTACACCGACGGCCTGGTGGAGTCCCGGGACCACTCCATCGACGAGGGCCTGGAGGCGTTCCGGCGCGCCATCGTGAACGTCCACCGCCCGCTGGAGGAGGTCGCCGACCAGGTGCTCACCACCCTGGACGTCCACCACGGCGAGGACGACGTGGCCCTGCTGGTGGCCCGGGTGCACGGGATGCCCAAGGAGTCGGTGGGGGACTGGACCCTGCCGGCCGAGCCCCGTTCGGTGGCCCGGGCCCGGGAGCTGGCCTGCCAGCAGTTGGCGCTGTGGCACGTGGACGAACTCGCCGACACCACCGAGCTGTTGGTGAGCGAGCTGGTGACCAACGCGTTGCGGCACGGTGAGGGCAGCATCCGGCTGCGGCTGCTGCTGGACCGTTCGCTGGTGTGCGAGGTGTGGGACGCGGGGCTGGTGCAGCCGCGCCGTCGCCGGGCCCGGGACACCGACGAGGGCGGCCGGGGGCTGCAACTGGTGCAGATGCTCAGCGTGGGCTGGGGGAGCCGACGTACGCCGTACGGCAAGACGGTCTGGTTCGAACTGCCGCTGCCGGACGGCCAGTCCAAGCCGCAGGACCCCACCGGGGCCCTGCTGGACCTGTTCTGACCGGACTCCCGAGTGGTCGGCTGAAAGGTCGGGGGCCCGTACCCGACAACCTCCGTCGGACCCGGGCCCCCGGTACGGCCGGCCTCAGCTCTTGCGGTTCCGGCGCCGGATGGTGTTCCCCAGCCACACCAGCGGGTCGTACTTGCGGTCCGCGACCCGTTCCTTCATGGGGATCAGCGCGTTGTCGGTGATCTTGATGCCCTCGGGGCAGACCTCCGTACAGCACTTGGTGATGTTGCAGTAGCCCAGCCCGTGTTCGTCCTGGGCGGTGGTACGGCGGTCCAGGTCACGTTCCCCGGCGGCGTCCAGCGGATGCATGTCGAGTTCGGCCACCCGCATCAGGAAGCGGGGTCCGGCGAAGGCCTCCTTGTTCTCCTCGTGGTCGCGGATCACGTGGCAGGTGTCCTGGCACAGGAAGCACTCGATGCACTTGCGGAACTCCTGGGAGCGCTCCACGTCCTGTTGGGCCATGCGGTACTCACCCGGCTTGAGGTCGGCCGGGGGGACGAACGCGGGGATCTGCCGGGCCTTGGTGTAGTTGTACGACACGTCGGTGACCAGGTCGCGCACCACCGGGAAGGCGCGCATCGGGGTCACCGTGATCGTCTCGTCCCGGTCGAAGACCGACATCCGCGTCATACACAGCAGCCGGGGGCGGCCGTTGATCTCCGCACTGCACGAACCGCACTTGCCGGCCTTGCAGTTCCACCGCACCGCCAGGTCCGGGGCCTGGGTGGCCTGGAGGCGGTGGATGATGTCGAGCACCACCTCGCCCTCGTTCACCCGCACCGTGAACGGGGTCAGCTCGCCCCCCTGGTCGTCGCCGCGCCAGACCCGGAACTTCGCCTGGTAGCCGCTGTCGTCCTGGGTTCCGCTGTCGTTGGCTTGGGCGTTCACGGTCGCGTCAGCTCCTCGTCGGTCAGGTACTTCAGCAGCTCGTCCTTCTCGAACAGCGCCAGCAGGTCCTCGCGGATCGGCGGCATGTTCCGGCGGGTGAGCGCGATCCGCCCGTCACCGTCGTCCGCCTCCCGCAGCGAGCACAGCAGGTTCACCCGCCGCCACTCGCGGTCCATCTCCGGGTGGTCGTCGCGGGTGTGCCCACCCCGGGACTCGGTGCGCTCCAGGGCCGCCCGGGCCACGCACTCGCTGACCAGCAGCATGTTCCGCAGGTCCAAGGCCAGGTGCCAGCCGGGGTTGAACTGCCGGTGTCCCTCCACCAGCGCGCGGCGTGCCCGGACCCGCAACTCCGCGAGCCGGGTCAGCGCCTGGGCCATCTCGCCCTCCCGGCGGATGATGCCCACCAGGTCGTTCATCGACTGCTGCAACTCCTGGTGCAGCGTGTACGGGTTCTCCGCCGGGCCCGCCGCCGCGTCGGGCTCCGCCTGGGCGGGCTCCTCGGTGCCGAAGGCGGCCAGCGCCTCCCGGGCCGCCGCGTCCACCTGCTCCTGGTCCACCCCGGGCGGGTTGGCCCGGGACTCCAGGGCGTGCCGGGCCGCGTACTCCCCGGCCCTGCGGCCGAACACCAGCAGGTCCGACAGCGAGTTGCCGCCCAGCCGGTTGGAGCCGTGCATCCCGCCGGCCACCTCGCCGGCCGCGAACAGTCCCGGTACCCCGAGGGCGGCCGTGGTGTCCGGGTCCACGTCCACCCCGCCCATCACGTAGTGGCAGGTGGGGCCCACCTCCATCGGCTCGGCGGTGATGTCCACGTCCGCCAGCTCCTTGAACTGGTGGTGCATGGAGGGCAGTCGCCGCACGATCACCTCGGCCGGCATCCGGCTGGAGACGTCCAGGAACACCCCGCCGTGCGGGGAACCCCGACCGGCCTTGACCTCGGAGTTGATGGCCCGGGCCACCTCGTCGCGGGGCAGCAGCTCCGGTGGGCGCCGGTGCTTCTCCGGGTCCTCGTACCACCCGTCCGCCTCCTCCTCGGACTGGGCGTACTTCTCCCGGAACACGTCGGGGATGTAGTCGAACATGAAGCGCTTGCCCTCGGAGTTGCGCAGCACCCCGCCGTCGCCCCGTACCGACTCGGTGACCAGGATGCCCTTCACCGAGGGCGGCCAGACCATGCCGGTGGGGTGGAACTGCACGAACTCCATGTTGACCAGGTTCGCCCCGGCCAGCAGGGCCAGCGCGTGTCCGTCCCCGGTGTACTCCCAGGAGTTGGAGGTCACCTTGAAGGACTTGCCGATGCCGCCGGTGGCCAGCACCACCGAGGGGGCCTCCAGTACGAAGAACCGGCCCGACTCGCGCTCGTAGGCGAACACCCCGGACACCCGGCCGTCCTCGGTCTGGAGGATCCGGGTGACGGTGCACTCCTGGAAGACCTTCAGCCGGGCCTCGTAGTCCCCGAACTCGGCGTGGTCCTCCTGCTGTTGGGAGACCACCTTCTGCTGGAGGGTGCGGATCAGCTCCAGTCCGGTGCGGTCGCCCACGTGCGCCAGCCGGGGGTACTCGTGGCCGCCGAAGTTGCGCTGCGAGATCCGGCCGTCCTTGGTGCGGTCGAACAGGGCGCCCCAGGTCTCCAGTTCCCAGACCCGGTCCGGCGCCTCCATGGCGTGCAGTTCCGCCATCCGCCAGTGGTTGAGGAACTTGCCCCCGCGCATGGTGTCGCGGAAGTGGACCTGCCAGTTGTCCCCCTCGTTGACGTTGCCCATGCTGGCGGCGATACCGCCCTCGGCCATCACCGTGTGGGCCTTGCCGAACAGTGACTTGCAGATCACCGCCGTACGCAGGCCCTGTTCGCGGGCCTCGATGGCGGCGCGCAGCCCGGCACCGCCGGCGCCGACGATCACCACGTCCCACGGGGCGTGTGTCACTTGCGTCATCTCTCGTCGATCCCCCTGCGAATCAGAAGAACTGCGGGTCGCTGAACGCCCCGATGGCCAGTAGGTACACGTACAGATCGGCCAGGCCCACGCTGATCAGGGAGGCCCAGGCCAGCTCCATGTGCCGGCCGTTGAGCTTGCCGATCCAGCCCCACAGGCGGTAGCGGACCGGGTGTTTGGAGAAGTGCCGCAACCGGCCGCCCATGATGTGCCGGCAGGAGTGGCAGGAGAGGGTGTACAGCCAGATCAGGGCCACGTTCACCAGCAGCACCAGGGTGCCCAGGCCCATGTGGCCCCACTCGTAGTCCTCGTTGCGGAAGCCCAGCAGGGTGTCGTAGCTGAGGACCAGGGCCACCAGCAGGGCCGCGTAGAAGAAGTAGCGGTGCAGGTTCTGGAGGATCAGCGGGAACCGGCGCTCACCGCTGTAGCTGCTGTGCGGCTCGGCGACCGCGCAGGCCGGGGGAGAGGCCCAGAAGCCCCGGTAGTACGCCTTGCGGTAGTAGTAGCAGGTCAGGCGGAACCCCAGCGGGAACACCAGGATGATCAGCGCGGGCGACAGCGGCCACCAGTCGCCGAACAGCGCCCAGTTGGGCCCGGCCTTCATGGCCTCGCAGTTCTCCGCCAGACAGGGCGAGTAGAACGGGGACACGTACGGCGACGCGTAGTAGTCGGCGCCGGAGAAGGCCCGCCACGAGGAGTACACGACGAAGATCAGCAGCCCCAGCGCGGTGGCGCCGGGCGACAGCCACCAGCGGTCGGTACGCAGGTGGGCGGCGGCGATACTCGCGCGACCGGGGGCCTGTCGCACTCCGCCCGAGGGTCGGGGGCCCTCAGGGCCCGGGGGCTTGGTGGTTCCGGTTGCCAAGGTCTCTCCCTTGGGTGGGGCGGACAGATGGGTTCGCGGGCGGGTACGGAGGAGCGTCGGGCCTCAGCTGGGAGGGCCGCCCGGCCGGGGCGGGGCCTCGGCTTCCGGCCCGAGGTACCGAAGAGGGTGGGAACCCCGTCGGCCGGGCCGAGGCGCCCGGTGACGGATGGGGGTGCGGCGGTACGGTCCGGGGCCGGTCACGGAGCGCGACGGTCACGGGCTCCGAGGCCCTCGTCCTCCGCGTCCGTCCACAGCGTGCTGTCGTAGGGCGCGTCCGGGATCGTGACCAGCTCGGGAGCGGTCTTGGAGGGGCTCTCACCGGCCGCGGCGCGGAGCAGGTCCAGCGACTCCCGTAGGTGGGCGATGTCGCTGCGTACCCGCCTGATCTCCAGGGTCTGGCCCCCGCGCTGTTCCAACTGGGCAACGTGGTTACTCAGGGTGTTGAGTGATTGCTGTGCGTTCGCCAACTCGTCGTGGAATGACATGACTTGCCCACCTCCGCCGTCTGCGGTTGGCACCGGTCGATGCGTCCGCAGAGTGTCGCGCGTCACACCTGTCATGGGAAGTGTGCGTCACCGGATTACCTCAGAAGAGATCCGCGAACCCGGCTGGAGCCGCCCCGGCCCGGGCCTCCGGGGTCACCTCGACACCCCGTCGGTGCTCCGCACGAGTGGCGCGATCCCCGGCCGACAGCACCCTCCGGGCCCTGCCCAAGGCCCCCGCACGACCGGGTCGGGGTGGCGCTTTCCGGGTGGGTGTCCGCTCGGGGGTGCCTCGTCGACGTCGGCGGGAGGGGCGGCCTCACGCGGTCGGGGCCCGGGGCGGGGGCACGTACCGCGCCGGGAGCCGTGGGGCGACGGTGGCCGGGCGGTGACCTCCGGCTGGCGGTCCCGGGCCTGCTCCGCACGGGTGGCGGGGCCGGGGACGCCGTCGTGTCTGCGCGGTCCCGCCTCCTAGCTCCCCTTGTCTGGGGAGCGATCGATGTGATGAGCCGCAAATGTCGCCAAAAGCTTAGCTGCGCGGATGAGTGCGGCCGGTCCTGGAGGTGGACGTCATGCCCGCTCACGCCCCGGAGGGTGGCCCCCGACGCCGTACCCTTCGCGCTCCCGGACGCCTCGGCACCCTCGGGGTCCTGGGCGTCGTGGTGCCCCTGCTGGTGGTGCCGTCGCTGGGTGGCTGCACCCTCGACGGGGACGACCGGGGGGCGGCCGGTACGGTGCGGGCCTCCCGTGACCTGCCGACGGCGGCGCGCGGGATGGTGGCCGAGGGCGGCACCGTCCGGTGGGCGGTGGACCAGCTGCCGGACACCCTCAACGCCTTCCAGCCGGACGCGAACGCGGCCACCCAGCGCGTCGTCGGGGCGACCCTGCCCACCCTCTTCCCGCTGGACCACCGGGGGCGCCCGGAGCGGAACCCCGACTACCTGCGGGCGGCCGAGGTCAGCTCCGACGGCCGTACCGTCACTTACGAGCTGAACCCCGACGCTCGCTGGAGCAACGGCCGCCGCGTCGGGGTGGCCGACTTCCGGGCCCAGTGGCGCGCCCTCAACGGCAGGGACAACGCCTTCTGGACCGCCCGCAACGCCGGCTACGACCGGATCGCCCGGGTCAGCCAGGGGGAGGACACCCAGCAGGTCAAGGTCACCTTCGCCAAACCGTACGCGGACTGGCGGGCACTGTTCACGCCGCTGTACCCCAGCTCGGTGATGACCCACCCCAACGCCTTCAACGAGGGCACCCGACGTCAACTCCCGGTGACCGCGGGACCGTTCTCGGTGGCGAAGGGGAACCGGAGCAAGCTGACCCTGGAGCGCGACCCCGACTGGTGGGGTGACCGGGCGAAGCTGCGCCGTATCGAGCTGACCGCCGTCCCCCGGGGTGAGCGCCAGCGGGCACTGCTCGCGGGCCGGGTGGACGTGACCGAGGTGGACGCCCCGCTGGCCCGACGGATCCGGCAGGCCACCCCGGGCGCCGGAGCTGGCACGGTGGACGGCAAGTCCGGTGACCGCGACCGGGGTCGGGACGCAGCCGCCGAGGGCAACCCGCCCGGGCCCGGAGCGGCCGGCGACGCCCAGGAGCCGGCCTCCGGCAAGAACCCCGAGGGCACCGACCGGGCGGCGGCGGCCCGACGGCAGGCGGTGGCGGAGCAACACGCCCAGGAGAGCCAGCGGTTGAGGCGCTACCGGGTACGCACCGCACTGGACGCCTCGTACACCCAGCTGGCCCTCAACGGGCAGTCCGGCCCGCTGGCCGACCAGCGGGTGCGCCGCGCGGTCGCCCGGGCGGTGGACCGTGGCGCCCTGGCCAAGGAGGCCCTCGGCCCGCTGGGCCTGCCCACCACCCCGCTGGGCAGCCACCTGTGGATGTTCAGCCAGGAGGCGTACCGGGACAACAGCTCCGCCCTGGGCGAGGCCGATCTCCAGTCCGCCCAGGCGGCCCTGGCCGACGCCGGCTGGCGCGGCGCCGAGGAGGTGTCCCAGGAGGCCAAGGGCGGCCGGGACGACACCGAGGACAGCGCCAACAAGGAGGGCGCCGCCAAGCGAGACCGGGCGGCCGTCCCCTCGGAGGGGCGGCGGATGGAGGCCGCCGGCCGGCCCCCGGTGGTGCTGGTACGCAAGCCGGCCGGCCCCCTGAGCCTCAGCACCCCCCTGCGGGCCCAGCGGGCCGCGCTGTGGCAGCAGGCCGCGCACGCGGACGCCCGGGTGGCCGACGCCGCGGAGGGCGAGGGCGCCGCGGAGGCCCGGGCCGAGACCGCCGAGGACAGCACCCGCAGGGCCCGGGACGCCCGTGAACTCGCCACCGAGACCAGGCGGTTGGCCAGCGGGCGGGCCGGCGCGGTACGGATCAAGGACGGCCGCCCGCTGTCCCTGCGGCTGCTGGTGCCCTCCGGTCCCGGTACCGAGTCGGTACGGGCCGAGAGCAGGCGGATCGCCCGGATGCTGGCCGGAATCGGCGCCCGTACCAAGATCGTGCCGGTGAAGGGCCAGAGCTACTTCAAGGACCACATCGCCTCGGGCGACTACGACCTGGCCCTCTACTCCTGGCCCGGCACCGCCTACCCGGCCACCGACGCCCAACCGATCTTCGCCAAGCCCGAGGTGGAGATGGACGGTTCGCTCACCGTGGACCAGAACTACACGCGGGTGGGCACCGACCGTATCGACCAGCTCTTCGAGGAGGCCGCCACCGAGGTCGACGACGACGCCCGGGCGGACCTGATCAAGCGCGCCGACGCCCGCATCTGGGCCGCGGCCGGTTCCATCCCTCTCCACCAGAGGCCCCAACTGGTCGCCGTACAGCGGAAGTTGGCCAATGTGGGCGCCTTCGGCTTCCAGACGCCCCGGTACCAGGACATCGGCTACCGCAAGGGCTGACGGCACCTCCACGAGCCCCCGGCGCGCCCCCACCGACAGGGGGTCGCGCCGGGGGCTCGCCCGTTCCCGGCGGTGCCCGTACGGCCGTGGTGGGGGCTCGCCCCGTACCATGGGGCGACAGGCCGTGGCGATGATCAGCCCGGCGGGCGCGCGGACCGTTCCGACAGCGCCGATCCACTACCCGGGAGATTCGCCCCAGTATGCCCAGCTCCAAGCCCCTGGCTCACCGCGAGGACGTCCGCAACGTCGCCATCGTCGCCCACGTCGACCACGGCAAGACCACCCTGGTCGACGCCATGCTCAAGCAGGCCGGCTCCTTCGCCGCCCACGCGGCCGAGAACCTCGACGAACGCATGATGGACTCCAACGACCTGGAGCGCGAGAAGGGCATCACCATTCTCGCCAAGAACACCGCCGTCAGGTACCACCGCAAGGACGGCGGCGACCCGGTCGTCATCAACATCATCGACACCCCGGGCCACGCCGACTTCGGTGGCGAGGTCGAGCGGGGACTGTCCATGGTGGACGCCGTGGTGCTGCTGGTCGACGCCTCCGAGGGCCCCCTTCCCCAGACCCGGTTCGTGCTGCGCAAGGCGCTCCAGGCCCGGCTCCCGGTGATCCTCTGCGTCAACAAGACGGACCGCTCCGACTCCCGCATCGCCGAGGTCCTCGACGACACCTACGACCTGTTCCTCGACCTGGACGCGGACGAGGAACAGATCGAGTTCCCCATCGTCTACGCCTGCGCCCGGGACGGGGTGGCCTCGCTCACCAAGCCCGCCGACGGCACCGTCCCCGCCGACAGCGACAGCCTGGAACCCTTCTTCACCACCCTGCTGGAGACGGTCCCCGCCCCCCGCTTCGAGGAGGACGCGCCCCTCCAGGCCCACATCACCAACCTGGACGCCGACAACTTCCTGGGCCGCATCGCCCTGTGCCGGGTCCAGAACGGCACCCTGCGCAAGGGCCAGACCGTCGCCTGGATCAAGCGGGACGGCGAGGTGAAGAACGTACGGATCACCGAGCTGCTGATGACCGAGGCCCTCACCCGCAAGCCCGCCGAACAGGCCGGCCCCGGCGACATCTGCGCGGTCGCCGGCATCCCCGACATCATGATCGGCGAGACCCTGGCGGACCCGGAGAACCCGGTCGCCCTGCCCCTGATCACGGTCGACGAGCCGGCCATCTCCATGACGATCGGCACCAACAACTCCCCCCTCGTCGGCAAGGGCGGCAAGGGCCACAAGGTCACCGCCCGACTGGTGAAGGACCGGCTGGACCGCGAGCTGATCGGCAACGTCTCCCTGCGGGTGCTGCCCACCGAGCGCCCGGACGCCTGGGAGGTGCAGGGCCGGGGCGAACTCGCCCTGGCGATCCTGGTGGAGACCATGCGCCGGGAGGGCTTCGAACTGACCGTCGGCAAGCCCGAGGTGGTCACCAAGGAGATCGACGGCCGGGTCCACGAGCCCATCGAGCGGATGACCATCGACGCCCCCGAGGAGCACCTCGGAGCCATCACCCAGGTGATGGCCCAGCGCAAGGGCCGTATGGAGACCATGACCAACCACGGTTCCGGCTGGATCCGCATGGAGTGGATCGTGCCCTCGCGCGGCCTGATCGGTTTCCGTACCGAGTTCCTCACCGAGACCCGGGGCACCGGCATCGCGCACTCCATCTTCGAGGGGCACGAGCCCTGGTTCGGGCCGCTGCGCACCCGGAACAACGGCTCCCTGGTGGCCGACCGGGCCGGCAAGGCGACCGCGTTCGCGATGATCAACCTCCAGGAGCGCGGCACCATCTTCGTGGAGCCCGGCACCGAGGTCTACGAGGGCATGATCATCGGGGAGAACTCCCGCGCCGACGACATGGACGTCAACATCACCAAGGAGAAGAAGCTCACCAACATGCGGGCGGCCTCCGCCGACACCACCGAGAACCTGGTGCCCCCGCGCAAGCTCTCCCTGGAGCAGTCCCTGGAGTTCTGCCGGGAGGACGAGTGCATCGAGGTCACCCCGGAGACCGTACGCATCCGCAAGGTCGCCCTGGACCAGCGGGAGCGGGCCCGTGCCGCCTCCCGCGCCAAGCGCTGACGTCTCCCCGAGACTGACCGCTGGTCCCACCCGCCCACTGAGACGGGCCGCTGAACAGCCCTGGTGCCCCCGAGGAGAGCCTCGGGGGCACCAGGCGTTACCGGGCGGCCCGGTAACGGCCGAAGGGCGGGTGACGTACGGTCAGCGCTCACCCAGCGGGGCGAGGTCCTCCCGCCCGGCCCACCGCTCTCCGGCGGGGGAGGGCGGGGGCGGCTGGGCCTCCCGGGCCAGCAGCAGGACGAGCACCAGCAGGGCGCAGGGCAGGCCGGTCAGCGAGGTCCAGAAGGTCAGGTGCGTCTCGGTGTCGGCGGAGCCCAGGTGCTGGAGGTAGTCCGCGCGTACCAGCCCGACCAGGGTCAACAGATGGCCCATGGCCACCAGTCCGGCCACCGTCATGCCCAGGGGTCGGGCCACCGCCGCCCGGGCCAGGGCCGTACCCGCCACGGCCAGCAACAGCAGGAGGGTGGCCCACCGGATCCAGCCCGGGGGTGAGCCCAGCAGGGGGAAGAAGAGGTAACGGTCGCCCCACACCTGGTCCCAGTAGCTGTCGCCGGACAGCTCGACCGACCAGTGCACCTCCCAGGCGGTGGCCACCCCGGCGAGCGCCAGCGCCAGGACGCCGGCCACCCGCGCCCGCCACCGGCGGGGGCGGGCCGGTGGTCCGCCCGGCCCGGTACCCGTACCACCGGACGCCTCGGCGTCGGGGCGGCCGGCGGCTGAGGCGGTGTCACGGCGCGCGGTGAGTGCCAGTACCAACAGGACCAGCCCGAGCAGCAGGGTGCCGTAGGTGGTCACGTCGACCCGGGTGGCCAGCCCTGGTTCGAGGGGCCACACGTTCACCCGCGAGTCCCAGAGTCGGGGGAGCCGCAGCAGCACGGTCAGCAGCCCGAGGGTGCCCACCACGCCCCGGGTCGAGCCGGAGCGGGGCACCACCGCCGCGCTGACCACGTAGACCATCAGCAGTTGCGGGTCCAGCGCGGAGGAGGCCCACAGTCCGTTGTCGGCACGCGCGGGCTGTCCGGTCCACAGCCACAGCACGTCCACGATCCGACCGGCCTCGTTGAGGTCGCGGATGATCCATCCGAGGTTGGTCAGGGCGAGGGCCAGCAGGACCAGCACCGCGGCGATCCGGGCACCCGGACTGAGCGTACGGCCGATGAGCACCCCTGACTTCCCCCCGTGCCTTCCCCCTGTGTGTCGCCCACGCACCCGCGGGGTGCGCCGACGAATCCGATCACCCCGGATTTTCCCGGCTCCTTCCCGGCCCAACAAGGCCGCTTTGGTGGAGAGTTACGAACATGGGATACGGCGGAGGACCCGCCGCGTTCCGTTTCGCCACGCCCGGCCTTTTCCCGGACGGCGATCCCTTCGGTACCCGTCTTCCGGGGTCGTCGCCCGTTCACCCTGGTTCACCGCCCGTTCGGGCGGCGTCGGCGGGGCGCGCACGACCGAACGGGCGGTGAACGGCGCGGAGGAGACGGGGGGTCCGGCGGGTGGCCCAGCGTGGCTGGCCCCCGGTGGCGGTCCGCTCTACGGTGAGGGCGACGGCGCTGCTCAAGGCACGGTTCACGGGTGTGATCCGAGAGGTGACGGTGTGCCGGGCGGACCCCAGCCGGACGGCCCCAGGAGGTGTGGGTCCGCGTCGGCTGAGGCCCTTACGGCGCCCGCACGGCCGTACGCACTTCAGAGTGGGGCGTTCGTATATCGGTGTAACGACGAGAGAGTTGCGAGCTTGTTAACGTCATTACTTGGCAATAGTGATTAAATGTCCGTTTCCAAGAAAGGCTGTCAAGCACGTTGGGACGTCGATCTGCACAACCTTCGCTCAAGATGCGCCGTGGCTCCACACCCGGGGCCCGGAACCCCTTGACTGAGGTGGGATCCGATTGCAAAAGTCCGCTCAACCCACGGCACACCCCGGTGCCAACATCAAGGGTTCCGGCGAGAATTGAGCGCGGGGGCGCAACGCGATGACAAGTCCAACCCAGGCCGCTGTGGTCGGGACCGAGACCCCAGGTCCTGATACGGATGGTCACCAGCTCGAAAAGGGCGCCACTGGCGACCACACCGGGCGTTCGCCAAGTCAGCTGATGTGGGCCCGCTTCAAGCGGGACCGTACCGGCGTGGTCTCCGCAGTGGTAGTTATTTTCTTCTTCGCCGCCGCCGCTTTCGCGCCGCTCATCGCCAAGGTCTACGGCAAGGACCCGTACACCCGGTACGGGCAGGAGATCCCGGGCCTGATGAACGACCTGGGCATCCCCATCAAGCCCAACGGAGGCATTGACGGGGACTACTGGTTCGGTCTGGAGCCCCAGTTCGGCCGGGACGTCTTCACCCAGCTGCTCTACGGGATGCGCACCTCGCTGACCCTGGCGGTCATCGTCACCCTGATCTCGGTGGCCACCGCGATCATCATGGGTGTCACCGCCGGCTACATGGGCGGCAGGGTCGACTACTTCATCGGCCGTCTGATCGACCTGCTGATGTCCTTCCCCAACCAGCTGTTCTTCGTGGCGTTCACGCCGATCGTCGCGGCCATCCTGGTCAGCCCCGAGGACGAGATTCCCACTTGGCTACGCGCGTCGATCCTCATCTTCGTGATGTGGATCCTGGGCTGGATGGCACTGGCCCGACTCCTTCGCGGGCAGGTCCTGTCGCTGCGTGAGCGGGAGTTCGTCGAGGCCGCCAAGGTCACCGGAGCCTCGCCCTGGCGGATCATCCGCAAGGAGCTGCTGCCCAACGTGGTCACGCCGATCCTGGTGCAGTCCACCTACATGCTCCCGAACTTCGTCACCGCCATCGCCGGCCTGTCCTTCCTGGGAGTCGGGATGCCGGAGCCGACCCCCGACTGGGGCCGGATGTTCGACACGGGCGCGACGTACTTCCAGAGTGACCTCACCTACATGTTCTTCCCGGGTGGCGCGATGGTGATCTTCATCGTGGCGTTCAACCTGCTCGGGGACTCTGTCCGGGACGCCTTCGACCCCAAGGCGGGACGATGACCGGCGAATCGCGGGGGAGAGCTGCCACCCCAGCACCGCATCAGTCAGGCAGCAACAACAAACGACAGGCAGGTGCATCCACCACCATGAGCAAATTCAGTTCGCGCAGATCGCGTGCCACAGTCGTGGCACTGTGCGCGGGTGCGCTGGTTCTCAGCGGCTGCAGCGCCGGCGGCGGCGACAGCAGCGAGAAGAGTGACCGCGACTCGGCCAAGAAGCTCCAGTCGCAGATCAAGATCGGTACCGCCAAGGACTCCGTGGGCCCGGCGCCCGCGGTCGAGGGCGCCTCCAAGGGCGGCACCATCAAGGTGCTCCAGCGGGACTCGTACTCCCACCTGGACCCCGCCCAGATCTACGTCAGCGACGAGGGTTCGGTCGCCACCCTGATCCACCGCCGGCTCACCGACTACAAGCTCGGTGCCAACGGCCGCAGCACCCTGGTGGGTGACCTGGCCACCGACACCGGTCAGAAGTCGGACGGCGGCAAGACCTGGACGTACAAGCTCAAGGACGGCATCAAGTTCGAGAACGGTGACGAGATCACCTCGGACGACGTGCGTCACACCATCGAGCGGACCTTCGCCGACTTCATCAACGAGGGCCCGATCTTCATCCAGCAGTGGCTGGCCAACAAGTCCGGCGCCAGCTACCGGAAGCTCCTGAAGGGCGGCCCCTACGAGGGCAAGCACCTCTCGGACGACATCCTGGAGACCCCGGACAAGAAGACGGTCGTCTTCAAGTTCAAGAAGCCCGTGGCCGACCTGCCCTACGCCCTGGCGATGGCGGGCTACGGCGTGGTGTCGAAGAAGCACGACACCAAGGAGAAGTACGACAAGAAGCCGCTCTCCTCCGGTCCGTACAAGATCACCTCGTTCAAGACCGGCAAGAGCATGAAGATGGTCCGCAACGAGAACTGGGACGCCAAGACCGACCCGGTCCGGCACCAGTACCCGGACACCTACGACTTCCAGTTCGGTGTCACCTACGCGGACTCCACCCAGCGTCTGATGGCGGACAACGGCGAGAACAAGACCGCTGTCAGCTTCAACAACCAGGTGGACGCGGGCAACATGCAGGGCGTCCGCAGCAAGCCGGACGTCAAGAAGCGTTCCATCGACGGCTACCAGCCTTACGTGGGTGTGCTGAACTTCAACCTGAAGCGCCCCAACATGAAGGACAAGCTGGTCCGTGAGGCCATCGCGCACGCGATTCCCAACCGTGCCGTGCTCCAGGCCTTCGGTGGTTCCGGCGGCGGTGAGCTGGCCGGCAACCTGATCAGCCCGACGGTCTCCGGCTACAAGGACACCGACCCGTACAACAAGATCAAGAAGCCCATGGGTGACGTCAAGAAGGCCAAGGCCCTCTTGAAGAAGGCCGGCAAGACGGGCATGAAGATCACCTACGCGTACATGAACTCCGCCGAGCCGCAGAAGTACTCCGTGGCCATCGCCGACAACCTGAAGAAGGCCGGCTTCGACGTCCAGCGCAAGGACCTGCCGTCGGACACCTTCTACGACCTGGTCGGCAAGGTGGACAACAAGTACGACATCTACCACTCCGCCTGGGGTGCTGACTGGCCGAGCGCCTCCACGGTCGTTCCCCCGACCCTGGACGGCCGGACCATTCAGAACGGTGCGTCCAACTACGCGCACTACAACAACCCCAAGATGAACAAGGAGATGGACCGCATCTCCCAGATCGCCGACCCGAAGAAGGCGGCCGACGAGTGGTTCAAGCTGGCGGACAAGATCCTCCGTGAGGACCTGCCGCAGGTGCCGATCTTCTACTACAAGCAGATCCAGCTGCACGGTTCGAAGGTCGGTGGCGTGGTCAACAGCGACATCCTGCACGGGATCGACCCGACCCGCCTCTACGTCAAGAAGTAAGTAGCGCCCACAGGCGCAGAGCACAGAGGTAGCGTGCGCCCGCCGGTTCGGCGGGCGCACGGCTCCTCGCCCCCAGTCCGCTGCCCCACGAGAGCTGCGATCGGTCATGCTTCGTTTTCTGTTCCGCCGGGTCCTCGGCGCGTTCGTGATCCTGCTGATCATCAGCGCGGTCACGTTCTTCCTCTTCTTCGCGGCACCCCGCGATCCCGCGCTGTTGGCCTGCGGTAAGAACTGCGGCCCGGACGCGCTCGCGATCATTCACAAGAACCTCGGCCTCGACAAACCGGTGCCCGTCCAGTACTGGGACTTCATGTCCGGCATCGTCACCGGACGCGACTTCGCCCAGGGCCCCTGCGACGCCCCCTGCTTCGGTTACTCCTTCGCCGACCAGACACCCGTCTGGGACACCCTGGTCGACCGGTTCCCGACCACCATCTCGCTGACCATCGGCGGCGCCGTGGTCTTCCTCATCATCGGCCTGGGCGCCGGTCTGCTGGCCGCCGCCAAGAAGGGCACCCTGGTCGACAAGGTGTTCAGCTCCGGGTCCCTGGTGCTCAGCTCGATGCAGATCTACTTCATCGGCCCCCTGGTGCTGGCGTTGTTCGTCTACAACCTCGAGTGGCTGGGGCAACCGAAGTACGTGCCCTTCACCGAGAGCCCCACACAGTGGTTCCTCGGGCTGCTGATCCCCTGGTTCGTCATCCAGATCATCTTCACCGCCAACTACACCCGTATGGCGCGCTCCACGATGATCGAGCAGCTGGCCGAGGACCATGTGAGAACGGCCAAGGCCAAGGGCATGTCGAACCGCACGGTGTTCTTCCGCTACGCCTGGCGGGGCTCGTTGATCCCGATCGTCACCATCTTCGGCATCGACCTCGGCTCCCTGTTCGGCGGCGCGATGATCACCGAGAAGACCTTCGCCCTCCCCGGGCTGGGCACCCTCGCGGTGAAGTCGGTGGAGAACACCGACCTGCCGATGACGATGGGCGTGATGCTGTTCGCCGCGGCCTTCATCATCCTGTTCAACATCCTCGTGGACGCCGCCTACGCGTTCATCGACCCACGCGTACGTCTGTCCTAGGAGAGCCAAGTGACCACCCTCACCAAGGAAGCCGAGTCTCCGGCCCCCAGTGGGTCGGGCAAGTCCGGCGCTTTTCTCTCGGTGCGCGACCTGCGGGTGCGGTTCTCCACCGAGGACGGAATCGTCAAGGCCGTCGACGGTCTCTCCTTCGACCTCGAACGCGGTCAGACCCTGGGCATCGTCGGTGAGTCGGGCTCCGGCAAGTCGGTGACCAACCTGTCGATCCTGGGCCTGCACAACCCGCGCAGCACGGAGATCACCGGCGAGATCACGCTGGACGGCCAGGAGTTGACCGGCGCCCGGGAGAAGACCCTGGAGTCGCTGCGCGGCAACAAGATGGCGATGATCTTCCAGGACCCGCTGACCGCGCTGTCCCCGTACTACACGGTGGGCCGGCAGATCGCGGAGCCGTACCGCAAGCACACCGGGGCCTCCAAGCGGGCGTCCCGTGAGCGGGCCATCGAGATGCTGGCCAAGGTCGGCATCCCCAACCCCAAGGTGCGGGTCAACGACTACCCCCACCAGTTCAGTGGCGGTATGCGGCAGCGCGCCATGATCGCCATGGCCCTGGTGTGCAACCCGGACCTGCTGATCGCCGACGAGCCCACGACCGCCCTGGACGTGACCGTGCAGGCGCAGATCCTGGACCTGCTCAAGGACCTCCAGGAGGAGTTCGGCTCGGCCATCGTCTTCATCACCCACGACCTGGGCGTGATCTCCCATGTCGCCGACGACATCCTGGTGATGTACGGCGGCCGGGCGGTGGAGCGCGGCACCGTCCGCGAGGTGTTGGGCAACCCCCAGCACCCGTACACCTGGGGCCTGTTGGGGTCCATGCCTCGGCTGGGTTCCGACCTGGACGAGCCGCTGATCCCGATCCCCGGCAGCCCGCCCAGCCTGCTGAACCCCCCTCCGGGGTGCCCCTTCAACCCGCGGTGCACCTTCGTGGACCAGGTGTCGGGGAAGCACTCCTGCACCAAGGACCGCCCGGTGCTGCCCGAGGGTCGGGGTGCCGCCTGCCACCTGACGGCGGAGCAGAAGCAGACGTACTTCATCGAGCAGATCAAGCCCCGCCTGGGCTAGGGAGACCGTGACCATGAGTGACGCAGCGACCGCCAAGGACGAGCCGAAGGACGCCGTCCCCGAGGGCGGTGCCTCGAACTCCCTGTCCGAGAAGGGGGAAGGCCGGGTGCCCTCCCCGGGTTCGCGGGAGCGCCTGTTGACCGTGGAGGGGCTGACCAAGCACTTCCCGATCATGGGTGGGTTCCCCTTCAAGCGCCAGGTCGGTGCCGTGCAGGCGGTGGACGGCGTGGACCTCACCGTGAACGCCGGGGAGAGCTTCGGCCTGGTCGGTGAGTCCGGCTGTGGGAAGTCGACCACGGGACGGCTGCTGACCCGGCTGCTGGAGCCGACGGCGGGGAAGATCGACTACCGGGGCCAGGACATCTCGCACGCCAAGCGGCGGGACCTGGTGCCGATCCGTTCCGAGATCCAGATGATCTTCCAGGACCCGTACTCCTCGTTGAACCCGAGGCAGACGGTCGGCTCCATCGTGGGCGGTCCGATGGAGATCAACGGGATCAACCCGCCCGGTGGCCGGGAGAAGCGGGTACGGGAACTGCTGGAGACGGTGGGGCTCAACCCCGAGCACTACAACCGTTTCCCGCACGAGTTCTCCGGCGGTCAGCGTCAGCGCATCGGCGTGGCCCGGGCCCTGGCCCTGGAGCCCAAGCTGATCATCGCCGACGAGCCGGTGTCCGCCCTGGACGTGTCCATCCAGGCCCAGGTGGTCAACCTGTTGCAGAAGGTGCAGCGGGAGATGGGCATCGCCTTCGTGTTCATCGCCCACGACCTCGCCATCGTGCGGCACTTCTCGCAGCGGGTCGCGGTGATGTACCTGGGCAAGATCGTGGAGGTCGGTGACCGGGAGTCCATCTACAACAGCCCCCGCCACCCGTACACCCACGCCCTGCTGTCCGCCGTGCCCGAGGCCGACCTGGACGGCCAGCAGGACGAGCGGGAGCGCATCCGGCTCGCCGGTGACGTGCCCTCGCCGATCAACCCGCCCTCGGGCTGCCGCTTCCGCACCCGTTGCTGGAAGGCGCAGGAGAAGTGCGCGACGGAGGCCCCGCCGCTGGTGCAGATCTCCGGCAACCGCGAAGGTCACCTCACCGCCTGCCACTTCCCGGAGGAGGGCGACCTGACGGCCCGTTCGGAGGCCGTGGTGCTGGACCCGGCGCTGGCCGCCATCGAGGGCGTGGAGGGGACCGCGGTCACCAAGATCGACTGACCGTCCCCGGCGTTCGACGTCACGGGCCGGGACACCTCACGAGGTGTCCCGGCCCTTCGTCATGTGTGGGGGGCCGGTCGTCCCTGTGTTCCCCTCACCCCCCTCTCAGGCGGGCCGCCGGAGGGAGGGGAAGCGTCCAGATGTGCTGGTCGGAGCCGTTCTCGCGGGTACGGCGTCCACAGTGTGGACGGCGGGGAAAAGATCACGCCAGATCCGGGGCGCATCTGTGCGACGGGGTTGGGTGTATCGCCTTCACCGGTGGTGAGAGCCGCGTAAAATCAGAGGTCAACGGCCCGTTGTCAGTGGGGAGTTGGGCGTGCGCCCCTCGCGCGCACCCATGCAACCGAGCAATGCGGTGCCACGGGCAATTAAGATCCGTTGCGAGTGCCGCGAGCTGGGTATGCAGCCCGTGGCATTGCTGTGCCTGGTGAGTTACGTCAGTTCGGATTCGACCGTGTCTACTTGGAGGTGAACCGCCGTGGCACTCTCGATTTCGGCGGTGGTGCTGCTGGCGATCATCGTGTTCCTGCTGGTCAAGAAAGCAGGACTCAAGGCCGGACACGCGGTGGTCTGCGTGCTGTTCGGCTTCTATCTCGCCAGCTCCTCGATCGCTCCCACGATCAACGAGGTGACCACGAAGGTCGCCGGCATGATCGAGGACGTCAAGTTCTAGTGGCGGTCGCCCGGCCCTGAGGGGCCGTCGCGTACGCACTAGGCTCGGGGCCATGACCCCTGTCCCGGACCGTCGGCTGCTGCTGGTGCACGCGCATCCCGACGACGAGTCGATCAACAACGGCGTGACCATGGCGAGGTATGTCGCCGAGGGCGCCCGGGTGACCCTGGTGACCTGCACTCTCGGCGAGGAGGGCGAGGTCATCCCGCCCGGGCTGGCGCACCTGGAGTCTTCCCGCGAGGACCGGCTGGGGCAGCACCGGGTAGGGGAACTCGCCCACGCCATGCGGGAGTTGGGCGTCAGCGACCACCGCTTCCTGGGTGGACCCGGACGGTACCGCGACTCGGGCATGATCGGAACCCCACCCAACGAGCGACCGCACTGCTTCTGGCGCGCTCCGGTGGACGAGGCGGCCGGTGAACTGGCCGCCGTGATCCGCGAGGTGCGGCCCCAGGTGCTCGTCACCTACGACCCCGACGGGGGGTACGGGCACCCCGACCACATCCAGGCCCACCGGGTCGCGACCCGGGCGGTGGAACTGGCCGCCGACCCCGAACAGGGGCCAGAGACGGGTGAGGCCCACCGGGTGGACCGGGTGTTCTGGAACTGTGTGCCCCGGTCCGCGCTGGAACGTGACCTGGGCAGGATGCGCGAGGGCACCCTGCCGCACCCCTTCGCCGGGGTGGCCGACGCCAAGGACGTACCGGGTGTGGTGGACGACGCCCGGGTGGACGCCGTGGTGGGCGGAACCGGGGAGCAGGTGGCGGCCAAGCGTGCCGCGATGGGCGCCCACGTGACCCAGATCGAGGTGCGCGGCCCGGTGTTCGCGCTCTCCAACGGGCTGGGTCAGCCACTGTTGTCCGAGGAGTGCTACCGACTGGCGGGCGGTGCGGCTCCCCCTCCGGGGGAGAGGCCGTTGCGGGACCTGTTCGCCGAACTGCCCGTGGGGCCTGGGAGGTCGCGATGAGTGTGGTGCGGGATGGTCGCGGTGGTGCGGGGGCCGGTGGCGGTGCCACTGGTGAGGGGCTGTGGGCGCTGGGGTGGGCGCGCGGCCTGTGTTACGTCGGCCTGGGGCTGTTGGGCGTCCTGGTCGGCGCGGCGGGGGTGTTGGTGCAGGCGGCCTGGTTGCCGTTGGGGTTGGTGTTGGGGCTGTTGGGTTCGGTGGGGGTCTTCTGGGGCGGTTCGCAGGTGACCCGTAACAAGGTGGGGGCGGTGGCGCCGGCTACGGGGTGGTTTCTGGCCGTTTTCGGACTGGCGATGGCCCGGCCCGAGGGCGATCTGTTGCTCGGTGCCGGAGTTGGGGCCTATGTCTATCTGTTCGGTGGCCTGATGTGTGCCGTGATCTGCGCCACTCTGGCGTTGCCCGCACCGCTTGCTCCCAGGCCCAAGTCCCGCTGAGGGCGCCGGTGATGGGCGGGCCGCCGGCCGTCGCGGGCGCGTGGGGTCGTGACCCCCAGTATGGTGGTGCGCGCCGGCGAGCCGACCGCGAGACAAAGGGCGGCGCATCCAACCGGGAGAACCTGCTTTGAGCCGAGATAACGACAGTTCGTCCTCCGGGTCCGAGGGGTACGGCCCCACGCCCCGCCCCTCGGGAACTGACCCCTTCGCGCGCGACCCGGCGCGAGGGCAGACGTCCGAGCCTTCCGGGGACGGCGCACCAGGAGCAGAAGTGAGTCAGGACGAGCCCAAGACCGAGACCACCCTGACGACCAAGATCAAGATCAACATTCCTGGTTCCCGGCCCATCCCACCCGTGGTGATGCGTACTCGCGTCGACGAGGAGGGCGAGGGCTCCCAGGAGGGCGCCGACCCCACGAAGGCCTCCGGCTCCGCCGCCGAGGAGGAGCCCGGCGAGGGGAACGCCGAGGGGGGCCAGGACTCGTCGCAGCCGGAGATAAGCGACTGGTTCGCCCCCCGGAAGATGCCCACCCGGGCCTCCGAGGCGGAACCGGGCCCCTCCCCGGAGCCGGCCGCCCCGGTCCCGGAACCGCAGGACAGGCCCGGCCTGCCCCGACGGCTGGACGGACGGCCCGGCGAGGAGCCGGCGCCCGAGCCCCCCTCGCGGATCAGCGGGCTCTCACCGAGGGCCGACACCCCGGCGGACGGCTCCCCGGCGTACGGGAGTTGGGGCGCGGACCCGCAGCAGACCGGTGGCGGTGTGGCCCCCGGGGTGCCCGGGGCCTACGACGCCGCCCAGCCCGGGTATCCCTCCGACCCGATGGGATCGGTCGGCGAACCCGGCCCGTCCACCCTGGACTTCGGCACCGGACCCCTGGTCTCCGAGCCCGGCGGTGACTATCCGCCCGCCGAGGAGATGCCGTACGAGGGGCCGTACGGTGCGACGCCCGAGCAACGGCCGGAGTACCCGGGCAGCCCGGAGCCCCCCGGTGGCCGGGTCAGCAGCGACACCCTGGTCAGCGGCATCCCGGCGGTGCCCGGGGAGCCGGAGGACGCGGTGCCGCAGGAGGCCGGGCCGGCCGACGCCGCCCCCGCGTCCGGGCCGCCCGCCGCCCCCGACCGTTCCGAGGGCGGGTCCGCGCCCCGGCCCAAGCGGGGGCGCTCGCTGGGCATGTTGGCCGGCGTCGGCGTGGTGGTCGTCCTGGCCGTCGCCTACGGGGCCGGGCTGATGCTGGACCACGCCGACGTACCGCGCGGCACCACCGCCCTGGGCGTCGACATCGGCGGGCTGGACCAGCGCACCGCCGTCAACCGGCTGGAGGACGTGGCCGACAAGCGGGCCACCGTGCCGCTCACGGTGAGCGCCGAGGGCAAGCGTTCCCCCCTCAAACCCGAGGTGGCGGGGCTGACCCTGGACGCCGAGGAGACGGTGCGCAAGGCCTCCGGGCGGGACTACAACCCGATCTCGGTGATCGGCTCCCTGTTCGGTCAGGAGCGCACCGCGGACCCGGTGGTGACCGTCGACGAGGAGAAGCTCCAGAACGCGCTGGGCAAGGTCGCCTCGGGTGGTGACGCCCAGGACGGCATGGTGAAGTTCGCGAACGGCCGGGCGGTGGGCGTACGGGGCAAGCCGCACCCGGCGGTGGACGTCTCCAGCGCCGCCGCCACCGTGGAGTCGGCGTTCCGGGAGCGGGCCGCGAGTGGGGAGAACGGCGCGGTCAGGCTGCCGATGAAGCAGCGGCAGCCGCAGGTCACCCAAAAGGAGATCGACCGCGCCATCCGGGAGTTCGGCAAGCCGGCGATGTCCGGGCTGGTGACGGTGAAGGCCGGGGACGCCTCCATCCAGTTCAGCCCGCAGAAGTCGTTGCCGAAGTTCCTGTCGATGAAGTCGGTCAACGGCAGGCTGGTGGACTCCTACGACCTGCCGGAGTTGAAGAAGCTGTACGGCTCGACCTTCGACGGGGTCCGGGTGCGGACCGCGAGCGGGACGCGCGGGGTGATGCCCCAGGACGTGGTGAGCGCCCTGCGGGTCGCCCTCAAGGAGACCGATCCGGCCAAGAGGGTCCAGGAGATCCCGCTCAACCCCAACTGACGGCAGCCGCCCGGAGCGTGACCGCGCCCGGGGCCGTACCTCTGACCGGGGTACGGCCCCGGGCGTCGTCGTGGCGGGTCAGTTGAGCCGTGCCCGCGCGCTACGGGCGCGTCGGCGGGCCGCTCCGGCGGCGGCGGGTTCCATGGCGGCGATGGCGTTGGCGTACTCCTCCATCTCGGCTGCGCCGTCCCGGAACTGGCCCCGGTCCACCAGGAGTTGGGCCCGTTCCAGCCGCAGTTGCGCGGGGTGGTGGGGGAGCCGTAGCGCCAGGTCGACCGCCCACAGCTGGACGTCGGAGTGCTCGGGCCGGGCCGCCGCCCAGGCGCGGATGTTGTTCAGTACGCGCAGCACGATCTCCACCGGGTCGGCGGGCAGCAGCAGGCTGGCCGCCGCTCTGGCCGAGGCCCGCTCACGGTCCCCGGTGGCCTCGGACACCAGCAGGTCGACCTCGCCCTCCGGCAGGGGGCGTCCTCCGGCGAAGGGGTCCACCAGCACGTGGTCCCCGTCCGGTTCGCCGACGCCCACCACGAAGTGGCCGGGCAGGGCCACCCCGTACATCGGGGCGCCGGCCCGACGGCCGACCTCCATCCACACCACCGACAGCAGGATGGGCAGGCCCCGGCGTCGGCGGAGCACCTGGTGCAGCAGCGAGGACTCCAGCCGTCGGTAGTCGGCCGGGCGTCCGGCGAAGCCCTCCCGTCGACCGAGCGCCTCGGCCAGTACCCGGGCCCAGTCGGCGGGGGAGCGGTCGCGGCCGTACGGCAGGGAGCCGGCCAGCCGGTCGAGTTCGATCTCGACCGCGTCCATGCCGTGCTGGTCCAGCTCGACGTCGGCCTCCGCGCAGATCAGCAGGCACAGTCGCACCAGGTCGGGCCGCTCGGAGCGGGCCGCCTCGGCGAACAGGTCCTGGTTGTCCATCGTGGCTCCGGTGTCCGGCTCGGTGTTCGGGCTGCTCAGGTCCTGGGTTGCACGCGGTAGTGGTAGCGGTGGTGTTCCACGAAGCCCAGGCCCTCGTACAGGGCCAGTGCCCCCTCATTGTCCGGCTCGACCTGGAGGTAGCCGGTGGTGGCCCCCTCGGACAGGGCGACCCGTGCCAGCGCGGCCATCACCGCCGTGGCCAGTCCGTGCCGTCGCCAGCGGGGGGAGACCTCGACGGCGTTGAACCCGGCCCACCGGCCCTCCACCACACAGCGGCCCCGGGCGGCCGGGGTGCCGTCACCCCGCGCGTCCGGCACGGTGACGAACCACACCGAGGGCCCACCGGTGAGGACGGCGCGGGCCTCGGGGCCGCTGGAGCGGTACCCGGTCAGCCACTCCTCGGTGAGCGCGCGCTCCACCCGTACCCGGGCGTCCTCCGGGGCGTCGGTCAGCGGGGGCAGGGGCGCCAGCGACAGCAGCGCCGCCGCGCGCACCGTCCAGCCCCGGTGCTCCAGCAGGGCGTCCAGGGCGGCGCCCTCGCCCCGGGGGTCGACCACCACCACGGTGCCCGGCAGTCCCCGGGCGTGGTACCAGTCGGCCACCTCGTCGACGGCCCGTTCGACGGGCACCCCGGGGTCGCCGAGGGCCAGCGTGGAGTTGGCCCGCCAGGTGAAGCCGTCGGCCGCCCGCAGCAGCCAGTCGCCCAGGGGTTCGCGGTCCACCGCCGGCCAGCCCCGGGCGGCGATCCGCTCCAGTTCGGCGGTGTCCGTGCCGGGGCCGCCGCGAAGGCGCCGCCCCCGTCGGGTGGCCGGTGGCACCACCTTGGCGGCGACCAGGTCCCGCTCGTCCAGCCGTACCGCCTCTCCGTCCCGACGGGTGACGAGGAGCACACCGTTCTCCCAGGAGGTGAGGTGGCCCAGGGTGTCGGTGAACCGGGCGCCGGGGGTGTCCTCCGGGAGCCGGGTGCGTATCGACACCCGCTTCCCCACGTCGTCGGGCGTGATGCGGACCGAGAGCTGTCCGCCCAGGGCGAATTCCATCCTTGGGTAGCCCCCTCGTTTCGTGTGTGATGCGGGAACGGCGATACTAGACGCGGGCATCGACGACGCCGCGCTCCCGCGCGCCCTGTGGTGGTACCACCTATCGGACCACCGGCCCTGAAGAGGAGGAACGACAGCGTGACCTACGTCATCGCGGAGCCTTGTGTCGACCTGAAGGACAAGGCCTGCATCGAGGAGTGCCCCGTCGACTGCATCTACGAGGGCCAGCGGTGCTTGTACATCCACCCCGACGAATGCGTCGACTGCGGGGCCTGTGAACCCGTCTGCCCCGTGGAAGCGATCTTCTACGAGGACGACACCCCGGAGGAGTGGAAGGACTACTACAAGGCCAACGTGGAGTTCTTCGACGAGTTGGGTTCGCCCGGCGGCGCCAGCAAGCTCGGCCTGATCGAGCGGGACCACCCGTTCGTCGCCGCCCTCCCGCCGATGGGCGACTGAACCGTCCCTCGCGCGTCCCCAGTCCCGTACGGCCGAGGGGTCGTACGGGCACATCCGGCAGGGCCCGGCAGCGGGCCCGGGCCGGTCGGCCGAAGGAAATGAGAACCACGTGCCCCCAGTGACCGAGCGCCTTCCCGTCTTTCCCTGGGACCGGCTGGAGCCGTACAAGAAGACCGCGGCCGGCCACGCGGACGGCATCGTGGACCTCTCCGTGGGCACCCCCGTCGACCCGGTGCCGCCGCTGGTGCGCCAGGCGTTGACCGAGGCCGCCGACAGCCCCGGGTACCCCACCGTGTGGGGCACCCCCGAGCTGCGGGACGCCCTGGTGGAGTGGTGTACGCGCAGGCTGGGCGCGGTCGGGCTGGGGCACCGGGGCGTGCTGCCGGTGGTGGGTTCCAAGGAGCTGGTTGCCTGGCTGCCCACCCAGCTGGGGCTGGGCCCCGGCGACCGGGTGGCCTACCCGGAACTCGCCTACCCCACCTACGAGGTGGGCGCCCGGCTGGCCCGTGCCGAGCCGGTCGCCTACCGCCACCCCACCGAGCTGGACCCCGCCGGCCTGAAGCTGTTGTGGCTCAACTCGCCCTCCAACCCGACCGGTCGGGTCCTGGACCGCGAGGAACTGCGGGAGACCGTGGTGTGGGCCCGCCAGCACGGGGTGCTGGTGGCCAGCGACGAGTGCTACCTGGAGCTGGGCTGGGAGGCGGAGCCGCACTCGGTGCTGAACCCGGAGGTGTGCGGCCCGGACCACAGGGGGCTGGTCACCGTCCACTCGCTGTCCAAGCGCTCCAACCTGGCCGGTTACCGCGCGGCCTTCCTGGCCGGTGACCCCGCCGTCCTGGACGAGCTGCTCCAGATCCGCAAGCACGGCGGGATGATGGTGCCCGCCCCGGTGCAGGCGGCCACCGTCGCGGCCCTGGGCGACGACGAGCACGTGGCCGAGCAGCGCGCCCGGTACGCCGCCCGCCGGTCCGCCCTGCGGGAGGCGCTGGAGAAGCAGGGCTTCCGTGTCGAGCACAGCGAGGCCTCGCTCTACCTGTGGGCCACCCGCGACGAGCCCTGCTGGCACACCGTCGCCGCCCTGGCCTCGCTGGGGGTCCTGGTGGCGCCCGGTGACTTCTACGGCCCGGCCGGGGACCACCACGTACGTATCGCCTTCACCGCCACCGACGAACGGGTACGGGCGGCGGTGCGCCGACTCTCCGAGGAACCGCTCCCCGCCTGAGCGCCCCTCGCGTCCCCCTACGCCAGGGCGCCCGGAGGCCGGTGTACGGAACCGGGCGCGCTCACACCCCCGAAAGCGGAACCCTCGGCGGGGGAGTCGGCCGGCCCGACAGCCCGCCGCCGCCCCACCGGTCACGTCCCCCGCCCTCGGCGCGGGGCCCCTTCCGTCCGAACCCCACACGAGGGGGGCCGGTGTCGGACACGACACCGGCCCCCCTCGTACGGGTCACGTGACAGGTCAGCCACCCAGCGGCAGACCGCCCACCAGCGGGGTGTTGCCGCTGCCGGGCAGCAGGTTGCCGACCTGCCGGGTCGGCTGGCCCTGGGTCTGGCCACCGTCGGCGGGCTGCTGCCCGCCCGACAGCAGTCGCGAAGTGGTGGGCAGCGTCTGGGGGTTGGGCAGCTTGGGGGTGTCCGGCAGGGTGCCCTCGCGGGCCATCTCGCCGACGGCCAGGCCGAGTTCGGTACCGGCGCGGCCGAGGGTCTTGTCCCCGTCCGGGATGTCGATCTTGTTGGCGGTGGGGGTGGCCGGGCCGCTGCCGGGGGTGACGGTGCCGTCGAGGACGCGGACCACCTTGGCTCCGGTCTCCTTGACCCGCTCGGGCAGGTTGCCGTCCAGGGGGGTGGCGTTGCGGTCGAGGTCCTGGGTGCCCTGGTCGACGACCTGCTTGGCGTCCTCACCGAGTCCGCCGGCGGTCTGGCCCAGGCTCCGCGCCTGGTCGACGGTGCCGTCCACGGTGCCGCCCAGGCCCGCGCCGTCCGGGCTGGTCAGGCTGCCCACGCCGGGGGTCTGAGACAGGTCGGCGGCGCTGGCGGCACCCGTGGCTCCGACCACGGAGGCGGCACCGGCGGCCGTCAACAACGCGGCTCGGGCGACCCGGCGGGAGAGGGGGAGGGACATGGCGCTCCTTTGACCAAACAGGTAGACGAAGACTGTGCGCGGGGCCGTGTCCACCGGTGAACGGTGAGGCCTCGGACGCAGTGCCTATCGTTCGGAGCGGTCCCGAGGTTGCGGCGGCGCGGGTAAAGGATTGGCAATGTGCCCTGGGTCAGCGGGGGTTGAGGCTCAGTCGCACCTCGGAACGCCCGGTCCCGCCACCGGTCCGCCAGCCCTCGTCACCCTTCTCCGCGCTCCACACCCGGCCGTCGTAGGCGATCTGCTCCATCCCCAGCGAGGTGGCGTGGGCCACCGCCCAGTGCGCCAACTCCCAGCCCCGTCGGCGGTCAGGGGCGCTCAGCACCACGGTGCGCTCCTCCGCCGAGGTACGCGCGCTCCCCTTGTTCCGCTGCCCCGGGCCGCCCCCCGAGGTCCGCTCCGTACCCTTCCGGGGCACCACCCCCGGGCCGAACTCCCGGGCCAGCTCGGCGCGTACCCGGTCCGGGTCCCCGGGGGTGCGCACCTCCTCGCTGCCCTTGCCGATGGTGCAGCGGACACTGGCCGGACGGCTGCCCCGGAAGGCGGCGGCCAGCGTCCGGGCGTGCGGCTCGTGCTTGGCGTACGCCTCGGGGTGGCCGCTGCGTTGGACCTGCTGGGCCGCCTCGGTCACCGGCAGGTCGGCGTATCCGGGGATCTCCACCAGGTGGTCGTAGAACTTCCCGGAGGCGTAGACCGGGTCACGCACCTGCCGCTTGGTGCCCCAGCCCTGCGAGGGGCGCTGTTGGAACAGGCCGAGCGAGTCGCGGTCCCCGTAGTCGAGGTTGCGCAGCATCGACTCCTGGAGCGCGGTGGCCAGGGCCACGGTCAGCGCCCGTTCGGGCAGCTTCCGGGCGGAGGCCACCGCCGAGATGGTCGCCGCGTGCCGGGCCTGGGCCGGTGACAGCTCGTAGGTCTCGGTACCGTCGCCCCCGCCCACCTCGCAGCGCGGCGGGCCGGGGCGTCCGTCCCCCACGTACTGCACCAGTACGTACGCCCCCACGCCCAGGAGCACCACGGTCGTCACCAACCAGCGCAGCGGTCGGCGCGGTCTTCCCTGTCCAGTCGCGGAGTTCGGCACGCGACAAAGGTAGTGCCAGCGTGCCCACGGCAGCAGACCCAGGCGCCGGTAGGGTGCCGCCCATGCACAGCACCGGACTCGACCTGCGACAGGACGCGGCCACCCTCACCGCGCGACTGGTGGACTTCCCCTCCGAGAGCGGCACCGAGGAGCCCTTGGTGGACGAACTGGAGACGGCCCTGAGGGCGCTGCCCCACCTGACGGTGGACCGGTACGGCAACAACCTGGTGGCCCGCACCCGTCTGGACCGCCCGGAGCGGGTGATCCTCGCCGGTCACGTCGACACCGTCCCCGTGGCGGGCAACCTCCCCTCCCGGCTGGACGAGGACGGGCAGCTGTGGGGCTGCGGCACCTCCGACATGAAGGCGGGAGTCGCGGTACAACTCCGCCTGGCCGCCACGGTGCCCGAACCCAACCGCGACCTGACCTTCGTCTTCTACGACAACGAGGAGGTCGCCGCCCACCTCAACGGACTGGGGCACGTCGCACGGGCCCACCCCGACTGGCTGGCCGGTGACTTCGCGGTGCTGCTGGAACCCTCCAACGGCCAGGTGGAGGGCGGCTGCCAGGGCACTCTGCGGGTGCTGCTGCGCACCACCGGCCAGCGGGCCCACTCGGCCCGTTCCTGGATGGGGGCCAACGCCATCCACGCCGCCCGGCCCGTTCTGGACCGGCTCGCCGGCTACCAGCCGCGCCGTAGGGTCATCGACGGCCTGGAGTACCGCGAGGGGCTCAACGCGGTCCACATCGAGGGCGGGGTGGCCGGCAACGTCATCCCCGACCTGTGCACCGTCACCGTCAACTACCGCTACGCCCCCGACCGTGACGAACAGCAGGCCCTGGACCACGTACGCGAGGTCTTCGCCGACTGCGGGGTCGAGGAGATGATCGTGGACGACAGCTCCGGGGGAGCCCTGCCGGGGCTCTCTCACCCGGCGGCGGTGGCCTTCCTGGAGGCGGTGGGCGGCGAGGCCCACCCCAAGTACGGCTGGACCGACGTCTCCCGGTTCAGCGCCCTGGGCGTCCCGGCCGTCAACTACGGCCCCGGGGACCCCAACCTGGCCCACAAGCGGGACGAGCGGGTGGACACCGCCCTGATCACCCACTGCGAGGAACGGCTGCGCCACTGGCTCACCAGCTGACGGCCCGCCGTCACCGGCCGTGGCGCCCCGGCGGCCACGTAGACTCGACCGACGCGTGCGGGGACGGGGTTCCCATCCCGTCCACCGGCTGTTCACCCGCCGCTCGCGGCGGCGCGAAACGGGTCGGTGACCGTGCGGGGAGTCACCTGGAAGGAGAACCTCAGTGGCCAGCTCCGAGCAGCGCCCCAAGTCCGACGGCGACCGGTCGGCACCCTCCGAGCAGCGACTCGGCCCGGTCGTCCGCAGGCGAGGGCAGGTCCGGTCGGGCACCACCGACCAACGCCTGCTGGACACCACCGGTCCCTCCGACTTCGTCCACCAGGACCCCTGGCGGGTGATGCGGATCCAGTCGGAGTTCATCGAGGGGTTCGGCGCCCTGGCCGAACTCGGGCCGGCGATCAGCGTGTTCGGCTCCGCCCGCACCCGTACCGAGTCGCCGGAGTACGCCACCGGCGTCCTGCTGGGCCGTCGACTGGTGGAGGCCGGTTTCGGGGTGATCACCGGTGGTGGGCCGGGAGCCATGGAGGCGGCCAACAAGGGCGCCCTGGAGGCGGGCGGCACCTCGGTGGGGCTGGGCATCGAGCTGCCCTTCGAACAGGGGATGAACCCCTATGTCGACATCGGCGTCAACTTCCGCTACTTCTTCGTCCGCAAGACCATGTTCGTCAAGTACGCCCAGGGCTTCGTGGTGCTGCCCGGTGGCATGGGCACCCTGGACGAGCTGTTCGAGGCGGTGACCCTGGTGCAGACCGGCAAGGTCACCCGCTTCCCCATCGTGCTGTTCGGCGTGGACTACTGGGGCGGGCTGGTCGACTGGTTGCGGAACGCCGTGGTCGCCGAGGGCAAGGCCTCCGAACGGGACATGGAGCTGTTCCACGTCACCGACGACGTGGACGAGGCGGTCACCCTGGTGACCAAGGAGGTCTCCGGCCAACTGGGCTGAGCCCCCGTTCCCCGGACCCCTCACTCACAGGTCCCTCCCACCCGTGGGAGGGACCTGACGTCTGTCCGGCACCCGCCGGTGCGGTCTGGCACCGCCCGGTTCGCCACCTCCCGACGCCCCGAACTCCCCAGCCCCGAGGGCGGGTCGGGGTGCCGGCTCCCTGGTACACCCGGCTCGCCCGTTCCGTGCTGGGCGGCTTCTGCCGGGGGAGGCCGGGGCGTCGCGGCCCCTGACCGCGTGGCTCCTGCCGCGCCCACGCTCACCGGAGGTCACGGCGACTGCGGCCCGTGACGGTACGGGCCCGTGCCGGCCTCGCCCGTGGGTGGCTGAGGCGGCGTAAGGGGCCGGGGGTGGACCTCGCGCTGGCCGTCGGGCTCGACTTGCAGTCGTGTGGGGGCATCCCCTCGGGCCCGGGTCGCGCCGGTGCTCCTTGTCGGGCGGGTCCGCCTCGTGTGGGGTGCGGCGGCGTGTGGCTCTCGCGGTCCCCCGTGGGGGTGGGCGGTGGGGACGGTGGGTGGTTGACGTTGGTCGCGACGTCGGGGGAGGCCGGGGCATCCCGTCACGGTCACCCGGTGGGGCTCGTACAGTGACCGCCCGGGGGCCGGGGTTCGTGGGCCCACTGGGCCGGGCCGTATCCGGGTGGCCCGGTACGGCGTCGGGTCACGGAACCTCAGGCCAGCCCTCTGCGGGCGACCCTGGGGGGACGGTGCCCGGCGATGGCGGCCACCATCTCCAGCACCTGGCGGGTCTCGGCCACCTCGTGGACCCGGTACACCCGGGCGCCCAGCCAGGCGGAGACCGCCGTGGTGGCCAGGGTTCCCAACAGCCGTTCCTTCACCGGGAGGTCGAGGGTCTCGCCCACGAAGTCCTTGTTGGACAGGGACACCAGCACCGGCCAGCCGGTGGCCGTCATCTCCCCGAGGCGACGGGTGGCCTCCAGGGAGTGCCGGGTCGACTTGCCGAAGTCGTGGCCCGGGTCGATCAGGATGGCGTCCTCGCGTACGCCCAACTCCCGCGCCCGCTCCGCCAGTTGACCGGTCACCCGCAGGATGTCGGCCATCACGTCCGGGTACTCCACCCGGTGGGGCCGGGTACGCGGCCGGGCGCCCCCGGCGTGGGTGCACACCAGCCCCACGTCGTACCGGGCGGCCACCTCGGCCAGCAGCGGGTCCACCCCGCCCCAGGCGTCGTTCAGCAGGTCCGCGCCCACCTCGCACACCGCCTCGCCCACCTCGTGCCGCCAGGTGTCCACACTGATCACCACGTCCGGGTACCGCCGGCGTACCTCGGCCACGAAACCGACCGTCCGCCGCGCCTCCTCCTCGGCGGTCACCTCGGTGCCCGGCCCGGCCTTCACCCCGCCGATGTCCACGATGGCCGCGCCCTCGGCCACCGCCCGCTCCACCCGGTCCAGGGCCGGCTGGTCCTGGAAGGTGGCCCCCTGGTCGTAGAAGGAGTCCGGGGTGCGGTTGACGATCGCCATGATCACCGGCTCCTCGGGGCCGAACTCGCGCCTGCCCAGCCGCAACATCCTCGTGACTCCTCCCGGACCGGCTCGCTCCGACTGCTCCCGGACGTCTGACGAGCCTATCCGGGGTGGCCGGGTGCCGGTCCGGGCAGCCGGCCGGGCGGAGGCCCCGGTCGGCTGACCCCGCTGGACCATCCGGCGCTGCGCTCGCTGGCCCGCTCGATGGGCAGGGCCTTCGAACAGCGGGTGCTGTTCACCCGGGAGGGGGGTTCGGGCCCGGCCGCCGACCTCCAGGACGTACTGGGCGCACCCGTACTCTTCCTCGGCATCTCGGTGCCCTCCGACGGCTGGCACGCGCCGAACGAGAAGTGGGTCGCCGCCGTGGCCGCGAACGGTCCCGGACTTCCGAGGGGCGGCCGGGCGGTGGGCGGTCCATGAAACGATGGGCGGCACGGCATGGGCCGTAGCCCGGCGATGTCGAGGACCGCCCCGTGGACTATGGAGAAGTCGGTGTTCTGGTTTCTGCTGATCTCGTTGGTCGTGGTGGTCGCCGCGATCACCCTCGCCGTGCTGAGCAGCACCGACAGCCGGGGGCCCGGTGTGGCGGGAGGGCTCACCGACGCGGCGGTGGACCAGCTGGACGAGCCCTTGCCCGGCCACCGCCCCATCAGCCGCGCCGACGTGGACACCCTGCGCCTTCCCCTGGCCGTACGGGGCTACCGGATGCAGCAGGTCGACGACGTACTGGACCGGCTGGCGGCCGAGTTGGACGAGCGGGACGCCCGGATCGCCGAGCTGGAGGCCGGGCTGGCCCGCTACCGCAAACAGCGTGGCACCGGCCCCTCCCCACGCTGGCCCGAGGTCACCCCGGCGGAGGCCGCGCCGCAGCCCCCGCTGTGGCCCTCGCCCCAGGACGACCCGTACGGGGTCCAGGAGTTGGAGGACGGGTCGCACGACCGGAGGACACCGTGAACGCGGGACTGACCGCTGGACTGGGGGCCGAGCCGGGACCGGACGGGCGGCTCCGCTGCCGCTGGGGCCTGACCGCCGAGTCCGTGGGCGACTACCGCGAGTACCACGACCATGAGTGGGGACGGCCGGTCCACGGGGACCAGGCACTGTTCGAGCGGCTCTCCCTGGAGGCCTTCCAGTCCGGGCTGTCCTGGCTGACCATCCTCCGCCGGCGGGAGGGGTTCCGCGCCGGGTTCGCCGGCTTCGACATCCCCACCGTCGCCGCGTTCACCGAGGAGGACCGGACGCGGCTGCTGGCCGACCCCGGGATCATCCGCAACCGTTCGAAGGTCGACGCCACCCTGCACAACGCCCGGGTACTGGCCGAGTGGGGGCCCGGCGAGCTGGACGAACTCATCTGGTCCCACGCCCCCGCGCCCCGGCCGGCGCCCCGGCACACCGGCGAGGTACCGGCCCACACCGAGGAGTCCGCCGCCCTCTCCCGCGCGCTGAAGAAGCGCGGGCTGCGCTTCGTCGGCCCCACCACGGCCTACGCGACCATGCAGGCCTGCGGACTGGTCAACGACCACCTCGCCGACTGCTTCGTCCGTACGGCGACGGACGGGCCCGCCGCCTGAGGCGACGGGCCCGGTCGGTCAGCGGGCGACCCGGTTCAGTGGCCCACGTAACGGGGACGTTCCTTCGCCACGAAGGCGTCCACCGCGATCCGGTGGTCCTGGGTGCCGCCCGAGCGGATCTGGAGTTCGGCCTCCTTCTCCAGGGTCTCCGCCAGGGTGTGGTCGGCGGCGTAGGCCAGCGACTCCTTGATGGCGGCGTAGGCCGCGGTCGGCCCCTCGGCCAGGGTGCGGGCCACCGTACGGGCCTCCTCGGCCAGCGCCTCCGGGGCCACCACACGGTTGGCGATGCCCAACTCCCGGGCCTCGTCGGCGTGCACACTGCGCGGGAACATCAACAGCTCGGTCGCCCGGCTGGTGCCCACCAGCCGGGGCAGGGTCCAGGACATCCCCGAGTCGGCGGTCAGCCCGATCGCGGCGAACGCGGTGGTGAAGCTCGCCTTCTCGGACACCACCCGGTAGTCGGCGGCGAAGGCGAACCCGGCCCCCGCCCCGGCGGCGGCGCCGTTGACGGCGGCCACCACCGGCTTGGGCATGGTGGCGATCGCCAGCGCGATGGGGTTGTAGTGCTCGTGCACGGTGCGCAGGGCCTCGCCGCCCTCGGTCTCGTTGAGCCGCCGTACGTGCTCCTTGAGGTCCTGCCCCACGCAGAACCCCCGGCCGTTGCCGGTCAGCAGCACCGCCCGCACCGCCGGGTCCCTGGCCACCTGTTGCAGGGTGTCCCGCAGGGCCTCCTTGAGTTCGGTGTCGAGCGCGTTCATCGCGTCGGGGCGGTTGAGGGTGACGGTGGCCAGTCCCTCGGTCAGTTCGTAGAGCACGGTGTCGGACATGGCGCCCAGCATGACCGAGAACCACGGCGCTCGAAAGACACCCGGCGGACCGGCGCCAGGACCCCCGCGACGGGGTCGCCGATGTGAGGTGCGTCAACCTTTGACGGTCGCGGATGTGAGGGTGATGTGTACAGGTGCCCGCCACAGCGCGGTCGGAACGCCGTACGGGGCGGTTCCGGGACGTTGCGATGCGCAAGTGATGCGAACCGCTGTTGGTCATCGGGTCCCGCCATGCGGGATAATGGCGCAGGAAGCAATGTGTTCGATGCCGGTGACACCGTGCCTGCCATGGGGCCGTCGGCTGCGATGAGCTGGTTTCAGGAAGGGGAACGAGCATGGCGGCCATGAAGCCGCGGACGGGCGACGGCCCGCTCGAGGTGACCAAGGAGGGGCGGGGCATCATCATGCGCGTTCCGCTCGAAGGCGGTGGGCGACTCGTCGTGGAGCTGACCCCGGACGAGGCGACCGCCCTCGGCGAGGAGCTGAAGAAGGCCTGCGGCTGACGGCGTCGGCGACCCCGGGGACGCGGGGCGTCCACGGCGAGACCCACGGCGATCACCTTGACGTACGCGACGTGAGCCCCGGAGTCCACCACTCCGGGGCTTCGTCATGTTCGCTTCGTCGTGTTCTGCGTCATGTTCGGGGTGCCGCGTGCCGGCGACCGCCCGGACCCCTCGTGCCGCGCCCCTACGGGAGGCGGGCGCCCCTCCGACTCAGTCGTCCTCGCGCTTGACCGCGCACAGCAGCCCGTCGCCGCAGGGCAGCAGGGCCGGCAGCAGGGTGGTGCTCTCCCGCACCGTACGCAGCAGTTCGCGCATCTTGAGCACCTCCGCGCTCTGGGCGGTACTGGTGTCCACGGTGCGCCCCTCGGCGAACGTCCCCTCGAAGCAGATCAGCCCGCCGGGCCGCAGCAGCCGCATGGCCTCGCCGAGGTAGTCCAGGTACTCCATGCGGTCGCCGTCGCAGAACACCAGGTCGTAGCCGCCGTCCGCGAGGCGGGGGAGCACCTCCAGGGCGTGACCGGGGATGAAGCGCGCCCGGTTGTGAGCGAAGCCGGCTCCCCGGAAGGCGTGCCGGGCGAACTGCTGCCACTCCGGTTCCACGTCGACGGTGGTGAGCACTCCGTCGGGCCGCATCCCGTGCAGCAGGTGGATCCCGGACACCCCGCACCCGGTGCCGATCTCCGCGACGGCCTTGGCCCCGCAGGTCGCCGCCAGCATTCGGAGGGCGGCACCGGTGCCCGAGGACACCGCGCGTAGACCGGACTCCTGCGCCCGCTCCCGGGCCCAGCGCAGGGCTACGCTCTCGGCGTTCTCGACAAGCTCGGCGCCGTATGCGTCGGCGAATGCCCAGCTTGCCTGCCGGTTGCCGGTAATGACCCTCTCCTGTCCCCGTCGTACACGCCACGGTGACTGTATCGGCTACCCGGGGAACCCGATGATGGGACCGGACGTTGGGGGAGGAGGAATCAGCGGGAATTCAACGGCGGAGGGACACGGGGGTGCTCATGACTCCAGTCGACGGGCTGCGGGAGCGGGCGGGTGCGCCGGCTCACGCGTCGGGGCCTCCAGCCGTTTATGTGGAGCTAACGCCCCAGGTGACTAAGGTGGGGAGTCCACTGGACACCCAAGCTGACAGGGGAGGTGCGGCCAGGACCGGTGACCGGGGGGCGCTCCGCCGTCTCCGTGGGTTGGCGGGCCAGCCGAGATCCGTGACCAACACCGCTGACCGAGTCCACTCCGCCGCATCGACCGCGTCCACGACCGCGACCTTCGACACCGATGCCTCCAGCGCGGCGTGGACTCCTCCCAGCTGGGAGGAGATCGTCAGCACGCACAGCGCCCGGGTGTACCGCCTGGCCTACCGCCTCACCGGTAACCAGCACGACGCCGAGGACCTGACCCAGGAGGTCTTCGTCCGGGTCTTCAGGTCCCTGTCGACCTACACCCCCGGCACCTTCGAGGGCTGGCTGCACCGGATCACCACCAACCTCTTCCTGGACATGGTGCGCCGCAAGCAGCGCATCCGCTTCGACGCCCTGGGCGACGACGCCGCCGAGCGGCTGCCCAGCCGCGAGCCCACCCCCCAACAGCACTTCAACGACACCCACTTCGACGCCGACGTCCAGCAGGCGCTGGACACCCTGGCGCCGGAGTTCCGGGCGGCGGTGGTGCTCTGCGACATCGAGGGCCTGTCCTACGAGGAGATCGCCGCCACGCTCGGCGTCAAGCTGGGCACGGTGCGCAGCCGTATCCACCGTGGCCGCTCCCACCTGCGCAAGGCCCTGCGCCACCGTTCCCCCGAGGCCCGAGCGGAGCAGCGGGTGCCGGCCGAGGCGGTGTCCGCCCTGCCCGGGCCAGCCGCCGGGGAGGTCGGTGCGGAGTGACCGCCTCCGACAGCGGGCTCACGCCCGTGGAGCAGCATCTCGGTGACCGCCTCGCCGCCCTGGTGGACGGCGAGTTGGGTCATGAGGCGAGGGAGCGGGTGCTCGCGCACCTGGCCACCTGTGTGACCTGCAAGGCCGAGGCGGACGCCCAGCGCAGACTCAAGAGCGTGTTCGCGGACACGGCGCCCCCACCACCCTCGGACGGACTGCTGGCCCGGCTCCAGGGGCTCCCCACCTCCGGCGACGGTGAGTCGGGCCCCGGGCAGCCGGGGGAGCCGGCCTCCTCCTGGGACTTCGACTACCTGCGCGGCTCCGAGCCCTCCAGCCGGCGCAGCCTTCTGACCCCGCCCAAGGGCTTCCGTATCCACGAGCCCGAGCCCCGTTCCGGCACCCGGCACCGACGGCTGGCCTTCGCCGCCGCCGGAGCGGTGTCCCTGGCGGCGCTGGCCCTCGGGGGCGGTATGACCTCCGGTGCGGGGGGTCCGGTCGCCGCTGGGCAGGGGGGCGACTCCAACACCAGCGCGGTCCGTTCCAGCAGCTCAGGCGGGGAGGAACGTTCCGACAGGCGTCGGGCGGGCGACCGCAGGCAGCGTGCGGCCCGGGTGGAGAAGGCCTCCGGGCAGTCCGCCAGTCGTCAGTCCGGTACGCCCAGCGCCGTGCTGGGGGGATACTCCCTCACCCCCGGCGTCTACTCCACCAGTACGAGTCCCTTCGTGGAGGGGCCGGGCTCCGACTCCGGTCTGCGACTGGCCACCTCCCAGAAGCGCTCCGGGCAGCGTTCCGGCCAGCAGAGCCTGCTGGGTTCCGAGGAGTCCCGGCCGAGTGTGACCCCGAGTGGCAAGGGCCCTCTGGTGCGAGCCGGGGTGCCGGACTCGGCGGACGGTGAGCGGGCCGAGGGCCTCTGGCGGATACCGCGCCGTTGAGCCGCGTGTGGCTGGGCGTGAAGACCAAGACCTGGTTGAATCCTCGGGTGCCGTCTCGGGTGGCTGACGCCGCGCGAGTCCCGGAGCGTGACCGAGGTCGGTGAAGCTCCCATCCGTTGCGGCGGTCGGCCCAGCTCCGCGTCCGCGGGGCGACGAGCACCTTCCGCGGGGAGAACATGGACAAGGGGAAGACCACCGGAGGCGAGAAGCCGAAGTGGTGGAACCGCTCGCGCCGTGACACGGGCCCGACGTCCACCCCGGAGGCTCCCGGTTCCCCGGCCCCGGACGACGGCACCGCCCAGACCACCCCGCCCCCCGAGCGGCAGCAGTACCCCCCGACCGCCTCCCCCGGGGCCGACGCCCCGCAGGGCGCCGCTCCCCAGCACACCCGCCCCGAGGGGGAGCCGGCACCCGACCCCACCGTGGCCCCCTCGCAGGGCGCCCGTTCCGACCTCGCCGCCCCCTCGGAGGGCGCCGCCGACCACACCGGGGCCGACGCGACCGGGGACGCCGCCCACGACCCGGGGGCTGACCGAACCGAGGCAGTGGCCCACCACACCGGGGCTGACGCGACCGGTGCAGCCGCCGACCACACCGGGGCCGACGCGACCGGGAACGCCCCTGTCGGTTCCCGTACTGCTCCGGGAGGCGGCGGGGCAGACGCCGATCCCGCACGGGAGCACCGTACGGTCGCCAACTCGCGGGAAACGGCCGGCACTTCACCCACCCCGCCGGAAGCCGGCCCCGCCACGCCACCGCCGGACGAGCCCCCGGCCGCCCCCTCCCCGGCGGCGGCCCCCCAACCCGGAGCCGCCCCTCCTCCCGCGCGCCCCGAGGGTGCCCCCGCCACGGTGCCGTCGGAGGGAGCCGACCAGTCCGCACCATCCGAGGGCGCGGGCCGGGTGGGCGCACCGGAAGCCGAGCCCCGGAGCGCCCCACCCGAGACCGGTCCCGAGGCCACACCGTCGCCCTCCCCGGGGAGTACGGCTGAAGCCGGGCCGCCCCCCGACCTGACCACTCCGCTGCACGGGGAGGACCCCTACGGCACCCCGCCCTACGGCGGCCCCGGCCCGTGGGCCCCGGCACCTCTGGTGCAGCACCCCTCCGCCACCCCTCCCCGGGGGGTGCCGACCGGTGCGACTCCGGCCCAGGGCGTCCCCGCCCAGGGTGGCGTCCCCGCCCAGTCGGCCGAGGTGGCCCCGGCGAGTGCCCCGCCTCCCGGGCAGCCCCCGCCGCACCCCGGTACGCCGGCCCCCGGCGCGGCACCCCTGGGCCCGACCCCGGCCACCGTGTGCGCGACCTCGGCCCACGAGTCGACGCCGGCCCACGGGGCGACCCCGGCCGGGGGCACCCCGCTGCCCGGCCCCGCCCAGCGGGCCGCCCACCCCCAGACCGCCCACCCCCACGGCGGGCCCTCCGCCCCGGTGCCCGCCCAGGGCGTGCCCGGGGACGCCAACTGGCCGCACCCGTACGACCCCTGGGCCGACCATCCGGTCGCCCACACCGCCCCGACCCGGGAGCGGTCCCCGCGTGGTCGGCGTCTGGTGCTGGCCGCGTTGGCGCTCACCCTGGTCGCCGGGCTCGCCGGCGGGGTGGTGGGCGTGGCACTGGAGCGGGCCGGCGATCTGGGCGGTATCCACCTGGAGCAGCCGCCCGCCGACAGCAAGCCGCCCGCCCGGGGTTCGGTCGCCGCCATCGCCCAGTCGGTACTCCCGGGGGTGGTGACCCTCCACGTGTCGGGCGCCAAGTCCCAGGGCACCGGCACCGGCTTCGTCCTCGACGACCGGGGGCACATCCTCACCAACAGCCACGTGGTGGACGCGGCCAAGGACGGCGGACAGATCCGGGTCACCTTCCAGGACGGGCAGTCCACCCAGGCGAAGCTGGTCGGACACGACAGCGGGTACGACCTGGCGGTGGTGAAGGTCGACGGGGTCTCGGGGCTCAGGCCCCTTCCGCTGGGCAACTCCGAGGCCGTACGGGTGGGCGATCCGGTGGTGGCCGTCGGTGCCCCCTTCGACCTGGCCGGCACGGTCACCTCGGGGATCATCAGCGCCAAGGAGCGTCCCATCACCGCCGGGGGCGAGCGGGACGCCAGCGATGTCAGCTACGTCAACGCCCTCCAGACCGACGCGCCCATCAACCCCGGCAACTCCGGGGGGCCGCTGTTGGACAGCGGGGGACGGGTGATCGGGATCAACAGCGTGATCCGCTCCGCCGACAGCGGGCGCACTCCCGGTTCGGGCCAGGGCGGCAGCATCGGACTGGGCTTCGCCATCCCCGTGAACCAGGCCAAGCGGGTCGCCGAGGAACTGATCAGCACCGGCAGGGCCACCCATCCGGTGATCGGTGTCCTCCTCGACATGGAGTACGAGGGCGAGGGGGCCAAGGTCGGCGCTCGGAAGAGCGACGGCCCCCCGGTCACTCCCGGTGGTCCCGGTGCCCGCGCGGGGTTGCGGAAGGGCGATGTGATCACCGAGGTGGACGGGGAACGGGTGCGCGACGGTGAGGAGTTGATCGTGAGGATCCGCAGCCACGAGCCGGAGGACAAGCTGCGGCTGCTGGTGCGCCGGGGTGGGAGTGAGCACACGGTCACGGTCACCCTGGGGGCGTCCAGTGAGGAGTGAACGGTTGGCGGGGCGTACGGAAGAGGTGGCCACCTCCCCGTACCCCCTTTCCTGCGGGTACCGTGACCCTGGCCGTGCGGCCGATGGGGCGGGAGTGACCCGTGGTCGTGTTCGGGGTCGGGTAGACGGCCTCCGAGGAAGAGATGAGGGAGCTAGCAGGTGTTCTTCGACATAGGCCCCCTTGAGCTGATCGCGCTGATCATTCTGGCGGTGCTGATCTTCGGGCCGGACAAGCTCCCCAAGGTCATCCAGGACATCTCCCAGTTCATTCGGAAGATCCGGCAGTTCTCCGACAGCGCCAAGGAGGACATCCGCAGCGAACTGGGGCCGGAGTTCAAGGACTTCGAGTTCGAGGACCTCAACCCCAAGAACTTCGCCCGCAAGCACCTGTTGGACGGGGACGACGACCTGGGGCTGAAGGAGATCCGGGAGAGTCTGGACTTCCGCAAGGACATGGACCAGATCGCCGGTGTCTCCAAGGACGACGAACCGGACGAGAAGCCTGCCCGGACCAGCCTCACCAAGAGCGAGGAACCGGACGAGAAGTCCGCTCCTACCAGCCTCACCAAGGCTGGCACCAGCACGCCGTCGCTACGAAAAGGCGACGGTTCCCCGTCCGCCAACGGCGGCCGGCTCACCAAGAGCGAAAGTGCCGGTGCGGAGTCCACGGCGGCCCGACGGGAACCCCCGCCGTATGACGCGGACGCCACCTGACGTTCACCCACAGCAAGAAGCGCCAGTTCACAGCGTTGTGCTGGCGGGGCTTTCCGCTGCCGACCTCCGCTTCACGCTTCGCCCGGCGGGGCGTACGGATTCCTCCAGTGAGACAGTTCTCACGTATCAGGATGCCGTCGGTTCTTCTGCCATGCCCGAAACGTGGGACCGGGATGGCTATCCTCCCTGTGTCCGGGGCCGCCGTTCTCACGGGGGCAGGCCGCCCAAGCGACAGGGCAACGAGGAGGCTCGCGAACATGGAGACGAGGAGTCGGACAGGGGGCCAGGGAGTGCTCGGCGCGCCGAGCACGGCAGCGTCCTTCGCCGGGGTGCCCCACGCACAGCCTTCGGTGGACAGCTACCTGAGGGCCGCCTTTCCCTGGTACGGGCTGGACGAGGCGTTCACCGGGCCGCGTTGGCTGAACCAGGTCGGAGTCGGAGCCGACGGGACCGTGGAGCACGGTTCCGTGGGACACGGGGACGAACCCTCCCTACGGGTGGAGAGCAGTCCCGAGGAACAACGGTTCTGTGTGGTGGTGACGGTCGCCGAACGCCCGGTGCGCCGTAGCGCCGACGGCACCGGGGTGCTGGAGGCCACCACCGTGGGCTCGGCCGCCTGGCTGGCCGGCTCGGGACTGCTGTCCCGCACCTATCCCACGCACATGGACCACAACCTGCGTCAGGACTGGCTGGACCAACAGACCAGCGTGGCCTGGGAGTTGGCGGACGATCTGGAGGGCTCCGGCTGGTCCACGCTCTCCCTGCCGGTGGACGAGGCGCCCACCGACTTCCGCTACCGCGAGTCGGACTACGGCTGGGTGCTGGCCGGCGCCACCGCCGAGGGCGTGCACCTGGGCGCTTACGGCCGGGGGCTGAGCGCCTACGGGCTGGCCTTCTCCGTGGTCGGCGACCTCACCGGGTACCGCCCCAGCCACAGCGGCTGACCGTCGGCTGACAGCGAGGTACGGGTGGGGCCGGCGACCCGGAACGGGTCGCCGGCCCCACCCGTGTCACGTTCAGAACTTGTTGCTGGGGGTCAGCCCCAGGGACATCCCCGACAGTCCCCGCTGACGGCTGGCCAGCTTGTCGGCCACCGAACGGATGGCGGCGCCGGAGGGGGAGTCGGGGTCACTGAGTACCACCGGCTTGCCCTCGTCGCCCCCGGCCCGTAGCCGTACGTCGATGGGGATGGCGCCCAGCACCGGCACCTCGGCGCCGGTGGTACGGGTGAGCCCCTCGGCCACCCGCTGGCCGCCCCCGGTGCCGAAGACGTCGACCATCTCGTCGCAGTGGGGGCAGGGCATCCCCGACATGTTCTCCACGACGCCCACGATCTTCTGGTGGGTCTGCACGGCGATGGAGCCGGCCCGCTCGGCGACCTCGGCGGCGGCCTGCTGGGGGGTGGTGACCACCAGGATCTCCGCGCCGGGCACCAGCTGGGCCACCGAGATGGCGATGTCGCCGGTGCCGGGCGGCAGGTCCAGCAGCAGGACGTCCAGGTCGCCCCAGTAGACGTCGGCCAGGAACTGCTGGAGGGCCCGGTGCAGCATCGGTCCGCGCCACACCACCGGGGCGTTGCCGGGGGTGAACATCCCGATGGAGATCACCTTCACCCCGTTCGCCGAGGGCGGCATGATCATGTCCTCGACCTGGGTGGGCCGCCCGTCGACGCCCAGCATCCGGGGCACCGAGTGGCCGTAGATGTCGGCGTCGACCACGCCGACCTTGAGCCCGTCGGCGGCCAGCGAGGCGGCCAGGTTGACGGTGACCGAGGACTTGCCGACGCCGCCCTTGCCGGAGGCCACGCAGTACACCCGGGTCAGCGAACCGGGCTGGGCGAACGGCACCTCCCGCTCGGTCTTGCCGCCGCGCAGGGAGGCGGCCAGCTCACGGCGCTGTTCGTCGCTCATCACGTCCAGCTCGACGTGCACCGAGCCGACCCCGGGCACCCCCTGGACGGCCTCGGTGACGTTGCGGGTGATGGTGTCGCGCATGGGGCAGCCGGCGACCGTCAGGTAGATCGCGACCGACACCGCCCCGTCAGCGCCGATCTCGATGGATTTCACCATGCCCAGATCGGTGATCGGGCGGTGGATCTCCGGGTCGTTGACCGTCGCCAGGGCGGCGGTGACCGCCTCCTGGGTGACTGCGGACGTGTCGGTAGCCATGCGTCGATGGTACGGCGACGGACACCGGGGTCCGAACGCCCGGTACCCCGGCCGAGGGCGACTTAGCTCACGTCCCGTCGGGCGGGCGGTTCGGGGTCGGCCGGCTCGATGGCGCCGCGCTGCTCCAGTTCCCGCAGCAGGTCCTGGATCTCCGAGCGGATCCAGTCCCGGGTGGCCACCTCGCCCATGCCCATGCGCAGCGAGGCGAGTTCCCGGGTGAGGTACTCGGTGTCGGCGATGCTGCGCTCGTTGCGCTTGCGGTCCTGCTCCAGGTTGACCCGGTCGCGGTCGTCCTGCCGGTTCTGCGCCAGCAGGATCAGTGGGGCGGCGTACGAGGCCTGGAGGGAGAGCATCAGGGTCAGGAAGATGAACGGGTAGCGGTCGAAGCGCAGTTCCACCGGGGCCAGGCTGTTCCAGCTGACCCACCAGATGATCACCACGGTCATCCACACCAGGAAGCGCCCGGTGCCCAGGAACCGGGCGACCCGCTCCGACAGCCGCCCGAAGGCGTCCGGGTCGAAGCTGGGCAGCGGACTGCGGCGCGGGGCTCTGGGGATGTCCAGCCGTACCCGTGAACTCCGGCGCGGGGCCGGGGGGTTGGCTCGTTCGGTGCGTGTGCCGCGGTCCTCGCGCTCAGCCATGTACGGGCTCCCGGTCGGTGAGTTCCCAGCGGTCCTGGGTGCCGTGGGCGGCCGAGTCCCGCCAGTCCTCGGGCAGCAGCCGGTCCAGTACGTCGTCCACGGTGACCGCGCCCAGCAGGTGACCGCCCTCGTCCACGATCGGCGCGGCCACCATGTTGTAGGTGGCCAGGTAGCCGGTGACGGCCGGCAGCGGGGTCTCGGGCGGCAGGGGGCGCAGGTCGGTGTCGACGATGGAGCCGACCAGGGTGGGCGGGGGGTCGCGCAGCAGCCGCTGGAAGTGGATCAGCCCCAGGTACTTGCCGGTCGGTGTCTGGTCCGGGGGCCGGCAGACGTACACCTGCGCGGCCAGGGGCGCGGGCAGGTCCTCGGCCCGCACCCGGGCCAGGGCCTCGGCGACGGTGGCGTCCGGGCCGAGCACGATGGGCTCGGTGGTCATGATGTTGCCGGCGGTGCCCTCCTCGTACGACAGCAGCCGGCGTACCGGCTCCGCGTCGTCCGGCTCCATCAGGGTCAGCAGCCGCTCCTTGTCCTCCTCCGGCAGCTCGGACAGCAGGTCGGCGGCGTCGTCGGGGTCCATGGCCTCCAGCACGGTGGCCGCCCGCTCCTCCTGGAGCTTGCCGAGGATCTCCACCTGGTCGTCCTCGGGGAGTTCCTCCAGTACGTCGGCCAGCCGTTCGTCCTGGAGGGCGGCGGCCACCTCCAGTCGCCGTTTGGCCGACAGGTGGTGCAGGACGTTGGCGAGGTCGGCGGGGCGCAGCTGCTCGAAGGTGGCCAGCAGGTTGGCGGCGCCCTGCTCCTGCTCGTCCACCGAGAAGCCGGTGACCGCCGACCACTCCACGGTCAGGGTCTCCCCGCGTCCACCGACCGAGGGGGTGCCCCGGCGCAGCAGCTTGGGGCGCAGGGCGCCGGACCTCGCCCGGCGGACGAAGACCTTGTCGATCTGCCAGTCGCGGCGGGCCGGGAGCTGGGTGATGCCCACGTCCAGGACGGTGACCACGTCGCCCTCCGGGGCCCGGCCCCCGTCCGGCGTACCGGCTTCCCCCGAGGTGTCCCGGTCCGCCTCGGACCTGTCGGGGTCGACCAGTCGTACCCTGCGGTCCAGCAGTTCGCCGAGGATCAGGGTCTCGCCGGGGCGCTGTTCGAAGCGGCGCATGTTGAGCACCCCGGTGGTGATGACCTGGCCGGACTCGACTCCGGTCACCCGGGTCATGGGCAGGAAGATCCGTCGGCGGGTGACGACCTCCACCACCAGGCCCAGCACTCCGGGGGGCCGTCCGCCGACCCGGAGTACGGCGACCACGTCGCGTACCCGTCCGACCTGGTCGCCGTTGGGGTCGAACACGGCGACGCCGGAGAGATGGGAGACGAAGACGCGGGTGGGGCCTGCGGGCATGGTGGCCTCCTCCTCGCCGAATTGTGGTGGATCACGCGGTATGTGGGGCTAAGGCTAGCTCGCGCTCTACGACTGCCGCCCGAGGCCTCCACCACATGCGCACCCGGAGGCTTGTGGGGCGACCGGTAGGGTGCCGTCATCGCTCCCCCCGCCGTCGATCCTAAGGATGCGCGTACGTGAGTAAGGTGCCCGGTAGTCGAGGTCGAGCGGCCGTGGCCTTAGGCGCCGTGGTGTCGGTGGCCCTGCTCGCCTCGTGCGGCAAGAGCGACCCGAACGAGGGCACCAACGGGGTGGGACGTAAGAGCGCCAAGCAGATCGAGCGGCAGGCCCGGTCCAGCGCCGAGCGGGCCAAGGCGGTGCACCTCTCCGGCAAGGTGCGCAGCGGCAAGCGGGACTACCGGCTGGACATGCGGCTGACGGACACCGGGGCGGTGGGCGAGGTGTCCGCCCAGGGGGGCGAGCGGTTCCAACTGCTGCGGGTGGACCGTGACCTGTACCTCAAGGCGGGTACGGCGTTCTGGGCCCGGCAGCACAAGACCGGCAAGCGGCCCACCAGCGCGGACGTGGCGGCGGCCAGGAAGCTGAACGGGAAGTACGTCAAGGTGCCGCACAAGGACCGGGCGTACCGCCAACTGCGGGGCTTCACCGACATGGAGGTGATGCTCGACGGCGTGCTGGACCTCAACGGGAGCCGGGAGAAGGGCACCTACGGCGAGGTGGACGACACCCGTACCGTCGCCGTGACGGCCGACAAGGGGCACGGCGGGATCATGGAGGTCTCCCTGGAGGGCACCCCGCACCCCCTGCGGGTGGAGCGCGGGGGAGACGCCGGGGTGGTGGTGCTGTCCGACTGGAACAAGCGGCTGACCCTGCGCGCACCGCGCAAGGAGAACGTGGTGGACTACGGCAAGTCCATCTCGGCTGACTGAGGAACCCGGCATGAGCAGACCACCCACCCTTCGGCTTCCCTCCACCGCCCGCCCCGGCCGACTCGCCACCGAGCGCGGGGAGTTCGCCGTGCTGTGGTCCGAGGAGCGGCCGGACGCCGAGCCCCGGTACGGCACCGCCCTGCTGGTGCCGGGCTTCACCGGGAGCAAGGAGGACTTCCTCCCTCTGTTGGAGCCGCTGGCCCGGGCGGGTTTCCGGGTCTGCGCCGTCGACGGCCGGGGGCAGTACCAGAGCGCCGGGCCCCGGGAGGAGTCGGCCTACGCCCAGGAGGAGCTGGTCCGGGACGTACTGGCCCAGACCCGGGCCCTGGGGGGCACCGCGCACCTGTTGGGGCACTCCTTCGGCGGCCAGGTCTGTCGGGCGGCGGTGCTGGCCGACCCGGAGCCCTTCGCCTCGCTGACCCTGCTCAGCTCCGGCCCCGGCGCGGTGCACGCGGACCAGCGGGCCCGGCTGGAGGTGCTGGGGCCCGCGCTGCGGCAGCTGCCGATGGAGAAGATCTGGCAGATGATCTCCCAGATGGACCCCCCGGAGGCGCCCGGCCAGGAGACCCCGGCCGAGGTGCGGGAGTTCCTTCGGGACCGTTGGCTGGGTACCGAACCCGCCCAACTCCTGGCCGCCGGCGCCCAGTTGCTGGTCGAGCCGGACCGTAGCGAGGAACTGTCCGCCAGCGGGGTACCGGTGCACGTGGTCAGCGGGGAGCGGGACTACGCCTGGCCGGTGGAGTCGCTCGCCGACATGGCGAAGCGGCTGGACGCCCCGCACACCGTGATCGAGGGGGCGGAGCACTCGCCCAACGTGGAGCGGCCCGAGGTCACCGCCGAGGCGCTGGCGGACTTCTGGCGCCGGCACGCCGGCTGATCCGGCGGCCGGTTCAGCCGGTGTACGGCCGGGCCCCGGTGGCCCGGGCCACCAGCCGCTGGTACACCTCCGGGTCGGTGGTGTGCTCGCCCAGCTCGCAGGTCTTGCGGCTGCCGTGGTAGTCGCTGGAACCGGTGGCCAGCAGGCCCAACTCCCGGGCCAGGCCGTGGAGTTGGTCGCGGGTGGCCGGGTCGTGGTCCATGTGGTCGGCCTCCACCCCGTCCAGTCCGGCCTCGGCCAGCTCGGCGATGGCCTCCGGCGGTACGCACCGTCCCCGCTTGGTCGCCAGCGGGTGGGCGAAGACCGCGACACCGCCGGCCCCCTTGATCAGCCGCAGCGCCCGGAACGGGTCCAGCTCGTGCTTGGGGACGAAGGCCCGCCCGTCGTCGGCGATCCACTCCCCGGTGAACGCCTCGGAGACGGAGCCCACGGTGCCGGTCTCCACCAGCGCGGTGGCGATGTGGGGGCGCCCGACCGCCCCGTCACCGGCGATCTCGGCGACCCGTTCCCAGGTGATCGGCACCCCCAGCTCCACCAGGCGGGCCACGATGGCCTGCGCCCTGGGGAGCCGGTCGTCCCGCACCAGGTCCCGGGCACGGCGGAACTCCGGCTCCTCGGGGTCGAACAGGTACGCCAGCATGTGCAGGGTGATCCCGTTCCAGCGGCACGACATCTCGGCCCCGGTCACCAGGGTCAGCCCCGGGGGCAGCGCCCGTATCGCCTCCGGGTGACCGGCGACCGTGTCGTGGTCGGTGAGGGCCACCACGTCCAGGCCGGCCCGGGCGGCGCCGCGTACCAGCTCGGCGGGGGAGTCGGTGCCGTCCGAGGCGGTGGAGTGGGTGTGCAGGTCGATGCGCACGGGATACGGCCTCCGGGGTCGACGAGGGGCTGCCGGGGTCTGCTGGCAGCCTACGGGTTGGCCCCCGGTACGCGGTCCCGGGGACGACCGCCGGCATCTGGCGGGCGGTCGGTGACCGGGGAGAGCCGGACTGGTGCCGGGTCGGCCCGGCGAGCGGGAGGTCAGCCCAGGATGCGCGGGGACAGGGCGCCGCAGGGGAGCAGGTCCAACTCGGCGCCGGCGTCCCGGAGGTCGGCCAGCACCAGGTCGTCGTAGAGCAGCAGCCCGGAGGGTTCGGGCCACAGCACCGCCCACAGCCACAGGCCCAGGGCCTCGCCGGCGAAGACGGCGCGATCCTTGGGGGCGCCGTCCACCGGCCACAGCGGGGTGGGCCGGCCGGCGGCGATCACCTTGACCTCGGGCGGGCGGTCCACCCGCATGTGGGCGCCGGGGTCCGGTCCGGGTACTCCGGCGTACCGGGCACCGAGTCCGACGCCCAACTCCTCGGCGATCAGCAGCAGTTCACCGGGGCCGTCCAGCAGTCCGGGGCCGGAGCAGGCGACGGCGGTGGCCCGACCTCCGCTGCGGTCGTCACCGGCGGAGACCACCCCGGTGAACAGCCAGCCGACCGGCAGGGGCCAGGGCATCCACACCGGGACCTGGGCGCGGCTGAGGACCACCCCGAGGGCTTCGACGCTGGGAGGGAGGACAGGCTGGAGAGGGTGCACCACCCCGTGCACCTCGCACTGCCAGGTGTCGGCGAAGAGTCCGGGTGCCCGGACACGGCCACCGCACTTCGGGCAACTCGGTTCGCCCCTCATGAGGTCCCACGGTCCTCCCCTGTCGGCGTCCCGTCAAGGACGATCACTCCGTCGGGGCCCGGGGTGGGCCGACCCCATGTGGGTGCATGTTGCAGTTATTTGCTTCGCTAAGTTAACTTCTTTTCGGGGTGGACGGCCACCCCCGGCGACCGGACGGACGACGGCACCGACGATCCGACAGTGAGGAGCACCACGCCATGACGGTCCACCAGCCAGACCCCCTCGACCAGGGAGCCGGCGCCATCCTGCGGCAACCCGGCGCCGTCTGGGCCACCGCCTCCGCCGCCGTGGTCGCCTTCATGGGCATCGGACTGGTCGACCCGATCCTGCCCTCCATCGCCACCGGCCTGGACGCCTCGCCCAGCCAGGTCTCGCTGCTGTTCACCTCGTACTTCCTCATCACCGCCCTCGCCATGCTGCTCACCGGCTTCGTCTCCAGCCGGATCGGCCCCCGCCGCACCCTGCTGCTGGGCCTCGCCCTGGTCGTGGTGTTCGCCGCCCTCTCCGGCGGCTCCCAGAGCGTTCCCGAACTCGTCGGCTTCCGCGCCGGCTGGGGGCTGGGCAACGCCCTGTTCGTCTCCACCTCGCTGGCGGTGATCGTCGGCGCGGCCTCCGGGGGAAGCGCCGCCGCGATCCTCCTCTACGAGTCCGCCCTCGGCCTCGGCATGGCCTGCGGCCCCCTGCTGGGCGCCCTCCTCGGCGACCTCAGCTGGCGCTACCCCTTCTTCGGCACCGCCGCCCTGATGGCCCTCGGCTTCCTGGCCATCAGCGTCTTCCTCAAGGAGCAACCCCGGCCGGCCCGCCGGGTCTCCCTCGCCGACCCCCTGCGCGCCCTCGGACACCGGGGACTGGCCGCCACCTCGGCCGCCGCCTTCCTCTACAACTACGCCTTCTTCACGGTGCTGGCCTTCACCCCCTTCGTCCTGCGGATGTCCCCCTACCGTTCGGGCGCGGTGTTCTTCGCCTGGGGCGTCCTGCTCGCCGTGTTCTCCGTACTGATCGCCCCACGGCTCCAGGAACGCCTGGGCTCCCTGCGGGTGTTGACGCTCTCCCTGGTGCTGCTCGCCGCCGACCTGCTGCTCATCGGCTACGGCGGCCACACCGCCGCCATTGCCGGTACCGTGCTGTCCGGCGCGCTGATCGGCGTCAACAACACCGTGTTCACCGAACTCGCCCTCGGGGTCAGCGACGCGCCCCGCCCGGTGGCCAGCGCCGGCTACAACTTCGTACGGTGGTTCGCCGCCGCCGCGGCACCCTTCCTCGCGCCCCGCGTCGAGGAGTGGACCAACGCCCGGATGCCCTTCGTCATCGCCGCCGTCACCGCACTGCTCGGCGCGACGGTGGTACGCCTGCGCTCGGCCGACCTGGACCGGCTGGCCCACGAGAAGGCCGCGCCACACCCGGCCGGGTCGACCCCGGCCACCCCGACGCCCGCCACCAGGAGCTGAGCGCCGGCGAGGGGCTCCTCGTGGGGGCGGCGCGGTGGCCGAAGTACGAGGGCCGGGCCCGCCGGGTGTCCTGGGTGCCGGATCGAGGGCCGCCCCGCCCCCTCGCGGCACGCCCCCGTGGGTCTTCGCCTTCACGCCGACCCGGGCGCCGTCAACACCCCGACCCTCCGCGACTGGGGCGAGGGCGAGCTGCTCTGCGCCCGGTCAGCGGAGCGACTGGGCCAGGGCGTTCACCGACCCAGACCCCGCACGGCCCTGGGCTTCGACGACGTGTTCCTCCAGACCGAACGCGCCGAGGTCGGCTTCCCGGCCGGCGCCCACGGCCGGGGCTTCCCCAGCGAGCCAGGCCCGGAGGCGGTGCCGGACCGCCAGGGGTGACGACCAGTCATCGCCCCGGCTGTGCCCGGGGAGCCGGACCGCCGGCCCGGGGGAGCCCGCTCAGACCACCATGACGCGGCGACCGCGGGTGTGACCGGCCTGGCTGTCGATGTGGGCCGCCGCGGCCTCGGCGAGCGGGTACGACCTCTCGACCGGGATGTGGAGCCTTCGCCGGGTGATGAGGTCGACGGCCTCGGCGAGCGCGTCCGGCACACTCCCGGCCGTACCGGAGAACCGGACACCGAACTGCGGCGCGTCGAGATCGGCGATGGAGACCACCTTCCGCGGGTCCCCGGTCAGCTGGACGAGTTCGCGGATGACGCCCGAGCCGGCGAGGTCGAGGGCCGCGTCGACACGGCCGAGCCGCCCGACCCGTTCCACCCAGCCCTCGCCGTACGTCGTGGCGAGGGCGCCCAGGCTCCGTAGGTAGTCCTGGTTCGCGGCCCCGGCGATGCCGATCACCGTGATGCCCCGGTCGCGAGCGATCTGGAGCACCGCCGATCCGACTCCCCCCGAGGCGCCGCTGACCAGCAGCGTCTGTCCGGGCCGCACGTCGACCTCGCGGAGGACGCGCAGCGCGGTCTCCACCACGGAGGGGTACCCGGCGGCCTCTTCGAACGTCAGCCCCTCGGGGATACGGGCCCAGGCCGACAGCACGGCGAACTCGGCGTAGGTGCTGGAGCCCTCGCCGAACACGTGGTCGCCGACCTGGACTCCGTCGACGTCCTCGCCCACCTGGTCCACCACCCCGGCGGCGTCCAGCCCGACTCCGGCGGGCAACTCGGTCGGATGGGCCTTGAGGACCTGACCTTCCCGGACCCTCCAGTCGGCGGGGTTCACGCCCGCCGCCCGCACGGCGATACGCACCTGGCCGGGGCCCGCGTGGGGCTCCTCGGCGTCTATGAGTCGCAGGACGTCTGGACCGCCGAACTCGGCGAAGCTCACTTTTCTCATGCGGGGAAACGTAGCACTAACGGTTAGTGTTTTGCAGTTGCTTCAGTTTCGTATCTGATAGCTTTCGGCGATGACCGTGTCGCCCGGACGTCGTGAGCGTAAGAAGGCCGCGACCCGCGAGAAGATCGCCGGCACCGCCGTGCGGCTCTTCCTGGAGCGTGGGTACGAGGCGGTGGGTATCCGCGAAGTGGCCGCCGAGGCCGACGTGGCCGTCACCACGCTGTTCTCCCACTTCGGCTCCAAGGAGGCCCTGGTCTTCGAGCGGGACGAGGACTTCGAGCAGCGCCTCACGCGGGCGGTCACCGGGCGGGCGCCACACGAGCCGCTCCTCCCGGCGCTGCGCCGCGAGGTCCAGGCCCTGGTGCGCCACTGCACGGGAGACGACGCCGCCCCGATCCGGCGCATGATCGACGAATCGCCCACCCTGCGGAAGTACGAGGAGTCGATGGGGCTGCGCCACGCGGAGGCGCTGGCGGTCGCCCTCACTGCCGACCCCGACCTGCCGCAGACCGCGACGGCGTGCCGGACGCTCGCGAGGTTCGTGATCGACGCCTACGCGCTGGCCCGTGAGGCGGCCGAGCCGGAGGCCACGGTGGACGAGGTCTTCCAGATGATCGAGGCGGCCTGGGAGGTCGCCCGCCCATCCCGAGACGAGTAGCGCTTCACCTGTCCGCCGGGACGGCCCCCGCTACCCCCGGCACGGTGTTCGGCCCCTGACCGTGGGCCGGTCCGTCCTGGGGCCGCCCTCTCCACGGCCAACGCGCGGGCGAGGTCAGAGCCCGGAGGAACGGACCAGGACCGCGGGATGCCGCCGGGTCAGGGCGACTCCCGAACCCACTGACAAGCCGCTCCCCTGAGAGTGGGTCACTACTCCAGCGCCACCGGAGCGCGCCCGGGGTCCCGCAGGTCGGTGCCCCGGGCGAGCCAGCGCTCCTCCAGGGCCGCCGCCCCGTGCACCCGCTTCCAGGCGGCCTCGGTCGGGGTCATCGGCAACAGGGGCAGGAACCGCACCGGCTCCATCGGCTCGGGCAACTCCACGTCCGGCAGCAGCCCACCCGGTTCCGCCACCAGCACCGAGGTGAACGGCGCGCCCCGCCAGAGGGGTTCACCCACGTCCAGCGAGGCACCGGGGCTGACCACCACCCCCTCGACCTGGGGCGAGGCGGCCAGCACCGCCAGGGGGCGCAGCACCGTGTCGACCTCCGCCAGCCGGCCGTGCCCCGGCCCCTCACCCACCCGTACCGTCAACACCAGTTCCGCGCGGGGGCCGCGTACCGGATCGGCCAGTACGGCGGTGGGGTCGGCCATCGGCGCCGCCGACATGCCGAGGGTCACGTAGCGGACCAACTCCCCGTCCAGGTAACGCGCGACCTCGATCCGCTCCGCGCCCAGGAAGGTCACCCCGGCCCTGGCGTCGGGCTCGCCCCACAGCTCGGTCAGCCGGTCCGTCACCCGCCGCAGCACATCGGTCATGCGGTGAGCATAGGGCGGTCGACGCGCGGCGGCGCCGGGTGGTGGGCGGCACGACCGGGGGCCGTACGAGGCGCCTGGGGCGGGGCGAGTCATCAGTTGGTAAAACCCGTTGCGCTCCCCTCGATTTCCCGTTCGGATGGCCGGAGCCACCCCGCACCAGTGCTACGGTTGCAGCCGGTTAGGGCTTGTACGGATATTCCCTCCGGGGACTGACAGGAGGAGGTGGAGCTGGCATGGATCCGAGTCGACCGTGCAGTACCAGCGGCTCTCCCGAACGTCAGTCGTCCACCCGCGTCTGACGCTTCGTTCCCTCCCGATACCGGCGTTCCCGCCGCCCGTTGGCGGCCGTCGCCCAGGGGGTTCGGCCGGGAGAGCGGCCCGCACGCACTCTCCCCCCACCGAGAAGATTCCCGCGTCCGCCGTCCCGTCCGCGCGGTGCCCGCTTTGGTGACCTCCGGCACGCCTTCGTAGGTCCTCATTCCGGGCAGCGCTGCGCCCGTCGACGGCCCGGCCCCCAAGGAGCCCAGCATGTCGATGATCCGCGACCTGCGCGCCGTGGTCCGCCCCTCCCGCCGTCGGGGCAAGCAGTCCCCGTACCACTACGACAACACCCGGAACCTCAAGGCCAGCGCGGTCGTCGACTGCGCCGTCTACAGCTCGGGACGTCGGATCAAGGAGCAGCTCACCCCCGCCGAGGCGCTGCGCCGGGTGCGTGCCGAGGACGGCGACAGCTTCGTGTGGATCGGCCTCCACGAGCCCACCGAGGCCGAGTTCTCCGGCATCGCCACCGAGTACGGGCTGCACCCGCTGGCCGTCGAGGACGCGGTGGTCGCCCACCAGCGGCCCAAGCTGGAGCGGTACGACGACAGCCTGTTCACCGTCCTGAAGACCATCCACTACGTCGAGCACACCGAACTCACCCCCAACAGCGAGGTGGTGGAGACCGGCGAGGTGATGTGCTTCACCGGACGGGACTACATCATCACCGTCCGGCACGGCGGCCAGGGCTCCCTGCGCGCCCTGCGGCACCGGCTGGAGGAGGACCCCGAACTGCTCGCCAAGGGGCCCTCGGCGGTGCTGCACGCCATCGCCGACCAGACCGTGGACGGCTACCTGGCGGTCGCCGACGCCGTGCAGATGGACATCGACGAGGTGGAGATCGAGGTCTTCTCCGAGAACGCCGGCTACGGCAGGCGCGGCGGGGACGCCGGACGCATCTACCAACTCAAGCGCGAGGTACTGGAGTTCAAGCGCGCCGTCTCCCCGCTGATGCGCCCCATGCAGCTGCTCAGCGAGCGGCCCACCCGGCTGATCGACCCCGACATCCAGAACTACTTCCGGGACGTCGCCGACCACCTCACCCGGGTCAACGACCAGGTGCTGGGCTTCGACGACCTGCTGAACTCCATCCTCCAGGCCAACCTCGCCCAGGCCACCGTCGCCCAGAACGAGGACATGCGGAAGATCACCTCCTGGGCGGCCATCTTCGCCGTGCCCACGATGATCGCCGGCATCTACGGGATGAACTTCGACTACATGCCCGAGACCGAGTGGCGCTTCGGCTACCCCGCCGTACTGCTGCTCACCGTCGGGGTCTGCGCCGTCATCCACCGGGGCTTCCGCCGCAACGGCTGGTTGTGACCCGACACCGGAAGCGGCTCCCTGACCCGCCCCGTTCCCCGGACACCCCCTAGTCTGCCTCCATGACACAGCCATCCCCGCCACGGCCGCCCGCCGCCCAGGACCGGTTGCTGGACCGGGCGCTGATCGAGGAGGCCACCAAGAAGTCCGGCTTGGTCTGGGTACGCGGCCCCCAGGGGCCGGCCCGCTCGCTGTGGCACCTGTGGCACGAGGACGCCGTGCTGCTGGTCGGCGGCCCCGGTGAACAGCCCCTGGACGGCCTGGAGTTGACCGACGGCGGCACCGCCGAGGTCAGTGTCCGCAGCAAGGACAAGGGCGGCCGACTGGTGGTGTGGCCGGCCACCGTACGGGAGTTGGCGCCGGACACCGAGGAGTGGCGGGAGGCCGTGGAGCAGTTGCGGGGCAAGCGGCTCAATGCCCCGGACGCCGAGCGGCTGCCCGAGCGCTGGGCCCGCGAGTGCCGGGTGCTCCGACTCCAGCCGGCCGGCCCCTCCACCCAGGCGCCCGGGAGGATGCCGGACGGTTCCGGGTCGGCCGCGCCCAGGCCCACCCCGGTCACCACCCGCCGGGCGATGCCCGCCGGGTTGCCCCGGCTGCTGTTCCGTCGCCGCTCCCGGAGCTGACCGACGCCGTGGTCCGCGCGACCGACCGGGCGGCCACACTTCGGGTGGGTGACCTGGCGCGCCCGTAGGTGGCTGGGGCGGCGGAAGTGTTGGGCTCGACTCGCGGCCGGTCCGGGGAGGCCCCGGGCCGGCGCCACGTGTCCGGCCCGGGCCGTGCTCGGCGGACACCATGGCGTACGACGGTGCCGCCCGACCGATCCGGGCCACCCGGACGACACGAGGGGGGCGTCCCCGGCCGTAGCCGGAGACGCCCCCCTCGTTCGGGTTCACCCGTGCGTCAGCGCGTCAGCTCTCGGAGCCGGTGTTCGCCTCCGCGCCGCCCCGACGGGTACGGCGACGACGGCGGGGCCGGGAACCGGCACCCTCGGCGCCCTGCTCCGGTGCGGGGGTACCGCCCTCGGAGTGCCCGCCGCTGTCCGTGGCGGCGGCGGAGGCCGGACGCCCGGAACGGGACCGGGTACGGCGGCGCCGTGGGCGGGACGGCTCGGCCGCCTTCTCACCCTCGGCACCCTCCGTACGCCCGGACTCGGGGGAGGCGTCGGAGTCCTGGTGCTCCACCGTCACCCCGCCACGGGTACGGCGACGCTGCCGGTTCGTCCGCTGGGGGCGTTCCCGCTCCCGCTCGCGGTCTCGACCCCGGGAGCCACGGCCACTCCGGGAGGAGGAGCGGCCACCCGGCTCGCCCAGGTCCTCGACCTCCTCGGCGGCCAGCCCGGCCCGGGTCCGCTCGGCGCGCGGCAGCACGCCCTTGGTCCCCTCCGGGATGTTCAGCGCCTCGTACAGGTGCGGGGAGGTGGAGTAGGTCTCCTCCAGCTCGTGGAAGTCCAGCCCCAGCGCCTTGTTGATCAGCTGCCAGCGGGGGATGTCGTCCCAGTCGACCAGGGTCACCGCGATGCCGGTGTTGCCGGCCCGGCCGGTGCGGCCGATGCGGTGCAGGTAGGTCTTCTCGTCCTCGGGCGTCTGGTAGTTGATGACGTGGGTGACGCCCTCGACGTCGATGCCCCGGGCGGCGACGTCGGTGCACACCAGCACGTCCACCTTGCCGTTGCGGAAGGCCCGGAGCGCCTGTTCCCGGGCACCCTGGCCCAGGTCGCCGTGGACCGAGCCGGAGGCGAAGCCCCGACGGGACAACTGGTCGGCGACGTCGGCGGCGGTGCGCTTGGTGCGGCAGAAGATCATCGCCAGCCCGCGTCCCTCGGCCTGGAGGATGCGCGCCACCATCTCGGGCTTGTCCATCGAGTGGGCCCGGAAGACGTGCTGGGTGGTGTTGGCGACGGTCAGGCCCTCGTCGTCCGGCACCGCGGCACGGATGTGGGTGGGCTGGCTCATGTAGCGGCGGGCCAGCGAGATGACCTGTCCCGGCATGGTCGCCGAGAACAGCATGGTCTGCCGCTTGGCCGGCAGCATCTGGACGATCTTCTCGACGTCCGGCAGGAAGCCGAGGTCCAGCATCTCGTCGGCCTCGTCCAGCACCAGGGTGCGGATCTCGGAGAGCCGAAGCTTGCGTTGGCCGGCCAGGTCCAGCAGTCGACCCGGGGTGCCGACGACCACGTCGACGCCCTTCCTGAGGGCCTCGACCTGCGGTTCGTAGGCACGCCCGCCGTAGATCGACAGCACGCGGACGTTACGTACCTTGCCGGCGGTCAGCAGGTCGTTGCTGACCTGGTTGCACAGCTCACGGGTCGGGACGACCACCAGCGCCTGGGGCGCGTCGCTGAGCTGCTCGGGAGTGGCCCGACCCGACTCGACGTCGGCGGGCACGGTCACGGACTCCAGGACCGGCAGACCGAAACCGAGGGTCTTGCCGGTACCGGTCTTCGCCTGGCCGATCACGTCGGTGCCGGCGAGAGCGACCGGGAGGGTCATCTCCTGGATGGGAAACGGTGTGGTGATGCCGACGGCCTCCAGGGCCTCGGCTGTCTCGGGAAGAATCCCCAGATCTCGAAACGTCGTGGACAGGATGCTTGCCTCTTCTGTGTGTCGCGAGACGGACACGGCCTCCGGCTCCCTGACGGAAGTCTCACGGCGAAGCGAGCGGAAGGGTCGACCGCTCCGTGGGCGGGCCTGGCCGGCCTGCCGCTACGGTGCGGGACCACTAGCTCTCGCTCAAGCGCCGTCTCGCGCGAGCGGTCCCCTGGTACGTGGCGCACATCCCTGGGGACGCGCGCTCCCCGCGAAAGGGGCGGTCTGGTCGGAGCCGATCGGGCCACCGACCGGGCATCCGCAATCATGCGTGGACCCACCATGGTCCGATGGGCCTCTAGCACTGTACCCCGGGATCCGGTGTTTGGGGGTGGGTCGCGCACTGTGCGAGCGGTCACGTACCGGCCGGCACCCCCGGGACGCCGATCGCCCTCCCGTCACCGTCCGGCGGGGTGACCGGCGGGTCGGTCCGGGGTGGGGGCCGGCTATCGTGACGGGTCATGGACACCCCTGACGAGACCGTTGACCAAGCCTCCGAGGAGCCGGACCAGGGCGGTACCGCCCCTCGTATCGCCGGACTGAACTGGGCGGAGGCGTCGAAGGAGCCGCAGTACCGGGCGGCGGTGGTGGACCTGCTCGGCGCGCTGGCCTACGGCGAACTGGCCGCCTTCGAGCGGCTGGCGGAGGACGCCAAGATGGCCCCGAGCCTGGCGGACAAGGCGGAACTGGCGGCCATGGCCTCGGCGGAGTTCCACCACTTCGAGCAGTTGCGGGACCGGCTGCGGGCCATCGACGTACAGCCGACCGAGGCGATGGAGCCGTTCGCGGGGCCGCTGGACGAGTTCCACCGGCAGACCGCCCCCTCGGACTGGCTGGAGGGGCTGATCAAGGCATACGTCGGTGACTCCATCGCCTCCGACTTCTACCGCGAGGTGGCCAGCCGGCTGGACTCCGACACCAGGAGCCTGGTGCTGTCCGTGCTGGACGACACCGGTCACTCCAGCTTTGCCGTCGCCAAGGTGCGTACGGCCATCGAGGAGGACCCCAGGGTGGGCGGCCGGCTGGCCCTGTGGGCCCGACGGCTGATGGGGGAGGCCCTGTCGCAGGCGCAGCGGGTGGTCGCCGACCGGGACGCGCTGTCCACCATGCTGGTCGGCGGGGTGGCCGACGGCTTCGACCTGGCCGAGGTCGGCCGGATGTTCTCCCGTATCACCGAGGCCCACACCAAGCGGATGGCGGCGCTGGGCCTGGCCGCCTGACACACCTCCGGGCTCCCTCAAGGGGAGCCCGGACAGCCGGGGTTGGGCCCACCGTGGCGCGCGGCGTACGCGGGCGAGAGGGGCTCCCGCGCGTCGGCCGGCCTCGGCGGTGCTCCGTGAAGGGCGCTCTAACGGGCCGGGGGTGGTGTCATGCCGCCCCGGAAGGATCGGCCCACCGAGTCGCTCAGGGTCAGCGACAGCAGGGCCAGGCCCACGCCGAGAGCCACCGCGAAGGTGGCGAGGTGGTGGCCGGGACCGAGCACCACCCGGGTGATCAGCCCACCCAGCAGGGTGCCGAGGGTGCCGGTGGCGAGGGTCAGTGAGGGCTGGGGGAACCGTCCGGGCAGTCGCCACAGCGAGAGGGTCGACAGGGCGAGGCCGAGGAGCAGTGATCCCAGCGCTTCCCAGAACATGTGACCTCCAGACGCGGGTGTCCACGAAGGTGGTTCGCCTCCGTCGTACCCCCGTGTCCGCGCGGGTAACCCCGGACGGAGTACCGCGCTCGGCTCTCCGGTGGCGGATCGGCCGTGAACGTGCGAGGGGCGGAGACGCGTCACGCGTCTCCGCCCCTCGCGGTGTGGCTGTCCGCCGGATCAGAGGGCTCCGAAGCCCACCTTGCGGCTGGCGGCCTCACCGATCTCCACGTAGGCGAGCCGGTCGGACGGGACCAGCACCCGGCGGCCGTTCTCGTCCACCAGGCTCAGAAGCGGCTCCTTGCCGCTGAGCGCCGACGACACCGCGCTCTCGATCTCGTCGGCAGCCTGCGTGCTCTCCAGCACGATCTCGCGAGGAGCGTGCTGCACGCCGATCTTGACCTCCACGGCTATGTTCCCTCCGACGGTTCAGATCCCATGGCGCCCAGCCAGGGAGAATGCGCGGGCCAACCGCGCCGTACGGATCACAGGTTAGCCCGCGCGGGTCGTCACCGGAGGTGTCAGCCCGCACGCCCGGAGCGAACACGCCGCCCGTACGGGGCGGTTCGACGGCTGTTCGGTGGCCCTTCGGTGGCCGTTCGCCGCCTCAGCCCTGGAGGGGGAAGCCGGCGATGCCCCGCCAGGACAGCGAGGAGATCAGCTTGGAGGCGGCGTCCCGGGGGATGGGCTGCCCGGAGCTGAGCCAGTAGCGGGCGGTGATCTGGGCCATCCCGCACAGCCCGACGGCCAGCAGCATGGACTGTGCGGGCGGCAGGTTGGTGTCCTCGGTGATGACCTCGCTGACGGCCTCGGCGCAGTCCAGGCTGACCTGGTCCACCCGGTCCCGTACGGCCGGCTCGTTGGTGAGGTCGGACTCGAAGACCAGGCGGAAGGCGCCGCCCTCGTCCTCGACGTAGGCGAAGTAGGCGTCCATGGTGGCCGCCACCCGCTGCTTGTTGTCCGAGGTGGACTCCAGGGCGTTGCGGACCGCCTGGTTCAGGGCCTCGCAGTGCTGGTCGAGCAGGGCCAGGTAGAGGTCCAGCTTGCCGGGGAAGTGCTGGTACAGCACCGGCTTGCTGACTCCGGCGCGCTCGGCGATGTCGTCCATGGCCGCGGCGTGGTAGCCGGCGCGTACGAACACCTCCTGGGCCGCGCCCAGAAGTTGGTTGCGCCGTGCGCGCCGCGGCAGCCGGGTGCCGCGGGGGCGCGCCTCTGTCTGCTCGGTGGCTGTCACGCTGCCTCCCTGGGGGTCCCCCTGGTGAGCCAGGGTGAGTTGTGCGATGTGGGGTTCATACTTCGGTGCCCATCGTACTTTTGGGTAACTCCACTGTGGGGTCCACGGAACCGAATTCACCGCGGCGAACGGTGAAGGAATCGTGCTGGCGGTCCGCGAGTGGTGCGCCGGTGAGGGGGCCGGTGGCCCCGCAGCTCACCGGTAGTCCTCCTCGTCGTCCTCCACGACCCGGGTCTGCTCCCACGCGTCGGCCGGGTCCACCGCTTCTCCCACGCGACCGGTCATCGGGGCGTCGCGCTGCTGGAGCAGCTCGATCCGCTGCTCGGCGGCGTCGGCCTCCGGCGTCTCGAAGCCGGGGCCCTCGTCCTCGTAGCGGTCCTCGAAGGTCTCGGTCGGCTCGGTGGGGTCGACTGGCATAGCGGCACCTCTCTCCCGTGGGGTGTCCGAGCGGGCTGCGGGTTTCCCCTGCTTCGAGCCTACGACCCGTCTCGGAGCCGTGCGTCAACACGTCTGCCCAGAGAGCGCCCGGTCCCAACCCCCGTTTTCGACAGCTTCCACCGCGTCCTGACGGGGGACGTTCCGGCCGTTCCCGGCGATGTGAGTGCGCCCACAAGCCAGAGGGCGTGATCGTCTCGTAACATTGCCCCATGCCACCCTCCCCCTCCCCCTCGACCGGACCCGGCCTGCCCCGCACCGCCAAGGCGCCGCACCTCGTCGGCGCCCACACCCGGGAGGGGGAGACCCTCACCAGCGTCTCCCTGCCCCCGCTCGACCTGGCGGTACGGGCCAGACCGCCACGGCGCGAGGGCCTCGCCCCCGCGCTGCTGGTGCACGGACTGGGCGGCTCCTCCCAGAACTGGTCGAAGCTGATGGCCGAACTGGACGGGGAACTGGACTGCGAGGCGGTGGACCTGCCCGGCTTCGGTGACTCCCCGCCCCCGCCGAACCGCGACTACACCCTCACCGGCCACACCCGCGCCGTCATCCGCTACCTCGACGCCAGCCGTCGGGGACCGGTCCACCTGTTCGGCAACTCCATGGGCGGCGCAGTCGCCACCAAGGTCGCCGCCGCCCGGCCGGACCTGGTGCGCACCCTCACCCTGGTCTCTCCCGCCCTGCCGGAGTGGACCCCGCAGCGCACCGCCGTCCCCACCGCGCTGCTCGCGGTGCCCGGGGTGGTGGACCTGTTCACCCGGCTCACCCGGCACTGGACGGCCGAACAGCGGGCCCGCTCGGTGCTCGGCCTGTGCTACGGCGACCCCGCCCGGGTCACCCCCGAGGAACTCGCCCTCGCGGTGCGGGAGAGCGAACGGCGCCTGGAGCGGCCCCACTTCTGGGAGGCCCTGGCCGGTTCGGCACGCGGCATCGTCGACTCCTACACCCTGCTGGGCCGGCACTCCGGCTGGCGGCTGGCCACCCGGGTCAAGGCGCCCACCCTGCTGGTGTACGGCGGCCGGGACCAGCTGGTCAGGGCACGCAACGCCCGTAGGGCGGCCCGGGCCTTCGGGGTCTCCCGCACCTTGTTCCTGCCCGAGGCCGGGCACGTGGCGATGATGGAGTACCCGGAGCTGGTGGCCCAGGCGGCCAGGGAACTGATCCACGACGAGGCGGAGTTGACTGTGCCCGCGTCACGCGGTAACCCTGCCCCAACGGTGCGCGACGACGGCGGGCGCCGCGATCTCCTCACTGAGGCGACGGCCCATCCCGCCGCCAAGGACATCACCACCGACGCGGGCGGGAGCTGACGGGAAACGTGGGACGCCACAGTCGCCGACGAGGCGAATCCAGCGCACGTCCACAGCCGAGCGACGCCCCCTCGACCTCCGGTACCCCGACCTCCCCCGGAACCGCGACCCGACCGGCCGCCCCCTCCCGGCCCTCCGCCCCACGTCAGCCCGGCGCCGCGCCCCGTCCCCCGTACGGGTACGTTCCCCGGCCCGGGTCGGGGGACCGCGCCGGCGGCCACCCCGAGCACCGGGAACCGGGAGGGGCCTGGGGCGCCCCCGGGAGCTGGACCAGTGGCCAGGACACCGGGGTGGGCGCCCCGTTGGTCGGCCAGCAGTCCGGTGGCGGGCCCCGGCAGGAGTATCTGGACGCCTTCGACGACTCCCGCTTCGGCACCGGTTCGACCTCCTGGACCGACCCCGACGAGGACGTCTTCGCCAAGGGCGCCCCCGACAGCCGGGTCCCCGGACCGCGTGGCGCCGAGCCGCCCCCCGACGACCCCGACGAGGAGCCGGCGGACACCCCCGCCCCGCAGCCCGAGCCCAAGGTGCTCGACACCGGCCAGCGGGGACGGCGTAGCCGGGCGTTCACCGGGGTGGCCGCCGCGGCGGTGACCACGGTGCTGTTGATGGTGGTGGCCGGACAGGTCACCGGACTGAACGGCTCCGACAAGCGGGACGACGGCCCACTGGCCGGCCCCACGCGGGCCGACCGGGGCGAGGCGGGGGAGGCGTCCCGCTCCCGGGGCCGCCCCAAGGGGCCGCCGCAGTTGCCGGCCGACAATCCCAAGGCCGACTACCAGGACCGTATGGCCACCCAGTTCGCCCTGGACCCGGACTCCACCGGCACCGGGAAGTTCCGTGCCGTGGCGGGGCACCAGAAGGCACCCGGCTCGGGCCCGGTCCTGCGCTACCGGGTGGACGTCGAGGGCGGTGTCCCCCTGAACGGCGAGCTGTTCGCCAAGGCGGTGCACAAGACCCTGAACGACAAGCGCAGTTGGGCCCACGGTGGTGCGCACGCCTTCGAGCGGGTCTCCAAGGGGCGGGCCGACTTCGTGATCACCCTGGCCAGTCCGGCCGGTACGGCGACCTGGTGCGCCAAGTCGGGCCTGGACACCACCCAGGACAACGTCTCCTGTGACTCGGCGTCCACCGAACGCGTCATGATCAACGGGTACCGCTGGGCCCAGGGCGCCCCCACCTTCGGCAAGGCCCGGATGCACGCCTACCGACAGATGCTGATCAACCACGAGGTGGGCCACCGGCTGGGGTACGGCCACGAGTCCTGCCCCAAGGACGGGGCGCTGGCTCCGGTGATGATGCAGCAGACCAAGTTCCTCCGTACCGGGGACCGCAACTGCCGGCCCAACGCCTGGCCGCACCCCTGACCCGGACCGGCCGCACCCCTGCTCCGCGCCCTCGCGGTGGGTGAGGGCGGGGAACCGTTCACGACTGGCGACTGACGGCCGCCGGTCCACGACCGGTCGATGGTGGCGCACGCCAACGGTCAACTCCCGGGGAAGTCACGACCTTTCACCCGTTCTGATGGTGCGACGGACAACCGTCCATCCACCGGGTGGGGTACGTGCTTACCGTCTCCGCGACATGTTCCACATCCGCGCCCCGCCGATGTGGACGAGCCGGAAGACGGATCGGGGGTAAGTCCGTGCGCGTTGCGCTGCTTACGGAGGGTGGCTACCCGTTCGCCAGTGGTGAGTCGCTGGTCTGGAGCGACCGGCTGATGCGCGGACTGGAGGGGCACGACTTCGCGGTGTACGCGCTGAGTCGCAGCGAGCGCCAGGAGCAGACCGGCTGGTGCCCGCTCCCGGAGAACGTCAGCCAGGTGCGCACCGCCCCGCTGTGGGGCCCGGTGCCCCCCGAGGTGGGCCGGCCCGTCCACGGCCGTGTCCGGTACGGACGCCGGGAGCGGCGCCGGTTCGCCGACTGCTACGCGGAGTTGGCCGCCGCCATCTGCTCGGTACGCCCACCGCCCGGCACCGACGGACCGCCGGGCAGCCCGCCCCGGGGGAGGGAACGGGACGACACCTGGCGGCCCAGCGCCCTGGCGGAACGTTTCGCGAACGGACTGTACGGGCTCGCCGAACTCGCCCTGGAAACCGGCGGGTTGCCCCAGGCGCTCCGCTCGGAACGGGCGCTGCACCTGCTGGAGACCACCTGCCGCACCCCCGGGGTGCCGCACCCGGTGCACGCCGCCCGGGTCAGCGACCTGCTGGCGGTGGCCGAACGACTGGAACGGGCACTGCGCCCGCTGTCCCTGGACTGGTACGAGGAGGACGGCCTCGGTTCGGCCGACATCTGCCACACCGTGGGCGCCGGCCCCGCCGCCCTGGGCGCCCTGCTCGCCAAGCGCCGGTACGGCACCCCCGTGCTGCTGACCGAGTACGGGGTACGGCTGCGCGAGCACTACCTGGTCAGCGCCGCCTCGGCCCGTGCCCCCCGCTCCGCCCGTGCCCCGGTCCGCGCCCTGCTCGGCGCCTTCCAACGGCTGCTGGCCCAGGAGGCGTACGCCCAGGCCCAGTTGATCACCCCCGGCACCGGTCACGCCCGTCGATGGCAGCGCCAGGCCGGGGCCGCGCGGGAACGCCTGCGCACCGTCTACCCCGGGGTGGCCCCCCAGTCGTTCGCCGCCCTGGGTGAGCGGACCGACAGCGGCCGACCCGGCGCGGAACCGGCCGAACCCACCCTGGTGTGGGTGGGCCGTTTCGAACCCGACCGGGACCTGGCCACCCTGCTGTACGCCTTCGCCGAACTGCGCCTGGAACACCCCGAGGCCCGCCTCCGGCTGGTCGGCACCTCCCCCTTCCCCGGCCCCGAACAGCGCCGCTACCGCGCGCACCTGCGGGAACTGGCGGCCATGCTGCTCGGGCCGGCCGCCTCGCCCACCACCGCCGGCGGGGTCACCTTCGAGGAGGTCGGCCAGGGTGAGGCCCGTACCCTCGCCGACGCCTACGCCGCCGGCTCGGTGTTCGTCCACCCCGGCGCCTCCGAGGACTTCCCGGTCAGCCTGGTGCGGGCGATGTTCTGCGGGCGGGCCGTCGTCGCCACCGACGTCGGAGCGGTACGCGAGGTGGTCGGCGGCACCGCCCTGCTGGCGCCCCCCGGCGACCCGCACGCCCTCGCCGAACACTGCGCCGCCCTGCTGCGCCACCCCGCGCGCCGGGCCCGGCTGGGCGCGGCGGCCCGTACCCGGGCCCTGGAACTGTTCACCGTGGAGCGCAACCTCGGCACCTTCCACGGGATCTACCTGGAGCTGATGTCCCACAGCCCGGTACGCCGCGACGACCCGGCCTCCCGGCAGGCCCACCCCGGGGCGCTGCCCTTCGCCCGCCCCGCCGAGTCGCATCTGCCCGGCCGCTGGGCCGGACCAGGCCGTGCCGCCGCCACCTCCGCGGCGGCCATGTCCGGGCACCGCCCCACCCCGGCCGCCGCACGGGACGGGCAGTGCCGGGCCGCCCTCGCGGCCCTCTCCCACCGAGCGGGCCACGGTGCGTCCCCGAGCGCGCCCCACGGACTGGAGGAAGCGTGAGGTCACCCGGACAGACCGAGACACCGAACTCCTCACCCTCCTGGGCGGAGGACGACCCCGGGCCGCCCCCCGAGTGGACCCCGGCGCGGACCTCGGCCGACCCGGTGCAGGGGATGCTGCGCCGGCACCGGCAGCTGTGCGAGCGCGCGGTGGACCCCTGGGAGATCGCGGCCGGACTGGAGGCGGCCGGCGTCGGCGAACGGACCGTGCACCGGCTGCGGCACCGCGACGTGTTCACCCTCGCCGAGGAGCTGTACGCCCGCCGTACCCCGGAGCCCGCCCCGACCGAGCAGGCGCCGGCCCCACCCGCGCCCGCCCCGGACCGGCCGGCCCCGGCGTGGTGGACGCCCTGCGCACCGCTGGCGGCGGCCGGTGGCGCGTGGCTGTGGTGGACCCGTTCCCTGGACTGGCCGTTACGGCTGGCACTGGGCGCCCCGCTGGCGCTGGCCCTGCTGTGGGCGCTGGACCGGCTGGCCCGTGAGCTGGCCCTGCCGGCCGGCGCGCGTCGCTGGGCCCTGTGGTCCCTGTGCGGGGCGGCGATGGCCCCCCTGCTGGGCGGCGGGCCCCAACTGGCCTGGGCGGCGGCCCCGTTGGGCCTGGCCCTGGCCGTGGGGCCGGCCCGCTGGCTGTGGTGGCGGTTCGTCCGGCTGGCCGCCCACGAGTTGGCCGGCAGCCGACGGCTGGCCGACTTCACCTCCCGTACCCGGCTCCTGCTCGCCCTGTCCGTGGGGTTGGCCGTGCTGGCCGGTGCGCTGGCCGCCGCCCTGGCCTGCCTGGCGCTGGGGTGGCCGGGGTCGGCGGTGTGGGCGTCGACGGCCGCGCTCGCCGGAGCCCTGGCCCTGGTCCCCCCGCTGACCCTCTACCAGGTCCACCCCCCCGTACTGCGGGCCCTGCGGCTGGCCGGTGCCGCCCAGGTGCTGGTGGTGGCGCTGGCCGTACTGGAGTGGCTGGTGCGCAGGTGGGGCGACCGTCCCGAGGGGCTGATCCCCTCGTCCTGGCCGTCCCCGCTGGGGCCGCCGGTGCGGCTGCTCGTCGGGGAGGGCGCCGGTCCGGTCTGGGCCTCGGCCGTGGTCCACGCCGCCCTGGCGCTGTTCCTCGCCGGGTGCGCCCTGCGGTCGGTGACCGTCGCCCACGTCCACCACCGTGACTCCTCCTGACTTCCTGACCCCCGAACCCCGGGTCCGACCCCGTTCCACCCCGTCCGTCACCACTCTTCGAGGAGCGATCCCTTGCCCCGCCTGACCGCCCGTCCACCACGCCGACCCCTGGCCGGCGCGTCACACGCCCGCCCCACCTCCGCGCCACGAGAGGAGACCCGCCGATGAGGGTGCTGCTGCTGGGAGCCAACGGCTTTCTGGGACGCTACGTCGCCGAACGCCTGTTGGCCGATCCCGCCGTCCAACTCACCACCCTGGGACGGCACGACGACGCCGACGTCCGCTTCGACCTGTCCACCGGAAGCCCCGGGGCCCTCTCCCGCTTCCTGGACGCGGTACACCCCGGGGTGGTGATCAACTGCGCCGGAGCCATCCGCGCCAACGCCCGGGACCTGACCCGCCACAACACGGTCGCGACCGCCACCGTCTGTGAGGCGCTGCGCCGCAGTGGCTGCGGCGCCCGGCTGGTGCACCTCGGCTGTGGCGCGGAGTACGGGCCGTCCCCGTCCGGCTCCTCCACCGGGGAGGACGCCCTGCCCCGGCCGGGCGGCCCGTACGGGGTGAGCAAACTGGCCGCCACCGAGCTGGTGTTGGGCTCCGGCCTGGACGCCGTGGTGCTGCGGGTGTTCTCCCCGGTGGGTTCCGGTACGCCGGCCGGGTCCCCCCTCGGGCGGTTGGCCGAGGCGATGCGCCGGGTGATGCAACACGGCGACGGTGACCTCCGGTTGGGCGGCCTCGCCGTGCAACGGGACTTCGTCGACGTACAGGACATCGCCCGGGCGGTGCACGCCGCCTCCCTGTCCGCCGCCCAGGGCGTGATCAACATCGGTTCGGGGCGGGCGGTGAAACTGCGCGAGGCGGCGGCGATGCTGGCCCGGGTGGCCGGCTTCAACGGCGCGCTGCACGAGATGGAGCCGCCGAGCCCGGGCAGCCGGATGATCCCCCAGCAGGCCACCGACTCCCCGGGCAGTCCCGGCGCCCAGCCCGCGCCCACCCACGCCCCCTATCCCGACGGTTGCGGCATCTGGCAGCAGGCCGACGTCCGTACCGCCCGGGACCGGTTGGGGTGGCGGCCACGCATCGGACTGGAGGAGTCGCTGGCGGACATCTGGATGGAGGCCGCGTGTCGCATCTGATCTCGCCCGGCCCCGTCTCGGCGGTGCACGCGGCGGACGGCCGGCTGGGGTTCGGGGTGCCGGGGTACGCCCACCCCATGCTGGCGCCCACCGAGTGGGCTGAGGTGTCCCGCCCGGGGGTACCGCTGCACTGGGTGGTGCTCAACGTCGACGGGGGGCCGGGCGACCGGCCCGACCCGTACTGGCACGCGGTGGCCCACCAGTTGCGGACCGGCCGGGAGAACCCGCCCGCCCTGCTGGGCCACCTGGACCTGGGGCGGGGCGCCCGGCCGCTGTCGGCCCTGCTGGCCGACGCCTGCCGCTACCGCGACTGGTACCGGGTGGACGGCTTCTACCTCGGCGACTGCCCGACCCAACGGGTGTGGCTGGGGGAGGTGAAGGCCCTGGCCGAGGCGGTGCGGGCACTGTACGAGGACCACGTGCGGCTGGTGCTGGGCCACGGCCGGCACCCCGACCCCGGGTACCTGGACGTGGGGGACCAGCTGGTGACCTTCCGGGGCCCCTGGTCGGAGTACCGCTGGTCACAGGTGGCCCGATGGACCGCCGACCACCTCCCGGAACGGTTCTGCCACCTGGTCCACGGGGTGCCGCCCACCCATCTGTCCGAGGCGCTCCGGGTGGCCCGCTGGCAGGGCGCCGGCACCGTCTACCTCACCGACCGCACCGCCTGGGACGGCGCCGACCCCTGGGAGTCGCTGCCCGGCTACTGGGACGAACTCGTCTCGATGGTCGGAACCGGTGTCTCGGAATGAGATAGCGCGTGGCAGTGTTACGGAAGACGCCCCTGCTCCCGGGCGGGGGCCTTCCCCCACAGCGGGGGATGCCGACGTCCGCCCCAGACCCAACGGAGTCCCCGTGTCGCTGCCACCCCTGGTCGAGCCGGCCGCAGAACTCACCGTCGACGAGGTCCGTAGGTACTCCCGCCACCTGATCATCCCGGACGTGGGGATGGACGGTCAGAAGCGGCTGAAGAACGCCAAGGTGCTGTGTGTGGGCGCCGGTGGCCTCGGTTCACCGGCCCTGATGTACCTGGCCGCCGCCGGGGTGGGCACCCTGGGCATCGTGGAGTTCGACGAGGTCGACGAGTCCAACCTCCAACGGCAGATCATCCACAGCCAGTCCGACATCGGGCGTCCCAAGGCGGAGTCCGCCCGGGACACCGTGCTGGGCATCAACCCCCACACCCGGGTCGTCCTCCACCAGGAGCGGCTGGACTCCTCCAACGTGATGGAGATGTTCGCCGACTACGACCTGATCCTGGACGGCACCGACAACTTCGCCACCCGGTACCTGGTCAACGACGCCTGCGTGCTGCTGGGCAAGCCCTACGTGTGGGGCTCCATCTACCGCTTCGACGGCCAGGCCTCGGTGTTCTGGGCCGAGCACGGCCCCTGCTACCGCTGCCTGTACCCCGAGCCCCCGCCGCCCGGCATGGTGCCCAGCTGCGCCGAGGGCGGCGTCCTCGGGGTGCTGTGCTCCTCGGTCGGTTCCATCCAGGTCACCGAGGCGATCAAGCTGCTCGCCGGAGTGGGCGACCCCCTGCTGGGCCGGCTGATGATCTACGACGCCCTGGAGATGACCTACCGCCAGGTCAAGGTCCGCAAGGACCCCGAGTGCGCGGTCTGCGGCAAGAACCCCACGGTCACCGAGCTGATCGACTACGAGGCGTTCTGCGGTGTGGTCTCGGACGAGGCTCAGGAGGCCGCCGCCGACTCCACCATCACCCCCACCCAGCTCAAGCAGTGGGTGGACTCCGGGGAGAACGTGGAGATCATCGACGTACGGGAGCCCAACGAGTACGAGATCGTCTCCATCCCGGGCGCCAAGCTGATCCCCAAGAACGAGTTCCTGATGGGCAACGCCCTCCAGGACCTGCCCCAGGACAAGAAGATCGTCCTGCACTGCAAGACGGGTGTCCGATCCGCGGAAGTGCTGGCGGTGTTGAAGAACGCCGGCTTCGCCGACGCGGTCCACGTCGGCGGCGGCGTCATCGGCTGGGTCCACCAGATCGAACCCGACAAGCCCGTCTACTGATCACCGCTGCCCCGGGGTGCCACCGCGACGCGGGCGGCACCCCGGCAGTGTGTCCGGCTCCCTCGTGGGTTCCGCGCCCGGCCGCCGGGCGGCCTCCGCCAACCGTGGCTGCCGGGCTCCCCGCTCACCGGGCTCTCGGGGCCCGGCCGTACCCCGGAACCCGGGCGAGGGGTCACCGCCCGGTGCCGCAGGTCGTGCCGTCCCGGGGAAGCCGGCCGGTCAGCAGGTACCGCTCGACGTGCTGGCGGACACAGGGGTCGCCGGCACTCCAGGCGCCGTGCCCCTCCCCCTGGTACGTCAGTTGCCGCGTCCGCTGGTTGCCGAGGGCCTGCCGCATGTGGTCGGTGCCCGGGTACGGGGTGGCCGGGTCACCGGTGGTCCCCACCAGCAGGACCGGGCCGGCCGAGGGGGCGGACACCACGGGCTGGTCGCTGTCCGAGGGGGTCGGCCAGCCCTCGCAGCGGGCCCCGGACCAGGCGGCCGTCGGGCCGAACAGCGGCGCCTGTCGGGCGAACGCCGAGGCCGTGGACCGCAGCTTCGCCAGGTCCGGCCGGCTGGTGGAGTCGGCGCAGCCGACCGCCACCATCGCCGCCGCGCCGTGGTCGTAACTCCCCTGTGGGCCGCGCCCGTTGAGCAGGTCCGCCAGCCGCAGCAGGGGTCTGCCGTCGCCCGCCCGCGCCCTCGCCAGCGCGTGGGTCAGCGGGCCCCACAGGTCCTTGCCGTACAGGCCCTGGGCGAGGCCGTCCCGGGCCAGGGAGGCGGTCAGCCTCCGGCCTCCGGGTACCGGCAGGGGGCGGTCCTCCAGGTGCCGCAGCAGTGCGGCCACCCGCTGTCGGGCCCGCCCGGGATCCTCGCCCAGGGGGCAGGCGACCCGTCGCCCGGCGCAGTCCCGCAACGCGTGGTCCAGGGCCTGTTCGAAGCCCCGGGCCTGGGCCAGGGAACCGGCGGCCGGGCCCAGCGTCGGGTCGACCACCCCGTCCCACACGGTGCGCCCGGTGTGCTGGGGGAACAGGTGGGCGTAGACGGCGCCCAGCAGGCTGCCGTAGGAGAAACCGAGGTAGTGCAGCTTCCGTTGGCCCAGTGCCCGGCGTAACAGGTCCAGGTCGCGGGCGGTGTTGGCGGTGGTCAGGTGCGGTAGCAGCGAGGCGTCGGAGCGGTGCCGGCAGGCGGCGGCGAACCGCCGTTGCCCCTCCAGCAGTCGTCGGGCCTCCCGAGCGGTGTCCGGGCTGCCGTCGAAGGACAGGTGCCGGTCCATGGCGCGGTCGGTGAGACAGCGCACGCCCCGGCTGGCGCCCACCCCCCGGGGGTCGAAGCTGACCAGGTCGTACCGTCGGTGCAGCCGCGTGTAGGCGTCGCCCGTCGCGGGCAGGGTGGCCACCCCGGAGGCGCCGGGGCCACCGAAGTTGACCACCAGGGCCGGGCGGTGGGCTCGCCCCTCGGCCGACCCGGCCCTCGCCCGGACGACCCGCATCGGCAGGGTGGCGCCGTGGGGGCGGGCGTAGTCCACCGGCACCCGTACCGTGGCGCACTCCCAGCGGGTGCCGTCCGGGAGGGGCCGGGGCCTGCCCTGGCCCTCGGAGGGGGAGCACCCGCCCCAGTCGGGTCGCTGCCCGGTCAGCGCGCCGGGTAGCGACCCCGGTGGTGACCCGGACGGCGCGCCCTGGTCGTCACCGCTGGCCGGCGCCTGTTCCAGACCGCACCCGAGGGTCAGCGCCAGCAGCAGCCACACCGCTGACGCCCGGGCCAGCGGGTGGCGCTGTGTCAGGTGCGGTCGGCGCATCGAACCTCCGTTGCCGTGATCCACTCCAGCCTGGGGTCCGTCGGTCGGCCGCGCCCGCCGTGCGGGGCGTACGGGTGGACCGCGCCCCTCGCCGGCTGTGGCCGTCGGGCCGGGCCCCCGGGGTGACCCGCGGCCCCGGGATGCCCGGGGTGGAGGAGAGGGATGGCCACCCGTACGGGGACAATGGGCGACGTGCGTTATCGCGTCCTCGGTACCACCCAGGCCCTTCGCCCCGACGGCGACGTTCTGAACGTCGGCGGGCCCCGTCTGCGCACCCTGCTCACCGCGCTCGCCCTCCGCCCCGGCCGTACCGTCCCGGTGACCACCCTGGTGGACGAGGTGTGGGGCGCCGACCTCCCCGCCGACGCCCCGGCCGCCCTCCAGGCGCTGGTGGGGCGACTGCGCCGCGCCCTCGGCCCGGAGCACGTCGCCTCCGTCAACGGCGGCTACCAACTGTGCGCCGAGGCCGACCAGATCGACGTCCACCGCTTCGAGCGCCTCGCCCGCGAGGGCGCCCGCGCCCTCGCCGACGGCGACCCCGACAAGGCGGCGCCGCTACTGGCCGAGGCCCTGGACCTGTGGCGGGAACCGGCCCTGGCCGACCTGCCGGACCGTGACCTGTGGGCACCGCGCTGGGAGGCGCTGCGCGAGGAGGCCGCCCGGCACCGGCTGGCCGCCTCGGTGGCCCTCGGGGACGCCGAGTGGGCGTTGCCGGAACTGACCGCCCTGTGCGAGGCCCGCCCGCTGGACGAGCCCTTGCAGGCGCTGAGGCTGCGGGCCCTGCGGGACACCGGCCGTACCGCCGCCGCCCTGGCGGACTACGAACGGCTGCGCCGGGAGCTGCTCGATCGACTCGGCACCGACCCGGGGGCCGAACTCCGGGCGCTGCACCAGGAGTTGCTGCGGGCCGAGGCCCCCGTCGAGGCGCCCCTGGACGTCGGCGCCCCGCCGCCGGGCAACCTGCGGGCCCGGTTGACGTCCTTCGTGGGGCGGCAGGACGACCTGCGCGCGGTACGGGAGGACCTGGGGCGGGCCCGGCTGGTGACCCTGCTGGGCCCCGGGGGAGCGGGCAAGACCCGGTTGTCCCAGGAGGTCGCCGACGGGCTGGTGGAGGCGCCGGCGGACGGGGTGTGGCTGGTCGAACTCGCCCCGGTGGACGACCCGGAGGCGGTGCCGGGCGCGGTGCTCAGCGCCCTGGGCGCACGGGACGCGGTACTGCGCGGCGCCGGCGCGGAGGAACTGCGGGCGGCCACCGAGCGGCAGGGGCAGGCGCCGCTGAACCACCTGATCGAGCACTGCGCCACCCGGCGGATGCTGCTGATCCTGGACAACTGCGAGCACCTGGTCACGGAGGTGGCCCGGCTGGTGGAGTCGCTGTTGGAGCACTGTCCCCGGTTGACGGTGCTGGCCACCAGTCGCGAACCCCTGGGCGTACCGGGGGAGTTGGTGCGGCCGGTCGAGCCCCTGCCGGAGCCGATGGCGCTACGGCTGTGGGCCGAGCGGGGCGCCCAGGCGCGCCCGGGGTTCCGGGTGGAGGAGGACGTGGCGGCGGCCACCGAACTGGTGCGGCGGCTGGACGGGTTGCCGCTGGCCATCGAACTGGCCGCCGCCCGGCTGCGGATGCTCACCCCCCGGCAGATCGCCGACCGGCTGGACGACCGTTTCCGGCTGCTGTCCAGCGGGGCGCCGCGTAGCGCGCTGCCCCGCCAGCAGACCCTGCGCTCGGTGGTCGACTGGTCCTGGGACCTGCTGGACGAGGACGAGCGGCGGGCACTGCGCCGGCTGTCGGTGTTCGCCGGCGGCTGTGACCTGGAGGCGGCCGAGTCGGTGTGCGGGGCGGGTGCCCTGGAGCTGCTGGGCTCGCTGGTGGACAAGTCGCTGGTGGTGGCCGACCCCTCGGGGGCGGGCGGCAGGATGCGCTACCGGCTGCTGGAGACGGTCGCCGAGTACGCCTCGGAGCGGCTGCGGGAGGCCGACGACCGGGTCGAGGCCGAGCGCGCCCACCTGGTCCACTACCGCGAGATGGCCCGCACCACCGACCCGCTGCTGCGCGGTTCCGGGCAGCAGGCGGCCAACGAGCGGTTCGCCGAGGAGTACGAGAACCTCCGTACCGCCCTGCGGCGTGCCGTGGAGTGGCGGGACGAGCAGGAGGCGCTGTGCCTGGTGCTGTCCCTGTGCCTGTACTGGCTGATGCGCGACCTGCGGTTCGACGCCCGCCACTGGTCGCGGGAGGTCGGGGCGCTGGGCCCGGACCCGTTCGCCGCCCCGCTGCGCCGGGCCGAGCCGCTGTACGAGCGGTGTACCGACCATCCTCCGCCGATGCGCGGGGAGGTGCTGTGGGAGGCCCGGCGCGGGGTGCACCTGAACCACATGGCCTGTATGAACGTCGAGTTGGAGAGCTGGCGTTCGGGCACGGCCCGGGCGCGGCTGGAGCGGATGGCCCGGGCTTACGACTCCGACATGCCCCAGATCTGCTGGCCGCCGAGCAACGTGTGGTTCTTCTCGGTGCTGGTGCAGGGCGACTTCGACCGGCTGCAGGAGATCATGGACGGCAGCATCGCCACCAGCCGACGGCTGGGCCTGGACTGGGAGTTGGCGACCCTGCTCCAGCTGCGGGCCAACCTGTTGGCCAACCGCACCGACTGGGCCGGTGACGCGGTACGGGACGCGGAGGAGTCCCTGGCCGTCTTCCTGCGGCTGGACAACCCCTGGGGCGCGGCCGAGGCGCTGTCGGCCCGGGGTGAGGCCCACGAGTGGGAGGGCCAGTTCGAGCGGGCGGCCCGCGACTACCGGCAGGCCATCGAGGCCTCCCGCAGCCTCGGGGCGGAGATCCAGGTCGCGGTGCTGCGGGCCCGGTTGGGCAACGTGCTGTTCGAGACCGGCCAGGAGGAACGGGGCGAGGCGCTGCTGCGCGAGGTGGTCAACCAGCGGTATGGGGTGGTCAGCGAGGTGATGCCGGTGGCCCGGCTGTTCCTCGCCACCCACCTCGGCTACCAGGGGCGCACCGCCGAGGCCCGCGAGGAGATGAGGCGGTTGGAGGGCGAGTTCCCCGACTCGTCCTCGCTGCTGTTCGAGGGGTTCACCCTCGGCATCCTGGCCTGGCTGGATGTCCTGGACGGGGAGGTCACCTCCAGCCTGGAGCTGGCCCGCCGGGCGGCGCTGTCCGCCGAGGACCCGGTGTCCCGGCTGATGGCGCCCCACATGGCGGCGGTCCACCTGTCGGTGGGCGCCCTGGGACTGGCCCGGCTGGGGGTGCCGGAGCGGGTGGTGGACGGGGCCCGGGTGCTGGGCGCCGTGGACGCCCGGTTGCCGCCCGGTCACTACCGCAGCCGCAGCGAGCGGAGGCTGCGGTCCCAGGCCGAGGAGGAGGTACGGGCCCGACTGGACCCGGACGCCTACCGCGCCGCCTACGCCGAGGGCGGCGGCCTGACCGTGGGCCAGGCCGCCGCCCTGTTGTGACCCCGGGGGTCCGGTTCAGCTCTTGGTGCGGAACTTGTGGATGGCCACCGGGGCCACCAGCACCGTCAGTCCCACCGTCCAGCCCAGGGTCATCGCCACGTCCCGGGCCACCGCGCCCCCGGTCATCAGCCCCCGGGAGGCGTCCGCCAGCGCGGACAGCGGGTTGTAGTCGGTGAAGGTCCGCAGCCAGCCGGGCATCGACTCCGGCGGGGCGAAGATCGAGGAGCCGAACTGGAGCGGCATCAGCACCAGGAAGCCCATCGACTGGATGGCCTGGGCGCTGTTCATCACCACGCCCATGGTGATGAAGATCCACATCAGCGAGGTGCCGAACAGGGTCGCCAGCGCGATGGCCAGGAACATCCCGGGCACGTTGGACACCGACAGGCCCAGGGAGAAGCCCACCGCCAGCAGGATGGCGGTGGCCACCAGCATCCGGCCGACCTCCACCACGATCTTGGCGATCAGTACCGAGGAGCGCGCGATCGGCAGCGAACGGAACCGGTCCATCACCCCGGTCTGGAAGTCCTGGTTGAAGCCGGTGCCCACGCCCATGGCCAGGTTGAGGCCCATCATGGCCATCAGCCCGGGCACCACGTAGCTGACGTACTCGTCCCGCCGGTCCGCGCCGGCGATGGCCCCGCCGAAGACGAACACGAACAGCAGGGTCAGCACGATCGGCATCAGCACCGCGTCGAACATCGACTCCGGGTCCTTGCGGATCCACAGCAGGTTGCGGCGTACCAGCGCGCCGATGTGCCGTAGCTGGGCGCGCGGCCCGATACGGGCGTCCACCGTCGAGACGTCCACCGGCCCCGTGGGGTGCGGGTCGGCGCTGGGGGTCAGGGTGCTCATACGGCCACCTCCATCGGCTCGGCGGGTTCCTCGGCCGGGGTCGCGCGGTGGCCGGTCAGGGACAGGAACACCTCGTCCAGGCTGGGCAGTTCGGTGTGGATGTCGGACAGGGGGACCCGGCGTTCGGCCAGGACGGCGACCACCGCGGTGAGCTGCTCGTCGCTGAGGATCGGCACCAGCAGGGTCCGCTTGGGCTCGTCGACGGTCACCCGGGGCAGTCCGGTCAGGCCGCTCTCGTCCAGGTACCGCGCGGTGGTCCGCAACTGTTCCGGGTCGTCGATCCGCACCCGCAGGGTCCGGCCGCCGACCTGGGCCTTCAGCTCCCCGATCCCCCCGCCGGCGATCACCCGGCCGGCGTCGACCACGGTCAGGGCGTGGGCGAGCTGCTCGGCCTCCTCCATGTACTGGGTGGTGAGCAGTACGGTCACCCCGTCCCCGACCAGTCGGCGGACCTCCTGCCACACCTCGTTGCGGGTGTGCGGGTCCAGGCCGGTGGTCGGCTCGTCCAGGAACAGCACCGAGGGCCGGCCGATCATGGAGGCGGCCAGGTCCAGCCGGCGGCGCATCCCGCCCGAGTAGGTGCCGGCGACCCTGCGGGCGGCGTCGGTGAGCCCGAAGCGCTCCAGCAACGTGTCCGCCCGTCGCCGGGCCTCCCGTCGGGGGAGGTCCAGCAGCCGTCCGATGAGGTAGAGGTTCTCCCAGCCGGACAGTTTCTCGTCCACCGAGGCGTACTGCCCGGTCAGGCCGATCACCTTGCGCAGCTGCACCGGCTGCCGTACCACGTCGAAGCCGGCCACCAGGGCCGATCCGGCGTCCGGCCGCAGCAGGGTGGACAGGCAGCGCACCAGGGTGGTCTTGCCCGCCCCGTTGGGGCCCAGCACCCCGTGCACCGTGCCCTCGGGCACGTCCAGGTCGACCCCGTCCAGGGCCTTGGTCTCCCCGAAGTGCTTGACCAGCCCCCGTACGGTGACCGCCGAACCGGGGGAGGGGTTCTCGAATCGCGTCATGGGGCCACCCTCGCAGCGTTCACCGACAGGGCACCGACAGCCGGCCGACAGTCGCCGACAGCCGTGACGGTTCGCCGACGGCCCGGGCCCCGGCCCGGTCGGCGGCTCACTGCCGGGTGTGGTGCCCCAGCCAGCGGCCCCGCAGGGTGAACAGCACCAGCCCGGCCAGTACCAGCAGCAGCAGCGACAGCGCGGTGGCCCCGGCCGGGTCGTTCTGCAACAGCATGAACACCTCCAGCGGCAGGGTGCGGGTGACACCGGGCAGGTTGCCGGCGAAGGTGATGGTGGCACCGAACTCGCCCAGGGCCCGCGCCCAGCACAGCACCGACCCGGCCAGCAGGGCGGGCAGCACCATCGGCAGGGTCACCGACCAGAAGGTGCGCAGCGGCCCGGCGCCCATGGTGGCCGCCGCCTCCTCGTACCGGGGGTCGACCCCGACCAGGGCGCCCTCCAGACTGATCACCAGGAACGGCAGTGACACGAAGGTGGCCGCGACCACCGCCGCCGCCGTGGTGAAGGGGAGGGAGACGCCCACGGCCTCCAGGGGCCCGCTCAGCACGCCCCGTCGGCCGAAGCCCTGGAAGAGGGCCACCCCGGCCACGGTGGGCGGCAGCACCATCGGCAGCATCACCAGCGCGCGGACCAGGGACCGGCCCCGGAAGGTGCCCCGGGCCAGCAGCCACGCCAGCGGTACGCCCAGCAGCAGCGACAGCAGCAGCGCCCAGCCGGAGACCAGCAGCGACAGGCCCAGGGCCTGGAGCACCTCGGGGTCGGTGAGCCGTCGTACCAGGCTGGACCAGGGCGCCCGGGTCACCACCCCCACCAGGGGGGTCAGCAGGAACAGCACGGCGAACCCGGCGGGCACCAGCAGGGTCAGCGGTGGCCGCCGGGCCACGCCGGGCCCGGAGCGGGTGGGGGTCATGCCGGTACGGGCGAGCGGCGTGACGCGTCCGGGAGGCGTTCCGGCGTTCCCGGGTGGTCGGACGAACAGCCCCCCGGCTCTGTTCGTCCGACCACCCCGACGGACGCCGGCGCGCGGTGGCGGGCGTCGTACGGGGGCCGGGCGCCCGGGGCCGGGCGGCTCACGGCTTCTCGAAGCCCTGGTCGGCCAGGTGGCGCCAACCCTTGGCGGAGGACAGCCACTTGGTGTACTCGCGGGCCTGCTCGGGATGCTTGGAGTTCTTGAGGGTGGCCGCCGGGTAGGACGCCAGCGCGTTCTGCTCGGTGGGGATGGCCACTTCGGCCACCTTGCCCTTGGCGCTGTGGGCGTCGGTGACGTACACGATCCCGGCGTCCGCCTCGTCCAGTCGCACCTTGCTCAGCACGGCTCGTACGTTGGCCTCCTCGGAGGCCGGCTTGACGTTGACCCGCTCCTTCTTCAGCACCTGCCGGGCGTAGTTGCCGACCGGTACGTCAGGGGCGCCCAGCACCACCTTCAGCCCCGAACGGGACAGGTCCTTCAGGGAGTTGACCTTCTCGGGGTTGCCCTTGGGGGTGACGATGGTCAGCCGGTTCCTGGCGATGACCTTCGGCGTACCGGTGTCCTTGTCGAGCTTGTCCATGGTCGGCTGGTCGGCGGTCACCAGCACGTCGGCCGGTACGCCCTGCCGTACCTGGGCGGCCAGTTCCTGGGAGCCGGCGAAGGAGAAGCGCAGCCGGACGTCGGGGTGCTCCTTCTCGAAGCTGGCCTTGCCCTTCTCGAAGGCGTCCGTCAACGAGGCCGCCGCCAGCACCGTGATGGTGCGTCTGTCGCCGCCGTTGTCGCCGGAGTCCTTGTCCGAGCCTCCGCAGCCGGTCAGTGGTACCAGCAGGGCCAGTACCGCGGCCCCGGTCCAGGTGGTCAACGTACGGCGTCGGGTGGGGAGTCGGTGTATCGGAACGCGGACCGTCATCAGGGGATGCCCTTCGGCTCGGAGATGGCTCGGGGTGCCTCGCGGGTCGTTCGGTTCACGGCAGGTCGATGTGGACGTTGGTGGACTTCACTCGTGCCACCGCCTCCATCCCGACGGTCAGCCCCAGTTCCTCAACGGCCTCCCGGGTCAGCAGGGACACCAGCCGGTGCGGGCCGGCCTGCACCTCGACCTGGGCGGCGATGTCGCCGACCTTGACCGCGGTGATGATCCCGGGGAAGGCGTTGCGGACGCTGGTGTAGTTGTCCGCGTCGTCGCCGTCGTCGGCCAGGGCCACCGCGAAGGCGGCCAGGTCGGCGCCCTCGATCTGACGCTTGCCGGCGCCGTCCCGCGAGGTGGGGAGGCGGCCACTGTCAGCCCAGCGGCGCACGGTGTCGGGGCTGACGCCCAGCAACCGCGCGGCCCGCCCGATGGAGTACGCGCACATGCCGCGAGATTACGGGTGCCCACCTCGCAACAGCAAGGCCATCCCCCGGGGTGTGGCTCGCAGATGCGGCCGGCACGTACCAGGGGTGCCGGAGGTGCCGGAGCGGGGTGGGGCACCACCGGTTCAGCGCGCGACGGACGGCGCCCCGGCCTACCGGGGCGCCCGGGGCCCGGCTCGCGCCCTACAGCGCGCCCCTCCTGGTGAGGTGGGTGAACGACAACCAGCCGGGCAGCACCGGCAGCCAGAAGGTCAGCAGCCGGAACAGCAGCACCGCCGGGGTGGCGATCTCCTTGGGCAGCCCGAAGGTGATCAACCCGGCGATCAGCGCCGCCTCCACCGCGCCCAGCCCGCCGGGGGTCGGGGCCGCCGAGCCCAGCGCGTTGCCCGCCAGGAACACCACGGCCAGGCTGGTGTAGCTCAACTCCCCGCCGAACGCCCGGATCGAGGCGTCCAGGCAGAGCACGAACGCGGTGCTCAGCAGCAACATGCCGCCCACGCCGGCCAGCAGCTTCTGCGGCCGTTGCAGCACGTCCAGGATGCGGGGCACCACCCCGGCGAACAGCGACCGCAATCGGTCCGACACGAACCGCCGCGAGGCCGGTATCGCGGTCACGATCAGCGTCAGCACCGCCACCGTCAACAGCCCGGCGATGACCGTACGGGACGGGGAGACCGTCGGCCCGTGCTGGGTGCCGGTGACGTAGCCGAAGGCCAGCAGCAGCACCACGTGCATCCCCAGGCCGAACAGCTGCGAGGCGCCCACGCTCGCCACCGCGTGCCCCGGCCGCACCCCGGCGCGCTGGAGGAACCGGGTGTTGAGGGCCACGCCGCCGATCGCCGCCGGCGCCACCAGCTTCACGAAGGAGGCGGCCACCTGGGCGATCACCGTCCGCAGGTACGACACCTTCTCCGGCACGAACCCCAGCAGCGACATCGCCGCCGCGAAGTAGCTCATCGAGCTGAACACCGCCGCCGCGGCCACCCAGCCCCACTCGGCGTCCTTGACGACCTGGCTGAACTCCACGTGGGACAGCTGGGTGGCCAGGAAGTACGCGGCCAGGGCACCGGCGATGAAACTCACCAGGGTCCGGGGCTTGATCCGCTCCAGCCGGGCCGGCTGCACCGGCGCCTGCGGGCGCACCAACAGCACCTGGCGCCGGATCTGCGCCAGCAGGTCCTCCTCCCGCGCCTCCTCCAACGCCTCGTCCAGCGCCCGCTTCTCCGCGTTCTTCTTGGCCCGCAACGAACGGCGGTCGGTGTGCGCCCGCTCCTTGTTGGCCCGGCTGGCCTCCAGCACCGCCAGCCGCTCCCGCTGCGCCCGGGCCTTCGCCCTCGCCCGCAGCACCGCCCGGGTACGGCGGCTCAGGGCGATCGGCTGCAACAGGGGCAGGGCGTCGGCCACCGCGTCCGGCCCGAGTACCGCCACGGCGCTGTCCACCGCCCGTACCGCGCCCACCCGCAGACCCAGGGTGGTCAGCAGCTGCGCCACGTCCATCCACAGCGCCAGGTCGCCGGCCGCGATCTCCCCGCCCCGCAGGTCGGTCAGGAACACCCGCCCCTCGCGGTCCACCAACAGCGCCTCGCCCACCAGCCGGCGGTGCGCGATACGTCGCGACTGAAGGGCCTCCACCTGCCGCCAGGCGTTCCTCAGCAGTTCGTCGCTGATCTCCTCGTCCGGCACCTCGTTGAGCGCCCGGCCGCCGATGTGCTCGTACACCAGCATCACCGCGTCCGGGCCCAGCTCCGAGGTGGCGATCAGCCGGGGGGCGTTGGCCCCGGCGGCGATCGCCGCGTAAGCCAACAGGGCCTCCTGCTCCAGCGCCTGCCGCAGCGACTGGAGGTTGCGCTGGGTGAGCCCGCGCAGCGCCAGCCGGCGCCAGGCCCGGTAGAAGTACCCCTGCGCCTGCTGTTCCCGGTCCACCACGGTCACGTCCAGGGGTGGGCCGTCCTCCAGGGTGACCTGGTAGCGCCGACCCCGGTCGACGTTCTCGTGCTGCTCCTCACCGGTCCCGGCCTCGCCGCCCCGGGGCTCCTCCACCCGCAGCGCGCTGACCGGCCGGAACCCGACCCGGCGTAGTCCGGCCAGCAGGTGCTGTCCGGTGGGTTGGACGTTGGGGGAGCCGACCGCGTACAGCGTGCCGTAGGCCACGGTCCAGCCGATCAGCAGGGTCACCACGATGGAGAAGGGCGTGGTGTAGCCGCCGACCAGCACCGCGAAGGCGTCCAGCAGCAGCACCGCCCACAGCAGTACCCGCCAGCGCGGGCGGCGGGCCATGCCGACCGCCGTCATGTAGGCGATCACCGGGGCGAGGTAGGTGTGTACCGGGGTGGTGAGGTCCCCGGTCGGCGCCGTCTTGATCAGGGTGTCGTGTACCGAGGCGGGGGCGGCCTCGGCCACCCACAGGTCGGTGACCAGGGAGGCGCCGTGCGCCAGTACGGCCGCCAGCACCCCGTCCGCGATCCGCAGCCCGTCCCGTTTGACCAGCCGCTCCACCGCGAACGCCACCGGCACCACCAGCACCGCCACACTGGCGGCGAACCCGGCGATGCTGATCAGCAACGGGGGAGCCTGGCCGGCCCCCTTGTCGATGTCCTCTTCCAGACCGGCCGTGGTGCCGTGCGCGAAGGCGGCGATCACCAGGACGAGGGCGATGGCCAGCAGCCCGGCGGCGGTACGCCACAGGTCCGAGGGCCGGTGCACCCGGGCCGCCAGCAGCGGCTCGTCGCTCTCCACCCGTTCCGGGTACCGCACCCGGGGCGCGACGAGCCCGACCACCGCGTCTTCCACTCCGCCGCCTGGAGCGCCCCCCGAGGGGGTGCTGTCCTGGCCGGGGTCGGGTGCGGTTCTCGGGGTCGGCGTTCCGGGGGAGGCCGTGGCGTCCCCGGTGGGGTGGGCGCCCCTGTCGTCGGGCTGGTCCGGGCCGGTACGTGGGCCGGGGTCCGGCGCGGTGTCCTCCGGGGCACCGTTCGAAGGGGTGCCCTGGGGTGCTGTTCGGGGGGTGTCCGTGCCGGGGTGGCCGCCGGGGTCCGGCGCGGTGTCCTGCGGGGCATCGTCCGAGGGGGTGCCCGAGGTGGTGCCCGGGTGGGCTCCCGTATCCGGGTCGGCGTCGGAGGGGTCGGTACCCGTGACCTCGTCCGGGGCGCCCGCCCCCGGCCCCGGGGCGGACCCCGGTTCGGGTTCGGGTTCGGGTTGTGGCTGGTGGACGTCGGGGGAGCCGTTCGCCTCGGCGGGGGTGTCGGCCGGACCCGGATGCTCCGCCTCCGCGCCCTGGCCCTCCGGCTCCCGGGCCCCGGACGCCCGCGCCGCGGACTCGCGGGAACTCACGGCTTCCCGCCGGGAACGCGCGACCGACCCCGAGCCCGTACCGTGCTCGGGCGGCTCCCCACCCGCCCCCTCGCCCCTCGTCTCATCCTGATCCCGTATCACTGAATGGTTCCTCGGCTCGCCCGGACCGGCCCCCGAGAAGGCGGCCCGTCCACGGCAACGGGGATGGCACCCCGAATGATGATGGTGGCACGACCGGGTGCCATCGCGCGGCGGCAGGGCACCCCTGCGCGCACCTCCCCGACGGTCACGCCCGGACCGGCCCGTACCTCCCCGGCCGCCCCCGGAACACGGGGTGAAGCCGGGGCCCGTACTCCGTGCCCCCGGCACCCGGCCGGCTGTCGGCGCCGTGCGGCAGGATGGGCCCCATGCCTGGGAACCAGAGCCCCGACCCACCGCTGCCGCAGTACGCCGAGCGGGTCCTCGCCGTGGCCGAAGCCATCCCACCCGGACGGGTGCTGACCTACGGCGACATCGCGGCCTGGCTGCGCGAGGAGGACGAGGAACTCCGCGACCTCCTGCCCGACCAGCGCGACGACCGACCCGCCCCCCGACGCGGAGCCCGCCAGGTCGGCCGGGTGATGGCCCTGTACGGAGGAGCCGTGCCCTGGTGGCGGGTGGTCCGCGCCGACGGCCACCTGCTCCCCGGAAGCGAACGCAGCGCCCTCCACCACTACCGGGGCGAGGGCACCCCGCTGCGGGAGCCCCGCCGCACCACCGGCTCCCCGGCCAACGGCACCCGTCCCCGGGTCGACGTACCCCGGGCCCGCTGGCAGGGCACCGGCCAGGACTGACCCCCGCGCCCCGCACCCCACCCGGGCGACCCCCGCACCCCGCACGACAGCTCCTCCCTGGAAGACCGTGACCACTCTCCCCTCCACCACATCCCGGGGAACCACCGCCGGCTACCGACTGGTGCGCCCCCGGCCCACCCCGAGCGGCCCCCCTGAAGGGGACTCCGCACAGCGCGCCGTGGTTGAGCATCCCGGGGGACCACTTCTGGTGCTCGCCGGTCCGGGCACCGGCAAGACCACCACCCTCGTGGAGGCGGTCACCGCACGGATACGCCAGGGAGTCGACCCCGAACGCCTGCTGGTGCTCACCTTCAGCCGCAAGGCCGCCGTACGACTGCGGGACCGGATGGCCGAACGGCTCGCCCACAGCACCCCCCAGGCCGTCCAGCCGCCCCGGGCGACCACCTTCCACTCCTACTGCTACGCCCTGGTGCGCGCCCAGCAGTCCACCGCCGACCCCGAACTGTTCGCCGAACCCCTGCGCCTGCTGTCCGGCCCCGAACAGGACCTGTACATCCGCGAACTGCTGGAGGGGGAACTCGCCCTGGAGGCGGCCGGCAGGGCCCGGGTCCGCTGGCCGGACGAACTGCGCGCCTGCCTCACCACCCGGGGCTTCGCCGACGAGGTCCGCGCCGTCCTCGCCCGCAGCCGCGAACTGGGCCTGGGCCCCCGCTCCCTGGACGCCTTCGCCCGCCGTATCGGCCGGCCCGACTGGCGCGCCGCCGCCCAGTTCCTCGCCGAGTACCTCGACGTACTCGACGCCCAGGGAGTGCTGGACTACGCCGAACTGGTCCACCGCGCCGTGCTGTTCGCCGAACGCGCCCCCCACGGCCCCCGCCCCTGGGACCACTACGACGCCATCTACGTCGACGAGTTCCAGGACACCGACGCCTCCCAGATCCGCCTGCTGCGCGCCCTCGCCGGCGGCGGTCGCACCCTGGTCGCCTTCGGCGACCCCGACCAGTCCATCTACGCCTTCCGAGGCGCCGACCTGGACGGCATCCTCACCTTCCCCGACACCTTCCGCCGCACCGACGGCCGACCCGCCCCCGTCGTCACCCTCCGCCAACACCACCGCTCCGGCGCCCGACTCCTGGCCACCACCCGCCACCTCACCCAGCGGATGCCCCTGGCCCGACTGCCGACCGAGGCCACCCGCGCCCACCGCGCCCCCCTGCCCCACCGCCCGGGCGGCACCGCCGAGATCTACACCTACCCCACCGCCAGCGCCGAACTGGACAACATCGCCGACCTGCTGCGCCGCGCCCACCTCGAACAGGGCGTGCCCTGGCGGGACATGGCCGTCCTGGTACGAGCCGGCGGACGCTCCCTGCCCGTCGTACGCCGCGCCCTCACCGCCGCCGGCGTCCCCCTCGACATCGACGGCGACGACCTGCCCCTGCACCGGGAACCGGCCGTCGCCCCCCTGCTCACCGCACTCCGCGCCACCGCCGAGGCCCCGGCCCCCGACGAGCACCCCGACCCCGAACCGCCCTGGATCAGCCCCGAGACCGCCCTCACCCTCCTCACCTCACCCCTGGGCGGCATGGACACCGCCGACCTCAGACGACTGGGCCGGGCCCTGCGCGAGGAGGAACGCGCCGCCGGCGCCCGAGTGCCCGCGCCCTCCGACGAACTCCTCGCCCGCGCCCTGTCCGATCCCCGCCGCCTCGCCACCCACGACCCCGCCCACGCCCGGGGCGCCCACCGGCTCGGGCAACTCCTCGCCGAGGTCCGCCGGCAACTGGCCGAGTCCGCCAGCCCCGCCGAACTGCTGTGGACCCTGTGGTCGGGCACCCACTGGCCCCAGCGACTGGAGCGCGCCGCCCTGCGCGGAGGCGTCGCCGGCCGGCACGCCGACCGCGACCTGGACGCCGTGTGCGCCCTGTTCGACGCCGCCGGCCGCGCCGAGGAACGCGGCGGAGGCGGCCGGGGCGTGATCAACTTCCTCGACGAACTCGACGCCCACGACATCGCCGCCGACACCCTCACCCCCCGCGCGGTACGCCCCGACGCGGTCACCCTGATGACCGCACACCGCTCCAAGGGACTGGAATGGCCCCTGGTCGTGGTGGCCGGAGTGCAGGAAGGCCTCTGGCCCGACCTCCGTCGACGCGGCTCCCTGCTGGAAGCCGACCGCATCGCCGCCGACGGGCTCTCCGAACCCCTCAGCCCCAAGGCCCTGCTGGCCGAGGAACGCCGCCTGTTCTACGTCGCCACCACCCGCGCCCGCGACCGCCTGGTCGTCACCGCCGTCCGCGCCCCCACCGAGGACGGCGACCAGCCCTCCCGCTTCCTCGACGAACTCGACGTACCCGTCAAGGACGTCGCCAGCCGCCCCCGACGCCCCCTGTCGGTGCCCGCCCTGGTCGCCGAACTCCGCGCCACCACCGTCGACCCCCAGGCCACCCCCGCACTGCGCGAGGCCGCCGCCCTCCGCCTCGCCCGCCTCGCCTCCCTCCACGACGACGGCCACCCCCTGGTGCCCGCCGCCCACCCCAGCCGCTGGTGGGGCCTACGCGAACCCACCCACTCCCACACCCCGCTACGCGACCGCGACCAGCCCCTGCCCCTGTCCGGCAGCGCCCTGGAACAACTCGCCCGCACCTGCTCCCTCCAGTGGTTCCTGGACCGCGAGGTCCGCGCCGGCGCCCCCGCCACCTCCGCCCAGGGCTTCGGCAATGTCGTCCACGTACTCGCCGACCAGGTCGCCTCCGGCAGCGCCCCCGCCGACCTGTCCGTACTGATGGAACGCCTGGACTCGGTGTGGGACGCCCTCGCCTTCGACGCCCCCTGGAAGTCCGCCCAGGAACACGAGCAGGCCCGCGCCGCCCTCGAACGCTTCCTGCGCTGGCACGTCGCCGAACGCGACCGCACCCCCGTCGGCACCGAACACGACTTCCAGGTCGACCTGCCCGCCGGCCCCCACACCGTGCGTGTCCGCGGCACCATGGACCGGCTGGAACGGGACGCCGAAGGCCACGCCTACGTCGTCGACTTCAAGACCGGCAAGAGCCGGCCCACCGGCCCCGAGGTCGCCCGCCACCCCCAACTCGCCGTCTACCAGCTCGCGGTACGTGCCGGCGCCGCCGACCCCCTCTTCGCCGGCGAACGCCCACCCCTGGGCGGCGCCGAACTGGTCCACCTGCGCCTGGGCGCCACCGCCAAGGACGGCGGCCCCGACGCCCCCGTCGTCCAACGGCAGGAACCACTGCCCCCCGACCCACCGTCCCCCACCACCGAGGGCACCACCGAGGGCACCACCGAGGGCACCACCGAGGGCACCACCGAGGGCACCACCAACTGGGTGGGCGAACTGCTGGCCGCCGCCGCCGGACGGGTACTCGACGAACGGTTCGCCCCCGAGACCGGCCAGCACTGCGCCCACTGCGCGTTCCGCGCCTCCTGCTCGGCCCAGCCGGAGGGGCAGCAGCTCATCGAGTGACCCGGCTGCGAGGATGCGGCCAGCAGGACGGCGCCCACCCCGCCCGGCCCACGCCGGACGCGGGCACAGCGGACACAGGCGGACACACACCGGTACAGCGGACCCACGGGAGTGACAGCAGTGACAGCCAAGACCCCGACCCTCCTGGCGGCCACCCTCTGCGTACTCGCCCTCACCGGCCTCACCGGCTGCGTCACCGCCGGCGACAAACCCGACCGCCGCTCCACCGACTCCGCCCAGGGCGACCACGCCCAGGACGGCAGCGCCCAACACCTCGCCACCCAGGCCGTCAAGGCCACCAAGGCCGCCCGCTCCCTGCGCCTCAAGGGCACCGTCCACACCGGCGGCGCCCCCGCCCTGATCAACCTGTCCCTCACCGCACGCGGCGACTGCACCGGCACCGTCGACGTCGGCCCCGGCACCGCCGAAGTACGACAGAAGGGCCGCCACAGCTACGTCAGAGCCAACAGCGCCTTCTACGACGCCGTCAGCGACGACCCCCGCGCCCGCCTCGCCGCCAAACTCCTCAAGGACCGCTGGGCCAAGGTCCCCAGAGCCGCCGGCAAGATCGCCGACAGGTCCCTGGACGGCCCCGGCGACCCCACCGTCTACTGCGAACTGTCCACCCTCCTGGACAAACTCGGCGTCGAGGACGCCCGCAGAGCCGTCAAACGCGAGGCCACCACCGTCGACGGACACCGCGTCATCCCCCTGGTACGCAAACGCGACACCGAGACCCAGACCTCCTACGTCGCCGCCAAGGGCAAGCCCTACCTGCGCAAGGTCGACCGCCGGGGAGGACCCGACACCGGCACCCTCACCTTCGGTGACTTCGGCACCAGCGTGCACGTCGACGTACCCACCGGATCCGACGTCGTCGACCTCGACAGCCTCGGCCAACTCCCCTGACCCACCAGGCGGTTGACCCACCACCCGACCCACCCACCCGACTCCCGGCCCCACCACCGGCACCCCGACCACCCGCCCGGGAGTTCCCCCGCCCACCTCCACTGTCCCCACCCCGCGCTAGCGTCGAGGACGTGCCCGCACCACTCACCCACCCCCCACAGCTCCGCGAGCTGCTGGACATCCCCTTCACCACCGAACAACTCGACTGCGTCACCGCCCCCGCCGCCCCCCAGGTCATCGTCGCCGGAGCCGGCTCCGGCAAGACCACCGTCATGGCCGCCCGAGTGGTGTGGCTCGTCGGCACCGGACAGGTCGACCCCGAACGCGTACTGGGCCTGACCTTCACCAACAAGGCCGCCGGCGAACTCGCCGACCGCGTACGCCGCGCACTGCTGCGCGCCGAGGTCCTCGACACCGACCCCGCCGACCCCGACGACACCCCCGGCGAACCCCTCATCTCCACCTACCACGCCTTCGCCGGCCGGCTCATCAAGGACCACGGACTCCGCCTCGGCATCGAACCCACCGCCCGCCTCCTGGCCGACGCCACCCGCTTCCAACTCGCCGCCGCCGTACTCACCAGCGCCACCGGCCCCTTCCACCACCTCACCGGCACCCTCGCCCACCACGTCGAGGAACTCCTCGCCCTCGACTCCGAACTCGCCGAACACCTGGTCACCCCCGCCCAACTCCGCGCCCACGACCAGGAACTGCTCGACCAACTCGACCAGCACCAGCTCAGCAACGACCGCCTCCGCCGCGTCCCCGACGCCGCCCGCGCCCGACTCGAACTCCTCGGACTGGTCGAGGAGTACCGCTCCCGCAAACGCGCCCGCGACCTCCTCGACTTCGGCGACCAGATCGCCTACGCCGCCACCCTCGCCCGCGACGTCCCCGAGGTCGGCCGACAGCTGAGGGAGGAGTTCGCCGTCGTCCTGCTGGACGAGTACCAGGACACCTCCGTCGCCCAACGCGTACTGCTCTCCCACCTGTTCGCCGGCCCCCCGGGAACCGGCGGCAGCGGCCACCCCGTCACCGCCGTCGGCGACCCCTGCCAGTCCATCTACGGCTGGCGCGGTGCCTCCGTCGCCAACCTCGACGACTTCCCCCACCACTTCCCCCTCCCCGACGGCACCCCCGCACCCCGCCACACCCTCAGCGAGAACCGCCGCAGCGGAGGCCGCCTCCTCCACCTCGCCAACGAACTCGCCGCTCCCCTCCGCCAACTCCACCAGGGCGTCCACCCCCTCCGCCCCGCCCCCGACGCCGAACACCACGGCCGCGTCCGCTGCGCCCTGCTCCCCACCCACGCCGAGGAACTGGACTGGCTCGCCGACCACCTGCGCCACCTGGTACACACCGGCACCCCACCCGGACAGATCGCCGTACTCTGCCGCACCGCCACCGACTTCGCCGCCATCCAGGCATCCCTCGTCGACCGCGAGGTCCCGGTGGAGGTCGTCGGGCTCTCCGGCCTGATCCACCTCCCCGAGGTCGCCGACCTCCTCGCCGTCTGCGAGGTACTCCAGGACCCCACCGCCAACGCCTCCCTGGTACGGCTGCTCACCGGCCCCCGCTGGCGCATCGGCCCCCGCGACCTCGCCCTCCTCGGACGGCGCGCCCGACTCCTGGTCGCCACCGGGCAGACCTCCGCCGACGACGACCCCGGACAACGGCTGGCCGACGCCGTCGAGGGCGTCGACCCCGCCGAGGTGACCTCGCTGGCCGACGCCCTGGACACCTTCCTCGACACCTCGCACGGCCCCGAACCCGGCGACCACCCCGACCACCTGCCCTTCTCCACCGAGGCCCGGATCCGCTTCGCCCACCTCGCCGCCGAACTGCGCGACCTACGCCGCTCCCTGGCCGACCCGCTGATGGACGTACTCCACCGCGTGCTGTCGGTCACCGGACTGGAGGTCGAACTCGCCGCCTCCCCACAGGCCCTGGCCGCCCGCCGCCGCGAGACCCTCCACTCCTTCCTGGACGTGGCCGCCGGCTTCGCCTCCCTGGACGGCGAGACCACCCTGCTGGCCTTCCTCGGCTTCCTGCGCACCGCCGCCCGCCACGACAAGGGCCTCGACAACTCCCTGCCCGGCGGGGAGGACACCGTGAAGGTCCTCACCGCCCACAAGGCCAAGGGGCTGGAGTGGGACGTGGTGGCCGTACCCGGCCTGGTCCACAAGCAGTTCCCCAACACCCGGGGGCGCGAGTCCTGGCTCTCCCGCCCCGGCGTGCTCCCCCACCCCCTCCGGGGAGACGCCGCCACCCTCCCCGCCGTCCACGAGTGGACCGCCAAGGACCGCAAGCGGTACGACGCCGAGTCCACCGAGCACCAGTCCGTGGAGGAACTCCGCCTCGGCTACGTCGCCTTCACCCGCCCCCGCTCCCTGCTGCTCGCCTCCGGCCACTGGTGGGGCCCCCAGCAGAAGCGCCCCCGTGGGCCGTCCTCCTTCCTGGAGGCGGTACGCCAACACTGCGAGCGGGGGCCGGAGTTCGGGGAGGTGGAGCACTGGGCCGACCCACCCGGCCCGGACGAGGAGAACCCCGCCCTGGCCCAGCCCGCCCGGGACCGCGACTGGCCGATGCCCCTGGACCCCGAGGCCCTGGCCCGACGCCGGGAGGCGGCACGTCGGGTACTCGCCCACCTCGGCCAACACGGCCCCATCCCCGCCCCCCGCCCCGCCCCGGGCGAGGGGCCCGGCCCCGAACGAGACGGCGGTACGGAGGAGCCCGGCCCTTCCGGGACAGCCCCGGAACGGTCGGCACACCCCGGCGCCGTCGGGGAGCCCGACCACCCCCCGGCGACGGGACCGGAAGGTCCCGGCCACCCCCCGCACGGAACGACCTCCGAGGGCGCACCCGAACCCTCCCACCACCGCCAGACCCCGAACCTCTCCGATACGGAGGAGGGGCCGGCGCACCCCCTTGAGCAAGCCCCCACAACCGAACCGTCCCCGTGGCGCGAGCCCATCAGCGAGAAGGCCCCGGTCGCCGGCCAGCCTGACGTACCGGACGACGGACCAGCCCCCGGGAGGGCCACCCCTCCCGGCGGGAACGGGAGGCTGGGCGACCGGGACGGCGAGGGGGAACCCCCGGGGCCGGCCGACCCCGGGGAGGGGCTCGACCCAGAGGAACAGCGACTGGTCTCCTCCTGGGACCGGGACCTGGAGGCGCTCGCGGTGGAGCTGCGCACCCAACGTGGTGCGGTGCGCGAGGTACCTCTGCCCTTCGCCCTCAGCGCCTCGCAGCTGTTGCGGCTGGCCGCCGACCCCGACGGCTTCGCCCGGGAGCTGGCCCGCCCCATGCCCCGGCCGCCCCAACCGGCGGCCCGTCGGGGGACGCGGTTCCACGCCTGGGTGGAGTCACGGTTCGAGGAACTGGAACTGCCCCTGCTGGAGCCGGACGAACTGCCGGGCGGGGACGAACGGGATCCGGTGGAGATCGCCGACGAACGGGACCTGGAGCAGCTGAAGGAGGCCTTCCTCCGCACCGGGTACGCCCACCGCACCCCGTACCGGGTGGAGGCCCCGTTCACCCTCAGCCTGGCCGGCCGGATCATCCGGGGCCGTATCGACGCGGTCTACCGCGACGAGCACGGCTACGAGGTCATCGACTGGAAGACTCACCGCCAACAGACGGCCGATCCACTCCAGTTGGCGATCTACCGACTGGCCTGGGCGGAGCAGCGGGGACTGGAGCCCTCCGAGGTGCGGGCGGCCTTCCTCTACGTCCGTACCGGTGAAGTGGTACACCCCCACCCCCTGCCCGGCCGCGCCGAGTTGGAGGAGCTGCTGGCCACCGACCCTCCCGACCCCCACCCGTCAGAGGACGGTTCGCCGGACGGCGACCACCTCGGAGAGGAGCCGGAGGAGCGCCTCGACTAGGGCGTTTCGTCTGGATCTTGGGAGACCAGGGAGCGCGGTTCTCGTGTGGTGGGCCGTGGGGCACAGCAAGGCGGAGGAGGAGTCGATGCGGCGCATCGGCGGCAGCGGCCCACGGCGACCCACCACGACAACGCGGCGAGGTGCGGCACGCCCGGTGGCACCGCACGCGAGCCTCGCGGTGATCCGAACGACACGCCCTGGTGGGCCCGGATGGTCTTGGGCCTCGGGTGGGGGACTTGGACTGGGGAGGTCTAGGGGGGCTTGGGGTGCGTGGGTGCCGGTGCGAGGCGGTGTGGGGGGGGGTGGGGGGGAGAGAGGAGGAGGCGGGCCGGGGTGGTCGGGGTGAGTGCGTTGGTGGGGGAGCCCGTTGGTGGGACAGCGCGTTGGTGAGTTGGGCTGGCGTGGGGAGGGAGGAGGCGTGCGGGGTACCGCTGGCGTGGGGGAGAGGGGCAGGGGTGACTCGGACCTGTGTGGGTGCCCGTAAGGGGTGAGGGGGCGGTGTTGGTTCGTTCGCGCTGATGTGGCGAGTCGGGGGTGGTGGGTTTTATGTCCGTAACTGCCTTGTGTGATGTGTCAGCGCCTGCTGTGGACAACTTACTTGGCGTTTGCGGCAGTTGGTGCATGATGGGTTCACCGCGGTGATCTCCGTTCCGGGTACCGTGCGGGCTCGCTGTGACCGGCTGCTTCCCGACCTCTCTTCGGAGGGTTGTGGAGCGGCGTCGTGGACAGCGAGCGGTTCGGAGATCTCGTTCCGTCCGGGGGCTGGCGCGCACCCCCGGACGCATCGGAGGAGGCGGTGGAGGGTGGGCATGGGGAAGGGGGAAGGGCCCAGAGGAACAACCAACGAACCAGACCCACCAAGCCCCGGAGGCTCACCCCCGGGGCCCGCTCCCACGTCCCCGCTTCTCCCTCCCTCGCTCCACGCCTCCCCGGCCTGTGCGCCCCGACCCCAAAGCTCCCCGCGACCCCCGCTCACCCCCCGCCCCGCGTCCTCACCCACCCCGAACCGGGCACAGGCGTCATGGCCCGCCCCCTCCGGCCAGCGCCCCGTCCCAGGTCCGAGTGGGATGCGTCACCGTGGCACCCCGCCGGGCGGGGAACCCCCGCGGCCCCGGATAGGGTCACGGCATGAGCACCACCCCGGCATCCGGTGACAGTGTTGTCCCGGACCCGTCCGTACGCGCGCACGTCGAGGCCCACCGACCGGCACTGGTCGAGGAGTTGTGCCACTGGCTCCGTATCCCCTCGGTGTCCATGGACCCGGCCCATGCCGAGGACGTGACCCGTAGCGCGGAGTGGCTGGCCGAGGCGTTGACCCGGTCCGGTTTCCCCACCGTGGAGGTCTGGAGTACGGCCGGGCACCCCTCGGTCTTCGCCGAGTGGCCCTCGGACGACCCGCAGGCGCCCACCGTGCTGGTTTACGGACACCACGACGTCCAGCCGGCGGCACGCGAGGACGGCTGGGACAGCGAACCCTTCGAACCGGAGATCCGGGGCGAGCGCCTCTACGGCCGGGGCGCGGCGGACGACAAGGGGCAGGTGCTGTTCCACACCCTGGGCGTCCGCGCTCATCTGGCCGCGACCGGTCGTGACACCCCGGCGGTGCACCTCAAGGTGCTGGTCGAGGGTGAGGAGGAGGCCGGGTCGCCGAACTTCGCGGACCTGGTGCGGGAGCGGGCGGACCGGCTGTCCTGCGACGTGGTGGTGGTGTCCGACACCGGGATGTGGGGCCCGGACACCCCGACGGTGTGTACCGGTATGCGCGGACTGGTGGAGTGCCAGGTCGACCTGTGGGGTCCCGACCAGGACATCCACTCCGGCTCCTTCGGTGGGGCGGTGCCCAACCCGGCGACCGAGGCGGCCCGGTTGGCCGCCGGTTTGCACGGGCCGGACCGCGCGGTCGCCGTTCCCGGTTTCTACGAGGGCGTCGTCGAACTCACCGAGGAGGAACGGCGGTTGTTCGCGCGACTGCCCTTCGACGAGCTGTCCTGGCTGGAGTCGGCGCACTCGCACGCCGCTCTGGGCGAGGAGGGCTACAGCACCCTGGAGAGGATCTGGGCCCGCCCCACCGCCGAGGTCAACGGCATCAGCGGCGGCTACCAGGGCCCCGGGGGCAAGACCATCGTCCCGGCCTCCGCCCGGTTGAAGCTGTCCTTCCGCACGGTGGCCGGACAGAGCGCGGAACACGTCCAGAAGGCCGTCGTGCAGTGGGTGGCGGAACAACTCCCGTACGGCGTACGGCACTCGGTGACCTTCTCCGGCACCACACGTCCCTGTCTGACCCCGCTGGACCATCCGGCGCTGCGCTCGCTGGCCCGCTCGATGGGCAGGGCCTTCGAACAGCGGGTGCTGTTCACCCGGGAGGGGGGTTCGGGCCCGGCCGCCGACCTCCAGGACGTACTGGGCGCACCCGTACTCTTCCTCGGCATCTCGGTGCCCTCCGACGGCTGGCACGCGCCGAACGAGAAGGTCGAGTTGCCGCTGCTGGCCAAGGGGGCGGAGACCGCCGCGCTGTTGTGGGAGGACCTGGCGCGCCACTGGCGCCCGGGTACGTGACCCCCGTCCGGGGCGCGTCAGGGCCCTGGACCGCTCGACCTCAGATCGCACCACCCAGCACCGGTTCCGGGCGGAGCCGGTCGACTCCAGGGGAGTAGGAAACAGCTGTGACGAGCTGGGCAGACCCGCGAGGTAGTGGCCCTTCCGTGTTGTTCAGCGGCACCGGCGGGATCGACCGGGCCGCGCACCACCGGATGGACGAGGCGTGGTTGGCGGCGGCCTGGAGCCACCCCACCACCCGCTGTTTCGTGGTGAGCGGCGGTCAGGCGCTGGTCGAGGACACCGAGGAGGGCGGCACCGACCTGGTGATGATGCCGTCGTTCGACGCCCCGTACACCGAGGAGCACCGGTTCTTCCTGGGCGTGGACGAGGACGGGGTGCGCTACTTCGCGCTACAGAAGGACAGCCTGCCGGGACGCATGGACCAGGCGGCCCGGCCGGCGGGCCTGCGGGAGGCGGGCCTGCTGCTGTCCGAGCGGGACGCGGAACTGATGGTGCACGCGGTGGCGTTGGAGAACTGGCAGCGGATGCACCGCTTCTGCTCCCGCTGCGGTGAACGCAGCCAGATCGCCGCCGCCGGCCACATCCGACGATGCCCGGCCTGCGGGGCGGAGCACTATCCGCGTACCGACCCGGCGGTGATCATGGCGGTCACCGACGAGGACGACCGCCTGCTGCTGGGGCGGCAGGTGCACTGGCCGGAGGGGCGGTTCTCCATCCTGGCCGGCTTCGTGGAGCCGGGGGAGTCCCTGGAGCGGGCGGTACGCCGCGAGGTGAGCGAGGAGGTGGGGGTGACCGTCGGCGAGGTGCGCTACGTGGCCAGTCAGCCCTGGCCGTTCCCGTCCAGCCTGATGCTCGGTTTCGAGGCGCGCGCCAGCTCCACCACGATCGAGGTGGACGGGGACGAGATCCACGAGGCCCGCTGGTTCTCCCGGGAGGAGCTGCGCGAGGGCTACGAGTCCGGGGAGGTGCTGCCGCCCTTCGGCATCTCCATCGCGGGCCGGCTCATCGAGCGCTGGTACGGAAGCCCGTTGCCGCACGACTGAGGCACGGCCGTGCCCCGGGCCCGTGACGTCCGACGCTGTCACGGGCCCGGGGCGCGCCGCCCGCCGGGGGCGGCGGACGCCTCAGGCGCCCACCTTCTCCTTGACCTGCGCCAGGGAGGGGTTGGTCAGGGTGCTGCCGTCGGGGAAGAGCAGGGTGGGAACGGTCTGGTTGCCGCCGTTCGCCTTCTCCACCAGGGCCGCCGACTCCGGGTCGTGTTCGATGTTGACCTCGGTGTAGGGGATGCCCTCGCGGTCCATCTGGCCCTTCAGCCTGCGGCAGTAGCCACACCAGGTGGTGCTGAACATGGTCACGGTGCCCGACATCCGCGTCTGCTCCTTCGTTCGCCGACTTCTCGCCGACGTTTCGCCGGCTCCTCGCCGTGGTGGCGGCGCGTCCTTCGCGCCACACTGCCAACGGTCGGGGGCGCCCAGGCATTCCCGTGTTCCGCTGCGACAACCGGGGCGACAACCGGGGCGACAGCCGGGGAACAACCGAGCCGGCCGCGGACGCCGGTCCACGCCAGCGGGGGCTGTCAGGGACTGACTCCTGTGATGAGTCGCCGTCGACTGTGGACAACGGGGACCACCTGTCGGCGGGCTTTGGCACCATGGCGGTCGTGACATCAGCCACCCACACCAGTCTCTTCCCCCAGGTGCCCGACTCCGCCGACGCGGTTCTCGACGGCCTCGACCCCGAGCAGCGCGAGGTGGCCACCACCCTGCGGGGCCCGGTCTGCGTGCTCGCCGGCGCGGGCACCGGCAAGACCCGGGCCATCACCCACCGCATCGCCTACGGGGTGCGTACGGGGATGCTGCCCGCCTCCAGCGTCCTCGCGGTCACCTTCACCAACCGCGCGGCCGGCGAGATGCGGGGGCGGCTGCGGCAGTTGGGCGCCACCGGGGTCCAGGCCCGTACGTTCCACGCCGCCGCCCTGCGCCAGTTGCGGTACTTCTGGCCCCGCGCCATCGGAGGGGAGCCGGCCCGACTGCTGGAGCGCAAGGTGCAGCTGGTGGCCGAGGCGGCGTCCCGCAGCCGGCTGCGGGTGGAGCGGCACGAACTCCGCGACCTCACCGGGGAGATCGAGTGGTCGAAGGTCACCCAGATCACCCCGGAGGACTACGGCCACGCGATCACCAAGGCCGGCCGGGAAGCCCCTCGCGACCCGGCGGAGATCAGCAAGGTCTACGGGATGTACGAGCAGCTCAAGCGGGACCGGGGGGTGATGGACTTCGAGGACGTGCTGCTGCTCACGGTCAGCATCCTGGAGGACCGCCCGGACATCGCGGACACCGTGCGGGGGCAGTACCAGCACTTCGTGGTCGACGAGTACCAGGACGTCAGCCCCCTCCAACAGCGGCTGCTGGAGGCCTGGTTGGGCGGACGGGACAGCCTGTGCGTGGTCGGTGACGCCAGCCAGACCATCTACTCCTTCACCGGCGCCACCCCCGACCACCTGCTGGACTTCCGCCTGCGCCACCCCGACGCCACCGTGGTCAAGCTGGTCCGGGACTACCGCTCCACCCCGCAGGTGGTGCACCTGGCCAACGGGCTGCTCGCCCAGTCCAGGGGCCGCGCGGCCGAGCACCGGCTGGAGCTGCGGTCCCAGCGGGAGGCCGGCCCCGAGCCGGCGTACCAGGAGTATCCCGACGAGCCCTCCGAGGCCGAGGGCACCGCTCGCCGCATCCGTCAGCTCATCGACGCGGGGACGCCGGCCAGCGAGATCGCGGTCCTCTTCCGGGTGAACGCCCAGTCCGAGGTGTACGAACAGGCGCTGGCGGACGCCGGGGTGGCCTACCAACTCCGGGGCGCCGAACGGTTCTTCGAGCGGCCGGAGATCCGGGAGGCCGGCGTCGCCCTGCGCGGCGCCGCCCGGGCCGGGGGCAACGATCCCCTGCTGGAGGAGGCGGTGAGCCTGGCCGACCAGGTGCGCGCCGTCCTCGGCACCAAGGGCTGGAGCCCCGAGCCACCCCAGGGGTCCGGTGCGGCCCGGGACCGCTGGGAGTCCCTGGCCGCCCTGGTGCGGCTGGCGGAGGACTTCGGCCGGGCCCAACCCGAGGCCGGCCTCACGGAGTTGGTGGCCGAACTGTCCGAGCGGGCCAACGCCCAGCACGCACCCACCGTCGAGGGGGTCACCCTGGCCTCCCTGCACGCGGCCAAGGGGCTGGAGTGGGACGCGGTGTTCCTGGTCGGGCTCACCGAGGGCATGATGCCGATCTCCCACGCCAAGACCGACGAGGGGGTGGAGGAGGAGCGCCGGCTGCTGTACGTCGGGGTGACCCGGGCCCGTACGTACCTGCACCTGTCCTGGTCGCTGTCCCGTTCCCCCGGTGGCCGCGCCTCACGGAAGCCCAGCCGCTTCCTCGGCGGGCTGCGGCCGGTCGCCGCCAGCGACTCCGCTCGGTCCGGTGGTGTGGAGCGGGGCCGGGGCCGTTCCGGGAAGCGGCGCGGGCCGGTGCGGTGCCGGGTGTGCGGTCGCACCCTGACCGACGCGGGCGAGGCCAAGCTGATGCGCTGCGAGGACTGCCCCTCCGACATGGACGAGGGGCTGTTCGAGAGGCTGCGGGAGTGGCGCTTGCAGCAGGCCAAGTTGCAGGGGCAGCCGGCGTTCTGCGTCTTCACCGACAAGACCCTGGTGGCCATCGCGGAGCGGGTGCCCTCGGACCGGTCGGAGCTGGCCACCATCTCCGGGGTGGGCGGCCGGAAGCTGGACCGCTACGGAGAGGCCGTACTGGCCCTGTGCGCGGGGGCGGACCCCTCGGAGGTCGGGGAGGAGCCGGACGGGCGGGAGCCTGGCGGGGAGCCGCCGGCCGACGCCGTGGGATCGGACGTCCCGGAAGCCGAGGTCCCCGCCGAGGTGGGCGGCGACCCCGTGCCGGACGCCGTCGCCGGTGACGGCCCCGACCCCGCTGAGCGGGGTCCCGGTGACGTGGAGGACGACCACCCCGACCGGGACGCCGAGGTGCCGTCGGGCGGGTTGCCGACCTCCTGGGAGCCGCCTCGGGACGGAAGTTCGGAATGATCACCTCCAGAACGTGTCACCGAAGCTGTTACGAACGGGGGCGAAAAATGGTTTGCGCCTTCGCCGCGCATACGCATAGCGTGCTGGGCACGGAAGAAGCGCGGCCTTTCGGGTTCGCTTCTCCCGTGTTGTACTCGTAGTTGAACAAGCCGGTCCGGTCTTCACGACTGGTCCCCCGAGACGCCGAGAGGAGGCGAGCCCCATGACCACATTGATCACCACCCCGATTCTGAACGGCCCTGAGGCTGCCGCCTCCTCCTGCCCGCTCGCCAACGAGCTGCCCGTGTCCGCCGTCAGTGGCGGCGTCAAGCATGACGTCCTGCTGGGTGCCGACCGTGTGGTCCGTGAGCGGAACATGCGACCGAGCAAGGCGTTTGCGGCAGTACAGCAGGCATCGGTGGGTCAGGCCGCCTATGTCGCCGCAGGCGCCTTCGCGGGACAGCAGAACAAGCAGATCCTCACGATCTGGGCCCTCCGCGGGCTTGAACCCTGGAGAGATCCAGCCTGATCGGCATGATCAGGTCGGTACCTTCCAGGGCCGCGGAACCCGAATCGGGATCCGCGGCCCTTCTGTTTGCCCCAGCGGATCGGCCACCGCCGATCACCACCGACGACAGAACAACAGACGAGGAAGACACCGAAGTGCCTATCAACGCCCAGGCCACCTCGCCACAGACCGACCCGATCCCGCCTGACGTCCCGGAGGACGCCTTGACCGCCCCGCTGTTCACCCTGACCGAGCTCGACGACGCCATCGACCGGCTTGGCGTCGCCGTGCCCTGCCGCTCCTACGACCCGGAGGTCTTCTTCGCCGAGTCCCCGGCCGACGTGGAGTACGCCAAGTCGCTGTGCCAGACCTGCCCGCTCAGGCAGGCCTGTCTGGACGGTGCCAAGGACCGCCGCGAGCCCTGGGGCGTCTGGGGCGGCGAGCTGTTCGTCCAGGGCGTTGTCGTACCCCGCAAGCGGCCCCGTGGCCGGCCCCGGAAGAACCCGGTCGTGGCATGACGGCCCCAGGAACCCTGGACCGCCCCGTGGCCAACGGACCGCGGCAGCACCGACGCTCACCGAAGCAGGAACCGATGATGGAAGAACGAGAGAAGGCCGCCGCACGGCAGACAGTCGCCGTGGCGCGCAGGAACAGGAACCGTGACATGAGGCTTGTGCAGGAAGCACTGGCGCGTGCCCATCTGAGGCAGCGACACAGGTCCGGCCCTCCGGGGCACGGCCCGGGCACCATGGCACGGGTGCAACGCCGGGCCGAGCGGGCCTCGTTGAGGGCGCGAAGGGTGCTGGTCAGGGCCGTGTGCCGCTGACCGTTCCCGATCGGAGTCGGTGATCGCACGGTGGGTCGGCCCCTGGTGGGCCGGCCCACCGTCGTGCGGAACCGGGGTGCCGCCGAGGTGGCCGCCCGGTGGTCGGCCGGTGCCCGACGGGGGTGGGCACCGGCTGCCGGTTCGTCGCCCGCCCTCCACCGGCCGTGGTGGTGGGCGGTTCCTTTTCGGTGTGCCCCGACCCTCCGCCCGAGGAGGCCTGCCGCGCTGCTTCAGGGGAAGGACTCGTTGCCCCGCTCGTCGTGACGTGGGCGGACCACGTACCGGAAGTGGGCCGCCTTCCCCGGGGGCACGTCACCGTGGAGGCGGGCGCCCAGTGGTCGACCGGCCCCTGGACGAGTGGTACCGGCCCCTCTTCCCGGGACGCTCGGGACGCCGCGACCTCGCGGCACCGTCCCCTGGTCCCGTATGCCGCCCACCCTCACGCGGCGGCGGGCGGGGCCAACCCCGGCACCGGCAACGGAGTTGTCCGTGTCCCCCCGTACGCCCGTGCGCGCCCCCGTGCACCCGAAGCCCACCGGTACGGCTGTCGCCCCCTACGGACTGGTGCCCGTACGACGGAAAGCGAGCCCTCTGGTGGACCTGGCGGAGGGAATCAGGCGGAACGCGGGTCGACGCTGTCCTCTCCGGTGCCGTCCTCCTCGGCCAGGCGGGCGTACTCCTCCTCTAGGAAGCCCGGCAGCCAGTCGATCAGCTCGGCCCGGAGGTTGACCGTCGCCCCGAGCTGGCACAGCACCCCGATGGTGCTCAGTGTGACCCGGTGGATCAGCAGGTAGGAGGGGGGCAGGTTGAGCTGGCGGCCCAACTGGTGGGCGGGGGAGCGGGTGTCGGCGAGCCGGCCGGCCTGGGCGCGCATCCACGCGCGGTCGAAGGCGAAGCCGTCCACGGCCGCCGGTTCGATCAGCGGCAGCAGGTAGTCCAGTACGCCCACCGGGTCCAGGTCGATGGTCTCCTTGACGAACCCCTCCTCGCACAGCTGGGCGTACACCTCCTCGGCCTCACCGGCGAGCGCCATCTCCAGCACCCAGCCGATGGTGGGCGGCAGCCCCTCCGGCAGGCGGTCGACGGTGCCGAAGTCCATCACGCCCAGCCGCCAGTGCTCCGGGTCGTCGCCCTCCATCACCAGGCGGAAGTTCCCGGGGTGCGGGTCGGCGTGCAGCAGCCCCGTACGGGCGGTGCCGGCGAACAGGAAGCGCGCCAACAACTGCCCGGCACGGTCCCGTTGGCGTTCGTCGCCGTCCCTGATGACCTCGGACAGGGGCGTACCGGACAGCCACTCGGTGACCAGCACCTCGTTCGCCTGGTGCACCACGTCCGGGATCAGTACGTCCGGGTCCTGGGCGAACTCCTCGGCGTAGGCCCGCTGCGCCTCGGCCTCCAGGGAGTAGTCCAGCTCCTCGCTGATCCGCTCCCGCAGCTCCGCCAGCAACGGCTTGACGTCCATGCCCGGCACCAACGGCCCCAACAGCCCGGCGAACCGCCCGAGTTGCTGGAGGTCCGAGAGCAGGGCGGGCCCGGCGCCCGGGTACTGCAACTTCACCGCGACCGGCCGGCCGTCGTGCCACACCGCGCGGTGCACCTGGCCGATGGACGCGGCGGCGGCCGGCTCGTCCTCGAACTCCCGGAAGAGTTCCCGCCAGTCCTCGCCCAGCCGTTGGGCCAGGGCGGCGTGCACCGAGGCGGTCGGCATTCCCGGAGCCGCCTCCTGCAACTTGGTCAACGCCGCGCGGTAGGGGCCGGCCACCTCCTCCGGCAGCGCCGACTCGAAGACCGACAGCGCCTGCCCGACCTTCATGGCCCCGCCCTTGAGCTCCCCCAGGACGCGGAACAGCTGGTCCGCCGTACGCTGCTGGATCTGCTGCCCGACCAGGTCGGAGGAGATCCCGCCCAGCCGCTTGCCCAGACCCCAGGTCGCCCGACCCGCGTAGCCCAGGGGCAGTGTGGCCAGCCTGGCCGTACGGGTGACCGCCTTGCGGGGTAGATCAGACATTCGCCCCTCCAACTCCCTGAACCGACCGGACAGCCCCCCGGAGGTTGCCGCTACGTGGCCATTGTGCTGTCTCCGGCCTTCTCCGTGGACGCCGGGACGGGTTCCGCTACCAAAGCGGCACCACATCCGCATTCCCGGTGGGCGTCGAAGGTCTCGGTCTCGGGGACCGGGGCGGGGGAGTCCAGCCGGTGCTGGCGGCCGGTGCCCCAGGTGCCCTCCCCGTCCAGCAGGCTCAGCGCGAGGGAGGCGGCGAACCCGGCCACCACCATGGCCAGCGCGGTGTCACAGGCCGGGGCCCCGCGAGGGGGCCGGCGCGGCGTACGCCACTGGGCGACCAGAGGTCCCCAGCCCGGACTGGAGTCGGCCCGCTGCCGGAACAGGCACTCCCCGCAGGGACTGCGACCGGGCAGCACCAGCGGGCCCACCACCCCGGTGCCCTCCAGCACCCCGGCGTACAGGTGGGGCACCCCGGTCGACAGCAGCTCTCGCGCCGAGGGCACGCAGGGGGAGTAGGCGTCCAGGCCCTCCCTGGGGGCGAGGACCACCAGTTGCGCGGTCCGCTCCGTACGGCCCCGGGACCTGGGGGAGCGGCGGGGCCCGGGGACGAGGCGGGCCGGGTCGGGGCGGTCGCGTGCGTGGTCGCGGTCTGGACCGGGGCCCGGGTCGGGGCGGTGCCGGCGCACCGTACGACGGGCGGCCGGCGCCCGCTGGTGTCCGGTCTGCTCGGGGCTCAGGCCCGCCGGGGCGAGGTCCCAGGGGTCGACGCGTCCGGTGTCGGTGACCTCCACGGCCCCGACCCCGGAGGAGGAGAGCGCCGCCGCGACCTGGGCGCCCACCCGTCCGGCGCCGCGCACCACCACCAGGGCGCCGGCCCGGGCGCGGAGGGTGTCGGCGGCGCCGCCGGGTGTGGGGTGCCGCAGCGACAGGGCGCTGAGGTCGGGGTGCAGCCGGGGGCCGAACTCGGCTCGGGCGGTGTGCTGGCCGTGGGCGTCCTCCACCAGGCCGGCGTGGCAGAGCCGGTCCAGCCACCGGTCGACCTCCCGGGTGGTCAGCCCCAGGGGCTGGGCGTCCAGTCGGAGCCGGGCGCGGTGCCGGGTGCCGTCCAGCAGTCGCAGGAAGTCCGTCATCCGTTGGTCCAGGGGCCCCAGCAGCCGGGCGTGCGCTGGGGTGACCCCGTACTGCAGGGTCGTGTGGTCCCGCCAGGCCCGTCGGAGCTGCGGCTTGATCATCGGGTGCACCGCTCGTGTCCCTTCCCCCGTGGTCGTCCTCGGGGTCAGCGTGGACCATCAGGCCGGGTGCGCGTCGGGCGTTGTCCACAGGCGGCACCGTTAGTCGTACGGATCGTGGACGGTGACCGCCACCGCGTGGGCGCTTCCTCCCGTTATGCGGCTTGTAGTGGGACTTTGGCCAGCACAGCGGGTAACGTCGAGGCGTGTCCGTGGACCCCCGAAGCAGTGACCAGCCGCGCCACACCGCCCCGTCGCCCCAGGCGCCCCCCGACTCTCCGGCCGCCTCGCGGGGCGGTGTGGAGGTGCGACGTAGCGCCCGCCGGAGGCGCACCGTCTCCGCCTACCGCGAGGGCGACCGCACCGTGGTCCTCATCCCCGCGCGGATGTCCGCCAAGGAGGAGCGGAAGTGGGTGGGCGTGATGCTGGAGAAGCTGGCCGCCCAGGAACGGCGGAGCCAGCTGGGCGACACCGAGCTGGCGGAGCGGGCCGAACAGCTCTCCCGGCGCTACCTCGACGGGCGGGCGCACCCCCGGTCGGTGCGGTGGGTGACCAACCAGAACACCCGCTGGGGTTCCTGCACCCCGTCCGAGGGCACCATCCGGCTGTCCCACCGGCTCCAGTCCATGCCCGAGTACGTGCGGGACTACGTGCTGCTGCACGAGCTGGCGCACCTGCTGGTGCCCGGCCACGGGCCGGACTTCTGGCGGCTGTTGGACTCCTATCCCCGCACCGAGCGGGCCCGGGGTTTCCTGGAGGGGGTCACGGAGGCGGAGCGCCGGTCCGTGCCCTCCGAGGACTGAAGGACTCTCACCCTCCCGGGTCACCGCCTCGGGTTAGCCTTGCGCGACACACTTCGGTACGCACAGGGACGGGGGACGGTCGTTACGTATGGCCAGGGAATTCCAGCGCGGACACAAGGCCAAGGTCAGTGACCTCACGGCGGGGACGGATCTGTACGTCGGGGTGCAGATCTCGGGGCCGGGTCTGACCTTCGACATCAGCTGTTTCGGGCTCGACGCCGAGGAACGGCTCTCCGATGACCGGTACTTCGTCTTCTTCAACCAGCCCAAGTCCCCCGAGGAGTCGATCCAGCAGCTCGGCCCGCAGGCGGGGGACACCGATTCCTTCCGGGTGACGCTGGACCGGGTCCCGGAGAACATCCACAAGCTGTCCTTCACCGCCACCCTCGACGGCGGCGGCCAGATGTCCCAGATCGCTCCGGGCTATCTGCGGATCGTCGCCGGTGGTGAGGAGGTCGCGCGGTATCCGTTCGACGGTGCGGAGTTCAGCACCGAACGGGCCGTGATGCTCGGCGACTTCTACCGCAAGGACGTCTGGCGGTTCGCCGCCGTGGGCCAGGGCTTCGACGGTGGTCTGGACGCCCTGCTGAAGAACTTCGGCGGGGAGGTGCTGGAGGAGTCCGAGCCCGAGCCCGCGCCCCAACAGGCCGGCGCGCAACCGGGGTTCGCCCCTCCGGGTGGGCCCGCGCCCGGCTTCGCCCCGCCGCCCGGTGGCGCGGCCCCGCCCCCGCCCCAGCAGCCCCAGGCGGCTCCGGCCCCCCAGCCCCCGGCGCCGGCCTTCGGTACCCCCGCCGCTCCGTCGCCCGCCCCCGACCCGCACAGCCAGCCCACCGTGGTCGCCCCCATGGCGCCCCCCGGTGCGGCCCCGCCCGGTTACGGCCAGCCCCCGGGTCCGCCGCAGGCGCCGGGCCAGCCAGGTCAGCCGGCCCCGACCAACCCGTACGCGCCCGCCCCGCAGGCACCGGGCCAGCCGGGCCAGCAGGCGCCCACCAATCCGTACGCCCCCGCCCCCCAGGCACCCGGCGGGGTGCCGCACCAGGCGCCGGGGCAGCCGATGGCCAACCCCTTCGGCCAGCAGGCGGCGGCGCCCCAGGTCCCGCAGGGGCCGGCGGCCGGTATGGGAGTGGTGTTGGAGCGGTTCAAGGAGGTGCCGACCGGACAGCGCTGGACGCTCCAGAACTCCGCGCTGATCCGCGCCGACCTGGGCGTGGACGGACAGCCGGTGCTGGCCCGCCAGGGCAGCATGGTGCTCTACCAGGGCAAGGTCGACTTCTCCTACAAGGGCGCCGGTTTCCGGGGCCGCATCGTCGGCAACGCCACCGGCCAGGAGATGCAGCTGATGCGCTGCACCGGCCGTGGTCAGGTGTTCTTCGCCGAGAACTCCGCCCATGTGCACCCGGTGGAACTCCAGGGCGACGCCATCTGCGTCTCCGCCGACAACGTGCTGGCCTTCGACGAGTCCCTCCAGCACGAGGTCCGGCGTATCGAGGGCCACGGCATCCCCGGCGGGGCGCTGTTCACCATGCAGTTCCAGGGCACCGGCACCGTGGTGGTCAAGACCCAGGGCAGCCCGGTGGTCCTCCCGGTCACCCCCACCACCTTCGCCGACGCCCAGGCCATCATCGCCTGGTCGGCCGGCTCGCAGGTGATCGTCACCAGCCAGGTCCGTATGCGGCGCAACGCCTATCCCGGCGACAGCGGGGAGAGCGTCAACCTCCAGTTCCGGGGCGCCCCCGGCAACTTCATCGTCGTCCAGCCGTACGAGGTCTGAGGGAGCCCGTCATGAACCAACCCACCATCGCGGGCTTCGCCCCCGCCCCGGTGTCCGCCCGCATGGAGAACCACGGCTCGCACATGGTGCGGGTCGCCATGCAGAGCGGACAGGACCTGTTCGCCCGACCCGGTTCGATGATCGCCTACGAGGGTTTCGTGCAGTACGAGGCCAACCCGCCGGCGGTGCGCCAGATGGCCTCCCAGTGGCTGTCCGGGGAGCGCGCCCCGCTGATGAAGTGCAGCGGCGACGGCCTGCTCTACCTCGCCGACTACGGGGCCGACGTCGTCTGCCTCAACCTCGCCAACGACTCCCTCTCGGTCAACGGCAGCAACCTGCTCGCCTTCGACGCCCACCTCCAGTGGGGCGTGGAGCGGGTCAAGGGACTGGCCAAGTTCGCCGGCCAGGGACTGTTCAACGTCGGTGTCTCCGGCACCGGTTGGGTCGCCCTCACCTCACGCGGTACCCCCATCGTGGTGCGCTGCGGAGGTGGGGAGGACGAGACCTACGTGGACCCCGACGCCCTGGTCGCCTGGTCCACCGGCCTGAAGATGAAGGGCAAGCGCAGTATGAAGGCCGGCGCCCTGATCGGCCGGGGCAGTGGCGAGGCGTACCAGATCGCCTTCTCCGGGGAGGGCTTCGTGGTGGTCCAGCCCAGCGAGGACAGCACCGACCGCATCCGTATCCGGGGCTGAGGGGGAGAGACGACGATGCAGAGTTCACTGTTCGGCTTCACCGAGGTGCAGACCGAGGACCGGTTCGCCCTCCAGAACCCGCAGTTGCTGCGGGTCGCCCTCACCGGGCACGAGGACGTGCTGGCCCGCAAGGGGGCCATGGTGGCGTACCAGGGGCTGCTGGAGTTCGACGCCGAGTACGTCAGCCGGCAACGCCGGCAGGCCCGCCGCCACACCGGCGAGGGCCTGGACCTGATGCGCTGCTCCGGGCAGGGCACCGTCTACCTGGCCAACCTCGCCCAGTACGTGCACCTGGTGGACGTGGACCACCAGGGCCTCACCGTGGACAGCGCCTACGTGCTGGCCATGGACTCCTCCCTGCACTGGGAGGTGATTGCCGTGGACAGCCAGTTCGGCATCTCCGGCACCGGCGCCTACAACCTCAGCATCACCGGTTCCGGCAAGGTCGCCCTGATGACCTCCGGCCAGCCGCTGATGCTCCAGGTGCGGCCGGACGCCTACGTCAACGCCGACGCCGACGCGGTGGTCGCCTGGTCCAACTCCCTGCGCGTCCAGATGCAGGCGCAGACCAGTTCCCAGAGCATCCGCCGTCGTCGGGGCCAGACCGGCGAGGGCTGGGAGCTGAGTTTCATGGGCGAGGGCTTCGCCCTGGTCCAGCCCAGCGAGCAACTCCCGCCCCAGGTGGCCGACATCGGCCAGGGCATCCGCGCCCAGTACGGCATGGGCCAGCAGGGCGCGGCCGGCCAGAACCAGGGCAACATCTGGAGCAACCGCTGACCGAGGGCCCGTCCCGGAAGGGGTCACCCCCACCCGGGACGGGCCACCAGCCTCGTCAGCCCGCCGTCGGGGAGGCGCCCCGGCGGTCCAGCAACTCCCGGGTGGCCTCCACCAGGGCCACCACCGACGCGTCGGCCACCGAGGCCACCTCCGGGTAGCCGAACCAGCGCAGGTCCCGGGACTCCTCGCTGATCGTCGGGGTCGCCCCGGCCGGGGCCAGGGCGGCGTACTGCACGTCCAGGTGCCAGGCGCAGGGCGTGTCGTGCCGGTCCAGCCGCACCGGACCGCCCTCCAACAGCCGCAGCCCGGCGATACCGGACTCCTCCTCGGCCTCGCGCAGCGCCACCCCCGCCAGGTCGCGGTCCCCCTCCTCGCAGTGGCCGCCCATCTGCAGCCACATCCCCAACTTCCGGTGCAGGGTGAGGAGTACGCGTTCCCCGGCCGGGTCCACCACCAGCGCGCTCCCGGTGAGGTGGCCGGACGCGCAGCGCCGCCACATCCCGTCCGGGTGCCGTTCCAGGTGGTCCAGGTAGGCCCGGCGCAGGTCGTCCTGCACCGGGTCCGGGGCGGACCAGTCCGTCAGGGTCCGCCGGGCTTCCTCCGCCAGGCTCAACGCTTCCCGCCGTTGTCGCCGTCGTCGCTGTTGTTGTCGCTCTTGTTGTCGCTCTTGTTGTCACGGCCGTTCTCGTCGCCGTCGCGCGGGTCCTCGCCCCGGGCCCCGGGGGCCTCGGGGCCGGTGCCCCCTCCACCGGACGGGCCCTGGTCCTTGGACAGCCGGTCACCCTCCCGGGCGGCGTCCCCCAGCAGCTTGTCCAGCTCGGTGAAGTCCGGCTGCTCGTGGTGGACGAAGCCGTCGGGGTCGTCCAGGTCCCCGGCGGTGGGCAGCATGTCCGGGTGCTCCCACAGGGCGTCCCGGCCGTCCACCCCCCGGGCGTCGGCCAGCGAGGCCCACAGCCGGGAGGCGTCCCGCAGTCGGCGGGGCCGCAGGCGCAGCCCGATCAGGGAGGCGAAGGTCTGCTCGGCCGGCCCCCCGGTGGCGCGCCGTCGGCGCAGGGTCTCCCGCAGGGCGGAGGCGGAGGGGAGGTGGGGTTCGGCGGCCTGGTGCACCACCGCGTCCACCCAGCCCTCGACCAGCGCGAGCGCGGTCTCCAACCGGGCCAGTGCGGCCTTCTGTTCGGGGGTGTCCTCGGGCTGGAACATGCCCTGCTGGAGGGCTTCCTGAAGCTCCTCGGGGTGCTGTGGGTCGAGCTGGCCGACCACGTCCTCCAGCTTGGAGGTGTCGACCTTGATGCCCCGGGCGTACCCCTCGACCGCGCCGAACAGGTGCGAGCGCAGCCACGGTACGTGGGCGAACAGCCGCTGGTGGGCGGCCTCCCGCAACGCCAGGTACAGCCGCACCTCGTCCTGCGGCACCCCGAGCCCCTCGCCCAGCGCCCGGACGTTCACCGGCAGCAGTGCCGCCTTGCCCTCCGGCCCCAGTGGCAGCCCCACGTCGGTGGAGCCCACCACCTCGCCGGCCAGCGTGCCCAGGGCCTGCCCGATCTGGGTGCCGAACATGGCGCCACCCATGGAACGCATCATCCCGATCAGCGGGCCGGCCATGGCCTGCATCTCCTCGGGCAGCACGTCGCCCATGGCGGTGCCCACCCGCTCGGCGACCGGGTCCACCAGTTCGCGCCACACCGGCAGGGTGGCCTCGACCCACTCCGCCCGGCTCCAGGCCACGGCGGTGTGCGAGCCGGAGGGCAGGGAGGTGGCACCGTCCAGCCACAGGTCCGCCAGCCGTACCGCCTCCTCGACGGTGGACCGTTCACCGGGGGTGACGCTGGAGTCCTTGCTGCCGTCCTGGGCGCCGGCGGCCACCGTCTGGCGGGCGATGTCCTGGGCGAGGTCCCAGTTGACCGGCCCGCCCTCGTAGCTCAACATCTGTCCGAGCCGCTGGAAGGCGGCACCCAGGTCGTTGGGGTCCATCCCCCCGGCCCCGCCGAGCGAGCCGAACATGGCCGCCAGCGGGTTGTCCGGGCCGGGCTGTCCGGGGCCACCGAACCCGAAGGGGTTCTGACCCTGGCCACCGCCCTTGCCCTCGCGCTTGTCGCGTCCGTCCCCGTCCTCGGGCTCCTCGGGAGGTACGCCAAATCCGAATGGGGTGTCACTCACGGGATTCCTCGGCTCTGTGTCGGGGTCGCGATCCAAAGCGTCCGCTGGGCTATGCCTCCAGCCTAGACACTCTCGGGCAGGATGGTGCCTGCGTCCTTGTACTAGAGCCAACCGCTGGAGACCCTCGGTGAGTTCCTCCGAAAACAACGTTCGCGCTGCGCGAACCCCCCTCGTCGCGGTGACAGGTGCGGCCTCGGGGGTGGGAGCGCTGCTGACCCGGAGGCTGGTGGCCTCCGAGGAGGTCAAGCGCGTACTGGCCATCGACGACCGCCGGGGCGAGGTCGCGGAGGCCGAGTGGCAGGTGGTCGACGTACGGGATCCGGCCCTGGCCGAGCGGCTGCGCCGCGAGGGCGAGCCGGCCGACGTACTGGTGCACCTGGCCATGGACGTGGACCTGGAGTCCCACCCCGCCGAGCGCACCGCCTACAACGTGCGCGGCACCCAGACCGTACTGACTGCCGCCGCGGCGGCCGGGGTACGCCGGGTGGTGCTGTGCACCTCGGCCATGGTCTACGGGGCGCACCCGGACAACGAGGTGCCGCTGCTGGAGGACGCCGAACTCCGTGCCACCGCCGACGCCACCACCGTCGGGGACCTGCTGGAGGTCGAGCGGCTCGCCCGCAGGGCCCGCCGCGCCCACCCGGGGCTGGAGGTGACGGTGGTCCGCCCGGCGATGCTGGTCGGCGGGGTGGACAGCGCCCTGACCCGGTACTTCGAGTCACCCCGGCTGCTGGTGGTCGCCGACTCCCGCCCCTGCTGGCAGTTCTGTCACGTCGAGGACCTGGTCAGCGCCCTGGAGTACGCGGCTCTGGAGAAGGTCACCGGGGAGGTGGCCGTCGGCTGCGACGGCTGGCTGGAGCAGGAGGAGGTGGAGGAGCTGAGTGGTATCCGCCGCATGGAGTTGCCCTCCACCGTGGCCCTGGGCGCCGCCTCCCGGCTGCACCGGATCGGGCTGACCCCCTCACCGGCCGGCGACCTGGCGTACACCATGCACCCCTGGGTGGTGAGCGGCTCCCGACTGCACGAGGCCGGGTGGCGGCCGTCCTGGACCAACGAGGAGGTGCTGGCCGCGCTGATGGAGGAGGTCGCCGGCCGGCACACGGTCGCCGGACGCCGGCTGGGCCGCAAGGACGCCACCGCCGCCGGGGCGGCCGGCGCCACTGTGGCGCTGCTGGGCACTGCCGCCCTGGTGCGCCGGGCCCGGAAGGCCCGACGGCGCCTGTGACCCGGCCGCGCCTGCGGGGCCCGGACCCACTCCGTGGGGGCCGGTGGTTTCCGCTCCGCCCGGTGGATGCGGCAGCATGAGGGCATGGCAGGCACCCACGACCACGTAGAGGGCGAACCGCTGCGGCTGGTCGCCCTGAGGGAGGCCCCGCTGTCCGTGGACGAGGTGTTCGCGGCGGTCGGTGACGACGCGGCGGGCGGCACCGCCCTGTTCGTGGGCACGGTGCGCGATCACGACGGTGAGGGCCGGCCACCGGTCACCGCTCTGGCCTACTCCGCCCACCCCGGTGCGGAACAGGTGCTGCGGGAGGTCGCGGAGAAGGTCGCGGCGGACTTCCCGGTGCGCGCGCTGGCCGCCGTCCACCGGGTGGGCGAGCTGAGGGTGGGGGACCTGGCGGTGGTGGTGGCGGTGTCCTGTCCGCACCGCGCGGAGGCGTTCGCGGCCAGTCGCCGACTGATCGACGACCTCAAGGAACGGGTGCCGATCTGGAAGCACCAGACCTTCGAGGACGGTACCCAGGAGTGGGTCGGAGCCTGCTGAACCGCTTGCTGAATCGTGACCGCCCCCGCTCCGTTGTTCCGCTCAAGGCCCCCGTAGACTGGGGTTGTTCGGCCGTCTAGGTGCCGACGGATGCGGCGAACGCATGACCCCACCGCGGTTGCAGAACCCTGGACCCCACCCCAGCGTTGAGTTCGCGGATGGTTAATCTGCTCATCGACGGTAAGCCGAACTGATACGGCAAACCTGACGGCTCGGGAGGTCAACAATGGCGGCAGTCTCCTGGTTGCTGATTCCACTGATCGCGGCGCTGAGTGCCAGTTTGTGGGCGAGCTGGGCCTCGCGGCGCAAGGCCACGCACCACGGCTCGGACGTCTCCGGCGTCGCTGGTTACGAACGCTTTCGGCAGGCCATGGAACGCCCACGCTCCTCGACTTCGGTGAACGGCTCCGACGACCGGGACGAGGCACCGGCGCAGCCGCTGGCGGCGCAGGGCTCCGTTTCCTCGGGGGGAGCCCAGCAGGGCGACTGACAGGCGTGTCCCGTACTGTCGTGCCATGCCACGCCGGACCGCCACGATGCTCACCTCGACGCTCGTCCTCATAGTCCTGATCGCCGCGGCGCTGCTGATCAAGGTGCCCTACGCGGAGATGTCCCCCGGGCCCACGGTCAACACCCTCGGCAAACACGGGGGCGAGCCGGTGCTCAGCTTCCCCGGGCGGGACGACAAGCGGATCAACTCCACGACCGGCAACCTCAACATGACCACGGTCAGCGTCACCCCGGCCGACTACCGGATGCACCTGGTCGAGGCGGTGGCCGGCTGGCTGGCCCACGACGACGTGGTGGTCCCGTACGAGACGCTGTACCCGGACGACCGCTCGGCCAGCGAGGTCGACAAGCAGAACGCCGAGGAGTTCAGCCAGTCCCAGGAGAGCGCCAAGGTGGCGGCCCTGCGCCAGGTCGGGGAGAAGGTCCGCGCCCGCGTGGTGGTCTCCTCGGTCGTGAAGGACAGCCCCTCCCAGGGGAAGCTGCACGCCGGGGACGTGATCCGCGCGGTGGACGGCCAGCGGGTCAACCAACCGCAGGACGTACGGCGGCTGGTGACCAAGCACCGTCCCGGACAGCAGGTGCGGTTCACCGTGGTGCCGGTGTCCAAGGCGAAGGCGGCGGAGAAGGCCGGCAAGGAGCCCCCGCGCGGTGACGAGTCCCGGGTGACGGTGCGGACTGCTCCCGCCCCCGACGACCGCAAGCGCGCCATGGTGGGCATCGAGTCCGGCGTGGACCACACCTTCCCGTTCCCCATCAAGATCAAGCTGGCCGACGTGGGCGGCCCCAGCGCCGGGTTGATGTTCGCGCTGGGCATCGTGGACAAGCTCCAGAAGACCGACCTGACCGGCGGTGCCTTCGTGGCCGGCACCGGCACCATCGACGACGAGGGCAAGGTCGGGGCCATCGGCGGCATACGGATGAAGACCATCGCCGCCCGGAAGGCCGGCGCCCGTTACTTCCTCACCCCCGAGGACAACTGCGCCACCGCCGCCAAGGGCAAGCCGGGCGGGCTGACCCTGGTCAAGGTGGACACCATCGAGGACGCCCTGGACGCGTTGAAGGGCATCCGGGACAAGGACTCCTCGGCCATCCCGAAGTGCGGCGGCTGAGGCACCAGCAGATCGGAACCCGTGGGGGCGCGCCGTGGTCGGTGCGCCCCCACCGGTGTCACTCCGCGAAGGTGGCGCCCAGCGCCTCCGCCAGCCCGGGCACCAGGTCCGGCCCGGTCAGCACCTCCTGGGGGCTGTCCTTCTCCCGCAGCCGCAACGCCGACTCCCGTCCCCCGTCCCGCAGTACGGCCACGGTCATCCGTACCTCCTGCCGCTCGGGGTGTTCGGCCACCCAGCGGGCCAGCTGTTCGTCGCTGAGGTCCTCGGGTACGGAGTCCTCCACGGAGGGCGGCAGCATCAGCCGTTCGAGGGTGAGCGCGCACCCGGTGACGGCGTCGGGCCAGGCGATGGTGCCGAGGAACTCGTCCAGTGGAGTGCCCGACGGCAGCTCCTCCTGCTCGATGGGGGTCAGCGACCCCTCGGGGGCCGACTCCCCCTCGTCCAGGCCGAGTTGGCGGGCGAGCGCGGGTTCCTGACCGCGCAGGCTGGCGGTGTCCACCAGGGCGAACAGCCGTGGGGGGAGGTCCCAGCCGAGACCGGAGACGTAGGTGTCGATCTCCAGGACGGCACGGGTGAGCGGTTGGGCGGCGACGGGCGCGCCGTCGTGATGCGGTTCGTTCATGCCCATATCGTGCCGGCTTTGACCCCGGAACCGGGAACTGAGTAAAGCTTGGTTAAGTTGCATGTAGTGAGGTCCCTGTGCGAGGGGCCGTGTTTTGCGTTTTCCCGTAGCGACTTTCGAGGTGCGCACCTTGGCTTTCCAGATGCCGGACCGGGGCTCAGGCGGCCCCACCGGGCCACGGATCAGAGTGAGACGACCATCGCGGCGTGCCCGGACGCTGTTGATGACGGCCGGGGTGCTGGCCGTCATCGTGATGCTGTTCGTGATGTTCGCCGGGTTCTGGACGGACTGGTTGTGGTACCGGTCCGTCGACTACAGCTCGGTCTTCACCAAGACCCTGCTCACCAAGACGGCGATGTTCGTCATCTTCGGTCTGCTGATGGGTGTGGCCGTAGGGCTGAACATCTGGCTGGCCCACCGGCTGCGCCCGCCGTTGAGCGCGATGTCGCTGGAGCAGCAGAACCTCGACCGCTACCGGATGGGGATCGCCCCGTACAAGAAGTGGATCCTGCTGGGGGTCACCGCCCTGGTCGCGCTGATCTCCGGTGCCTCCGCTGCCAGCCAGTGGCGCACCTGGCTGATGTGGATCAACGGTGTCCCGTTCGGGCAGAAGGATCCGCAGTTCGGGAAGGACGTCTCGTTCTACGCCTTCGATCTCCCGTGGTACCGCTTCTTGTTGAGCTTCGGCTTCGCGGCCACGGTGATCTCGCTGATCGCGGCGGCGCTGGTGCACTACCTCTACGGCGGGCTGCGGCTGACCAGCCCCGGTTCCCGGGCCACCGCGCAGGCCACCAGCCACCTGTCGGTGCTGATCGGTGTGTTCGTCGCCCTGAAGGCCGTCGCGTACTGGCTGGACCGGTACAGCCTGGCGGTGAAGTCCGGGGGCTTCAAGGCCACCGAGGACTGGACGGCTGACTGGACGGGCCTGCGCTATGTGGATGCCAACGCCTATCTGCCGGCCAAGACCATCCTGTTCTGCATCGCGCTGATCTGCGCGGTCCTGTTCTTCGCCACCCTGTGGCGGCGGACCTGGCAGCTGCCGGTGATCGGCTTCGGGCTGATGGTGCTCTCGGCCATCCTGATCGGCGGGGTCTACCCGGCCCTGGTGCAGCAGTTCCAGGTCAAGCCGAACGAGCAGGCCAAGGAAGCGCCGTACATCAAGAAGAACATCAAGGCCACCCGGGACGCCTACGACATCGGCGACTCGGACGTGAAGGACTACTCGGGCAAGAGCCCCGACTCCAACGAGGAGCTGCGGAAGGCCGCCAACACCACGGCCAGCATCCGTCTGCTCGACCCCAACGTGGTCTCGCCCACCTTCCAGCAGCAGCAACAGGTGCGTGGGTACTACGGCTTCCCCGCCACCCTGGACATCGACCGCTACGAGTCCAAGGGCAAGGAGCAGGACACCGTGGTGGGCCTGCGGGAGCTGAACATCCAGGGCATCCCGGAGCGCAACTGGATCAACGACCACTTCCGCTACACCCACGGGTACGGCATGGTCGCCGGCAAGGGCACCAGCATCGGTGAGGACGGCGGCCCGGACTACACCGAGCGGGACCTGCCGCCCAAGGGCGAGCTGGGCAAGTACCAGCCCCGTATCTACTACGGCGAGAAGACCAGCCAGTACTCCATCGTCGGCAGCGGCAAGGAGATCGACTACGCCGACGACAAGGGCGAGAAGACCTACACCTACAAGGGCAAGAGCGGGGTCAACCTCGCCAACCCGCTGAACCGCGCCGCCTACGCGGTGACGTTCAGCGAGCCCCAGTTCCTGTACTCGGGAGCGATCGGTGAGGGCTCGCGCATCCTCTACAACCGCACCCCCAAGGAGCGGGTGGAGGCGGTGGCGCCCTGGCTGACCATCGACGGCGACCCGTATCCGGCGGTGGTGAAGGGCAAGGTCAAGTGGATCGTGGACGCGTACACCACGACCAACGGCTACCCCTACGCCTCCCGCACCACCCTCGGGGACACCACCTCCGACTCGCTGACCCAGGACGGCCAGCGCTCGGTGATCGCCCAGGAGAACCACGTCAACTACATCCGCAACTCGGTGAAGGCCACGGTCGACGCCTACGACGGATCAGTGGAGATGTACACCTGGGACGAGAAGGACCCGGTGCTGAAGACCTGGAAGAAGGCCTTCCCGGGCACGGTGAAGGCGAAGAGCGAGATCAGCGACGAGTTGATGGACCACCTGCGGTACCCGCAGGACCTGTTCAAGGTGCAGCGTGAGCTGCTGACCCGCTACCACGTCACCTCGCCCACCCAGTTCTACAGCGGCAGTGAGCGCTGGCAGGTGCCGGACGACCCCACCAACCGTGGCAACTCCGTGCCTCCGTACTACCTGTCCCTCCAGATGCCGGACCAGAAGGCGCAGAAGTTCTCGTTGACCACGACCTTCGAACCCAACCGGAGAGAGAACCTCGGGGCCTACATGGCCGTGGTCGCCGACGCCCGAAGTTCGGACTACGGCAAGATCCGCATGTTGAAACTGCCACCCAACTCCCCGGTGTACGGCCCGAGTCAGGTGCAGAGCCAGTTCAACTCCAACGCGACCATCGCCGACAAGATCAACATCCTGAAGAGAGGCGACTCCGAGGTCGAGTACGGCAACCAGCTGACCGTGCCCCTCAGAGGCGGACTGCTCTACGTGGAGCCGGTCTACGTCCGGGGCGCCGGCAGTGACTTCCCGTTGCTGCGGAAGGTGTTGGTGACCTACGGCAAGAAGACGGCCTTCGAGGACACCCTCGGCCAGGCTCTGGACAAGGTGTTCGGGGTCAAGGACGACGGAGGCGGTGACGGTGACGGCGATTCCGACGGCGACACCGAGCAGCCACCGGACTCGCCCGGCTCGCCCTCGGTGGACGCGGCGCTGAAGGAGGCACAGGGCGCCTTCGACCGTAGCCAGAAGGCACTGTCGAAGAACCCGCCGGATTGGGACGCCTACGGCAAGGCCCAGAAGGATCTGCGGGCCGCGCTGAAGAAGGCGGCGGACGCCGAACAGAAGGCCGCGGACGACCAGAAGGGCAACAGCGAGAAGAACGACTGAGCCCGTGGTGCCCCTGGCCGAGGGTGGTCAGGGGCACCCCTGCGGGTGGTGTACTGTTAAGACACACAACGACGCGGGGTGGAGCAGCTCGGTAGCTCGCTGGGCTCATAACCCAGAGGTCGCAGGTTCAAATCCTGTCCCCGCTACTTGGAGAGAGGGGCCCGGATCCGATCAGGATCCGGGCCCCTCTTGTCGTTCCTCGTCGTTCCCGTCGGATGCGCACAGCTGTTTCCCCAAGTCCCGCCGGCGAGTGGGAAGTTCGGAACACGAATCTCCAAGAACCCATCGCCCCCAGGAGTTTGAGTAGTCTCCCTGTCGGGAAATCGACAAAACGCTGTAGTGACCTATCTAGCCGTGTGGTTTATCCAGATGTACGCGGGTTGCGGGTGATGCGACGATGGGATTCATGGGGGACGAGACAACCACCGCCTCGGTGGGCTCGGTGAGCGAGGTCGGCGAGAACACCGCCGCCTCTGCCCCCGTCCTGCCTCCGAACCCTGATCCCGCCGCGCTCAGTCAACTGGGCGCGGGCCTCCTCAGGCGCGGTGACCTCGACGGAGCCGAGGCCCCACTGCGCGCGGCCAGCTCCGCCGGTGACCGCGCTGCCGCCAACAACCTCGGCGTACTGCTGCACCAGCGCGGCCGGCCGGACGAGGCCGCCGGCTGGTGGCGGATAGCGGCGGTGGCCGGTTCGGCCGCCGCGGCACACGCCCTCGGCCGGCACTACCGCGAGACCGGCGACGAGCCCGGTGCCGAGTACTGGCTGCGCCAGTCCGCCAACTCCGGGCACGCGCTGGGTTCCTACGCCCTGGGCGACCTCTTGGAGCACCGCGGCGAGGAGAGCGGCGAGTCCTGGTTCCGCCGCGCCGCCGAACAGGGGCACCGCGAGGCCGCGTACCGGGTGGCCCAGATCCTCCGGGAGCGCGCCGAGGCCGACCCCGGCCCCACGCGGGGCACTTCGGGCCCCGTACCGGTGGCGGGAGGCGCCGGGGAGGCCGAGGAGCAGCTGGCGGAGGCCGAGCAGTGGTACCGCCAGGCCGCCGCCCGGGGGCACGGTCGTGCGGCGCTCCAGCTGGGCCTGATCCTGGAGAACCGGGGCGAGTCGAAGGAGGCCCGCCGCTGGTACCTGACCTCCGCCAAGCAGGGCGAGCCCCGGGCCGCCTGCGCCCTGGGGTTCCTGTTGCGGGACGCCGGCGACGAGTCCGGTGCCGCGCGGTGGTGGCGCAGGGCCGCCGAGAAGGGGGACGGCAACGCCGCCAACGCCCTGGGCGCCCTGCACGCGGCCCGGGGGGAGCGGCAGGCCGCCGAGCGGTGGTACCTCGCCGCCCTGGACGCCGGCGACGACAACGGCGCCTTCAACCTGGGCCTGCTCTGCGCGGCCCAGGGGCGGGCCTCGCAGGCCGAGCAGTGGTACCGCAGGGCCGCGTACGCCGGCCACCGCGAGGCCGCCAACGCCCTGGCGGTGCTGCTGTTGCAGCGGGGCGACGCAGAGGGGGCCGAGCCCTGGTTCTCCAAGGCGGCCGAGGCCGGCAGCGTGGACGCCTCGTTCAACCTCGGCATCCTGTACGGCGGTCGGGGCGAGACCGAGGTGGCCCGCCGTTGGTACCAGCGCGCCGCCGCCTCCGGCCACGCGGAGGCCGCCCTCCAGGAGGGCATGGCCCTGCTGGCCGAGGGCGACCCGCAGGGTGCCGAACGGCACCTGCGCTGCGCGGCCGGCGGAGGCAGCGTGGAGGGAGCCTTCCGGCTGGGCGCACTGCTGGAGAGCCGGCACGGCGGTCGCGAGGGACTGGACGGACTGGAGGTTCGGGAGGAGCGGCCCCAGGAGTTCGAGGAGTGGTACGAGCGGGCGGCCCACCAGGGGCACCGTCGGGCCCAGGTGCGCCTGGGCATCCACGCGGCGGACCAGGGCCGCCTGGTGGACGCCGCCCACTGGTACCGCACGGCCGCCGAGGCCGGCAGCCCGCACGGCGCCTTCAACCTGGGCCTGCTGCTGGCCCGGGAAGGCGCCGAGCCGGAGGCGGTGCTGTGGTGGCGGCGCGCGGCGGAGGCCGGCCACGGCCGGGCCGCCCTGCGGCTGGCGCTGATCCACGCCCGGGTGGGGGAGTTGGACGAGGGGCGCCGGTGGTGCGCCCGGGCCGTGGAACTGGGCCCGGCCGAGGTCGCCGAGCGGGCCGCGCGGCTGCGGGAAGCCCTGTGCGAGGACCTGTCGGCCTGAGCCGTACCGCCCTGGTCAGAGGGGTGGGGCGGCCGGTGCGCAACGGATTTGCGTCGGCCGCCCGGCGGCGGTTACTGTAAGGGCACACAACGACGCGGGGTGGAGCAGCTCGGTAGCTCGCTGGGCTCATAACCCAGAGGTCGCAGGTTCAAATCCTGTCCCCGCTACTTGGAGAGAGG
>NZ_JBEXEP010000002.1:441282-802808 GCF_040606315.1 Streptomyces sp. NPDC005438
GGCCCGGATCCGACAAGGATCCGGGCCCTCTCGTCATGTGTGGGTGCGGGTGCTTCGAGCGGTCTCCGCTCGTACGGCCGGGGGCGCGTTCCCCGGACCGGACAGGAGCCCGCATCAGGGGTGCCTGAGCCCGCCGGGCCGGGTGCGTGGGCGTCTGGCCCCGGTTCGGCCGGCGTGGTCACCGACGGGCCTCGGCTCCCAACTCCCGTTCTCCGCCGGGGCGTTGGGGTGCCGGCTGCCGGGGTGCCGACGGGTTCCGCTTGCCGTTTCGGCGCCGGTTCGGGGGGAAATGATGATCCGGTCAGCGTGCCCCACGGCTCAGGAGGCGTTCGCGGTCCCTTGCTCGGACAGACAGTTCGGACACACGCCCCGGTAGGTCACCGTGGCCTCGGCCAGGGCGAAGCCGTAACGCTCGCTGTTGGGCAGCGACGCCAGGGGGTCCCCGGTGGGGTGGACGTCGCGGATGGTGCCGCACCGGGAGCAGATCAGGTGTTGGTGGCTGTGGTGGGCGTTGGGGTCGTACCGCTTGGCGCGGCCGTCCGTGCTGACCTCCAACACCTCGCCGAGGGCGACCAGTTCGCTGAGCGTGTTGTACACGGTGGCCCGGGCGATCTCGGGAAGACGGTCGACGGCGCGGGCGTGTACCTCGTCGGCGGTGTAGTGGACATGGTCGCCGTCGAGCACCTCGGCGACGACCCGCCGCTGTGCGGTGAGCCGCCAGCCACGTTCTCTCAGTCGTTGCAGCAGGTCACTCATGAAGCCAGCGTAGCAGCGTGCTGTTCTGTGACCAGATCAGGTACGGAGCTTGTCGACTTCTTGACTTAGACAAAGTCCAATGTAGGATCGGGCCCCGACGGTCGGACGTTGATCGTCGAGCGCGGACGATATCCAGGAGGCGCACGTGACGCTGCAGGACGAGACAAGCGGCCCGCTGACCACGGAAGCCGGTGCTCCGGTCGCCGACAACCAGAACAGCGAGAGCGCCGGAGCGGGCGGTCCGCTGCTCATCCAGGACCAGTTGTTGCTGGAGAAGTTGGCCCACTTCAACCGTGAGCGGATCCCCGAGCGCATCGTGCATGCGCGTGGAGCGGGCGCCTACGGCACCTTCACGGTCACCGCGGATGTGACCAGGTACACCCGCGCCAAGTTCCTTTCCGAGGTGGGGAAGCAGACCGAGACCTTCCTCCGCTTCTCCACGGTCGCCGGCAACCTGGGCGCACCGGACGCGGTCCGGGACCCGCGCGGCTTCGCGCTGAAGTTCTACACCGAAGAGGGCAACTACGACCTGGTCGGGAACAACACCCCGGTGTTCTTCATCAAGGACGCCATCAAGTTCCCCGACTTCATCCACACCCAGAAGCGCGACCCGTACACCGGCTCCCAGGAGGCGGACAACGTGTGGGACTTCTGGGGGCTGTCGCCGGAGTCCACCCACCAGGTGACCTGGCTGTTCGGTGACCGTGGCATCCCCGCCTCGTACCGCCACATGAACGGCTACGGCTCGCACACCTACCAGTGGAACAACGCCCAGGGCGAGGTGTTCTGGGTCAAGTACCACTTCAAGACCGACCAGGGCATCCGCAACCTCACCACCGAGGAGGCGGCCAAGCTCGCCGGCGAGGACCCCGACAGCCACCAGCGTGACCTGCGGGAGGCCATCGAGCGCGGTGAGTTCCCGACCTGGACCGTGCAGGTGCAGATCATGCCGGCCGAGGACGCGGCGACCTACCGCTTCAACCCCTTCGACCTGACCAAGGTCTGGCCGCACGAGGACTACCCGCCCATCGAGATCGGCAAGTTGGAGCTGAACCGCAACCCCGAGAACATCTTCGCCGAGGTGGAGCAGTCGATCTTCTCCCCGGCGCACCTGGTGCCGGGCATCGGCCCCTCGCCGGACAAGATGCTCCAGGGTCGGCTGTTCGCCTACGGCGACGCGCACCGCTACCGGGTGGGCATCAACGCCGACCACCTGCCGGTCAACCGCCCGCACGCCACCGAGGCCCGCACCAACGGGCGGGACGGCTACGCGTACGACGGCCGGCACGGCAGGGCCAAGAACTACGAGCCCAACAGCTTCGGCGGCCCCTTCGAGACCGGTCAGCCCCTGTGGCAGCCGGTGGCCCTCTCCGGCCACACCGGTGAGGGGGCGGCGCCCTCGCACGCCGAGGACGACGACTTCGTGCAGGCCGGCAACCTGTACCGGCTGATGTCCGAGGAGGAGAAGGAGAGGCTGGTCGCCAACCTGGCGGACAACATCTCCGGGGTCTCCCGCGACGACATCGCGCGACGGGCGATCGACAACTTCCGCAAGGCCGACGAGGACTTCGGCAAGCGGCTGGAGGCCGCGGTCCAGAACCTGCGCGGCTGAGGTCGGCGCGCCGGGGAGGTCACCACCGCGGGCGAGCGGGGTGGTGACCTCCCCTTTCCGTGCGTGCCCTTTCCGTGCGTGCCCTTTCCGTGCGTGCCCGTACGCTCCGGCCGGACCTTCGGTGTCCTTCGGGCTCCGGAGGAGGGGGACCGGCGAGGGTCTCAGGCGGTGGGAGCCGGTTCCTCCTGACGGGACCAGCAGCGGACGATGTCCCGTACCGAGACCACGCCCACCGGCTCCCTGCCGTCCAGCACGATCAGGTGCCGGAATCCTCCGTGGGTCATCGCCTCGGCCGCCTCCTGGAGGGTCCAGTCGGGGTGGGCGAAGACCACCTCGGTGGTGGTGTGTGCCTCGGCGGTCTCCAGGTCGGGATCCTCCTCCCGCGCGAGGGAGTTGAGCACGTCCCGCTCGGTCAGGATGCCGATGCCGGAGGTGTCCGGGTCCAGTACCACCGCCGCTCCCACGCTGCGCGCGGACATCAGCCGGGCGGCCTGGCGGAGGGTGTGGGTGGGGCCGATGGTGAGGATCAGGGAACTCATGGCGTCGCGGACAAGGGTGGGCATGTGGTGCCACCTCCTGGAGGGAACCCCTACGAGAAGGGTTTCACAAGGTCACAAGCCGTTGGATTCTCATGTTCACACGGCCGGACCCCGGCAACAAGAGGGGACGCGTCCCGGAACGCCACGGCGGCCGGCCGTCTCCTCGGAGACAGGGCCAACCGCCGTACCGCTCAGGGGAGTCGGGAGGGGATCAGGGCTCCGGGGTGACCTCGGAGGGCAGCCGCAGATAGCTGAGCAGGTGGTCCTGGAGCAGCCCGTTGGAGGCCGCCGCGTTACCGCTGTGCGGGCCCCGCTGGCCGTCCAGGCCGGTGAAGGTGCCGCCCGCCTCCTCCACGATGATCGCGTTGGCGGCCATGTCCCACAGCGCCAACTCCGGCTCCGCGCACATGTCCAGCGCCCCCTCGGCGACCATCATGTACGGCCAGAAGTCGCCGTAGCCCCGGGTGCGCCAGCACTCCCGGGTCAGGTCCAGGAAGCTGCCCAGCAGCCCGCGCTCCTCCCAGCCGCTGAGCGAGGAGTACCCGAACGAGGCGTCCTGGAGCCGCCCCACCTGGGACACCGTCAGCCGGTGCGCCTGGGACAGGCTGCGCCCGGTGTAGGCACCGCCGCCGCGCAGGGCCCACCAGCGCCGGTGCAACGCGGGGGCGGACACCAGCCCGACCACCGGGAACTCCCCGCCCTCGCCCAGTTCGGTCAGCGCGATCAGGGTGGCCCAGACCGGCACCCCGCGTACGTAGTTCTTGGTGCCGTCGATGGGGTCGATGATCCATCTCCGGGGGCCGTGCCCCTCCGTACCGAACTCCTCGCCCAGCACCGCGTCGCGGGGGCGGGTGCGCTGGAGGGAGGTGCGGATGACCTCCTCGGCGGCCTTGTCGGCCTCCGTCACCGGGGTCATGTCCGGCTTGGTGTCGACCTTGAGGTCCAGTGCCCGGAACCGCTCCATGGTGGCGGCGTCCGCGGCGTCGGCCAGTACATGAGCGAGGCGAAGGTCATCGTGGTAGTCCGGCATGACCGAACAGTATCGAGCGGCTCCGGCCCGGGGCCACAACGCTCCGGGGGAGGGGGTGAGGACACGTCGTGTGGGCCAGTGCCACCGCCCGCTCCCGGACCGCCGGGGTGGAGGCGTCCCCCGGGCGTCCGGTGTCTTGACACCCCGGCGCGGCAGGTCAAGGGTGGGCCGGACTCCCTGCTCCGGCTGAGCACCACCCTGGCGAGGGCGAGGTCGTCATGTCCCCTGCACGTGAGGCGCTGTTGAGGGCGGCCCGGGAAGCGGTACGTGACCGTCCGTGGGCCAGCGTGCGCATGGTGGAGGTGGCGGTACGGGCCGGGGTGTCCCGGCAGACCCTCTACAACGAGTTCGGGGACAAACGGGGACTGGGCACCGCCGTGGTCGAGGGCGACCTGGACGCCTTCCTCCGGGGCACCGAACAGGTCCTGGCCTCGGGCACCGACCTGGCCCGCACCTGGGAGGAGGCGGCCCGCTGGATGGTGGCCGCCGCCGAGGACAACCCCCTGATACGCGGCGCCCTGACCGGCGCCTGGTCCGAGCCGGTACCCCTGTCCCGTACGCCCGCCGCCCTGCTGGAGGAGCTGCGACGGAGGGCGGTCGGGGTGCTGGGCGACCGCACCGGGGTCGGCCGGCCGGAACTGGACGCGCTGTGCGACGCGGCCCTGCGGCTCACCCTCTCCTACGTCCTGATACCGGCGCCCCGTACCGGTGCGCCGCTGCTCGGGGCCCTCGACGGGCCACTGCGGGAGGCCGGCCGGCACTGAACGGGGCCGGTCAGTCGCCCTCGCGGCGTTCCCGGGAGGCCAGCAGCCGCCGCAGCGACTCCAGCCGGGCCGGTTCGGCGTGCCCCTCGGCCACCCAGGCGTCCAGGGCGCAGTCCGGTTCGTCGTGGCCGCAGGCCCGGGGGCACTCGGCGCTGCCCGGCTCCAGGTCGGGGAAAGCGTGGATCACCCGGGAGGGGTCGACGTGGTGCAGCCCGAACGAGCGCACCCCGGGGGTGTCGATCACCCAGCCCCCCTCGTCGGCCGGGCCGAGATCGGAGTCGGGCTCGGAGCTGTCGGGGTCGGAGGTGCCGGCGCTCCCCAGCGGCAGTGCCAGGGCGGAGGTGGTGGTGTGCCGGCCCCTGCCGGTGACCGCGTTGACATGGCCGGTGGCCCGCTGGCGGGCCGGTACCAGGGCGTTGACCAGGGTGGTCTTGCCCACCCCGCTGTGGCCGACGAACACCGTGATCCGCCCCCGCAGCACCTCGCGTACCCGCTCCACCGCGTCCCGGTCGACGCCCTCCCCGAGGTCGTCCTCGGGAGTGGCCGGGCGTCCGCTGACCACGTAGGGGAGGCCCAGCGGGGCGTAGGTGTCCAACAGCCGCTCGGGGGAGGCCAGGTCGGACTTGGTGAGCACCAACAGGGGCTCCAGCCCGGCGTCGTAGGCCGCGACCAGGCAGCGGTCGATCATCCGGGGGCGGGGCTCGGGGTCGGCCAGGGCCGTGACGATGGCCAGCTGCTCGGCGTTGGCCACCACCACCCGCTCGAAGGGGTCGTCGTCGTCCGCGGTGCGCCGCAGCACCGAGTCCCGTTCGCGTACCCGCACCACCCGGGCGAGGGTGTCCCGGGCCCCGGACAGGTCGCCCACCAGGGCCACCCGGTCACCCACCACCACGCTCTTGCGGCCCAGTTCCCGGGCCTTCATCGCGGTCACGGTACGACCCTGGACCAGGCAGGTCACCCGCCCCCGGTCGACGGTCAGGACCATGCCCTCCTCGGCGTCCTCGTGCTTGGGGCGCTGGTGGGTACGGGGGCGGGAGCCCCGACGGCCGGGGCGTACCCGGATGTCGTCCTCGTCGGTGTGCTTGCCGTAGCGACGCATCGCCGGGCCTCAGTCCCTCGCGTCCGGTCCGTCGAGCATCCGCTGCCACAGGTCGGGGAAGTCCGGCAGGGTCTTGCCGGTGGTGGCGATGTCCTCCACCCGTACGCCCTCCACCACCAGGCCCAGCACGGCGCCGGCGGTGGCCAGCCGGTGGTCCTGGTAGCTGTGGAAGTCGCCACCGTGCAGCGGGCGGGGGCGGATGCGCAGACCGTCCTCGGTCTCGGTGACGTCACCGCCCAGGCCGTTGATCTCCTTCACCAGCGCCGCCAGCCGGTCGGTCTCGTGCAGCCGCAGGTGGGCCACCCCGCGCAGCGTCGACTCGGAGTCGGCCAGCGCCGCCACCGCCGCGATACCGGGGGTCAGCTCGCCCACCTCGCCCAGGTCGATGTCGATGCCGCGCACCCGCCCCGAACCGGTGAACGTCAGCCCCCGCTCGTCCCACTGGCAGGAGCCGCCCATGGCCGTGAAGATCTCCCGCAGGGCGTCGCCGGCCTGTGTGGTGGACGTCGGCCAGTCGGGAACGGTGACCCGGCCGCCGGTGACCAGGGCGGCGGCCAGGAACGGCTGGGCGTTGGACAGGTCCGGCTCCACGGTCAGGTCCCGCCCCAGCAGGGCCCCGGGGCTGACCCGCCACACCCGTGGCTCACCGCCGTCCTCCGGGGCGTCCACCCGGGCGCCGGCCGCCCGGAGCATCTCCACGGTCATGCGGATGTGGGGCAGCGAGGGCAGGGTGTGGCCGACGTGCCGCACCTCCACCCCCTCGTTGAACCGTGCCCCGGCCAGCAGCAGGGCGCTGACGAACTGCGAGGAGGAGGAGGCGTCCACCTCCACCGGGCCGCCGGTCAGCGAACCGGTGCCGTGCACCGTCAGGGGGAGGGCTCCCCGCCCGTCGTCCTCGATGCGGGCGCCCAGGGCGCGTAGCGCGTCGATCACCCCGTGCAGGGGCCGCTCGTGGGAGCGGGGGTCCCCGTCGAAGTGCACCGCCCCCTCGGCCAGGGTCGCGACCGGGGGCAGGAAGCGCATCACCGTACCGGCGTTGCCCACGTCCACCCGGGCCTCCCCGCGCAGGGGGGCGGGGACCACGCGCCAGGCCTCGCCGGCGGCCCCGCCGGAGGCGGAGGAGACGGTCTCCTCGATCTCGACGCCCAGGGTGCGCAGGGCGGCGGCCATCAGCAGGGTGTCCCGGGACCGCAGGGGGCGTCGCAGCCAGCCGGGTTCGGAGGCGAGGGCGGCCAGCACCAGGGCGCGGTTGGTGACCGACTTCGACCCGGGCACGGTGACGGTGGAGTCGACGGGACGCCGCGCGAGGGGCGCGGACCAGTACGGGGCCTGCTGGGTGAACTCGGTCATGGCGGCCACTCTAGTTCGGTCGCCGCCCTGGCCTGCTGGTGGCGGTACGGGCCGGGGCGCACCCCGGGGCCGGGTGCGGTCGGGGGCCGGTCACCAGTCCATCAGCCAGCGGGCGCCGCCGGTCAGTGAGCAGAGGGCGACCGCGTGGAACAGCAACAGCCAGGCCAGGGGCGGCACATGGGTCAGGCGGGCCAGCTGGTCGGCGTCGGAGTCGGGGGCGCGCCCGCCCCGGCGCTTGACCTGGAGTTCGAAGACCGGGCGTACACCGCCCAGCAGCAGGAACCACACCACCGCGTAGGCGAAGCCGGCCTGTACCTCGGCGTCGAAGCGCCAGGACACCAGCAGGAAGGCGCCGCCGGCCAGCACCACGGTCAGCAGACCGTAGGCGTTGCGGATCATCACCAGCATCGCCAGCAGCAGCGCGGTGGCCCCCCACAGCAGCGCGGTGATGTGTCCGGCCGACAGCAGCCAGGCGCCGGCCAGGCCCAGCAGGGAGGGGGCGGTGTAGCCGGCGGCGGCGGTCAGGACCATGCCGATGCCGTGCGGCTTGCCCCGGGAGACGGTGAGCCCGGAGGTGTCCGAGTGCAGCCGGATGCCGTCGAGTTGGCGTCCGGTGAGCAGGGCCACCAGTCCGTGCCCGCCCTCGTGGGCGATGGTGATGGCGTTGCGGGACAGCCGCCAGGCGGTGTGGGGCAGGACGACGGCGAGGGCTACCAGGCCGGTGGCGATCACCAGCCAGGACTCGGGGTCGGGCTGGGTGCCCACCACCCGGTCCCAGATGTCTGCGGTGTTGGCGCTCATCTTCTGGTGTGCCCTCCCCGGTGGGCGCCGCTCTGGGCGGGCGCCCGGTTCCCCGTGACGTGCGGTCTGGACGCGTGTGTGACGTGGCAGTCTGGCATGTATGTGTGGACGGTATGCGGCGAGTCGGGGGCCCGAGGATCTGGCCGGGATCTTCGAGGTGGAGAAGTGGGACGTGGCCGAGACGTTGGAGGCGGACTGGAACGTCGCGCCGACCAAGGACGTGTACGCGGTGTTGGACCGCCCGCTCAGGGGTTCGGACGATACTCGGCCGGTACGTCAACTCCGCGTAATGAGATGGGGCTTGGTGCCCGGCTGGGCCAAGTCCCCTGAGATGGGCGTGAAGATGATCAACGCCCGGGCGGAGACCGTCCACGAGAAGTCGTCCTACCGCCGCCCCTTCGCGTCCCGCCGTTGCCTGCTCCCGGCCGACGGCTACTACGAGTGGGTCACCCCGCCCCAGCAGGTCCCCGGGGCCGAGGACCCCAAGCCCAAGCGGGGCCGTCGTCAGCCGTACTTCGTCACGCCGGCGGACGGCGGGGTCATGGCGATGGCGGGCCTGTACGAGTTCTGGCGGGACCGCACCCTGCCCGGGGAGCACCCCCGTGCCTGGTGGGTGACCTGCACCGTGATCACCACCGAGGCGGAGACCACCCCGCTGGCCGGCGACACGGGGGAGGGCGGGCCGGCCTCCCTGGCCGAGATCCACCCCCGGATGCCGCTGGTGCTCACCCCCGACCGCTGGGACGCCTGGCTGGACCCCGGCCGCGACGACCCGGAGGAGATACGGGAGTTGCTGGTGCCGCCACCACCGGGGAGCGTGCGCGCCTACCCGGTGCCCTCGACGGTCAGCGACGTCCGCAACAACGGCCCGGAACTGGTCACCGAGCTGTCCGGGCCCGAGGAGGCCACACTGTTCTGACCGACGTTCCGACCCACCCGACACCGAACCCGACGTCGCACGCCGCTCTCCCCCCACCGCCCCGAGAAGTCCACGGCCCTGGAAGGCGGATCCCATGTCCCACACCACCGACGGCACCCAGGTTCAGGTCGTCCCCACCTCGTTGGGTGACGCGCGCGTCCACTGGCACCGGGCCCCCTCGGCACGGGCCGTACTGGCTCTCGGACACGGCGCCGGTGGCGGGGTGGAGGCCCGCGATCTGGTCGCCCTGGCGGGGGAGTTGCCGCCGCGGGGGGTGACCGTGGCCCGGGTGGAGCAGCCCTGGAGGGTGGCCGGCCGCAAGGTCGCCCCGGCCCCGCGCAGCCTGGACGTCGGCTGGCGTGAACTGTGGCCGGCACTGGCCGGGGAGGGGGCGCCGGTGGTGTCCGGCGGGCGCAGCGCCGGAGCCCGGGTGGCCTGTCGTACGGCCGGGGAGCTGGGCGCCGTCGCGGTGCTGGCCCTGGCCTTCCCGCTCCACCCGCCGGGCCGGCCCGAGCGGTCCCGGATCGCGGAGCTGACCGGGGTGACGGTCCCCACCCTCGTGGTACAGGGGGACCGCGACCCGTTCGGCCGGCCCGAGGAGTTCCCCGGGGGCACCGCGCTGGTGCGGGTGCCGGACGGTGACCACGGGTTCGCGGTGCCCAAGCGGGCGCCGATCGACCAGGAGAAGACCGTGGAGCGGCTCACCGCCGAGGTGGCCGACTGGCTGGACGGGCTGCCGGACCTGCCGGGGGAGCCGGCCGCCTCGTAGAGAGGTGCGTGGGCGTCACGCCCCACCGCACGGGGGTGCGCCGGCTCACACCGGGCCCGGCCGGGGAATGTCCGGCCGCCCCTCCGTGTTGTGCGGGACGTCGGCGGTGAGGCCCTCGCCGGGCCGTCGGCATGACGCGTACGAGGAGAGGAAGCTTCCGATATGGGTTCGATCGCTTGCCCCCGGCGTCCCAGGGCCGCGGAGGTCGACTGGGCGACGCTGGCCCTGGCCGGCAGGGCGTCCGAGCCGGGTCCGGGGGCCGGTCACCGAGGGGCGGAGGGCGGTGCCCATCGTCTATTCTCCGAGGCAGGCGGGGCGACGGGCCCCGGGATGTCGTTCGAGGAGGTGGGTCCGGTCGCTGAGACCGCTGACGAGTCGCGGGGGCAGGAGTCCGAGGCGGAGCGCAGCGCCCGCTTCGAGCGGGACGCCCTGACCTTCCTCGACCAGATGTACTCCGCCGCGCTGCGGATGACCCGCAACCCGGCGGACGCCGAGGACCTGGTGCAGGAGACCTACGCCAAGGCGTACGCCTCCTTCCACCAGTTCCGTGCCGGCACCAACCTCAAGGCCTGGCTGTACCGCATCCTCACCAACACCTTCATCAACTCCTACCGCAAGAAGCAGCGCGAGCCCCAGCGCAGTGCGGCCGAGGAGGTGGAGGACTGGCAGCTGGCCCGGGCGGCCTCGCACATGTCGACCGGACTGCGGTCGGCGGAGACCCAGGCGCTGGACCACCTTCCCGACTCCGACGTGAAGGAGGCCCTCCAGGCGATCCCCGAGGAGTTCCGTATCGCCGTCTACCTCGCGGACGTCGAGGGCTTTGCGTACAAGGAGATCGCGGACATCATGGGGACCCCCATCGGCACGGTGATGTCGCGGCTGCACCGTGGCCGTCGCCAGCTGCGGGACATGCTGGAGGACTACGCGCGGGACCGTGGGCTGGTGCCCGCCGGTGCCGGCGCGGGAGGGGACGGGACCCCGACGGGTACCGCCTCCTCGCACGACCGAAAGGGCTCGGGTTCATGAGCTGCGACGACGACCCGAACGGGATGGACTGCTCGGAGGTGCTGGACCACCTCTACGAGTACCTCGACCGGGAGTTGGCCGAGGGGGACTGCGTCAAGTACGAGGAGCACTTCGACGAGTGCTCTCCCTGCTTCGAGAAGTACGGCCTGGAGCAGGAGGTCAAGAAGCTGGTCAAACGCTGTTGCGGCCAGGACGAGGTGCCCGGCGACCTGCGCGCCAAGGTCATGGGCCGTATCGAGTCGATCCGCGCGGACGAACGCGGCGAGGAGCGCGGCACCCCCGCCGACGGGGAGTGAGCCCCTCGCGGGTACGTCCGCTGGCCCAAGCCCGGACGTCGGCCCGGCGCACCGTCCCGGGCCTCTGAACGGTCGGGCCAACGCCCGCCACGGTCGGCCCAGTTGAGGCCGTCCGTCCCACCCGCACCACCCGGTTCCCTCCCATGGGTGATTGTCCCCCTCGGGGTATCGAAAAGCCCTGTCAACGGCCCGCGCTCCCGCGTTACCGTGACCCCGACCCGGCCAGTGACCGGGGACGGGGGTTCCATCCCGGGCGTCCACGGGTAGTGAGCGGGGCAGGGGGCGGGCATGGTTGGATGCGAGAGGGACGGCCCCCCACGCTGGAACCCGGGGGTCACACCCCCACGGCAGGCACATCAGCACAGCGTCAGTACGGACAACACCGGCAGAGCATCCGCGCCCTCGGGGCGGTCAGTCATCGCGGACAGGCGGGAATCAGGCGGGCACACGTGAGGATCTTCGGCAAGGTACGGCATCGTCCTTCCGCCTCCTGGCGGCAGGCCACCGATCGCGCCTTCACGCTGATCGGCGACGGGCGTTACGAGGACGCCGGTGCCCTGCTGACCCGTGCGGCCGACATGGAACCCTGGCTCTCCGAGTCCTGGTTCAACCTGGCGCTGCTGCACAAGTTCCGGCACGACTGGGAACAGGCGCGGGCCGCCGGCCTGCGCGCGGTGGCCCTGCTGGAACGGGAGGCGGGAGCCCCCGACTGGTGGAACGTCGGCATCGCGGCGACCGCCCTCCAGGACTGGCCGCTGGCCCGACGGGCCTGGCAGGCCTACGGGTTGAAGGTCCCCCGCGAACCCAGGGACCAGCGTGACCCGGACGCCCCCGAGGGACTCGGCGAGCCGTCCGGCATGAACCTGGGCAGCGCCGCCGTGCGGCTCTCGCCCGAGGGCGAGGCCGAGGTGGTCTGGGGCCGACGTATCGACCCGGCGCGGATGGAGATCCAGTCCATTCCGCTGCCCTCCTCGGGCCGTCGCTGGGGCGAGGTCGTCCTCCACGACGGAGTGCCGCACGGAGAGCGGGTGACCGCCGCCGGGCCGACGTACCCGGTGTTCGACGAGATCGAGTTGTGGGCGCCCTCCCCGGTCCCGACCTGGGTGGTGCTGCTGGAGGCGGCCAGCGAGGAGGACCGGGACGCCCTGGAGCGCCTGGCCGCCGACGCCGGCTTCGCGGCCGAGGACTGGTCGTCCTCGGTGCGGCTGCTGTGCCGCTCCTGCTCCGAGTCGCGGATGCCCAGCGACGAGGGGGACGGCCCGGCCCACCCCGACCCGCACGACCACAGCGTCCCCGGCCACCCCGGCCCCCTGGGGCACATGACCAACGGCGGTGCCGGCACCGGGTGGGTGCCCGAGCGCGAGTGCGGACTGGCGGCTCCGGCGACCCTGGTGCGCGGGCTGCTGGACGGCTGGGTGGCCGACAGCCCGGACACCCGGGAGTGGCGGGACCTGGAAGAGGTCTGCTGAGCCGGGGCCCCGCCCCGGGGCCCGTACGTCCGTGCGGCCCCTGATCCGCGTTCCCCTCGTGTTCCCCGCCTCTCCTCGGTGGGCGGTGAGCCGTCTCCCCCTCCCCCGGCAGGGGGAGTTCGTTCGGCGCCGTACCCTGTACGAGCACGGGATGGAGCACCGAGGAAGGCGTAGCGCGGACCATGACGCAGCAGGGGACGGACCAGCGAGAGGGCGACGAGTTCGTCGTCGACACCGAGGACTGCGAGGCGCGTGAGACGGCCTACCGCGAGCGGGGCACCGTCCGGCCGATCACCGTGGTCGGCAACCCGGTCCTGCACCGCGAGTGCAAGGACGTCACCGAGTTCGACGACGACCTGGCCCGGCTGGTCGACGACATGTTCGCCTCACAGCGCGCCGCCCAGGGCGTGGGCCTGGCCGCCAACCAGATCGGCGTGGACCTGAAGGTGTTCGTCTACGACTGCCCGGACGACGACGGAGTACGCCACGTCGGTGTGGTCTGCAACCCGGTGCTGGACGAACTTCCGGCCGCCAGCCGGGTGTTGGACGACTCCAACGAGGGCTGCCTGTCGGTGCCCACCGCCTACGCCGAACTGCCCCGCCCGGACTACGCGGTGGTGCGCGGGCAGGACGCCCAGGGCAACCCGATCGCGGTGCGCGGCACCGGCTACTTCGCCCGCTGCCTCCAGCACGAGACCGACCACCTGTACGGCTACCTCTACATCGACCGCCTCTCCAAGCGGGACCGCAAGGACGCCCTGCGGCAGATGGCCGAGGGCACACCTCGCTACGAGACCGTGCCCAACGACTGAGGCTTCAATCCCCGCGGTGGGCGGCGGTTTCGCCCACGCGGGGCGAAGGGCGGGCTTTCACCGGCCCGCCCTTTGGCATCTCTGACAGACGGTTGACGTGCACCTGCCTGGCCGGCACTCTCGGGTTCGCTTCCGATACCTGGGAGGGACCCCCCATGCTCAGACGCTCGATCAAGGTCAGCGTCGGACTCGCGGCGGCAGCCGCGACCGTCATCGCCGGAACCGCCATGGCTCAGGCGAGTACCGGTGAGACCGCCGCCAACCTCAAGCCGGTGAGCACCAAGCTCGCCGACGGTTGCTACACCTGGAACTCGGAGCTGGGCAACGGCTCCTCCGGTGAGGACGTCAAGCAACTGCAGATCCGGCTCGGCGGTTACCCCGCCTCCGGTGAAGTGCTCGCCGTGGACGGCGAGTTCGGCCCGGCCACCGAGGCGGCCGTGAAGCGCTTCCAGGCGGCCTACGGACTGTCCGAGTCCGGCAAGGCCGACCAGGCGACCTTCGACAAGATCTACGAGCTGCAGGACGACGACTGCACTCCGGCCAACTTCACCTACGACGAGTTCAACAACTGCAACAGCGACTGGAGCGGCGGCGCCGTCAGCGCCGACGAGGCCAAGGCCAACGCGCTGCGCAGTATGTGGAAGCTCCAGGCGATGCGTCACGCGATGGGCGACAACCCCATCCAGGTCAACGGTGCCTTCCGCTCCAAGGCCTGCAACGACGCGGTCGGCGGTGCTCCGGCCAGCCGTCACCTCTACGGCGACGGAGTTGACCTGGGCGCCGGCTCCAGCACCTTCTGTGACCTGGCCCTCCAGGCCCGGAACCACGGATTCAACGAGATCCTCGGCCCCGGCTACCCGGGTCACGACGACCACACGCACGTCGCGCACCGGTCCGACAAGTTCTGGTCCGCGCCCACCTGCGGCATCTGAGGTACCACCTCGGTGACCGCGTGGTCACCGGTTGACCGGGGCGGCCGTCGCCCCGGTCAGTCCCCCCACCCCAGAAAGGGTTGACCATGACCACCACCCGTAGATCCTGGTCCGGCCGTCGTCGTGCGGTGGTGGCCGCCACCGCCGGTGCGGCCTTGGCCCTCGCGGTGCCGGCAGTCGGCTACGCCACCCAGAGCGACGCCGGTGACGTCGGCGCGAAGGCCAAGCTGTCCCACTCGCAGGCCACCAGCAAGTTCGAGGCGGCGGGCATCACCTGGTCCTCCAGCGGTGGCTGTTCGGACCGCAACAAGCCCAACTGCACCTCGTTCGACCAGATCAACTCCGAGACCGTGGACGGGGTGATCACCCTCAAGTCGGCCAGCGGCTGCGGCATCCGCCTCACCGGTGGCACCGAGACCGGTCACGCGGACGGCACCTACAGCCACTGGAACGGCTACAAGGTGGACTTCGGGCTCTCGGACTGCCTGAACAACTACATCCAGGGCACGTTCACCTCCATCGGCGGCTCGAAGTGGCAGTCCGGCAGCGGCAACGTGTACTACAAGGAGGGCAACCACTGGGACGTGACCTACCACAACTGTGGTGGGTGCGTGGCCGGCCAGAAGGCGACCGGCTGACAGTGCCAGTCCGGTCAGCCGCCGGCTGACCTCCGCGTTCTCCTCTCGCGGCAACGGCCGCCGTACCCCCGCCTGACGAGGGGGTACGGCGGCCGTCGCGTGCCGGGCCGGGGCCCGGGCGGTCGGAACCCGCCGGTCAGAACTCGTCGTCGAAGGAGACCGAGCCCTCCACCGCGACCTGGTAGGCCGAGGCGCGGCGCTCGAAGAAGTTGGTCAGCTCCTGGACGTTCTGCAACTCCATGAAGGAGAAGGGGTTGGTGGACCCGTAGCGGATGGGGAAGCCCAGCCGGGCCAGCCGCTGGTCGGCGACGGCCTGGAGGTACTCCCGCATCGACTCGGTGTTCATCCCCGGCAGGCCCTCGCCGCACAGGTCCCGGGCGAACTGCAACTCGGCCTCGACCGCGTCCTCCAGCATCGAGGTGACCTCGCGCTCCAGGTCGTCGTCGAACAGCTCCGGCTCCTCCTGCCGCACGGTGTCCACCACCTCGAAGGCGAAGGACATGTGCATGGACTCGTCCCGGAACACCCAGTTGGTGCCGGTGGCCAGCCCGTGCAGCAGGCCACGGGAGCGGAACCAGTAGACGTAGGCGAAGGCGCCGTAGAAGAACAGGCCCTCGATGCAGGCGGCGAAGCAGATCAGGTTGAGCAGGAAGTGCCGCCGGTCCGCCCGGGTGCGCAACTGCTCGATCCGCTGGCCGTCCTCGCCCTCCAGCGCGGCCATCCACTGGAAGCAGAACTCGGCCTTCTGCCGGATGGAGGGGATGTTCTCCACGGCCGCGAAGGCGGCCACCCGCTCGTCGTGGTCGGGGAGGTAGGTGTCCAGCAGGGTCAGGTAGAACTGGACGTGTACGGCTTCCTCGAACAGCTGCCGGGACAGGTACAGCCGCGCCTCGGGCGAGTTGATGTGCTTGTAGAGCGACAGCACCACGTTGTTGGCCACGATGGAGTCACCGGTGGCGAAGAAGGCCACCAGCCGGCCGATCATGTGCTGTTCCTCGGGGCTGAGCTTGGCCAGGTCGGCCACGTCGGAGTGGAGGTCCACCTCCTCCACGGTCCAGGTGTTCTTGATCGCGTCCCGGTAGCGCTCGTAGAAGTCCGGGTAGCGCATCGGACGGAGCGTCAGCTCGAAGCCGGGGTCCAGCAGGTTCTTCTGGCGCGCCTCGGGGTCGGCGGCGGCGACGCTGTGTTCGTTCACGGTGGTCATTACTGGCAGGCCTCGCAGGACTCGGGGTTCTCCAGGGAGCAGGCGATCGCCTCGTCGACGGCGATGTCGGCGATCTCGGCGGTTTCACCGGCCGGGGCGCTCGCGCCGCCCGCGACGGTCACCGCACGGTCGGCACGGGGCACCGGCACCTGGCTCTTGACGGAGGTGCTGGCGGCCCGGGCGATCCGGGTGGCGGGGCGGGAGCGCAGGTAGTAGGTGGTCTTGATGCCCTGCTTCCAGGCGTAGGCGTACATCGAGCTGAGCTTGCCGATGGTCGGCGCCGCCATGAACAGGTTGAGCGACTGGCTCTGGTCCAGGTACGGGGTACGGGCCGCCGCCATGTCGATCAGCGCCCGCTGGGGAAGCTCCCAGGCGGTGCGGTACAGCCGGCGCGACTCCTCGGGCAGGCCCGGCAGTTCGGCCACCGAGCCGTTGGCCTCGCGCAGGAACTCGCGGGTGTCGTCGTTCCACAAGCCCTGCCGCTTGAGTTCGGTCACCAGGTAGGCGTTCACCTGGAGGAACTCCCCGCTGAGGGTCTCCCGCTTGAACAGGTTGGACACCTGCGGCTCGATGCACTCGTACACCCCGGCGATGGAGGCGATGGTGGCCGTCGGGGCGATGGCCAGCAGCAGCGCGTTGCGCATCCCGGTACGGGCGATCCGCTGGCGCAGCGCCTCCCAGCGCTCCGGCCAGGTGTGCCGCACGCCCTCGTAGTGGTCGGGGTGCAACACGCCCTGGGCGGTGCGGGTCGACTCCCAGTTGGGGTGCGGCCCGTGGCGTTCCGCCAGGTCGGCCGAGGACTCGTAGGCGGCCAGCATGATGCGCTCGGCGATACGGGTGGACAGCTCGCGGGCCTCGGGGGAGTCGAAGGGCAGCCCCAGCCGGAAGAACACGTCCTGGAGGCCCATCACTCCCAGACCCACCGGCCGCCAGCGGGAGTTGGAGTGCTCCGCCTCGTCGGTGGGGTAGAAGTTGATGTCCACCACCCGGTCCAGGAACGCCACGGCGGTGCCGACCGTACGGTCCAGCCCCTCCCAGTCCATCGCCGGCCGGCCCTCGGCGTCGGTGCCCAGGTGGGCGGCCAGGTTGACCGAGCCCAGGTTGCACACGGCCGTCTCGCCGTCGTCGGTGACCTCCAGGATCTCGGTGCACAGGTTGGAGGAGTGCACCACCCGTCCCGGCCTGGCGGTCTGGTTGGCGGTGCGGTTGCTGGTGTCCTTGAAGGTCATCCAGCCGTTGCCGGTCTGGGCCAGGGTGCGCATCATCCGGGCGTAGAGCTGACGGGCCGGCACCGACTTGGTGGCCCGCCCCTCGGCCTCGGCCTTGCGGTACGCGGCCTCGAACTCCTCGCCCCACAGGTCGACCAGTTCGGGCACGTCCACCGGGGAGAACAGCGACCACTCCTGGTCGGCCTCCACCCGGCGCATGAACTCGTCGGGGATCCAGTTGGCGATGTTGAGGTTGTGCGTGCGGCGGGCGTCCTCGCCGGTGTTGTCCCGCAGCTCCAGGAACTCCTCGACGTCCGCGTGCCAGGGCTCCAGGTAGACGCAGGCCGCCCCCTTGCGGCGTCCGCCCTGGTTCACGGCCGCCACCGAGGCGTCCAGGGTGCGCAGGAACGGGACGATGCCGTTGGAGTGTCCGTTGGTGCCCCGGATCAGCGAACCCCGGGACCGTACGCGGGTGTAGGACAGCCCGATGCCGCCGGAGTGCTTGGACAGCCGCGCCACCTGGTGGTACCGCCCGTAGATGGAGTCCAGCTCGTCCATCGGGGAGTCCAGCAGGTAGCAGGAGGACATCTGCGGGTGCCGGGTGCCGGAGTTGAACAGGGTGGGGGAGGAGGGCAGGTACGCCAGCGAACTGGTCAGCCGGTACAGCTCGGTGACCGCCGCCAGGGCGCGCTCGCTCTCGTCCTCCGCCAGCCCGCAGGCCACCCGCAACAGGAAGTGCTGGGGCGTCTCGATCACCTGACGGGTGATCGGGTGCCGCAGCAGGTACCGGGTGTGGACCGTACGCAGACCGAAGAACTCGAACCGGTCGTCGGCCACCCCGATCAACCGCTCGCGCCCGACCGGGTCGGACTGCCCCTGGACCTCGTCCACCAGCGCGTCCAGCCGGTCGGCGTACCGGGTGACGAACGCGGCCGTGGCGTCGGCGATCAACCCCTCACGGTGGCCCAGGGCGACCGAGGTGGAGAAGGACACCGCGCCCTCGCCGGCCGCCTCTTCCCGGACGGCCATCGTCAACAGCCGGGCGGCCAACCGGGAGTACTGGGGCTCCTCGCCGATCAGGCCGGCCGCGGCGTCCACGGCCAGGTCCCGCAACTCCCGCTCCCCGGCGCCGGGTTGACGGCCCCGCAGTACGGCGGCGGCCACCCGACCGGGCTCGGTGTACGGCAGGTCGGAGCTGAGGCGGGTCAGGATGCGCAGCAGGGCGGTGCCGGGCTGGTCGTCCTCGGGGACGGCGACTGAGACGGGCTCCGGTGGGGCGGTGGTCACGCGCTGCTCTCCTCCTAGGCTGGCGGCCCGATGGGTGGGGGAGCGCACGCCGACCGGGTCCGTGCCGAGGCAGGGCGGTCGCGCGGCGTCCAACAGCCCAACCCACGAGGCCCGGACGTCAGTTGACGCGGCTCAGGTGCTCGGACTCGCGGGGCGTAACAGCCCATCGCACACCGTTGCGGGACAGTTCTGGATTCGCACCAGATTCCCCTGAGTGCCGCGAGGTCGAGCATACATCTAGTGGCGCCCAAGCAAAGCACCCCCAGATGTTGTGGCCTCGTGGGGTTGGCTCGGAGGCCCGACAGGCCCGTGTTCTCGCTGCTGAAGCCCCCGAACACGGCCTGGAACACCGCGAGGAGAGGGCGCGGCGAGGTGCCGAAACGGTTGTTCCCGACCCCTGCGGAGTCTCCCCGAACACCGTCCCCGACCGGTCGAGGACGCGCCCGAAAAGCCGGTCCCGCGCGGGGGATTCGAGGCCCGGCGAACCCTCACGGAAAGCCGACTCCAGGCCCCCGCACGGGACTTGGGGCGCCTCTCGGACCGGAGTGGACCGTACGGGAGACCGCGCGTCCGACTCCCAGCCGACCGCACCGTACGCCTTCCCCGCCGGCCGCCGCACCCGGGGCCATGCCGGCCGCCTTCCCGGCGCCACCCGGTACGTGGCCCGCTCTGACGGGGCCGGGCGGGGTTTCCCCGGTGGCCCGGGCACCGGGAATGTCGCCCAACTCACATTCCCCCGGCCCCCGTTGTGGGTGAAGCCGGCCACCCTTTCGTGGGGCGCCGGCCCCGGGCGGGGTTGCCGGCAGCCGCTCCCGACCCCGAGCACGCGGTGGCCCCGGGGCACCCCTCGGGGCGCCCCGGGGCCACCGGGCGGCTGTTCACCGGGTCAGCAGCAGTGGAACCCCTTCCTCGGGTCGACCTCCCGCTCGTCCACCCGTCGGCGCTCGAACTCCCGTCGGCTGAGCACGGCTTCGCCGGGTCGACGCGTCCGGGTGTGGGCCACGTACCGTTCGTACGCCGCCTCCCCGGACGCCTCGCGCCAGAACCACCGCACCCGGGTCGCCCAGTGCCGCAGCGCCCCGCTCACGGAGCCTCTCGGGGCCGTGGCGGGTCGGCCGGTCACGTCCCGGCTCCGCTGCCGTCGGCGGATCCGCTGGATCCGCTGGACCCGCCCTCACCGGCCGAGGCGGTTCCGGCGCCCACCAGACCGCCCTCGGTGGTCAGGCCGGCCGCCTCCAACTCGGCCTTCTCCTCCCGGGTGGCGACCAGGCCGGCCGGTGCCAGGAACCGCGACTCCTGGTAGGGCACCTCCTTGAGCCGTACGTCCTGCGGGCGGCTGACGGCCTTGTAGCAGGTGCGGGCCGCGTCCGCGAGGACCACCAGGATCAGCACCGCGAACAGTGCCGAAAGGACGCCGTCCACCGTGGAGTTGGTGACCACGGTCTGCATCTCGTCCAGGTTCTTGGCCGGGGGCAGGACCTTGTTCTGGTCCAGGGCGTCCTGGTAGACCTCGCGCTGCTTGAAGAAGCCGATCTTGGGGTCCTCGGAGAACACCTTCTGCCAGGAGGCCGTCAGGGTCACGGCCACGTCCCAGGCCAGCGGTACGGCGGTCACCCAGGCCCATTTCAGCCGGCCGGACTTGACCAGCAGGGTGGTGCACACCGCCAGGGCCACCGCCGCCAGCAACTGGTTGGCGATGCCGAACAGCGGGAACAGCTGGTTGATGCCACCCAGCGGATCGTGGACGCCCACCCACAGGAAGTAGCCCCAGGCGCCGACCACCAGCGCGGTGGAGATCCAGGCGCCGGGCTTCCAACTCACGTCCCGGAAGGGCTTGTAGAGGTTGCCCAGGGTGTCCTGGAGCATGAAGCGCCCGACCCGGGTGCCGGCGTCCAGGGTGGTGAGGATGAACAGCGCCTCGAACATGATCGCGAAGTGGTACCAGAACGCCTTGAGGCTGGCCCCACCGATCACCGAGGAGAAGATCTCCGACATTCCCAGGGCGAAGGTCGGGGCGCCACCCGTACGGGACAGCAGGCTCTCCTCCTCGACGGCCTTGGCGGCCTCCGCCAACTGGTCGGGGGAGATGCTGAACCCGAGGCTGGTCACCGCCTCCGAGGCCGACTGCACACTGTCACCGATCACCCCGGCGGGTGAGTTGACGGCGAAGAACAGTCCGGGCTCGATGACACAGGCGGCGATCATCGCCATCACGGCGACGAAGGACTCCACCAGCATGGCCCCGTAACCGATGACCCGTACCTGGGTCTCCTTCTGGATCATCTTGGGCGTGGTGCCCGAGGCGATCAGGGAGTGGAAACCGGACAGGGCGCCGCAGGCGATGGTGATGAACACGAACGGGAACAGCGACCCGGCGAACGCGGGGCCGTCGCTGTTGCTGGCGAAGTCGGTGACCGCGTCCATCTTCAGGCTGGGCAGTGCCAGCAGCACGCCCAGGCCCATCAGCACGATGGTGCCGATCTTCATGAAGGTGGACAGGTAGTCCCGTGGGGCCAGCAGCATCCACACCGGCAGTACGGCGGCGAGGAACCCGTAGATCACCATCCAGACGACCAGGGTGCCCTTGCTGAGGGTGAAGGTGTCGGCGAGGGAGGACTCGGCGATCCAGCTGCCGCCGATGATGGCGAGCAGCAGCAGCGCCACCCCGAGGAAGGACACCTCGGAGACCCGGCCGGGTCGCCACACCCGCAGGTACACGCCCATGAACAGGGCGATGGGGATGGTCATCGCGATGGAGAAAGTGCCCCAGGGCGACTCGGCCAGGGCGTTGACCACGACCAGTGCCAGCACCGCCAGCAGAATGATCATGATGGCGAACACCGCGATCATGGCCGCCGCGCCACCGATCGGGCCGATCTCGTCGCGGGCCATCTGCCCCAGCGAACGGCCGTTGCGGCGCATGGAGAAGAACAGCGTCACCATGTCCTGCACCGCGCCGGCGAAGATCACCCCGGCCACGATCCAGATGGTGCCCGGCAGGTACCCCATCTGGGCCGCCAGTACCGGACCGACCAGCGGTCCGGCTCCGGCCACCGCGGCGAAGTGGTGCCCGAACAGCACCCTGCGGTCGGTGGGGTGGTAGTCGACACCGTTGTCGAGCCGTTCGGCGGGAGTGGCTCGGGTCTTGTCGACCTGGAGCACCCGGTGGGCGATGAAGCGGGAGTAGAAGCGGTAGCCGATGGCGTACGAGCCGAGAGCGGCGGCCACCATCCACGCGGCGGAGATCTCCTCGCCTCTGGCGAGGGCGAGCACCGCCCAGGACACGGCGCCGACCAGCGACACCGCGGTCCACACTACGACTGTCTTGGGGTTGGGTCTGGCCATCCGGCGTCCTCCAGATGAGCGGGGTGGGGCATGGGGACACTAGAACAGCGATTCCCCCACGTCATCCCCTTGTTCCGGGCTTGTTCGCGCGGTCTGCCGGGATCGGTCCGGGATCGGGCTGCCGCCGTCGCCGGGGCGGCTCGTGTCCGGGGTCCGACGGGTCGGGGAAGCGGGGCGCGGTGCCCGGTCCGAGGGCGGAGCCGGGGTGGTCCCCGGGGCGTGGCGTGGGGTTCCCGGGAGTGGGGTGGGCGCGTTCCGGTGCCGTGCGCGGGGGAGCGGGCCATGGCGGAGGAACGCGATGCCCGGGCGTCCGTGCCGACCGTGACGGCGGGAAGCGTGGGGAGGGCTCGTCACGGCGCGGCGGCGTGGGATGGCGTACGGCGCCTCTCCGTGGTCCTGGCGACGCGCCCGGGGGGCGTTCGGACCCCGGGTCAGTGAGCGCGTTCCGGTGGTGCGGATCGCCAGGGCGGGGGAGGAGCCCGGTGCCGACGACCGCGCCCCCGACCGTCACAGCGGCGAGGTGGCGAGGTGCGGCGCCAGGGCACGCTTGCCTCCCCGGGGCCGAACGGCGCGCACCTAGTCGCGGGGGCGCTCCAGGCGGGCGACGAACTTGTAGCGGTCGCCCCGGTAGACCGAGCGCACCCACTCGACCGGCTCGCCCTCGCTGTCCAGGGAGTGCCGGGAGAGCATCAGCATCGGCAGCCCCACGTCGGTGCCCAGCAACCCGGCCTCGCGGGGGGTGGCGAGCGAGGTCTCGATGGTCTCCTCGGCCCGCGCCAGGTGGACGTCGTAGACCTCGGCCAGGGCGGTGTACAGGGAGCTGTACTTGACCAGGCTGCGCCGCAGGGCGGGGAACCGCTTCTGGGACAGGTGGGTGGTCTCTATGGCCATCGGCTCGTTGCTGGCCAGCCTCAGCCGTTCGATGCGCAGCACCCGGTCCCCGGCGGTGATGTCCAGCAGGGCGGCCAGCTGGTCGTCGGCGGTGACGTATCCGATGTCCAGCAGCTGGGAGGTGGGCTCCAGGCCCTGGGCCCTCATGTCCTCGGTGTAGGAGGTGAGTTGGAGGGCCTGGGACACCTTGGGCTTGGCCACGAAGGTGCCCTTGCCCTGGATGCGCTCCAACCGGCCCTCGACCACCAGTTCCTGGAGCGCCTGACGGACCGTGGTGCGGGAGGTGTCGAACTCGGTGGCCAGGGTGCGTTCGGGAGGTACCGGGGTGCCGGGGGGCAGGGTCTCGGTCATCTCCAGCAGATGCCGCTTCAGGCGGTAGTACTTGGGCACCCGGGCGGTCCGGGTGACGCTACCGTTGCCCCCGGGTGCTCCCGCCCCCTGCGGCGTGGGTGCCGTGGTCGCGCCCTCGTTGGTCTCCATGGCACGCCCTCCGCCTTCGTGTCCTGCTGCCGTCACCGGCTTTCCTCCGTACGTCTGCCCCCGTGGCGCTGGGAGCTTCGCGGCTCATCGTGGCATGAGCGCCACTCGCCTGGGCTGGCCGGTAGGGATGTCGTTCCCATAACGGAACCCAGGCTCGGCCCGGCGCCCCGTTGACAGCGGGATAGGTCCAGGCCAAAGTGCGGGCTAGTGGTCTACACCACTAGGGTGCCGTGATGTACGAGGAAGCGCACCCCCCAGGGAGAAGATTGACCGCGATCCGGCGAGGACCAGGCGAGCCAGACCCGGCGAAGGGAATCCGTCCATGACCAGCCTCGTACCCCACGACCCGCACCACGGCGACCCCCTGGCGCACGACGCGTTGACCGTGCTGCAACCCGGGTTCACCGGCACCACCGCCCCCGACTGGTTGCTGAGGCGCCTCGCCGAAGGGCTCACCTGCGTCGGCCTGTTCGCCCGCAACATCGCCCACCCCGAGCAACTGGCGCGACTCACCGAACAGCTGCGCAAGGAACGCCCGGAAGTGGTCGTCGCCATGGACGAGGAGGGCGGCGACGTCACCCGACTCGAAGCCCGCACCGGCTCCTCGTACCCCGGCAACCTCGCCCTGGGCACCGTCGACGACCCCGACCTCACCCGCGCCGTCGCCCACGAACTCGGCACCCGCCTCGCCCACTGCGGGGTCAACCTCAACTGGGCCCCCTCCGCCGACGTCAACTCCAACCCCGACAACCCCGTCATCGGCGTCCGCTCCTTCGGCGCCACCCCCGACCACGTCGCCCGGCACACCGCCGCCTACGTGGAGGGGCTCCAGGCGGCCGGAGTGGCGGCCTGCGCCAAGCACTTCCCCGGTCACGGCGACACCGCCCTCGACTCCCACCACGACCTGCCCCTGATCGAGGTCGACGCCGACACCCTCCAGGCCCGCGAGCTGATCCCCTTCCGGGCCGCGGTGGCCGCCGGGGCCCAGGCCGTGATGAGCGCCCACATCCTGGTGCCGGCGCTGGACCCCGACCGGCCCGGCACCCTCAGCCCGGCCGTGCTGGGCGACCTGCTGCGGGCCCCGGAGTCCCAGGGGGGCCTGGGGTACCAGGGGTTGATCGTCACCGACGGCATGGAGATGCGGGCCATCACCGCCCGCTGGGGCCTGGAGGAGGGCAGCGTCCGCGCCCTCGCGGCCGGGGCGGACGCCCTGTGCGTCGGCGGGGGACTGGCCGACGAGGAGACCGTCCTACGGCTGAGGGACGCGCTGCTGGAGGCGGTCCGCGAGGGCCGGTTGCCCGAACAGCGGCTGGCCGACGCCGCCCGTCGGGTGCGCGTCCTCGCCCAGTGGGCGCGTGATGCCCGGCAGGGGCTCGCCGAACCTCCCGCACGCCCCGACGCCCCCGGCGAACTGGGCCTGCACGCCGCCCGCCGCGCCCTTCGGGTCACCACCGCCACCGAACACCGGCCGGCCCGCGAGCCGTTGTACGTCGCCTCGCTCACCCCGAGGGCCAACATCGCCGTGGGCGACCAGACCCCCTGGGGGGTGGGCCCCGAACTGAGCCGGCTCCTGCCGGGCACCGCCACCGACAGCTACGGCGCCCCCGACGACGAGGGCGAGCCCCTGCCGAGGATGCTGGCCGCCGCCGGTGACCGCAGAATCGTGGCCGTGGTACGCGACGCCCACCGGCACCCCTGGATGGCCGGCACCCTGGACGCCCTGGTGGCCAGCCGGCCGGACACCGTGGTGGTGGAGATGGGGGTACCGCAGTCCGCCCCGGTGGGCGCCCTGCACATCGCCACCCACGGTGCCGCCCGGGTCTGCGGACAGGCCGCCGCCGAACGCATCGTCGGGGCCCGCGCGTCCACCCCCGAGCCCTCGGGCACCGAGACCTGACCGGACCGAACCACCACCCAGCACCTGGAGGGACCCCAGCATGGCCACCCCGCAGCCCCCCGTACCCGGCCACCTCATGGCCGGTGAACTGGCCGAGCAGCCGGCCGTGCTCCGCCGACTGCTGGACGAGGGTGCGGCGGACATCCGCCGCACCGCCGAGCGGATCGCCGAACGGGGGCCCCGCTTCGTCCTGCTCACCGCGCGGGGCACCTCGGACAACGCCGCGCTGTACGCCAAGTACCTGCTGGAGGTGCTGCTGGGCAAGCCCTGTGGGCTGACCTCCATGTCGACCACCACCGCCTACCAGGCCGACTTCGACCTCCGCGACTGCCTGGTGATCACGGTGAGCCAGTCCGGCGGTTCCCCGGACCTGGTCGCCTCCACCCAGGCCGCCGCCGAGGCCGGGGCGATCACCCTCGCGGTGACCAACAACCCCGACTCGCCGCTGGCCCGGGTCAGCGAGTTCCACGTCGACGTACTGGCCGGCCCGGAGAAGGCGCTGCCGGCGACCAAGACGTACACCGCCGAACTGCTCGCCCTCTACCTCCTGGTGGACGGACTGCGGGGCGGCGGCGGTACGGAGGCGGCCGAGGTGCTGCCCAAGCTGGCCGAACAGGTGCTGGCCCGGCAGGAGGAGGTCCGCGCGCTGGCCGCCCGGTACCGCTTCGCCGAACGGATGGTGCTCACCTCCCGGGGCTTCGGCTACCCCACCGCCAAGGAGGCCGCGCTCAAGCTGATGGAGACCAGCTACATCCCCGCCCTGTCCTACTCCGGCGCCGACCTGCTGCACGGCCCCCTGGCCATGGTGGACAACGTCTCCCCGGTGATCGCCGTGGTCCCCGACGGCCGGGGTGGTGAGGCGCTCCAGCCCGTACTGGACCGGCTGCGCGACCGGGGCGCCGACTTGGTGGTGGTGGGCCCGCAGGCCGAGGTGGACCGGGCCTCGGCCGGGTTCGCGCTGCCGACCGAGGGGGTGCCGGAGGAGCTCCAGCCGATCCTGGAGATCATGCCGCTCCAGATGCTGGCCTACGAGGTGACCATGGCCCGTGGACAGGACCCGGACGCCCCCCGGGCGCTGGCCAAGGTGACCGAGACCCGCTGACGTGCCACCGGGGGCCGGCCGACCGCCGCGCCCCCGGACGCACTTCGGGCCGCGGCGCCGCTTCGGGACCCTCAACCCGTACGGCACCGCAGCCCGGAGCGACTGGGGCCCCGGCGCGGTCAGGGCAGAACACGCCCTCGGGCCCCGTCCCGCCCTCCTGTGCGGGGAGGGCGGAAGTCCTGTGTGCGGTTGTCCCGGCGGTCCGCCGGACCGGGCCGGCGAACAACCCGGACCGCCCATTGTGGACTAGACCATTCCCGCTGTCCATGCCCTGAGCACAACAGGAGCCCAGGCTCTGCCGAAGGCCCCCACCGGTACGCTCGCCGGGTGCCCTCCATGAACGACCTCGTACACCAGCACACCGACCTCGGCGCACCCGAGCTGGACTGGCTGCACCTGCTGGTCTCCGAATGGCAGCTGCTCTCCGACCTGTCCTTCGCGGACCTGGTGCTGTGGGTGCCGACCAAGGACGGCTCGCGCTACGTCTCCATCGCCCAGATGCGCCCCAACACCGGGCCCACCTCCCACCAGAACGACATGGTCGGCCACCTGGTCCCCCGGGGACGCCGGCCCCTGCTGGACGCCGCCCTGGACGAGGGCCGCATCGTGCGCGAGGGCGACCCCGAGTGGCGCGAGGAGGTCCCGGTACGGGTGGAGTCCATCCCGGTACGCAAGGACGGACGGGTACTCGGCGTCATCGCCCGCAACACCAACCTGCTGACCGTACGCACCCCCAGCCGGCTGGAGCTGACCTACCTCCAGAGCGCCTCCGACCTGGCCCAGATGATCGCCGCCGGCTCCTTCCCGTTCCCCGGCCAGCAGTCCGACGTGGAGACCTCCCCCCGGGTCGGTGACGGACTGATCCGGCTGGACGCCGGCGGCCTGGTCCAGTACGCCAGCCCCAACGCGCTGTCCGCCTACCACCGGTTGGGCCTCAGCGCCGACCTGGTGGGCCTGCACCTGGGCGAGGCCACCAGCGAACTGGCCCCGGCCCAGGGGCCGGTGGACGAGGCCCTGGTCAAGCTGGCCAGTGGCTGGGCCCCCCGGGGCGCGGAGGTGGAGGCCAACGACTGCGTGGTCCAGCTGCGGGCCATCCCCCTCAAGCCCAAGGGCACCCGGATCGGTTCCCTGGTGCTGCTGCGGGACGTGACCGAACTACGGCGCCGGGAGCGGGAGTTGCTCACCAAGGACGCCACCATCCGGGAGATCCACCACCGGGTGAAGAACAACCTCCAGACGGTCGCCGCCCTGCTGCGCCTACAGGCCCGGCGGATGGACTCCGAGCAGGGGCGCGGGGCGCTCAACGAGGCGGTGCGCAGGGTCGGTTCCATCGCCATCGTGCACGAGACCCTGTCGCAGAACCTCGACGAGAGGGTGGAGTTCGACGCCATCGCCGACCGGGTGCTGTCCATGGTCGCCGAGATCGCCCCCGGAAAGGTCACCGGCCGGCGTACCGGGCGCTTCGGCATCCTGGAGGCGGACGTGGCCACCCCGCTGTCCATGGTGCTCACCGAGATCCTCCAGAACGCCCTGGAGCACGGGTTCGGGCCGGGGGAGCAGGGCACCGTGACGGTCGCGGCCACCCGCACCAACCTGCCGGCCCGGTCCTCGAACGGTCAGGAGCCCCGGCGCCAGGGCCGGTTGAGGGTGACGGTGGTGGACGACGGTCGGGGGTTGCCCGAGGGCTTCGACCCGCACAGCGCGGGCAACCTGGGCCTCCAGATCGTCCGCACCCTGGTGGAGGGGGAGTTGGGGGGCGAGTTCACCATGCGGCCGGCCGACGGTGGGGGCACCCGGGTGGTACTGGACATTCCGGTGGCGGCGGAGAAACGGTGACGATCCCTTCGCCGGAGTTCCCCGATGTGACCTTTCTGAGCCCTTGTTGAGGATTCCCCCAAGGGGTGTGGGGGAGTAACACCCAGGCGTGCAAAGAGAGTTGAGCGCCCCCCGGGGATTCCTTCACTCGGGCGTACGCGGGGGAATTCGCCCGGCGTGCACGTGCCCCCTCCACGCCATCGGCACCAACTCCGCACAACGCCACGGCGCTTGGGGCCGGCGCCGGCGGCGGGGTTCGGTGGTGGGGCGTGGAGCTGGAGCCGGGATGAGGACAAGCGAGAGCCCCGGTCGAGAGCGGTAGCTCTCGGCCGGGGCTCGAAGCTTTACGAATGCGGGCGCATCGAAGGTACTGCGCGCTGCGGCTCGGGGTGCAGCTGGTGGCAGGGGGTGCGTCAGGCGGTCGCGTTGTTCCGCGCCCGGTTGCGGGCGGCGCGGCGCTTCATCGCGCGGCGCTCGTCCTCGCTGAGGCCACCCCAAACACCGGAGTCCTGGCCGGACTCCAGAGCCCACTGCAGACACTGCTCCATGACGGGGCAGCGGCGGCAGACGGCCTTGGCTTCCTCGATCTGCAGCAGCGCAGGACCGGTGTTGCCGATGGGGAAGAACAGCTCGGGGTCTTCCTCGCGGCAAACGGCGTTGTGACGCCAGTCCATGGCTGCTACCTCTCTCGTTCGAGCTTGCTTGTGAATGTGAACGCTTTCACGAATCCCTCCACGGGGGAAGAGGTCGACGCCCAATCGCTGGGAGTGCGACCCGGGAAAGTGGAAGTGGATTCGGGCTCTCAAGGGGGCCCGCTCGCGGGGCCGTCCCGATCGCCATGAAGAGACTCGCAAACCTCGGCTACGGATACAACCCCTACAGGAAAGTTTTTTTTGATTCCTTGGTGTCGCCTAGCTCACAGCCGTACTTCCAGTGGGTGGACCCTGGCCTAAACGTTCGACTAGAAGGTCTTTTAGGCCTTCGACTTATGCAATCACACGCAGTGCACGGCGAACGCCTGTGAATTTCACGCTGGTGCGCACTCCCAGGTGGTCGCCGTCCATCTGGAATGGCAACGGCACCTGCGAATGCAAGGTGAACGCCGTGACGTCATGGAGGGACGCAGCGTGCTTGCCGTGGGGCCCCCGCTCCGGGCTGGAGGTCAGCAACTGGGTGCCGTAACGGCTCACCGCGAGCGGGGTCAGCCGGGACAGCCCCAGCACGTCCAGGGCGGTGTCGAAGGAGGCTCTGGGGGCCGCGTACACCGGCCTGTTGCCCAGGTACGTCCAGGGCGCGGTGTTGCACACCACCGCCAGCGCCAGCTCGCGCAGCGGCTCCTCGCCCTCGCGCTCCAGGGTGATGGTGCCGTGCCGCCGGTGCGGCTCTCCGAGGAACTGCTTGAGGACCTGCCGTACGTAGAGCGCGTGGGTCGATCTCTTCCCACGCTCCCGTTGCTTCTCCACCCGCCCGACCACTCCGGCGTCGAATCCCAGCCCCGCGGTGAAGGTGAACCAGCGCTCGGGCACCTCCGCGTCGTCCGAACCCGGCACCCCGGAGGTCAGCCCCAGGCCCACCGTGCGCTCCCGCCCTTCACGGAGGGCGTCCAGCAGGGCGCCGGTCGCCTCCACCACGTGGTTGGGGAAGCCCAGGGCGCGGGCGAAGACGTTGGTCGAGCCCCCCGGTACGACGGCCAGCCGGGGCAGCCGCTCGGGGTCGGGGCCCTGCTCCAGGAGCCCGTTCACCACCTCGTTGACGGTTCCGTCCCCGCCCAGGGCGATCACCAGATCCGTCTCGCCGCCTCTCGCCGCCTCTCGCGCGAGGTCGCGGGCGTGCCCCCGGTACTCGGTGGTGGCCACCTCCAGCTTGAGGTCGCTGGCCAGAGCGTGGGTGAGCACGTCGCGGGTGCGGGCACTGGTGGTGGTGGCTGCCGGATTGACGACAAGGAGCGCGCGCATGGATGGCAGCGTACCCATCGCTCACCAGTACGGCCCAGTCAAGGCCCGGACGGTGGGCCCGTGGGCCACCGCTACCCTGGCGGGGTGAGCAGCAAGCGACCCGCCTCCCCGCCCGCGTCCCCCGCGTCCGCCGGCCAGGAGCCGCCCCCCGGCCCCCGGCCGCGCCGTATCGCCGTGGCCGCCGCGCTCACCGGGCTGGAGGGGGTGGTGGTCGCCGGGTTCGGGCTGTACTCGCTGGTGCTGCTGTTCACCCAGGACGCCGACCTCACCCAGGGGCTGACCCTGGCGGTGACCGTACTGGCGCTCGCGGTACTGCCGTTGGTGGCCGCGCGGGGGTTGTGGCTGCGTCGCCGTTGGAGCCGGGGGCCCTCGATGATCGTGCAGCTGATGGCGCTGCCGGTGGGGTGGCAGATGGCGCAGAACGGCGGCCCGTGGACCCTGGGCGGGGTGGTGATCGCCCTCGTCGGGCTGGCGGTCCTGGGCTGCCTGGTCAACCCCACCGCCACCGAGGCGCTGGGCATCGGCCCCCGGGAGGGCTGAGCGCGCGGCTGGCGGGCGTACGACGAAGGGGCCGCCCACGGGACGGCCCCTTCAACGTTTTCCGGTCACTTCCGCCGCGTCACTCCTCGACCAGCAGCTTGTCCCGCAGCTGGGCCAGGGTCCGGGCCAGCAGCCGGGAGACGTGCATCTGCGAGATGCCGACCTCCTGGGCGATCTGGGACTGCGTCATGTTGCCGAAGAACCTCAGCAGCAGGATCTTCTTCTCCCGGGGCGGGAGTTGCTCCAGCAGCGGCTTGAGGGACTCGCGGTACTCCACGCCCTCCAGGGCGTCGTCCTCGGCGCCCAGGGTGTCGGCCACGGCCGGCGACTCGTCGTCGGTGTCGGGTACGTCCAGCGACAGGGTGCTGTAGGCGTTGGCCGACTCCAGCCCCTGGAGCACCTCCTCCTCGGAGATCGACAGCCGCTCGGCCAGTTCGTGCACCGTCGGTGCCCTGCCGTGCTGTTGGGACAGCTCGGCGGTGGCGGACGTGAGGGACAGCCGCAGCTCCTGGAGCCGGCGGGGCACACGCACCGCCCAGCCCTTGTCACGGAAGTGCCGCTTGATCTCGCCGACCACGGTGGGGGTGGCGTACGTGGAGAACTCCACCCCACGGTCCGGGTCGAAGCGGTCCACCGACTTGATCAGGCCGATGGTGGCGACCTGGGTCAGGTCGTCCAGCGGCTCGCCCCGGTTGCGGAACCGGCGGGCCAGGTGCTCCACCAGCGGCAGGTGCAGCCGCACCAGGTGGTTGCGCAGCTCGGCCCGCTCCGGGGAGTTCTCCGGCAGCGCGCGCAGCTCGACGAACAGGGCGCGGGCCGTGCTGCGGTCCTGGGTGTCCCGCCGTGCCGCCGGTCCCTGTGTGGGCCGCTCCTGCTGCTGGTCCATCCGATCCGCCCGCTCCGCTTGGTCACCTGGCTCGGCCGGGTGCGGCCGGGCCTGCTGCTCCGGGATGGGCGCACCCGGCGGACCCTCGCGGTCCGCCCACGCCTCCCTCGCCTCATGCTCGGTCACGACGCTCCAGGTCCCGCGCCACGCTTCTTGTGCAGGCTGATGCTGACCGTCCGGTCCTCGGCGACCGTCGAGTCGACCTCGCCGGCCAGAGCGGACAGCACCGTCCAGGCGAAGGTGTCGCGCTCCGGTGCCCGCCCGTCGGTGGTCGGCGCGGAGACGGTCACCCGCAACGAGTCCCCGACGAGCTTGAACACGCAGCTGAGCACCGAGCCCGGCACGGCCTGTTGCAGCAGGATGGCGCAGGCCTCGTCCACCGCGATACGCAGATCCTCGATCTCGTCGAGAGTGAAGTCCAACCGGGCCGCGAGACCAGCCGTGGCCGTACGCAGCACCGACAGATACGCTCCCTCCGCTGGCAGCCGGACCTCGACGAAATCCTGCTCCCCACCCGCGTTGTGGGTCACTGCACCTCCTGTGTGGCACAAGCTGGTTGAGCTGCTGACCGGGACCTCGATCCCGCCGGAACCCCTTGTGGGAGCCCTACGGGACCAACGGGCCGGAGCGGCAGTTGGTTCGCCTGTGACGCTATCGCGATCGACGCCGTGCTGTCGCCCGCGCCTGGGGGCAGGGGTGACCCAGGACGTCGGCGTCACCCATGGTAAGACGCCAGGCACCGTCTGTCGCTAGGGCCTCCCGCTCCCCTCGGGACGCAGCCGCGTGACCTGCTCGGGGTGGTTCGCCAACGTTTCCCGGTGCTCCGTGCCGGGGCCGGTGACCACCGCCACCACGCGCCCGCCCGGCGGGAACGCGTCCCGTTCGGCGAGGGTGGTGAGCCCCCGTAGCAGCTTGGCCACGTAGAGCCGCTCCAGCGGGGGCAGTCCGTGGCGGGCGGCGAAGTCCTCGGCGAACTCCACCAACTCCGGTGGGGTACGGGCGTATCCGCCGCAGTGGAAGCCGTCCACCAGCCGCCAGTGGGGGAGTACCCGTCCGAACGCCTCGCGTTGCAGCCGCTCCACCTCGGGGCCGAGGAAGCCTCCGCGCAGTACCGGGAACCCGAGTGCCTCGGCCGGGCTCTGCTCGGGGCCGGCGAGGTCGGCGAGGCCGGCCGCCAGTCCGGCCAGGGTGCCGCCGGTGCCGCAGGCGACCCCGACCACGGTGGGCGGGGGGTCGCACTGGTGGAGCAGCTCCCGGCCCAGCTCGTGGCAGCCGTGCACGGCCGGGCCGTTGCTGCCGCCCTCGGGGAGGGAGTGGAACGGGCCGAAGAGGTCCCGGAGTCGGTGGACGTAGTCCTGGTGGTGACGCTGGCGGTACTCGGAGCGGCTGACGAAGTGCAGTGTCATGCCGTCGCGGGCGCAGCCCTCCAGCGAGGGGTTGAGCGGGCGGTGCGCCAGCTCGTCGCCCCGCACCACGCCGACGGTGCGCAGGCCCAGCAGCCGGCCGGCCGTGGCGGTGGCCCGCAGGTGGTGGGAGTAGGCGCCGCCGAAGGTGAGCAGGGTGTGGTGTCCCTCGCGCAGGGCGATCCGCAGGTTGGGGGCGAGCTTGCGCCACTTGTTGCCGGGCAGCTCGGGGTGGACCAGGTCGTCCCGCTTCAGCAGCAGCCGCAGGCCCCGGGAGGAGAAGCGGGGGTCGTCCACCTCCTGGAGGGGGGACGGGGGCCGGGGGCCCAGGAGCCGGTCGGGGTCGGGGACCTTCATTGGCCCAGTATCCGTACGGTGGGGGTGGGCCGGCCTCGGGGGACGGGCCCACCCCCACCGCGCGGGGTGACCGCTACTTCTTGAGCTGCTCGCCGATCCGCTCGCGCAGGGTGTCCATGCTGAACCCACGGGGGTCGACCTTCTGGTTGGTCCACTCCTTGTGGCCGATCACCGACCGCTCGCTCCAGCCGTGGTGCCGGCACAGTGCCGCCGCCGCCCGGACGATGGCCTCCATCTGCTCCTCGGGCCAGGGGTCCTCGCCGTCGCCGAGGTTCTCGCACTCGAAGCCGTAGAAGTGGATGTTGCCGTCGGTGTTCTGCTCGTTGGGGTCGGGCAGGGACTTCTTCTCGGCCACCACGGCGCGGTAGACGTCGTCGTCACCGAGTCCGGCGTGGTTGGCGCGGCCGTGGCCGACCAGGTGCACCGTGCCGTCCTTGGTGATCACGCCGTGGCACAGCGGGCCGGGCAGGGAGGCGTGGCCGTCGTAGCAGATGTCGACCGTGGCCTTGGAGCCGGTGGTGACGGTGTGGTGGATCATGACACCGTTGACGCCGCCCCAGGGGCCCTTGTTGTTGCGGTTGTGGGTACGCCACTCGCGTACCTCCTTGACCGTGACGCCCTCGTCCTTCAGTGCGTCGAGCAGCGCGTTGGCGGTGATGGGTGTGGCCATGAACAGTTGCCCCCGGTCCGTCAGGGTTGGATGGAGTTGTGGTGGTTGCCCTGGAGGCCGTCCGCGCCGTGTGGCCGCTCCTCGGGAGAGCTTCCCGGCTCGGTGCCGAGGCCCGGTACGGCGGCGAACAGTTCCCGCACACAGGGTTCCCGCACAAACGGTCGCAGCAACGTACCGATCCTGGCGTGTGCCCGTCGGGCGGCGCCGGAGCGGATCTGCCCCCCTTCGCGCAGGAACTCGTGCCAGCTGGCACAGGCGGCCTCCAACTCCCGTTGTTGTAGCAGGAGTTCGGCCAGGGCGGCATGGGTCAACGCGCGGGCGCGGTGTTCCCCCGTGGGGCGGGAGTCCAGCGAGGCGCGTAGATCGGTGACCGCGCCCTCGTGGTCGCCGAGGGTGGCCCGTACCCGACCGGACTGGAAGCGCAGGGCGGCCTCCCGGTAGTCGCCGACCGGTTCGCCCTCCCCGCCGTCCGGGAGCTGGGCGCGAAGGAGCTGTTCCTCGGCCCGTTCCAGGGAGCGGCGCGCCGCGACGGCCTGCCGGGTGGACGCCTGGGCCACCGCCAACCCCGCGTACAGGAAGGCCCGTTCACAGCCGGTCGCCGACTCGGGGGCGGCCCGACAGGCGGACTCGGCCAGCGCCAGGGCCTGGCGGTGGTGCCCCAGTTGGTGGGCCTGGCTGCTGAGGGCCCGGTGGGAGAGGGCCACCAGGTCGGCGTCCTCGCCGGCGGCGGCCAGTTCGGAGGCGGTCAGGAAGGCGCTCTGGGCCAGGCCCTGGCGCTCCTCGTCCGCGTACACCCGGGCCAGCAGGTAGCTCAGCCGCGCGGCCCCGGCCAACAGCGGCTCGCGGTACGGGCCCTGGCCGTTGCGCAGGGAACGGCCCAGCCCCTCCAGGCTGGCGGCCAGGGGCACCCGTACCGTGCCGCCGCCGTACCGCTCCACCTGCTGGGTGAAGAACCGGGCCTGCGCCCGCACCGAGGCCACCTCGGCCGGGCCGGCGCCGGGGGCCCGCCCGCCCCGGGAGGAGGGGACAGGGGCCCGGGGCGAGCGGCGGTGGGGGGAGCGGGGGGCCGACGGTGGGGCGTCGGCCCGGCCGCTCCCTTCGGAGGGCGGACCGCTCGTCCCCCGTGGCGACCGGCCCGGGGGGTGGGCGGGCCGGGGAGCCGTCAGGGGGCGGAGGCGGTCCAGCCGGTACGGGGCTGGCTGAGGGCTGCCGGTGGGGGCCGGGCCCACCAGGGGAGCGGTGAGTGGGCGGAGGTGGTCGACGGGCGTCAACCGCCGTGTGGCGCCCGGGGGTTCACTGCCGCCCATACCCAGTTCCGGCACGGTCACCCGTCGTCCCAGCCGCCGGCTGAACGCCTCGGCGAGCAGCTGCTGTACGGCCGGCCGGGGGCGGGAGCCGCGCAGCCAGTGGGCTATCGAGGTGCGGTCGTAGCGCAGCCTCATCCCGGACTCGGCGCCCAGCCGGGTCAGCGCACGGGCCAGCGCCTCCTGGGTCCAGTCACTCTCCGCCAACAATGCGCGGAGGGCGGTGTTCTGGTGGACGGTCTGGTGGACGTTCCGGGGTGCGGGGGCTTCGGCGCTTCGGGGGGTGGAGGTGCTCATCGGCCTTCGCTCAGTGTCTGACATGACGGAAAGTGATGACTGGGGAGTGGTGGGCGTCGGAATTAGGACACTGCATCGGGTCGTCCAACTCGGCCTCTCTTCGGGGCGGTTGAGGCGCAGTTCAGCGCGGGTTACTCCAGTGGCCCGGGTGGCCCCTCACAACCGGACCACTCCAGGAAACCGCTGGAAAGGCGAGGGCGGGACATGTGGTGAGTGCGGCCGGAAGTGGCCCCATTCGCACCCCGTGTGAACCCGGAGCGGTTACTCTCTGAAACACACACGCCTTACGACCGAAGGGCCGGCATGGAGCCCAACAGTCAACTCAACGCGCTGATAGGCGAGTCAGGCATGTCACGAGCGGGTCTGGCGAGCCGGGTGAACCGACGAGGGGACCAAGTTGGCGTCACTTTGCGTTACGACCACACGGCCGTCGCCCGCTGGGTCAAGGGCCAACGTCCGCGCGGCCGGGTGCCCGAGCTGATATGTGAGGTGTTGGGCGAACGCCTCTCCCGCACGCTCACCCTGGACGACATCGGCATGGGCGCCTCCGCGCCGGCCGTACCGCCTCCCACCGAGGGCGAGTTGCGCCGCTTCGTGGAACGGGCCCCCGTGCTGTGGCGCTGGGACGAGCCCCACCCCGACCAGTCCGGGCCGCCCCTGCTGGACGGCGCCGCCGCCGTGGCGCCCGTCTGGGAGTGGGAGAACCCTCCCGAGGACGTGGACGTCGCCCACCGGGGCACCTGCCGGGTCAGCCCCGGGGACGTGACCGTGCTCCGCGCGGCCCGCGCCCACTACGAGCAGCTGTACCGCAACGCCGGAGGGGTCGCCACGCGCCCCCGGGTGGTCGGGTTCCTCACCCACTCCGTGGCCCCGCTGCTGGCCGGGGAGTACGACGACGCCACCGGCCGCGCCCTGCACCGGGCCAGCGGTTCCCTGGCCGCCCTGACCGGGGTCTGCGCCTACGACGGCGACGCCCAGGGCCTCGCCCAGCGCTACTTCCACCAGGCCCTCCGGCTCGCCAAGGCCTCCGGTGACCGCCCCTTCGGCGGCTATGTGGTCGCCCTGCTGGTCAACCAGGCGCTGTTCCTGGGCGACCACCGGCGGGCCCTCGCCTGTGCCGAGGCCGCGTTGCGGGCCGCCGACGGACGGGTCAGCCCCGCGTTGGCCACCGACCTGTACGTGATGCAGGCCACCGCCTACGCGCACCTGGGCGACCGACGGCACGCCCACGACCGGATGCGGGTCGCCGAGTGGCACGCCGGCCGCCTCAGCGACCGGGACGAGCCGGAGGAGATGGGCTACGTCCAACCCGGCCTGTTGGAGGTGCGGTTGGCGGAGGCCCTGCTGGTGCTGGGGGAACTCGGCCCCGCCGCCCGCTACGCCGAGCGGGCCGCCCGGGAGCCCTCGCATGTGCGGGGGACGGTCAACCGGCTGGCGACGCTCACCGACGTCGAGGTCCGGCGCGACGAGCCGGAGCGCGCCGCGGCCACCGCCGACCGGATGGTCGAGCGGGCGAGGGGGATGGAGTCGCAACGGCTGCGTGGCCGGATGCGCGCGGTCCGGGACCGCCTCGCCCAGCACCCGGCCAGTTGCGCGCACGCGGCGGCCGAACGCATCGACGACGCCCTGCGCGTTCCCCTCTGAGCGCCCGGGCGGTGGCGTCCCGGGCGAGGGCCGGGTGGTGCTCCTGGTCGGCCCCGGGCGGTGAGGGTGTCAGGGGGTGGGATGCGCTCCCGACGGTGCGCCCTCGGCTTCGGGGCGGTAGTGGCCTGGAAGGGGAGCGTCCTGGGCGGTGGTGTGTGCCGTACGCGCTTGCGCTTCCGGGCCGGCCTTGGCGCGGTGGGGTCCGGGTGCCGGCCGGCCGGTGTGTGGAGGCCGCAGGTGGCGGCCGGGGGCCCGGGGTTGGTGTCGTCGGTACGGAGCGGTGCGCGCCGGTCGCTGACCAGCGCGCACCCGAGGTCTCACCTCAGAACATCTTGCCGCCGCCCTTGAGGGACGAGTCGCCGTGCTCGGCCACGTGGTCCTCCACCGCCTTGAGCGCCTGCTGCACGTCCTGGGCGGAGCCGGTGCCCTTCTGCTGGGCGTAGTAGGCGACGCCGAGCTTGCGGACCAGCTCCTGGCCGGCGCGCTGCTGCTGCACGTCCGAGAGCTTCTCCTTACCCTGGCTCAGGCCGCGCTGGGCCTGCTCCTTCGCCCGGTCGAGAAAGCCTGCCATGGTGTGTCTCCTTCAGTGGTGTCCGTACTGCGGTACCGCAGCCGGTCAACGACCGCGCACCGTAATCGGTTCCCGTCGCACGGTCGCCAGCAGTGCCGGGACCAACAGTGCTGACAGCGCTCCTACCCCGGCCGTGGCCAGCGACAACATCCCGGTACCGTCGTCGAGATAGGTGCCCCAGCCACCGTTCGCGGAGCCGGCTCGCTGGGTGCCGACCGCGAACCGCACCAGCAGGTAGCCCTCGGCCAGGGTCAGCAGCAGCGCGGCCGAGGGGGCGAAGGCCCGGCCCGCCCAGAGGGCGAGCCCCACCAGCACCATGCCGAGGGCCAGGGCGGCCTCGGGGAACTCCCAGGCCGAGCCCTCCAGGACGGCCGGGGCGGAGGAGTCCACCAGGTTCCGCGCGTACCCGGTGAAGGAGGCGTCGCTCACCCACAGGTTGCGTGCCGTCCAGCCGAGCCGGAGCGCTCCGTACCCCAACAGCAGGGCGCCGGCGAACCGTTGGGCCCCGCGTGGCCCACCCCGGGGCGGTTCGTGCCCGGTACGGGTCAGCAGCACCAGCACCACCAGGGCGCCCAGCAGCCCGGCCCAGCGCAGCAGCGGTATCCACACGCCCTCCTCCACGCCGCCGTACACCGAGGGCGAGCCCTGGGCACGCATCCCCAGCAGTTCCCGGACCGACAGGGCGGCCAGCACCCAGGCCAGCACCAGCGCGGCGCCCCGGGAGTGGGGGCGGTGGAACAGGGCGCCCAGCCCCGCCACCAGCAGGGCCGCGACGAACACCCAGACGTAGGGCGACTCCGGGGTGGCCCCCAGGTCGGCGGTGGGGTCCACCAGTCCGCGCGGCAGGGAGCCGAGGGCGCTCCCCAGGTCGCCGTCCTGCCAGGCGCGCAGTGCCTGGCGTCCGGCGAGCAGACCACCGTAGGCCAGCAGGACGAAGCCGCTGACCACGTAGGCGCCCCGGCCGGAACGCGGGGCGCGGTGTCTGCGGAGTTGGACGGTCTGGTGGTCCTGGTGAGAGTGCACGGGTTCTCCCTGGCGGATGGCTGCACCGGGTGCGCGGTGGCCTGCTGTGGTGCCTCAACTCCCGCCCTACGCCAAGGCGTTGGCTGAGTGTAGTCACGCGCTCACTGTGTGGGTAGTCCCCCTGATGGGGGACCCGCACACCGTACGGGGCGGATTCGGCCACCGGACCGGTCACCTCTAGCGTGAACCCCCATGAACAGCTACGCGTCGGACGCCGAGCACCCGCAGCGGCGTTGGGGAGCGGTGGGCCTGGTCCTCGGCTCCGCGTTCTCCCTCCAGTTCGGCGCCGCCCTGGCCGCCTCCCTGTTCTCCCGCGCCGGACCGCTGGGCGTGGTCGCGCTCCGGCTGGGCTTCTCCGCGCTGCTGCTGCTCGCGGTGTGCCGGCCCGCCGTGCGGGGGTACCGGCGCGCGGACTGGATCTCCGTGGTGGGGCTGGGCCTCGCCCTGGGGGCCATGAACAGCCTCATCTACCAGGCCATCGAACGTATCCCCCTGGGTGCCGCCGTCACCCTGGAACTGCTCGGCCCGCTGGTGCTGTCGGTGGTGACCGTACGGCGCTGGAGCGGACTGCTGTGGGCCGTCACCGCGCTGGCCGGAGTGGTGCTGCTGTCCCGGGGCGGACTGGGCGGCGGCCTCGACCCCGTCGGTGCCGCGTACGCCCTGGGCGCCGGCACCATGTGGGTCGCGTACATCCTCTACAACGCCCGGGTGGGCGCCCGTTTCCCCCGGGCCGACGGCCTCGCCCTGGCCATGGCGGTGGCCGCCTGCCTCAGCGTGCCGCTGGGCCTGGCCACCGCCGGCGGGCGGCTGTGGGACCCGGTGGTGCTGGCCCTGGGCGCCGCGGTGGCCGTGCTCTCCTCCGGGGTGCCCTACACCCTGGAGATGCTCGCGCTGCGCCGGCTGTCGCCCGGCACCTTCGCCGTACTGATGAGCCTGATGCCGGCGGTCGCGGCCCTCGCCGGACTGCTGGTCCTGGGGCAACGGCTGGGCCCGCCCGAACTGTTCGGCATCGGGCTGGTGATCCTCGCCAGTGCCGGCGCGGTACGCGCCAGCCGGCCGATACCCCCGGCCGCGTAGGCTGATCACGTGGGTGAACAGCGGTACGAGGCGGAAGCCGGGGAGCGGGCCGACGCCCCGGCCGTCCACTGGACGGAGAACGGGACCGAACGGTCCGCCCGTTGGCGTTCGCACAACGGTGCCCGCCCACCCTCCCGGGTGCGGGTGGTGGACGACCGGATCACCGCCGACGCCGCCTACAAGCTCGCCTGCGAGGGCACCGCCCTGCTCTGGCGCGGCGACTACCACGGCGCCGTACAACTGCTCGGCGCGCTCACTCGACGGCTGGACCGCAAACGGCGCCGGCCCCCCGCGCCGGACTCCGGGCCTGCCCAGCTGTTCCACCAGCACCGGGCCGCCCAGGCCCAACGGGCCCGCATCCTGGGCATGTTGCTGGTCCCCCTGGACGCCGACCACCAGGTGCCGCTGCGCCGCGCCCCCGGGGTCGCCGAGGCCTGCCACGAGGCGTACGGGCCGCCCGAGGGGGAGTCCCTGGTGTCGCTGCGCGAACTGCGGGGCCTGGTCGGCGCCCACGAGTGGCGGCGTCGGGGGGTGCCCGTACCTGCCCTGGACGGTGACCGTGTCCACCCCCACTACGGGGTCTTCTCCCCCCAGCGCGGCGAGTACGTCGACCTGGTGGCCGAGGCGCCGCTGACCGGGCTGCCGGATCGGCCGGACCGGTGCCGCGCGGTCGACGTGGGTACCGGCACCGGGGTGCTGGCGGCCGTACTGGCCCGCCGTGGGCTGGGCCGGGTGCTGGCCACCGACCAGGACCCGGTGGCCCTGGACTGCGCCCGGGACAACCTCGGTCGGCTGGGGTTGGCGGACACCGTCGAGGTGGTACGGGCCGACCTGGTGCCGGCGGGGGAGCGGGCCGCCCTGGTCGTCTGCAACCCGCCCTGGGTGCCGGCCAAGCCGACCTCGGCCGTCGAGCACGCGGTCTACGACCCGGGGAGCCGGATGCTGCGGGGCTACCTCACCCGGCTGACCGGCCACCTGGAACCGGGCGGTGAGGGCTGGCTGATCCTCTCCGACCTCGCCGAACACCTGGGGCTGCGGACCCGTGACCAACTCCTGGGCTGGATCGGTGACGCCGGCCTGGAGGTGGTGGACCGGCTCGACCGCCGGCCCACCCATGCCCGCGCCAGCGACCCGGACGACCCGTTGCACCGGGCCCGTTCGGCCGAGGTGACCTCCCTGTGGCGGCTGCGGGCCGCCGACCGGTAGGGCTCAACTGGTGCCGGCCGCCTGGCGTTTGCGGGCGCGGTAGGCGGCGACGTTGGCGCGGGTGGCGCAGCGGTCGGAGCAGTAGCGGCGGGAGCGGTTGGTCGAGGTGTCGAGGAAGGCGTTGCGGCAGGGGTCGGCCTGGCAGACGCCCAGCCGGTCCACTCCGAGTTCGGTCAGGTGGAAGGCCAGCCCCATGCTGGCCATGGCGGCGTAGGCGGCCGAGGGGCTGGTGGGGTTCTCGGCCAGGTGCATGTGCCAGCGCGGGCGGCCCTCGTCGTCCAGGAAGTCGTGCCCGGAGATCTGCGGGCTGACCGGGAACTCCAGCATCAGGGTGTTCAGCCGCCGTACCGCTCCGTGTTCGTCGCCTTCCTGCGCGGCGGTGAAGACCTTGCGCAGCCGGGTGCGGACGGTGCGGATCCGGGCCACGTCGGTGTCGGTGGCTCCCCTGGTCATGAAGCCCTCGCCGAGGAACTTCCGCACCGCCACCAGGTCCCGCAGGGTGTCCTCGCCGCGCTCGGGCTGCTCGGTGTTGACCAGTTGCACGGCCATGTCTGCGTAATGGCTGAGTTCCACTTGAGATCCTTACAGGGGTGTCCTAGGGTGCGTAATGACCCAAGAGCTTTGAGGGTATTACGTGGGTGGTGGGTCCGCCCCGCGAGTCCAGGAGGGGACATGGCGACACGGACGCCGATCGGCGCCAACTGGCATGAATGGCAGAAGAGTTGGGACCTCCAACAACAGTGGTACCTGCCGGACCGCGAGGAACGCTTCCGGGTGATGCTCGACCTCACCGAAGCCCTCGCGGGCGACGCTCCCCGGGTGCTCGACCTGGCCTGCGGCACCGGCAGCATCACCGCCCGGGTGCTGGACCGGTTCCCCGGGGCACGGTGCGTCGGAGTGGACCTCGACCCCGCGCTGCTCACCATCGCACGCGGCACCTTCGAGGGCGAGCCCCGCGCCGAGTTCCACACCGTCGACCTCCTCGACCCCCGGTGGCGGGAGCGGCTTCCCGGCGGCACCTTCGACGTGGTGCTGACGGCCACCGCGCTGCACTGGCTGCGGGCCGAACCCCACGCCCAGCTGTACCGGCAGCTGGCCGAACTGCTGCCCACCGGAGGCGTGTTCCTCAACGCCGACCACATGCCGGACCAGGACACCCCGCGTATCGGATCGGCCGTCGACCAGTACGAGACCGCGCGCCGGGAGGCCGCCAGGGAGGCCGGCTCTCTGGACTGGGCCGACTGGTGGCGGCAGCTCGCCGACGACCCGGCCCTGGCCGAACAGGCCGAGGCCAGGTTCCGGGTGCTGGGCGACCCGCGCGTACAGCCCAGTGACCACGCGCACGGCGAGATCCAGTCGCTGGAGTGGCACCTGGAGAAGCTGCGCGAGGCCGGTTTCGACGAGGTCCGCGCGGTGTGGCGGTCCATCACGGACGCCTGTGTGCTCGGCCTGAAGTAGCCGGCCCCGCCGCCGCGCCTCGGGCCGGTGGAACTCCGGGCCGGTCCACGACCGGTGGCCGTCCACCCCGCGTGGGAGGGACGGCCACCGGTCGTCGGTCGTCGGAGAGGCGTTCAGCGACGGGCCACGCCCTCGGCGCGGGCCGCTGCCGCCACCGCCGAGGTCACCGCCGGCGCCACCCGCTCGTCGAAGGGGGAGGGGATGATCCGCTCCGGGCTCAACTCCTCGGACACCACCGCCGCCAGGGCTTCGGCGGCGGCGAGCTTCATCCCCTCGGTGATGTCCTTCGCCCGCACCTGGAGCGCTCCGGCGAAGACGCCGGGGAAGGCCAGCACGTTGTTGATCTGGTTCGGGTAGTCGCTCCGTCCGGTGGCCACCACCGCCGCGTGCCGGTTGGCCACCTCGGGGTGGATCTCCGGGTTGGGGTTGGCCATCGCGAAGATGAAGCAGCCCTCGGCCATGCTGGCCACCGCCGTCTCGGAGACGGTGCCCCCGCTGACGCCGATGAACACGTCCGCCCCGCCCAGCGCCTGTTCCAGACTGCCGCTGAGGTTCGCCTTGTTGGTGAAACCGGCGAGCTGCCACTTGGTGTCGGTGAGGTCCGTACGGTCGGTGGAGACCACGCCCTTGCGGTCGCACACCGCCACATCGCCGATGCCGGCCTCCACCAGGATCTTGGCGATCGCCATGCCGGCGGCTCCGGCGCCGGAGATCACCGCCCGCAGTTCGCCCAGCGCCCGGCCGGTGAGGCGGGCGGAGTTGCGCAGCGCGGCCAGGGTGACGATGGCGGTGCCGTGCTGGTCGTCGTGGAAGACCGGGATGTCCAGCCGCTCGCGGAGGCGGCGCTCGATCTCGAAGCAGCGGGGCGCCGAGATGTCCTCCAGGTTCACGCCGCCGAAGGAGGGGGCGATCCGCGCCACGGTGTCCACGATCTCGTCGACGTCCTGGGTGTCCAGTGCCACCGGCACCGCGTCCACCCCGCCGAACTCCTTGAAGAGGATGGCCTTGCCCTCCATCACCGGCAGGCTGGCGCCGGGGCCGATGTCCCCCAGGCCCAGCACCGCGCTGCCGTCCGTGACGACGGCCACCACCTGGGACTTCCAGGTGTAGTCATGCACCAGTTCCGGTTCCTCGGCGATGGCGCTGCACACCTTCGCCACGCCGGGTGTGTACGCGAGGGACAGGTCGTCCGCGTCCTTGACCGGCACTGTCGACCGCACGGCCATCTTGCCGCCACGGTGGAGCGCGAAGGCCGGGTCGATCGCGTTGTCGTCCAACGTGTCCTCTGAGTTGACGATCTCCGCTGCCACTTGAGTGGACCCCTTTGTCGAATTCTCTGTTGAGGGTGGGCCGGCCCCTTGGTGGAGGGGGCGCGCGGGCACCACGTCCGCTCGCTGGCCCACGGTTGAGCCGCGGCCAGGGGCTACGGACGCCGGGCGCGCCGCACACGCGCCCTGGTCCCCGGGTGAGGGGTGTAATCGACCTTTTTACCGGACGCGCGCTGTCGGTGACGACCACCTTTGTCGCAGCTCACTTTCATCATCGGGCAAATCCGGTCATTCGGCCGGTCGGTACGGGCTCCGCCGGCGTACGGTTTCGGCCCTTCTCACCCCTCGGACCCCGCGGGCCCCGGCCGTCGCGGCAAGCCGCCCCGACCCACGCCCGCATCGCCCACCGGGCCGGACCCTGGTGGCGGGGGCCAACCCCGGCTAGCGTCGGATCATGTTCGCCGTCTACGCCTCAGCCATGGACTTCGACCACCCGCTCAACGGCCTGGAGTGGGGTGAGCGCCCCGAGCCGGACGTACCCCCGGGGTGGACCACCGTCGACGTCCGGGCCGCCAGCCTCAACCACCACGACCTGTGGTCGTTGCGCGGGGTCGGCCTGGACCCCGAGTACCTGCCGATGATCCTGGGCTGCGACGCCGCGGGGCTGGACGCCGACGGCAACGAGGTCGTGGCGTACCCGGTGGTGGGGGCGACCGGACACGGGGTCGGACCCCGGGAGACGCCGACCATCCTCACCGAGCGGTACCAGGGCACCCTGGCCGAACGGGTCGCCGTACCACAGTGGAACCTGGTGCCCAAGCCGCCCGAGCTGAGCTTCGCCGAGGCCGCCTGCCTCCCCACGGCCTGGCTGACCGCCTACCGGATGCTGTTCACCAAGGCCGAGGTGCGCCCCGGGGACAGCGTGCTGGTGCAGGGGGCCGGTGGCGGGGTGGCCACCGCCGCGATCGTGCTGGGCGCGGCGGCCGGGCTGCGGATGTTCGCCACCAGCCGGGACGAGGAGAAGCGCCGGCGCGCACGGGAACTGGGCGCCGAGGGGGTGTTCGAGGCCGGCGCCCGACTGCCGCACCGGGTGGACGCCGTGCTGGAGACGGTGGGCGCCGCCACCTGGTCGCACTCCCTGAAGTCGCTGGCGACCGGCGGGACCGTGGTGATCTCCGGCGCCACCTCGGGGCCGAACCCCCCGTCCGGTGAGCTGAACCGCCTGTTCTTCCGGGAACTGCGGGTGCTGGGCTCCACCATGGGCACCAAGGAGGAGCTGCAGGGGCTGTTGAACTTCTGCGTGGCCAAGGGCGTGCGCCCGGTCATCGACTCCACCTACCCGATGGACCGGCCACGGGAGGCCTTCGAGCGGCTCGCCGGGGGAGAGGTGTTCGGCAAGGTCGTACTGGAACGCTGAGCCGGACCGGAACCCCGACCAGCCGGCCCCGACGCCGCACGGGCGCCGGGGCCAGCCGCCTGAGGGTCAGTCCTCCCGCGCGGGACGGAGTACGGCCCCGATGTGGGCGGCGGCGTCGGCCAGTTGGCGACGCGCCTCCCGGAACTGCTCCCCGGTGACCCCCTCGTCCCGGGCGGCGTCCCGTACCTCGTCCCGGAAGCGGTCCAGCAACCGCTCCAGGTCGCGGGCCGGGTCGTCGCCGGGCTCCTCGTCGGCCCACTCGGGGCGGTGCCGGTCCTCGGCGCCGTCCCCCTCCGGGCCCTCCTCCCGGGGACGCTCGTGGGGTGGGCGGGACGCCCCGAACGGGGGCCAGGAACCGCCCTGCCCGGTGAACCGGCCCAGGCCGCCCATCTCCCGCGCCAGTTCGGCCATCCCGTCCCGTACCGCGCTCTGCCAGTCGCCCTGCTGTACGTGGGAGTGCACCTGCTCCTGGACCCTGCGGGCGATCCGCTGGATCTCCTCGGCGGCCTCCGCCTGGGCGTCCCGGGCCGCCCGCTCCCGGGCCCGCCGGGCCTCCCGCTGCGCCCTGAGGGTCTGTTCGCGGGCCTTGCGGGTCTGCTCCCGCCACTCGGACTTGGCGCGCTTGAGGTCCTCCTTGACCTGCCGCCAGGCCTCCCGGTCCTCCCAGGGGGGCGCGGCCGGGCCACGGCCTGACCGTCCCCTGCGGTCGTTCCCGGTGCCGGAGTCGCCCCGGCTCTGGGCGGCCAGGGCCTCCTCGCGCATCCGTTCCCGCAAGTCCTCGGCGGAACCACTGACGTCCTCGCGGATGTCGGCGGCCAGGGAGGACAGCGACTCGTGGATCTCCAGCTCCAGTTCGGCCAACTCGCCCTTGCGGTCCGCGAGTTCGGCACGGCCGCGTTCGGTGATCGAGTACACCTTGCGACCGCCCTGAGTGGTGTGGGTGACCAGCCCCTCGTCGGACAGCTTGGCGAGCCGGGGGTAGACCGTGCCGGCGGAGGGGGCGTAGAGGCCCTGGAACCGCTCCTCCAGGAGCCGGATCACCTCGTAGCCGTGGCGGGGGGACTCGTCGAGCAGTTTCAGCAGGTACAGCCGCAGCCGGCCGTGGGCGAAGACGGGAGGCATGGTCACACTTCCTTGTCCAGCGAGGGCCCGGTCGAGGGCGATTCTGAGTCGGTGTCGGAACCGATGTCGGAACCGGTGTCGGCGTCCGCGCCCTCGTCGGCGCTCTCTTCGGCGCTGTCGTCGGGACGGCCGAGCAGGGAGATGGAGCCGGAGACGGTGGTGGCTCGCAGGCGTCGACCGCCCGAGCCCAGCTCCCCGGTCAGTTGCCTGGTGCCGCAGCCTCCACTCACCCGTAGCTCGTCGAAGGTGTGCGCCAGCTTGCCGCTGGTGGTGTTGGCCTCCACCGCCGTGTCGCTCTCCCGGGGGAGGCGGATCACGATCTCCCCCGAGACGCTCTTGAGGGTGAGCCCGGCCCCGCCCTCCGTCACGTCGACCAGGGTGTCGCCGGTGACCGACTCGGTGTCGAGGGCCAGGGAGCCGATCTCCATCGCGGTGAGCCGGCCGGAGACGGTACGGACGGCCAGGCTTCCCCGGCCCCCGCGTACCTCGATGTCGCCGTTGACGGTGTCCACCCGTACCGCGCCCTCGGTGCCGGTCAGGGTCAGGCCACCGGTGACGCCGCGCACCCTGGTGGTGCCGGTGAGTCGGGAGACCACGGCGTCGGCGTGCACCACGCTGAGCCGGGTGGGGGTGGCCGCCGGTACGGCCAGGGTGACCTCGACGAGGTGGCCCCAGGCGTCCCACTCGCGGTCCATCCAGCCGAGCAGGTGGTGACGGAGCCGGGCGATGAGGTCGTGCTCGAACAGTTCGCGGTACCCGAGGCGAACCACTCCGTCCTCCTGGCGCAGCACCACCTCCGGCCCGTTGATCCGGGTCACCTCGATCCGGGCGGTGTCGTCGTCGGTGCCCACGACACTGACGGTTCCGCCGACCAGGCGGATGTCCAACTCCGTTACGGGGTCGGTGAGTTCGATGGTCTGTGGAGCGGACAGCTCCCACTCGGTCTGACTGCGTGTGGACACGGTGACCTCCCCGACGGCTGACGCTCAACGACATATCGCGTCTCTGTTGAAAGACGATATATCGCGTACGGTGTCTGTCAAGCGGACCCGGTCTCCGAGCCCGGAGGTGTACGGCTGCCGAGTGGCCGTACGCGGGACCCCGACCAGCGGACCCCGCCTCGGTGCTCCGGGACCCGGCGCCCGGTCCGGCCCGGTGCCGCACGCCGCACGCCGGACGACGCCAGCCGGAGAGGCGGGCGGCCCCTGGCCGGCCACGTCCAGACATGGGCGCGGCGTCGAGGCGCGAGGTTCCCGACGGCGGGGAGGGCACGGGTGGCCCGGGCGGCCACGACGCGCGGTCGCACAGGGCCCGGCCGTCTCGGGCGGCTGCCAACCGAGCTGCGGTCAGGGGGGACGCTCGCGGAGCCGTGGGCAGTGGGCGACTCCTGCCCCGAGGGCGCGCTGGCTCCAGCGGGCGCGGACACCCCGAGGACGCCCCCGACCGCCACCGGACGGGCTCCGTGGCAGGGGCGGATGGACGGGGCTCAACGGGCAGGTGGCGGGCGGGTGTTGGGCCCGTGTGGTGGCGCTGGTCTGTGGTCCGCGAGGGGTGTGGGGCCGGTCAGCTCCGCGTGGTCGGTGACCTTGGCGGGGTCTTCGGGTGGGCGGGCTTCAACGGGCAGGTGGGTGGCGGGTGTTGGGCCCGTGTGGTGGCGCTGGCTTGTGGTCCGCGAGGGGTGTGGGGCCGGTCAGCTCCGCGTGGTCGGTGACCTTGGTGGGGTGTTCGGGTGGGCGGCCGTCCTCCCGACGGTGAGACCCGGTGGGGCGGATGGGCAGGGCCTGGGCCTCAACGGGTGGACGCGTGGCGGGCGTCGGGCATGGTCCGCGAGGGGGCCGGTCAGCTCCGCTCAGCCAGCCGTACCGGCCCCAGGCCGGTACGGCTCCCACTCCGGTTGGCGGGTGACGAGGGGGTGAACGGGACCGGTGCGGACGTCGGTACGGCACGGTCACCGGGCCGGCGGACCGTACCCGTGCGGCGGCCGTACGGGGACGGGGAGGTGCCCCCGGTCAGTGCCCGGTCAGTCCTCGTCCTCGTCGTCGTCCAGCCGGGCCAGCCAGGTCGCCAGCCGCTCCACGGGGACCTCGAAGTCGGGGTTGAGGTCCACGAAGATCCGCAGTTGCTCGGCCAGCCAGTCGAAGCTGACCTCCTCTTCCCCGCGCCGCTCGGCCAGCTCCTCGATGCCGCGATCGGTGAAGTACAAGGCGTGCTCCCGTGGTGCCCGGACTGATCTGGTCCCGTTCAGCTTAGGCGGGCCAGGGGGCCGGGCGCGCACCCCGGTCACCCTCGTCCCCGGGTGCCGTGCGCGGCCGGTGACCTCGTACCCCGCCGGTCGGGCCGGGAGGTGACCGGCCCACCGTGAGACGGCGGTTGCCGGACGGTCGGGGCGTTCCTAGCCTGACGCCATGACCTCCCCGGACGCCCCGAGCGGCTCCCCGACCCGCACCGCGCCCCGTCACACGGCCGGCCACCCGGCCAGCCCGCCGACCGGCACCACGATGACCGTCGCCGTGGTGCAGGCGGCGGCCCCGTTGTTCGACACCGCGACCGGGGTGGCCCGGGTTGAGGAACTGACCCGGGAGGCGGTGGAGCGGGGTGCCCGGCTGGTGGTGTTCCCGGAGGCCTTCCTCGGCGGCTACCCCAAGGGGATCGACTTCGGTGTCACCGTGGGCAGTCGTACGCCGGCCGGCCGCGAACTGTTCCGCCGCTACCACGCCTCGGCCGTCGAGGTGCCCGGCCCGGAGGTGGAGGCGGTGGCCGCCGTCACCCGGGAGCTGGGGTGCCACAGCGTGGTCGGCGCCATCGAACGCCAGGGCGCCACCCTCTACTGCGTCGCCCTCTACTTCGGCCCCCAGGGATACCTGGGCCTGCACCGGAAGCTGATGCCCACCGCCGCCGAACGCTATCTGTGGGGTCAGGGCGACGGTTCCACCCTTCCCGTGTTCGACACCGGCAGCGCGCGCCTGGGCGCGGCCATCTGCTGGGAGAACTACATGCCGCTGTTCCGAACAGCCATGTACGCCAAGGGAGTTGACCTGTGGTGCGCCCCCACCGTGGACGACCGTGACGGTTGGCAGGCCACCATGCGCCACATCGCCCTGGAGGGCCGCTGTTTCGTCCTCAGTGCCTGCCCCCACCTCCGCCGCGACGCCCTGCCGCCCGAGGTGGTCCCGGTCCAGGGCGACGCGCCCGACACGGTGCTGATCGGTGGCGGCTCGGTCATCGTGTCCCCGCTCGGGGAGGTGCTGGCCGGCCCCCTGCGGGACGGTGAGGGCATCCTGACCGCCACCCTCGACCTGGACGAACTCGCCCGTTCCCGCTTCGACTTCGACCCCACCGGCCACTACTCCCGCCCCGACGTGTTCACCCTCCAGGTGGACGAGTCCGCCCGCCGTACGGTCAGGACCGCGCCCCCCGAACCGTCACCCGGGTGACCTCGGGTGCCCCGGGGGTATCGGAGCGGGGCCGGATCACTCCCGCTCAGGGGCGGTGTGGGCCAGGAACAGGTCCCGGCCGGGGGAGGGGAGGCGGGAGGGCCACAGGGCCAGGACCGGGACCAGCACGGTCGGCTCCAGGTCCAGCACCCGTACCCGCCCGCCCAGGGCCTCGCCGGCCGGATCGGTGACGAAGGCGACGTGCTGGCCCCCGACCACGGCGGTGAGGGGCGGGGTGCCCTGCACCGGGTTGCGCTCCACCCGGGGTTCGACCCCGGCCTGGCGGCACAGGCCCAGCAGCAGGTCGGTGTAGCCGGAGGTACCGGGGTGCCCCCACACCATCACCCGCTCCCCCCTCAGGTCGGCGAGGGTGACCTGGTCCCGGTCGGCGAGCCGGTGGCCGGATGGTACGGCCAGCCGCAGCCGGTGGCTGGCCACCTGGGCCCGGGCCAGCCCCGGGTCCACGGACATGGCCCGGCTGAGGCCGACGTCCAGCTCGCCCCGGCGCAGCCGTTCCCGCAGCTCGTCCGGGAAGAACTGCCGTACCTGGGTGTGGACCCCGTGGTCCTCGACCCGGGCCCCGGTCAGCAGTCCGACCACCTCCTCGGCGGTGACGGCCGGGGTGTGGCCGATGCGCAGCAGTTCCCGTTCGTCCCGGCCGACCCTCCGGGCCCGGTCCAGCGCGGCCCGCGCCTGGGTGGACAGGGCCCGGGCGTCCTCGACGAGGGCCCGGCCGGCCGGGGTGGGGACGACCCGCTGGTGCCCGCGCTCCAACAGCCGTACCCCGACCTGGCGTTCGAGGGTGCGGACGGAGGTGCTGAGGGCCTGCTGGCTCATGTGGAGGCGGCCGGCGGCCCGGGTGAACCCGCCCTCCTCGGCCACCGCGACCAGATGCTCCAGTTTCCGCAGGTCCAGGGTCACGTGGCGTCCTCGGCGGGGTGTCAGCGGGTGGTGTAGCCGCCGTTGGCGAACAGGGTCTGTCCGGTGATCCAGCCGCCCTCGGTGGCCAGGAACCGCACCAGGGGCGCGATGTCCTCCACCAGTGTGAGCCGGTTGCCCAGCGCCTGCGACTTGTGGAACTCCACCCGTTCCGGGGTTTCCTGCGGGTAGAAGAACGGGGTGTCCATGGGGCCGGGGGCCACGTTGTTGACCGAGATGCCACGGTCGGCGAACTCCTTGGCCGCCGCCCTGGTGAAGTGCTCCAGCGGGGCCTTGGCGCCGGCGTAGGTGGAGTAGCCGTCGGTGAAGGCGGCCAGCAGCGAGGTCACCAGGTTGATGATCCGGCCGCCGTCGTTGAGCCGGGCGCCGGCCTCCTGGAGGAAGAAGTACGCGGCCTTCGCGTTGATCGCGAACATCCGGTCGTACTCCTCCTCGGTGGTCTCCAGGATGGGCTTGCGCAGCACCATGCCCGTGGTGTTCACCGCCACGTCCACCCCGCCGAAGGCGTCCGAGGCCTGGTCGAACAGCCGGCGCACCCCCGCCACCTCGGTCAGGTCCTCGCGGACCAACGCCACCTGCCGGCCGGTGCCACGGACCGCGTCGGCGGTCTTCTCCGCGTCCGGCGCCGTGCCCTCGCCGTGGTAGTGCACCACCACGTTCGCCCCGGCCTCCGCCAGGGTCGTGCTGATCAGGGCGCCCAGGTTCTTGGCGCCTCCGGCCACCAGCGCGGTGGTGCCCTCCAGTGTGCTGTCACCCATGGTGAGGCTCCTCTTCCGTCGGGTTCTTCGTCGGGTACGCGAGCTTCGTCGGGTTACCTGAGCCCGCTCGCGTCGCTCACCTTCGACGCTAGGAGCCGCCGGGCGGGCGGGGGAAACACGAAGATCGGGTGTGCCCATCCAGGGAGTTGATCCCCGCAGGTCACAGGCGTACGAGGAGGCGACGTACGCCACTCGTACGGGTCTGGCCGGACAGTGCGCGAGAGCCGACCCGACCAGTGCGCCCCCGGCCCGGGCGGGTTGACCACCCGGGCTCCACGGCTGCCGGACATGGATGCTCGGGAAACCCGAAGGACGGTATGCGGGATCGCCCCGAGGGGGAGGAGACCCCCGGCTCGCCTTCGCGACGCCGGGCGCGCGGTGCCCGGACGTGCGGAGCGACGGAGGGGTCACGCCACCACGTGACCCGGGGGAGCCGACGGGGGACCTCGCGGAGGGGCGCGCTCAGCGTCCCGTGTCCGGGCCGACGGTCCGCCCACCCACCCGGCCGCTCGCACCACGGGCGGCCCGACGACCAAGGAGGGTACATGCGGAAAGAGGACCAGGAAGGCGTCCGAAGACAGGGCACGGGGAGGAAGGGCGTCTCCCGTCGTGGGCTGCTGATCGGGGCCGGCGCCGGAGTGGGCGCCGCCGTGGTCGGGCTGCCCGCGCTGCGGGACAGCCAGGCCCAGGCCACGGTCGAGGCACTGGCCGGAAACGGTGCCTGGTGCACCCCCGCGCAGGGCCGGTTCCCCGAGGGCGGCCACTACGGGGCGCCGCGCGGTGGCGCCTCCCACGCCGGCCAGGACGTGTCCAACCCGATCGGTACCGCCGTCTACGCCGCCGGGGCGGGCACAGTGATCCGGCGGGGCACCAACGTACTGAGCGGGCGCACCGGCAACGGCATCGTCATCGACCACGGTGGCGGCACCTACACCTACTACGGCCACCTGAACGCCTTCCACGTGGCCAAGGGCGCCAAGGTCAAGGCCGGCCAGCGGATCGCCGACATGGGCGCGACCGGCAACGTCACCGGCCCGCACCTGCACTTCGAGACCCACGTCGGGGGCCTGGGCACCACCCAGAACCCGGTGACCTTCCTCGCCGCCCGGGGAGTGGACCTCTCCGGCGGCTGGTCGTCCATCGACCCCGGCGCCTCGGGCGAGACCGTCAAGGCCATCCAGTACCTGCTCAACCAGCGGGGCAACTCCCTGGTGGTGGACGGTGACTACGCCTCCAAGTCGGTGGCCGCCACCAAGGCGTTCCAGAAGGACCAGGGCCTGGTGGACGACGGACAGGTCGGCCCCAAGACCTGGCCCAAGCTGGTCTACACGCTCAAGAAGGGCGCCAACGGTAACCATGTGAAGAGCGCCCAGGTGGCCCTCAACAAGCGCAGCGCCGGCCTCGAACTGGACGGCGACTTCGGTTCGGTCACCGACAAGGCGGTACGGAACTTCCAGTCCGCCAACCGACTGGCGGTGGACGGCGAACTGGGTCCGAAGACCTGGACCGCACTGGTCGGCTGACCAGCCCGGTCCGGTAGGTCAGCCCTCCCGTGGCTCACCTACCGGACCCCCGGGGCCGGCCTCCCGTCGCGGGGGAGGCCGGCCCCGGCCACGCCCGCCGGAAAACCCCTCGCCCTCGCGCCCCCCGTCGTGATCGGCTGGACCGTCGCCGTCGACGGAGCGGCACCGAACGAGGAGAGGCGAGGGCCATGAGCGTGCGGGGGACGGCGGACGAGGGCTACGGACCGGTGGCGGAGGCCTTTGCCTCGGTACTGCCCGAGGACCGACGGGGCGGCGCCGCGCTCGCGCTGTACCGGGACGGGCGGCTGGTGGTGGACCTGTGGGGCGGCACCGCCCGCACCGAACCCGCGACCCCCTGGGAACGGGACACCATGTCCCTGCTGTGGTCGGCCACCAAGGGCGTCACCACCGTGCTGGTGCTACGGCTGGCCGAACGCGGGCTGCTGGACCTCGACGCCCCGGTGGCCCGCTACTGGCCCGAGTTCGGCCAGGCCGGCAAGGAGCGGATCACCCTTCGGCACGTCCTCGGCCACCGGGCCGGACTGCCCCTGCTGGAGGGGGAGTTGGGTTTCGCGGAACTGATGCGCTGGCAGCCCCCGGTCACCGTGCTCCAGGGGCAGAAGCCCCGGTGGGAACCCGGCACCGCCTACGCCTACCACGGGTTCACCTTCGGCTGGATCCTCGGCGAGGTCATCCGACGGGTCACCGGATACTCCGTGGGCGCCCACCTGCGTCAGGACCTCGCCGAGCCGCTGGGTCTGGACCTCCACCTGGGCGTACCGGAACCGGAGCGGGGTCGGGTCGCTCGCCAGGAGGGGCCCGACCACCCGATGCCGACCCCGCCCCCCGAGCACGTGCTGTACCGCATCCTCACGGTGAACGGCGCCATCGAGTTCCCCGGCCTGGACAGCCCGCACGGCTGGAACGCCCCCGCCCTGCTGGGCGCCGAACTGCCGGCCACCGCCGGGGTGGGCACGGCCCGTTCGCTGGCCGGCCTCTACGCGGCCACCGTCACCGGAATCGACGGCCGGCCCCCGTTGCTGGGCGCGGCCACGCTCCAGGACGCGCTGCGCCCCCTGTCCCGGGGCGGCAGCTGGCCGGACGGGATGGACCTGGGGGCGGTCTGGGGCAGTGGCTTCCACCTGGACGGGCCCTTCTGGCACACCCTGGGCTCCGGCAGCTTCGGGCACGACGGCACCGGGGGCACCCACGCCTTCGGTGACGTGGAGCACCGGGTGGGGTACGCCTTCGTCACCAGCCGGCTGGGCGGCGCCCAGGACACCCGGGAGGAGCGGCTGATGGCCGCCGTACGCCGCTGTCTGGGCTGAACTCCCGCCGTACACAAGGAGTTCGGCGTCGTTCCGGTTGCGCCGGACGTCGTACGGAGAAGGCCGTCCAGGCCTTCGGTCTTGCCGAGAGGGCGTTGTCAGCACCCGGTGTCAGTGGGGAACATCGCCCCCTCGCCCGTACGCCCCAGGGAGGTCCCGGCGACGCGCCACGGCGCGGCCGGGGAATGGTCACCCGTCCCTCGGGCGGGCTCCAGGCAGGGTGCCGCCCGACCCTCTCGTACTCCGGTCGGGCGGCACCCCACGGCGTCGGTGGGCGGGCGGTCGGCCACGTCGACCGGGCTCGCACAGGCCTGTGGCCCCACCGTAACGGCGGGGCCACAGGCAGGCCGGTCGGTCACGGCGCACGGCCGCGACCCACCGGTCAGAGGTCGAAGACCTCGGCGATCAGCCGCTGCTGCTCCTGCTGGTGCCGCTTGGCCGAACCCACCGCCGGGGACGAGGAGGACGGCCGGGAGACCCGCCGCAGCCGGTCCGCGTTCGGCACCGGGTCGGACCCGATGATCAGGTCCAGGTGGTCCACCAGGTTCAGCGCGATGAACGGCCAGGCGCCCTGGTTCGCGGGCTCCTCCTGGGCCCACAGGAACTTCTCGGCCCCGTGGTACTTGGCCATCTCCGCCTGGATCTCCGAGCTGGGCAGCGGGTACAGCCGCTCCAGCCGGATGATGGCGGTGTCCTTCAGCCCGCGCTTGGTGCGCTCGGCGTCCAGGTCGTAGTAGACCTTGCCGGAGCAGAACACCACCTTGCGCACCTCCGCCGGGTCCACCGAGTCGTCCCCGATGACCGGGCGGAAGCCGCCGTGGGTGAACTCCTCCGCCTTGGAGGCCGCCGCCTTGAGCCGCAGCATCGACTTCGGGGTGAAGACCACCAGCGGCTTGTGGTGCGGGTTGTGCACCTGCCACCGCAACAGGTGGAAGTAGTTCGACGGCAGCGAGGGCGCCGCGACGGTCATGCTGTTCTGGGCGCACAGCTGGAGGAACCGCTCGATGCGGGCCGAGGAGTGGTCCGGGCCCTGGCCCTCGTAGCCGTGCGGCAGCAGCAGGGTGACCCCGGAGGTCTGGTTCCACTTCTGCTCGGCGGAGGAGATGAACTCGTCCACCACCGTCTGCGCGCCGTTGACGAAGTCGCCGAACTGCGCCTCCCACATCACCAGCGCCTCGGGGCGGGCCAGGGAGTAGCCGTACTCGAAGCCCATCGCCGCGTACTCCGACAGCAGGGAGTCGTAGACGTTGTACCGGGCCTGGTCCTCCGACAGGTACAGCAGCGGGGTGTAGTCGTCCCCGGTGGCCTGGTCCAGCAGCACCGCGTGCCGCTGGCCGAAGGTGCCGCGACGGGAGTCCTGGCCGGCCAGCCGGACCGGGGTGCCCTCCATCAGCAGCGAACCGATGGCCAGGGTCTCGCCCATGCCCCAGTCGATGGTGCCGTCCTCGATCATCGCCGCCCGCCGCTGCAACTGCGGCATCAGCCGGGGGTGGACGGTGATGTGGTCGGGGATGTTGACCTGGGACTCGGCGATCCGCTTGACGACCTCCTGGGTGACCCCGGTGTCCACGTGGACCGGGAACTCCGCCTGCGGGGGCGGCACTTCGGCCGGAGCCGGCGCGGAGGCGGCGTCGCGCACCTCGGTGAACACCTTCTCCAGCTGTCCCTGGAAGTCCTGGAGCGCCTGCTCGGCCTCCTCCAGGGTGATGTCGCCCCGGCCGATCAGCGACTCGGTGTAGAGCTTGCGCACCGAGCGCTTCTTGTCGACCAGGTCGTACATCAACGGCTGGGTGAAGTGCGGGTTGTCGGTCTCGTTGTGACCCCGACGGCGGTAGCAGATCAGGTCGATGACCACGTCCTTGTTGAACGCCTGCCGGTACTCGAAGGCCAGCCGCGCGGCGCGCACCACGGCCTCCGGGTCGTCGCCGTTCACGTGGAAGATCGGGGCCTCGATCATCCGCGCCACGTCGGTGGAGTACATCGAGGAGCGTGCCGACTCCGGGGCGGCGGTGAAGCCGACCTGGTTGTTGATGACGATGTGCACGCTGCCACCGGTGCGGTAACCGCGCAGCTGCGACATGTTGAGGGTCTCGGCGACCACGCCCTGGCCGGCGAAGGCGGCGTCCCCGTGCAGCACGATCGGCAGCACGGTGAAGTCGGTGCCGCCCTTGCCGATGATGTCCTGCTTGGCGCGGGCCACACCCTCGACGATCGGGTCGACCGCCTCCAGGTGGGAGGGGTTGGCGGTCAGGGAGACCTTGATCTGCTCGCCGTCCAGGCCGGTGAAGATGCCCTCGGCGCCCAGGTGGTACTTCACGTCACCGGAGCCGTGCATCGACTTCGGGTCGAGGTTGCCCTCGAACTCCCGGAAGATCTGGGCGTAGGACTTGCCGACGATGTTGGCCAGCACGTTCAGCCGGCCCCGGTGGGCCATGCCGATCACGCACTCGTCCAGCCGGGACTCGGCCGCCGCGTCCAACACCGCGTCCAGCATGGGGATGACCGACTCCCCGCCCTCCAGCGAGAAGCGCTTCTGCCCCACGTACTTGGTCTGCAGGAAGGTCTCGAAGGCCTCGGCCGCGTTGAGCCGGCGCAGGATACGCAACTGCTCGTCCCGCTCCGGGGAGGAGTGGCTGCGCTCCACCCGGTCCTGAATCCACTTGCGTTCCTTGGGATTCTGGATGTGCATGTACTCGATGCCGGTGGTCCGGCAGTACGAGTCCCGCAGCACGCCCAGGATCTCGCGCAGCTTCATCATCGACTTGTTGGAGAAGCCGCCGACCGCGAACTCCCGCTCCAGGTCCCACAGGGTGAGTCCGTGCTCGGTGATGTCCAGGTCGGGGTGCTTGCGCTGCTTGTACTCCAGCGGGTCGGTGTCGGCCATGATGTGGCCGCGCACCCGGTAGGAGTGGATCAGGTCGAAGACCCGCGCCGCCTTGGTGACGTCCTCGTCATGGCTGACGTCGATGTCCTTCATCCAGCGCACCGGCTCGTACGGGATGCGCAGGGCCTTGAAGATCTCGTCGTAGAAGTCGTTCTCGCCCAGCAGCAGCTGGTTCATGATGCGCAGGAACTCGCCGGAGGCGGCACCCTGGATGACCCGGTGGTCGTAGGTGCTGGTGAGCGTCATCACCTTGGAGACGCCCATCTTGTTGAGCGCGTCCTGCGAGGTGCCCTGGAACTCGGCCGGGTACTCCATGGCACCCACGCCCAGGATCAGCCCCTGGCCGGGCATCAGCCTCGGCACCGAGTGGACGGTGCCGATACCGCCGGGGTTGGTCAGCGAGCAGGTGACCCCGGAGAAGTCGTCCATGGTCAGCTTGTTCTCGCGGGCCCGGCGGACGATGTCCTCGTAGGCCTGCCAGAACTCGAAGAAGGAGAGGGTCTCCGCCCTCTTGATCGCGGCGACCACCAGTTGGCGTTCACCACCCGGCTTCACCAGGTCGATGGCCAGGCCCAGGTTGACGTGGGCCGGCTTGACCAGGGTGGGCTTGCCCTCCTTCTCGGTGAACGAGTAGTTCATCGAGGGCATCGCCTTCATCGCCTGCACCATGGCGTAGCCGATGAGGTGGGTGAAGGACACCTTGCCGCCACGGGCCCGCTTCAGGTGGTTGTTGATGACGATGCGGTTGTCGATCAACAGCTTCACCGGGATCGCCCGCACCGAGGTGGCGGTGGGCAGCTCCAGGGAGGCGTTCATGTTCTTCGCCACGGCCGCCGAGGGTCCACGCAGCTGCGTGTACTCGGTGACCGGCTCGTCCCCGTCCTCGGTCTTGGCCGAGGGCTCGACCTGTGCCGGGGTCCGCGCGGTGGGCGCGGCCTTGGCGGCCGGCTTCGCTGCGGGCTTCGCTTGCGCTGCCGGCTTCGCCGCGGGCTGGGCCGCGGACTGCGCGGCGGGCTGGGGAGCCCCCTGGGGGGCGGCCGGAGCGGCCTTCGTCTGGGCCGGCTGCGCGGGCGCCTTGGCGCTGGGAGCACTGGGAGTGCTAGGAGCGCTGTCGGCGGCCTGCGCCTGGGGCTTGGCGTCCGGGGAGCCGGCGGGCGCCTTCGTCGAGGCGTCCTCGCCGGCGCGCGCACGCGGCGGGGCGTCCGGGGCCGAGGCGGTGCTCGACTCTCCGGGCTTGTAGTCGGCGAAGAAGTCCCACCAGGCTCGGTCCACAGAGTGAGGATCCTGGAGGTACTGCTGGTAGATCTCGTCGACGAGCCACTCGTTGGCTCCGAACGCGGCGGCGGGGTTCTTCCCCTGGCCGTCTTGGTCGGTCGGGACACGAGAGGTGTTCGGGGACTGTGGCGACACGGCGGCAACCGCCCTCTTCCGCTTCCTAAAGGTGGTGGACAGCGGGAACAAAGGCTACGCCTCCCAGACCGCACTTCGCAGTCCAGGACGGTCACTCGTCGCGTAAGTCACATCCGGGGTCTGGTTTCGGCCGGTGAAGTGGCGGGAAAACACGAGGTTTTGCCTCCACGCCGGAACCATCCACCCCGTAGACGCGTCCACGCGGCGACCTGGACGTAGCCCGTGGGCTCCCACTTGATCTCGTCCGGGCTTTGTCGACCTTACGTCAACCCGGGCTCCCGGCCGAGTCCCGGAAGCGTGACCTGGATCCGGCAGCCCCGGGGCGACTCCGCCACCCGGATCCGTCCTCCGTGCAGGTCCACGGCCCAGCGGGCGATGGCCAGGCCCAGCCCGGTGCCCCCGTCGCCCTGGCCGCTGGCCGCCGCGCTGTCGCCCGCCCGGGAGAACCGTTCGAAGACCCGGTGCCGTTGTGCGGCGGGAATGCCCGGCCCCTCGTCCAGTACCTCCAGCTCCAGCGCCTCCCGACCCTCGCCGGGCCGGGCCTTGACCGTGACCCGCCCGTGCCGGGGGCTGTGCTTGACCGCGTTGTCGATGAGGTTGGTCACCACCTGGTGCAGCCGCTCGGCGTCGGCGTAGGCCCGCAACTCCGGTGGGGAGACGTCCAGATGGAGGTGGACGTCGTTGCGGGAGTGGCCCTGGCCCTTGGCCATGTTGGCCTCCTTGAGCACTCCCGCCAGGTACGGCCACACCTCGAACTGCCGCGCGTGCAGGGGCACCACGCCGTTGTCCAGCCGGGACAGGTCCAGCAGCTGGTCCACCAGCCCGCCCAGCCGCTCGGTCTGCTTCAGGGCGGTGCCCAGGGTCTCTGGGTCGGGCTGGGCCACCCCGTCGACCACGTTCTCCAGCACGGCCCGCAGCGCCGCGATGGGGGTGCGCAGCTCGTGGGAGACGTTGGCCACCAGCTCCTTGCGGTGCTTGTCCACCGCCTCCAGGTCGGCGGCCATCCGGTTGAAGGTCTCGGCCAGTTCCCCGAACTCGTCCCGGCGCTCACTGCGTACCCGCCGGCTGTAGTCGCCCCGGGCCATGGCCCGGGCCGCCGAGGCCATCTCGTTCAGCGGCCCGGTGAGGGAGTGCGCCACGAACTGGGTGATCAACAGCGAGGCGATCACCGAGAACAGGGTGATCACCCGCAGTTCGGTGGCCGAGTGCACGGCGAGCACCACCAGGAAGGTGGTGATCACCACGGACAGGATCACCAGCCCGCCCAGGGCGGCCTTCACCGAGCGGTACGGATCCAGGGGGCGCAGCGCCTCCCAGATCACGTCCCACATGCGTTCCCAGCTCTCCCGCAGGCGGTCCCACCCCCGACGGGTGAGGGCGGCGATCCGGCACAGCACCGTGCGGGCCTGCTGCGCCCGGAGGCCGGGGGCGGGGGACTTCACCGCTGGTCTCCCTCTTCCCGCGCCCGTACTCAGGCGCCCTCGGCCGCAGCCGCGGTCGGTGTCTCCAGGGCGTAGCCCACGCCGTGGACGGTACGGATGCGGTCGGCCCCGATCTTCCGGCGCAGCGCCTTGATGTGGCTGTCGACGGTGCGGGTGCCGGAGGCGTCCGCCCAGTCCCAGACCTCGGCCAGCAGCTGCTCGCGGGAGAGGACGGCGCGGGGCGAGTGGGCCAGGCACACCAGCAGGTCGAACTCGGTGGGGGTGAGGTGGACGTCCTCACCGGTGACCCGTACCCGGCGCTGGGCGTGGTCGATCTCCAGCTCGCCCAGCCGCAGGATGCCGGTGCGGGGGGTGTGGGCGGCCAGGGTGGCGCGTTCCACCCGACGCAGCAGCACGTGCACCCGGGCGGCCAGCTCCCGCATGGAGAAGGGTTTGGTCATGTAGTCGTCGGCGCCGACCCCGAGGCCGACCAGCATGTCGGTCTCGTCGTCGCGTGCGGTCAGCATCAGCACCGGTACCGGGCGTTGGGACTGTACGCGGCGGCAGACCTCCAGTCCGTCGAAGCCGGGCAGCATCACATCGAGGATCAGCAGGTCGGGCTGCCAGGCCTCGGCGGTGTCCACGGCGGCGGGGCCGTCCGCGGCCGTCTGCACCTGGAAGCCCTCGGCCCGCAGCCGCATGGCGACCGCGTCCACGATGGTGGGGTCGTCCTCCACGACCAGTACGCGGCGCTGCGCGCCGGGCGCGGTCGTGGGGGTGCCCTGGGCGCCTGGTGTCTGAGAGGTGTGGTTATGGTCCATTCGGCCCCGCCCTGTGGTTCACCGTGGGTTGGTAGTGGGTGTGCAGCCAGCAGCGTAAAGGGAGCGCGAGGGGTGCGGCTATGCCGGTTTGGCCGCGAAGTGGATGACATCGGGGACGCCTCGGGCGACTGGCACCTCTTCGGGGCCAACCCGTACGAAACCGTTGTCTCGTAGCGCCTCGTCGAATTTCGGTGACGGCTGGGCCGACCACACCGCCAGGGTTCCGCCGGGGTTGAGGCAGCGAGCGCAGTCGGCCAGCCCGGTGGGGGAGTAGAGGGTGTCGTTGTCCTGACTTACCGTCCAGTCCGGCCCGTTGTCGATGTCCAGGCACAGCGCGTCGTAGCGGCGGTCGGTGGTGCGCAGGTGTTCCAGCAGGTCGGCGTGGACCAGCTCGGTACGGGGGTCGGCCAGGGCCCGGGCGGTGAACGCCCCCAGGGGGCCGTCCCGGTGCCAGTCGATGACCGCTTCCTCCCGTTCGACCACCTCGATCCGGGACCAGTCGGGGTGGGCGCAGGCCTCGGCCAGGGAGAAGCCGACGCCCAGTCCGCCGATCAGCAGTGCGGGGCGGACTGGGGTGGGGTGGGGCGCGTGGGCGCGCAGCCGGTCCAGGGTGGCGCTGATCAGGAGTCGTTCGGATTCTCCATTGGAGGTGTCCATCAGGAAGGTGCCGTTGGCGATGATCTGCCAGAGCGTTCCGTGACGGCGTAGGACGACCTCGCCGTCGACGCCGGTCCGCCGGTCGACGACCTGGGGTTGTGCGGGGGTTGGGTCCGGGTGGGAAACGGTCATGTGTCCCATCCTCGCGGATCACACGGGCGGCGGCGCGGGCTTTTCTCCGGTGGTAGAGGCCACTGAACAAGGTGTTCGGGCGGACCGGTGTTCCTTGACGCGGTCATGTCGACCGGCCTACGGTCCCACGCAATTCCCATGGGAAACCGGCCGGTTCGGGAGGTTGATGTCTGTCGTGTACAGACCGACGCCTCCCCTCGGCGTGCTCAACCCGGCCCCCAACCGGGTGCCGAGACACGGCCGTAGCGCGTTCGTGGACACCCCTCGCGGTGGTTCCTCGGGCGCCGGGAACCGCGCGACCCCCCACCACCGCCGCCGACACCCGCGTGAGACCGCGCGGGCCCTCTTCGTGTGCGCCCGGTCGTACGCGGGGAGCCACTCCCCCCACAGGAGGACTAATGGACCGCAGAAGCAGGTCGACCCGTAAGGCCACGCTGGCCGCTCTCAGCGGAGTGCTGATCGCGTCCCTCGCCTACACCGGTCACGCCGCCGCCAGCACCGACCACGAGGCCACGGACAGGAGTTGGGCCCAGTCCTTCGACTCCAGCGCCAAGGAGTACCAGGTGCCCCGCGACCTGCTGGTCGCCATGGGCTACGGCGAGACCCGGCTCAACGACCATGACGGCAAGCCCAGCCAGGCGCGCGGTTACGGCGTGATGCACCTGGTCGACAACGCCGACCACAAGACCCTGGGCCAGGCCGCCAAGCTCACCGGTCTCAGCAAGAAGGAACTGCGCACCGACTCCTCCGCCAACATCCGTGGCGCCGCCGCCGTGCTGGACGCGTACGCCAAGGACCTCGGGCTGAGCGACTCCGCCCGCAAGGACGTCAACTCCTGGTACCCGGCCGTCGCCAAGTACAGCGGCGCCACCAAGGACAGCACCGCCCGCATCTTCGCCGACAGCACCTACCGGCTGCTGAAGAACGGCGTGAAGGCCAAGGCGGACGGACAGTCCATCACCGTCGAGGGCCGCAAGGTCGCCCCCAAGCTGGGCCGCTACGCCAAGGTGGACAAGGCCGGCGTGGGCACCCGCAGCGACGACTACCCGCCGGCGATCTGGAACCCGGCCTCCGAGGCCAACTACACCGCCGGCCGTTCCGCCGCGATCAGCCAGATCGTCATCCACGTCACCCAGGGCTCCTACGCGGGCAGCATCTCCTGGTTCCAGAACCCCGAGGCCCAGGTCAGCGCCCACTACGTCATCCGCTCCGAGGACGGCGAGGTGACCCAGATGGTGCGCGACGCCGACACCGCCTGGCACGCCAGGGACGCCAACTCCAGTGCCCTGGGCATCGAGCACGAGGGCTACGTCGACGACCCGGCCTGGTTCACCGAGTCGATGTACGCCTCCTCCGCCAAGCTCACCAAGCACCTGCTGAACACCCACGGCCTGGCCGCCGACCGGAACACCGTGGTCGGCCACAGCGAGGTGCCGGGCAACGACCACACCGACCCGGGCCCGAACTGGGACTGGGACCACTACATGGACCTGGTCAACCAGGCCTGATCCACCGAGAGTCACGGAGCCCTCGGCCCGCCCCCGGCGGGACCGACGGCCACGGCGGGCGCGTCTCCCTCGCGGGGGCGCGCCCGTCCGCGTACCGGGGCACCGCCCGGGACGCCGAGGTGACCGGGTGGTAACTTGCCGGTCCGCCCGACGGAGTGGGAGGTCGTGATGGCACGAGCGTGGTGGGGCTGGGGCACCGAGGAGGGCGCCCTCGACGAGGGCGAGACGGCCCGACTGGTCACCCGGGTACGGGAGTTGCTGCCCGACCACGACTTCACCGACCACCCCCCACCGGACCCGTACGCCCTGGGCCTGCCCCGACCCCGGGTCAGCCCGCCGCCGGCCCTCGCCCCGCTGTGCTCCGACGACCCGGTGGACCGCGCTGGCCACGCCCGGGGCAAGGCCTTCCGCGACGTGGTCCGCAACCTCACCGGACACCTGCCCTGGCTGCCCGACCTGGTGGTGCGCCCCACCAGCGAGGGCGAGGTGGTGGACGTACTGGACTGGTGCGTCGGCGCCGGACTACCGCTGATCCCCTACGGCGGCGGCTCCAGCGTCACCGGGGGAGTGGAGCCCCGGTTCGAGGGCCCCTCGGTCACCCTCGACCTGGGGCGACTGGACCGGGTACTGGAGGTGGACCGGGCCAGCCGCTGCGCCCGGGTGCAGGCCGGCGTGCTCGGCCCCGACCTGGAGGACCAGCTGCGCCCCGAGGGGCTGACCCTGCGGCACTACCCGCAGTCCTTCGAGTTCTCCTCCCTGGGCGGCTGGCTGGCCACCCGGGCCGGGGGCCACTTCGCCACCCTCTACACCCACATCGACGACCTCACCCAGGCCCTGCGGGTGGTCACCCCGCGCGGGGTCAGCCAGTCCCTGCGGCTGCCCGGGTCCGGTGCCGGCCCCTCCCCGGACCGGCTGTTCCTCGGCTCCGAGGGCACCCTCGGGGTGATCACCGAGGCGTGGCTGCGGCTCCAGGACCGGCCGCGTTGGAAGGCGACCGCCTCGGTGTCGTTCGGGGACTACGGCCGGGCGGTCGAGGCGACCCGGGTGCTGGCCCAGTCCGGGCTGTACCCGAGCAACTGCCGTCTGCTGGACGCCACCGAGGCCTATCTGAACGCCGGGGTCGCGGTGGACGGCGGCCTGCTGGTGCTGGGCTTCGAGTCCGCCGACCACCCGGTGGACGCCCGGATGGGCAGGGCCCTGGAGATCGTCCGGGAACACGGGGGCAGCCCCTTCGTCTCCGAGCGGGACGCCCCGGAGGGCGGCGAGGCGGCCGACCGCTGGCGGTCGACGTTCCTGCGGATGCCCTACCAGCGGGACGCCCTGGCCCGCCGGAGCATGGTGGTGGAGACCTTCGAGACCGCCTGCACCTGGGCCGACTTCGAGGGGCTGCACGCGGCGGTGACCTCCGCCGCCCGGTCCGCCCTGTCGGAACTGGGCCTGACGGGGCTGGTCAGCTGCCGGTTCACCCACGTCTACCCGGACGGCCCGGCCCCGTACTACGGCGTCTACGCCGGTGGCACCTGGGGCGACACGGTGACCCAGTGGGACACCGTCAAGACGGCCGTCTCCGAGGCGCTCACCGCCAGTGGCGGCACCATCACCCACCACCACTCGGTGGGGCGGGACCACATGCCCTGGTATCGCGGCCAGCGGCCGGAGCCCTTCGCCCAGGCGCTGCGGGCCGCCAAGGAGCGGCTGGATCCGGCGGGAATCCTCAACCCCGGGGTGTTGGTTGGCTAGGTGGCGGATCAGTCCGTCGCCGCTCCTCCCGGGGCCGCACCGCATCGCTGAGAGCGAAATCCCCGACAGGGGGAAACAAATCGACCTCCTCAGGCATTGAGCACCACATTGAGTCAACACAGCTCAACTTGACTGCCTAGGGAGAGATCATGGCATCGACGTCCACCACACTCACCCTCCCGGTACTGCCCCTGGACGACGAGGTGGTGCTGCCGGGCATGGTGGTGCCGCTGGACCTGTCCGACTCCGAGGTGAGGTCGGCCGTTGAGGCCGCCCGGGCCGCCGTGGACGGCGCCACCTCCCCCGACCGCCGTCCACGGGTGCTGCTGGTGCCCCGGGTGGACGGCTCCTACGTGGGCGTCGGAGTGCTGGGCCGGGTGGAACAGGTCGGCCGGCTGTCCGACGACAAGCCGGGCGCCCTGATCCGGGGCCTGAACCGGGTCCGTATCGGCGCGGGCACCTCCGGGCCGGGCGCCGCCCTGTGGGTCAAGGGCACCGAGGTCACCGAGGACGACCCGGGCGCCGACGGCGCCGAGGCCCCCGGGGCCCCCGGGAATCCCGCACCGGAGTCCGAGGCCCGCGCGGCCGAACTCGTACGGGAGTACAAGGCCCTGTCCACCACCTGGCTCCGCAAGCGCGGCGCCTGGCAGGTCGTGGACCAGGTGCAACGGCTCGCCGACAACGGGGACGTGGGGCAGCTCGCCGACAACGCCGGCTACTCCCCGTTCCTCACCACCGCCCAGCGCGTACGGCTGCTGGAGACCCTCGACCCGGTCGCCCGCCTGGAACTGGCGCTCACCCTGCTGCGGGACCACCTCGCGGAGGAGGACGTCGCCGAGTCCATCGCCAAGGACGTACAGGACGGGGTGGACCGCCAGCAGCGCGAGTTCCTGCTGCGGCGCCAACTGGACGCGGTACGCCGCGAGTTGGCCGAACTGAGCGGGGACGAGGCCGACGAGGGCGGCGACTACCGGGCCCGGGTCGAGGCCGCCGACCTGCCCGAGGAGGTCGCCCGGGCCGCCCTGCGCGAGGTCGACAAGCTGGAGAGCGGTTCCGAGCAGAACCCCGAGACCAGCTGGATCCGCACCTGGCTGGACACCGTGCTGGACCTCCCCTGGAACGTCCGCACCGAGGACGCCTACGACATCACCGGCGCCCGCGAGGTGCTGGACGCCGACCACGCCGGCCTGGACGAGGTGAAGAACCGCGTCACCGAGTACCTGGCCGTCCGCAAACGGCGGGCCGACCGTGGCCAGGGCGTCATCGGCGGCCGGCGCGGCGGCGCGGTACTGGCCCTGGTGGGCCCGCCCGGGGTCGGCAAGACCTCCCTCGGGGAGTCCGTGGCCCGCGCCATGGGGCGCCGGTTCGTACGGGTCGCCCTCGGAGGCGTCCGGGACGAGGCGGAGATCCGGGGCCACCGGCGCACCTACGTGGGCGCCCAGCCCGGCCGTGTCGTACGGGCGGTGAAGGAGGCCGGCTCGATGAACCCGGTGATCCTGCTGGACGAGGTCGACAAGGTCGGCTCGGACTTCCGGGGCGACCCGGCCGCCGCCCTGCTGGAGGTGCTGGACCCGGCCCAGAACCACACCTTCCGCGACCACTACCTGGAGGTCGAACTCGACCTGTCCGACGTGGTGTTCCTGGCCACCGCCAACGTGCTGGAGGCCATCCCGGAACCCCTGCTGGACCGGATGGACGTGGTGCGCCTGGACGGCTACACCGAGCTGGAGAAGACCACCATCGCCCGTGACCACCTGCTGCCCCGGCAGCTGGAACGTGCCGGCCTGGCCCCAGAGGAGGTCACCCTCGCCCCGGAGGCGCTGCGCTCCCTGGCGGGGGAGTACACCCGCGAGGCGGGGGTGCGGAACCTGGAACGCTCCCTGGCGAGGGTGCTGCGCAAGGTCGCGGCCGAACACGAACTGGGGCGCCGGGAACTGCCGTTGACCGTGGACCGCGACCTGTTGCGGGAGCTGGTCGGGCGCCCCCACCACACCCCCGAGTCCGCCCAGGACCCGGCCGGCCGGCGCACCTCGGTGCCCGGGGTGGCCACCGGTCTGGCCGTGACCGGGGCCGGCGGGGACGTGCTGTTCGTCGAGGCCTCCCTGGCGGACGCCGAGAGCGGGGGCGCCGGGCTCAACCTCACCGGACAGTTGGGCGAGGTGATGAAGGAGTCGGCCACCATCGCCCTGTCCTACCTGCGCTCCCGGGGCGCGGAGTTGGAGCTGCCGGTGAGCGACCTGCGGGAGCGGGGCATCCACCTGCACGTACCGGCGGGCGCGGTGCCCAAGGACGGGCCCAGCGCCGGGGTCACCATGACCGCCGCGCTGGCCTCGCTGCTCAGCGGGCGCCGGGTGCGGCCGGAGGTGGCGATGACCGGTGAGGTGTCCCTGACCGGCCGGGTGCTGCCGGTGGGCGGGATCAAGCAGAAGCTGCTGGCCGCGCACCGGGCCCAGTTGACCGAGGTGATCATCCCGCAGCGCAACGAGCCGGACCTGGACGAGGTGCCCGAGGAGGTCCTCGCGGACCTGCGGGTGCACACCGTCTCGGACGTACGGCAGGTGCTGCGGCTGGCGTTGGAGTCGGCCGAGGCGCCGGCACCGCCCTCGGTGCCGCTGGCGGCCTGAGCCGGGCCCCCGGTGCGGGGTTCCCCCTGGGCCACACCGGGACGACGCGCTCCAAAGGATCCCACGCGCGCCGCCCCGGTGTGGGGGGTGGCCCTCGGCCAGGTCTCCGTGGTCGGTGACACGGGTCTGGCCTCCGGGCCCGTGGCCACGACGGTGGTCAGTCGTCGAAGCCCGATGTGGCGAACTCTCCTACGAGTATGCCTGGTTGTGGGAACTGACGCCGCATGGGGTAGCCGACGCTGTCCCGACCGGACATCCCGACAGGCGGGTTCGCCTTCTGGGTGGTCAGGCGGGGTGGGCCCGCCGTGCTGGCGGGCCCGTGGCCGACGACGTCAGCCGTTGGCGAGCGCCTGGAGTCGGTCCATCGCTCCGTTGAACTTGTTGTGGTCACCCACGATGGGTCCGGTGGAGGTGTACTGCCAGAAGGTGTGGAAGCCCCAACCAGCCGGCAGCCCGCCTGGGGAGGAGGCGTACCGGGCGATCCACAGGGGGTTGCTGCCCCCGAAGGAACCGTTGTTGCCGGTGCACTGGCTCCACCAGTCGGTGGTGGTGTAGATGACCGCGTCCCGGCCGGTGCGGGCCTTGTAGGTGGCGGTGAAGTCCTTGATCCAGTTGACCATGGAGGACTGGCTCAGCCCGAAGCAGGTGGCGCCGTAGGGGTTGTACTCGATGTCCAGGACGCCGGGCAGGGTCTTGCCGTCCTTGCTCCAGCCGCCTCCGTGGTCCACGAAGTAGTTGGCCTGCGCGGCGCCGCTGGAGTTGCCGGGCAGGGCGAAGTGGTAGGCCCCACGGATCATGCCGATGTTGTAGGAGCCGTTGTACTGCTGGGTGAAGTAGTTGTTCTGGTAGCCGGTGCCCTCGGTGGCCTTGACGTAGGCGAACTTCACACCGCTGTTCCACAGGCTCTGCCAGTTGACGTTGCCCTGGTGGCCGCTGACGTCCACGCCCTCGACGGTGGCGCTGAGCGTGGGGTCGGTCTTGCCGTCGGACTTCCACCCCAGGTGCTTGGCGATCCCCGCGCCCATGTAGGCCTCGCCGGGCTTGAGGGAGTTGTCCGGGGACGCCGCCTGCGCGGTGCCGGCGGCCCCCAGGAGCAGGGCCGTGAGGGAGGCGGAGAGGCCGGCGGCGGCCAGTACGCGTCTGCGACGTGAGGTGTGGGTGGGGTTGCTGTTCATACCTGGCCTCCATGTGCCTGGGGTGGGGTGCTTATGGGGCGTTCGGTACCACGGTTGACTGGCGGGGCATCGGTCTCGGTGCCCGTACCAGCCAGGAATATATGCGCGTAGACCCCGGTCGAGAAGAGGCCTTCCGCAACAAAAAAGTTGGTCTCCTCCACTGAAAGTCCTCGCTCCGCAGGTCCGGCCGGAATGTGGTTCGCTTCTGGTCCTGAGCGAGGATGGACGTCAGGGACGCGAGGGGCGTTCCGGCCCCGGGTTCGACGACAGGAGAAGGAGCCGTGACGGTGGTGGACCAGTCCGCACGGGAGGAGCCGGTCAACCCGGAACCCACCGAACCAGAGAGCTTCGACCCCGAGTTCCTCGACCTCGAACGGGAACTCGCGGTCTTCCTCCGCCGCGCCCGGGCGACCTCCGGCGAACTGGCCCGGGAGGTGCACCCCGACCTGGAACCGGCCGCGTACGGGCTGTTGACCCGCCTCGCCCACGTCGGCCCCCAGCGGGCCACCGAGCTGGCCGGCTACTTCGGGGTCGGCAAGGCCACCATCAGCCGGCAGCTGCGCGCCCTGGAGAACGTCGGCCTGGTGGAACGCGAGCCCGACCCGGCCGACGGCCGGGCCTGGCTGGTGCGGCTGACCGAGGAGGGGCAGGTCCGCTTCTCCCTGGTGCGCCAGGCCCGTCGCCGTAGCCACCGCAGCCGGCTCGCCTCCTGGGAACGGTCCGAGATCGCCGAACTCGCCCGGCTGCTCCACCGCCTCAACTCCGCCGAGTAGCCGGCGGGCTGGAGGGGTGGAGGCCGGGGTTCCAACCACCGGCGCCCACCCGAGGCGCGGCGTTGTCCCGCCCACGCGGCCACGCGGCCCTCCTCGGGTGGGTGGCTTGGCTCGCCCGTGGGTGGCTGGGGCGGCGGGAAGGCCGGGGGAGCGTGGGCTGACCGACGCGGCTCAGCACGGAGCTGCGTCGGGACATCCCCCCGAGGCGCGACCCCTCAGAGCGTCACCCACACCGCGCTGGCGTCGTCGTGGGGCTTGCCCCTGCGGTGTTCCCGGCCCTCGGGGTCGGCCCGTTCGGCCTCCCGTACCCGGGCCACCAGGGACTCGGTGCCCTCCTGCCGCACCAGGCCCAACAGCTTGGCCCAGTCGCCCAGTTGGAAGACCTCCACCCAGCGCCCGGCACCGTCGGTCAGGGCCAGCAGGGACCGCACCTGGTCCCGGGGGGTGTCGCCGACCACCGCGTGCCGGGCCACCGTGGGGTCGGCGGCGGCGGTGAAGAAGCCGCTGCCGACCGGGGCGTTGCGCAGCCCCTCGACGGCGGCGACGTACTCCCGGCGGAGCCGGGCGTGCTCGGCCGAGCCCTCCGGGGCGCGCCGTACCCGCTGGCGCAGCCGTCGTACCCGTTCCGGCAGTCCGGTCAGCCGCCGGTCCAGCACCGGCCGTACCTCGCCGTCCGGGGACTCCAGCAGCAGCACCGAGTCGGACAGCACCAGGTGGTCCACCCGTTCCTCGTCCCACCGGGCCAGGACCACCGTGGCCTGCGGGGTGCGCCTATGAGAAAGGTCACAGCCGTCCTGGTGGGCCTCGGCGGTACGGGCGATCGCCCGGGACAGACATTCGGCCAGCGTCAACCGTCCTTCGGCCAGCAGCAGTTGCTGGAGGGCGCCGCCCAGCCGGGCGGTGAACCAGGCCACCGAGTGTCGGCAGCCGTAGTCTTCGGCGGGCGGTGTCACCCCGTCCAGGAGCACCAGGGCGCCCCCGGTGCCCGAGGAGGGGACGGCCACCGCCGCGAAGTCCTCGTTGGGGACTCGGGGATCGCCGGGTTCGCTGGTCAGGTCGACGCGCATGGGGCCAGTCTCCCCGATCGCCTCCCGCGTCCCCGCCACGCCCCGGGTGGCGGCCGACCGGAACCCGGGGGGCGGCGTACGGGGGAGTGGCGGGCGGCCGAACTCCCGGAAAACGGCGAGAAGTTGACGGGCGGAGAGACCGAAGGGGCCCCACCGCCGGGGGAAGGCGGAATCCTTCCAGGCCAGGGTGTGCCGCGCCAAGTGCCGGCGGCACCGTCGCCCGGCCGACCCCGCCCCAGAGGCTGGCGGAGGGTTGTTGCCGCGCGACCGTGTGTTGTTGACTCCTGCTGGCCCCGTGGAACCCGCGTGCCCGTCGCCGGCCCAGGCCCCGGCTCGCGTGACCCGCGCGGTCGACCTGGCCGCCCCCCACCGACCAGCGCACCAAGCCCCCGCGCGTACGCCCCCACGGGTACCGGCGTCGGGATCTGTACCAGCGGTGACTCGTCCAGCGACGCGCGAGGCGCCGCGAGAGGAGAGCAGGTGAGCATCGTGAGTGGTGAGCGGTCCGACACCCCGCCCCCGCGTCCGCCCGAGGCACCCCAGGCGTACCGGGCACCTGACGAGCCCGGGGAATCCCAGGGCCCCCAGGGGCTCAGGGAGACCGGGGCGGCCGAGGAACCCCGGGCCCCCGAGGGCGAGGCGGGTGCCCGACTCCGCTGGCTGCTGGACCAGTTGACCAGCCAGCTGGCCGGGGTGCACGCGGCGGTACTGGTCTCCACCGACGGCCTCCAACTGCTGTCCACCGACAACGGACAGGGCCCGCCACGCGGACGGGCACCCGGACCGGAGGGCTCCACCGCCGACCTGGCCACGGTGGTCAGCGGACTGGCGTCGCTGACCGCCGGTACGGCCAAGCTGATGCGCGGCGGAAAGGTGCTCCAGACCATGGTCACCATGCGCCGCTGCGCGCTGATCGTGATGGGCGTCAACGAACACGCGCTGCTGGGGCTGCACGTGGCCCCGCACTGCGACCTGGCCGAGGTCGGCTACCGCATGACCCTGACCGCCGCCGAGGTCGGCACCCTGCTGGACGAGGAACTGCGGGAACGCTTACGGGAGTTGGTGGACGGAACCGACTGAGCCGCGCCTCAGCCGGCGTTGTTGCCGGTGTCGCTTCCCTCGCTGGCTCCCCGGGGCACCCGGGGCGGCCGGTAGTCGGCCACACTCCGCGCGGCGGGGTCGGGACGTACCGCGCCCAGCACCGGGTTGGCGGCCAGCGGGGAGACCTTCACCCGGCTCCCCGGGCGGGGCGCCTGCACCACCCGACCCTGGCCGAGGTAGATCGCCACATGGGTGGCCTTGGGGAAGTAGATCACCAGGTCACCGGGGCGCAGCCCGGACAACGGCACCCGATCCAGGCGCCGCCACTGCTCCTGGCTGGTGCGCGGCAACGGCCGGCCGGCGCTGGCCCAGGCCCGGGAGGTCAGCCCCGAGCAGTCGTAGCCGGACGGTCCGGTCGCCCCCCACACGTAGGGCTTGCCCAGCTGCGCCAGGGCGTAGCGCAGCGCCTTCTCCCCCTGGGCGGAGGGGGCGCGGGAGCCGCTCAGCCGCTGGGTGCCCATCAGTGAGCGCTGCGCCCGACGGGTGCGCTGTTGCTCCAGGGAGCGCACCGCCGACAGCTGAGCGGGGGTGAGGGAGGCCAGCATCCGCTGGACGTCCCTGAGCTTGCCGCGTACCGCGTCCCGTTGGCGCTTCTTCCGCTCGGCCAGCTTCCGCTGGGTGGTGTAGCTCTTGCGGGCCTTGGTGGTCAGCCGGTCCAGGCGGCGTTCGCCGTAGGTCAACTGCCGTACGGTGGCGGCCTGTTCACCGGCCGCCCGCTTCATCAGGTGCCCCTGCCGCAGGGCGTCCTCGGGCTTGTCGGTCAGCAGCAGCCGGACCAGCGGGGGGAAGCCGGTGGCCCGGCCCTGGTACTGCTGGCGTGCCATCTCGCCGGCGCGCGACCGCGCCTGCCCCAGACGGCTTCGGGCCTGTCGCAGTTGCCTGTCGACCTTCGCGTACTTCGCCCGGGCCCTGCCCAGCTTCTCGTTGGTGCCGTTGTACGCCTCCGAGGCGACCTCGGCCCGCTGGTACAGGGTCCGCATCCGGGACAGCAGTTCCGCCACGGTGGGGCTCCCCGGCACCGAGGTCCCCGGCACCGTGGGCACGGGTTCGGCGTACGCGGACGGGGCCGGCGCCGCCGGAGCGGTCACCGCCAGCAGGGCCAGCCCCAGGGCCCCGGCGAGCACGGCCCACCTCGGCCCGCCCGCTGACGGGCTGTCGGTCACAGGCTCGGTCACAGCAACCTCCGCAACACCTCGGGCCCCCGCCCGCGAGATGCTCCCACCGGGACCGGCCCGGGCCGGGTGGGCACGCCCCGCACCGGCCGGAAGCCCCCCGCCCGGGTGACTCTCGTCGGCCGTACGGGGCCGGGTGGGCCTCCGACAATTCGGTGGCGCGGGCGGTGGGGTGTGACCACCCTGGTGCCATGACCGAGCCCCGCTACCGGATACGTGCCCGCCACACCCCCTCCACGGTCACCGTCTACCAGGCCTACCCGCCCGGGATCGGGCTGCCGGCGGCACGCCGGGGCCGGTTCCCGGCCTCCTGGAAGCGGGACCGGATGACGTGGGTCAAGCCCTCGTTCCGGTGGATGATGTACCGCTGCGGATGGGCCACCAAGGAGGGCCAGGAGACGGTCCTGGCCGTCGAGATCACCCGGGAGGGCTTCGAGTGGGCGCTGGAACACGCCTGCCTGTCCCACTACGAGCCGGGGCCGTACGCCGACCACGCCGCGTGGCGGCGCCGCCTGCGGGAGGCGCCGGCGCGGGTGCAGTGGGACCCCGAACGGGACCTGTTCCTCCGCCCGTTGCCCCACCGCTCGCTGCAACTCGGCCTGGCCGGTGAGGCCGCGCGGCGTTACGCCGACGAGTGGATCGTCTCCGTCACCGAGGTCACCCCACTGGTGCGCGACATCCACCGGTGCCTCCGGCGCGGGGAGCCGGAGGCGGCCCGACGGCTGCTGCCCACCGAGCCCCCGTACCCCGTTCCCCGGGAGCTGCTGGCCGCTCTCCACCCCTGACCGGGGCCGTGCCTGGCCAGGGACCGGTCAACGCCCCGGACACGCCGGCCCTCCACCGGCCCGTCTACGCCCGTGACCAGGGCCAGCGCGGTCCCCGGGCGGGGCGACCCTCGGGCTCGTGGACGTAGCGCCAGCCCCGGGGGAGGCCCAACCGCTTGCCGTACCCGGCCGGTTCCAGCCGGTACACCAGCACCTCCCGGACCCCGCCCTCGTCGTCGGGCACCGGCACCTCGTACCGCTTGGGGGGTCGGCCGGTCGGCCCCACCAGTACCGGGAGGCTACGGCCGTCGAGGGGCCCGCCGACGAACTCGGTCCGCACACTGCGCATGGCCCCAGCCTCCCAGAAGGTCCGCCCCAGGGTTCACAGCAGGTGGCCGACCCGCTCCAGACTCGGTGCCAGTCCCCGCAGCAACCGGCCCACCGGCCCGTCCCGCTCCTCCAGCTCCAGGGCCTTGTCCACGACCTCCCGGGTCTGCTCGTCCCGGGACGCGGTGGCCAACAGCAACACCAGGAAGTGGTCCACCAGCCAGTCCCGCAACTCCTCGGCGGGCTGCCGTTTGCCCTCGTCCAGCCAGATCAGGGAGGCGGCCTCCACCGCGCTGATCCAGGTGCGGACCATCATCCGCAGCTGCGAGCCGGGCTGGGTCGCCCCCAGGTGCCGCAGCACCTCGCGGCTCGCGGCCCGCCGGGTCTGGTCGACGATCGCGGTGGTACGGGAGGTCTCCGCCACGCTGCCGCCCCGCATCAGCGCGGCGAAGCCGGTGTCGTGCCGGTCCACGAACTCCAGGTAGCGGTCCAGCGCCCGGGACAGCCGCAGACTGAGCGGCCCCTGCTCGGGCTCGTCGAAGTGGCCGGCCAGCGCCTCGGCGGCCGAGCGCAGCGCGGCCTCGTACAGCTGCTGCTTGCCGCCGGGGAAGTAGCGGTACACCAGCGGACGGGACACTTCCGCCTCGGCCGCGACCTCGTCCAGGGAGACGTCCTCCGGGTCCCGGTGGGCGAAGAACGACAGGGCGGTACGCAGCAGTTGGGCGCGGCGCTCCTCCACGCTGAGGCGGCGGTAGCGGGGGCGCCGCGCCCCCGTCCCGCCCTGTTCCGGCTGCCCGCCCATGGTCCCCGCCTCCCCCTTCACCGGCCGTTCCGTTCACTCAACGTACCGGAGGAGGTGGCGGGGCCCGGAAGGGTGGGACGGCCGCCGCTCGCGGTGGTCAGGGCAGCAACCCGGACTTTTTCCACAGCTTGCGCCCGGTCCCGCGCAGCAGCCCGATCTCGTCCAGGAAGTCGGTCAGCCGCTTGGCGCCGGTCTGCATCACCTCGCGCCGGTGACCGCTGGCCCGCACCTGGGCCACCGCCTCCCGCCGGTCGAGGCCCACGTTGGTGTACACCTCGGGGTTGACGAAGGAGATGGAGAACACCCGCGCCGCCTCCCCGGACATGATCCGGGTCAGTTCGGCCTCCCACCGGGGGCAGGAGACCATCTGGCGCCGCAGCTCCTCGCGGGCGTACCGGACGTGGCGGGCCTCCTCGATCACGTGGATGCGGGTCACCCCCCGCACCAGGGGCTGCACCCGCTCGTCGGGGAAGGTCAGCCGCTGCATCCAGTCGAGGATCTCCTCACCGAGCAGGGTGGCGGTGAAGGAACCGGGCGTGGTGGAGATCGACTTCAGCAGCCGTGCCTTGTTGTGGTGCAGCGGCCGTACCCGGTACGTGGGGGCGCCGCCCTTCTCGATCATGCGGGCGAACATCATCGAGTGCCGGCACTCGTCGGCGATCTCGGTGAGGGCGTAGCGCACATGGGCGCTGGTCGGGGACTTGTCGTAGATGTGCCGGGTGAGCAGCTGCATCAGGATGATCTCGAACCAGATGCCCAGGGAGGCCAGGGCCGCCGCCTCGTGGCGGGAGAGTTCGACGCGCTGTTCCTCCGACATCCGCTTCCACAGCGGGGTGTCGTAGAGGGAGACCAGCTCCGGCGGCCAGAACCACTTGCCCTCCTCCAGCGGGGCGTCCCAGTCGAGTTCGGTGTCCGGGTCGAAGGAGTGCCTGCGGGAGGACTCCAGCAGGCGTTCGGCGACCTGTTCCCGGTCCTTGAGGACGCCGAGGGCGTCTCGCGGCACCGGGTGGTCGGTCGGTTCCTCGCGCACGGGAGTGGTCGTCATGGGGACCCCTTCACGGTGTCACTGCTGTCGTGTCTGTCTGGCCGGGAGTTCACCTCGGGCGGCGCCGTCGCGGGTGCGTGGGCGTGGGTCCACGTGGTCGGGGCGCGGCCCCTCGACTCTTATGAGACTTTCTGTCAGCAAGCCCGTCAATCCCCTGGACGCGACTTGTTGACCCCCGAGTAAGTCGAGCCCGTCCCGGCGGAGGCCCCGCGTCCCCGGTGCGCCCGCCCGCACCGCCCCGGGGTGCACCCGGACATGCGACAGGCCCCGCCTCCGAAGTCGGAGGCGGGGCCTGGGGTCGGCCGTTCCTTACTTGGGCTGGAACGCCTTGTGGTGGTGGCACCAGTGCGGGGCCTTGCCGATGTTCTCGATGTAACGGGCGGAGGCCCAGCCCCAGCTACCGTCCGCCAGGCGGTACCAGCGGGGGTTGCCGTCGATCCACTGGCCGTTGACCTTGCAGGCGATGGCGACCTTCTGGCCGTACTTCAGGGTCTTGATGACCTTGCCGCCGCGGTTGGGCGCGGTGCGCACCTGGAGCCCGGTCTTCGCGATCACCTTGCCCCAGTACGGAGCGCGCTGCTGGTCCGTGCTGGGGGCGGTGTGGTCGGACGTGGCGGCCAGGGCCGGGCCGGCCGCGGTGGCGACGGCCATGGCGCCGCCCGCCGCGCAGAGCGCGAGCTTGCCCAGCGCGGAGCGGGACTTGGTGGAGAGCATTCGGGAACCTCCTGCAGAGGACAGATGGGCTGAAACGCTGGCTCCCGTACCCGTTGTGGGGGTTTGTCGGGATCGCGCTCGACTCAAGCTATGCACTCCACCCCGGGTGCTCAATCAGTGGCCGAGCGTGGTTACCCCGTACGGCCGTGCCCTCTCCTCCTGTCGCCGTACGTTCCGCACTTCCGGGGTGTCCGCGCCACCCCGGAAGCCACCCCCCGGCGGCCACCCCGTACGTCGCGTCCGACACCGTCCCGGACGTCCGTCCCCGTGCCGTCCCGAAGGCCGATCCGTACGCCGCCCCGTACGGTCACGCCCGCCCGGGTGTCCCGGGCCCCGCCGGCCGGCTCCCGGACACGGCGCAGGGCCCCGACCGCCTCCACGGCGGCCGGGGCCCTGTGTCACACGTGGTCAACTCACCCGACGAGCGGGCGGTTTGATCACTTCTTCACGTCCACCCGGGGCTTGGCGAGCGTGGTGTTGTTGGCCAGGGCCAGCAGACGGTCCCGGGAGCCGTTGAACTTGTTGCGGTCCACCGGGTTGATGCCGCCGATGTTGCCCTTGTCCGTGTACTGCCACACGGTCCAGGCCGGGAAGCCGGCGGGGATGGTGGGGCTGCCCGTGGTCCAGTGCGCCACCCACAGCGGGGCCTTGGTGCGCATTCCGTCCCAGTTGCCGGTGCAGGTGTTCCACCAGTTGGCCGTGGTGTAGATGACCATGTCGCGCGAGGTCGCGGACTTGTAGGTGTTGTAGAAGTCGCTGATCCAGGTACGCATCGCGGACTGGCTCAGGCCGTGGCACTGGGAGCTGGAGCCGTTCTCGATGTCCAGGACGCCGGGCAGGGTGAGGTTGTCCGCGGACCAGCCGCCACCGTTCTTGGCGAAGTAGCTGGCCTGGGCCGAGCCGCTGGAGGAGCCGGGGCGGGCGAAGTGGTAAGCGCCACGGATGACCTTGTTGTTGTAGGCGCCGGTGTAGTTGGCGCTGAACTTCGGGTCCTTGTACGTGGTGCCCTCGGTGGCCTTGATCCAGGCGAACTGGATGCCGGCGTTCTTCACCGAGCCCCAGTTGATGTTGCCCTGGTAGTGCGACACGTCGATGCCCTGGACACCGCTGGTGTCCTGCGGGCCGACCTGGCGGGTCTCCTTGCCGGCGGTCTCCTGCTCGGCGCTGATCCCCATGTAGCCCTCGCCGAGCTTGTAGCCCTTCTCGGCCTTCTCGGGGGCGGCGGGGGAGGCGACGGAGGAGCCGACGGACGTCAGGGTCAGCGCCATCGAGGCGCCGACGACGGCGGTGGCCAGCGCGATCTTGCGGACGTGGGACTTGGGGGGTCTGTACGAGGGCATGTCTTGGCCTCCTGGCTCGTGACGGAGTGGGGTGCCCTGCTTGTCATAAACACGTCATACGTACGTGGTGTCACAGGTGCCGTAAAGGGTTTCTTCGGCAAACCCGTGGTCTAGCCCAGTGGATACGTCTCCGAGCTGCGGTGATACTTCCACGGGGTGCGGAACTTTCAAACGGCCACCAAACCGTCGCGACTCGTTCGCGAACCCGTTTCCGCCCCAACTCCTCGCGCTCACGACCCGGTTGCCGTAGCCGAGTACGTCACCCGATAGGGGAGCCCTGTCGCGGAGCGCGCCCCCCTGGCAGACTCGCCGGGGCCCGCCCAGACGACCACGGCAGACCCGGCTGACCCATGGACTACGGACACCCCGCGCGGATACACCGCGTCCGCGCCCTGGACCCCCTGGACGCGGACGATGCCTGCGCGCGCTTACCCGACCTCAACCACCACGGCGACCACCGCGCCATCCTCGGTGAGCTGGCCCGCCTGCTGCCGGCGGCCGAAGCGCCCCGCGACCCGGAACACTGCCTGGCCGCCCTGCGGGACCTGGGCCTCTTCCTCGGCTCCCTGAAACGGTGGGGTCTCCAGCCCACCACGGAACTGCCCCGGCTGGACCCCCTGCTGCGGTCCCTCGGCCGGCGTACCGACATGGTCCCGCGCGACACCGTGCACCACTACACCACCTGGAACCCCGTCGGAACGCGGCAGCGGATGTACACCGGCGACCCCCAGGAGGCCCACCTCCAGGAGTCGGTGCGCGGGGTGTTCCCCGACCTCCACCAGGGCCTGGACCTGCTGGACGCGCTGACCGACACCGCCGTGGAGGACCCCCGGTTCGCCGACACCGCCCACGCCCTGGCCGACCGCCTGGACGGCCTCACCCACTCCATCGCCCGGGTCTCCCGCGAGGTCAGCCCCGAGTTCTTCGCCCGCACCATGCGCCCCTACTTCGAGTCCATCACCGTCGACGGGCGCACCCTGCTGGGGCCCACCGCCACCCAGGTCCCGCTGTGGCTGTTCGACCAGGCGCTGTGGGCCAGCGACCGCGCCCTGCCGGAGTACCGGGCGTTCCTCCGCGACTCCGTGCCCTACGCCCTGCCCTCCTGGCGGCGGCTGTTCCACCGCTGGGCCCACCACCCCAGCCTGGTCAGTCGTCTGGCCGCCGCGCTGGGCCCCGAGGACGCCCGCCCGGCCCCGCCGGAGGCGGCCCGCTCGGCTCGGGCCCTCGCCCGGGTGCTGCGCGTGATGGTGGTCTTCCGGGGGCGCCACCTCACGGTCGCCCGCCGCGCCTACCACCTCGACCTGAGGCTGTACTCCCACGGCTCCGGCGGAGCGGAGGTCGGCCTGCTGCGGGAGGTGCTCGACCTCACCCGGCAGATGGGAGAGGTGGTGCGCCGGCCCGACGCCACCCGGGGGAGCGGTGCCGCGCGGGGGAGCGCACGGTGAGCGCGGGGGCGGTCCGGCCCAGGACGTCTGGCGGCCTCCCGGGCCCGACGTGATACACATGGGGGAGAAATGGGGAGGGCGTCACTCCCAGCGGCGGTTGAACGCGGCGTTCCATGGTGGGGGAGTGGCGAGTGTCCCCGAAGTTCAGTTGTTGTGGTGAGGTATGTGGTGGAACAGGGCAAAGTAGTGCGGTTCGATGACGTGCGCGGTTACGGGTTCATTGACCCGGGTGACGGCACCGAGGACATCTTCATGCACGCCAACGATCTGACCGACGAGAAGCACCTCTACAAGCCCGGTGCCCTCGTCGAGTTCCGGGTCGAGCAGGGGGACCGGGGCCTGAAGGCCTCCATGGTCAGCCTGGTCGAGCCGGCCCCCAGCTCCCAGCGGACGGTGGCGGTCAGCGCCGGCAACTCCGAGGACAGCGACGACCTGTGTGACCTGTTGTCGCCCCGCGAGTTCCAGCAGGAGCTGACCGAGGTCCTGCTGGAGTCGGCCCCGACGCTCACGGCCGCCCAGATCGTCCAGGTCCGCAAGGGCCTCGACCGTCTGGCCCGAGGGCACGGCTGGCTGGGCTCCTGAGCGAGTAGAACGACCGTCGAGGGCGGTACCGACCTCTCCCCGAGGCCGGTACCGCCCTCGGCGCGTTCAGCTCGGCCGCCGTCTCCCGCCGTCGGGCACCGTCGGCCAGGCACCGTCGGGGAACGGCCCCGTCCCCGGTGCGGAATCCGGGTCCGGCCACAGTGGTTACGATCGCTGGTGGAGCGCCCCGGGCGGCCACCCCCACAAGCGGTGCCGCGCGTGCGCGCGCAGGGCGCCCCAGCACGCGTATCCGCGAACACGAGGGAACCTAAGAGGAATCGCTGATGAGCACACACTACGACGTCGTCGTCCTGGGAGCCGGTCCCGGCGGCTACACGGCCGCCGTACGTTCGGCGCAACTGGGCAAGAGCGTCGCGGTCGTCGAGAGCACCTACTGGGGCGGAGTATGCCTCAACGTGGGCTGCATCCCCTCCAAAGCCCTGCTACGGAACGCCGAGTTGGTGCAGCTGTTCACCAAGGAGGCCGCCAGCTACGGACTGAAGGTCGAGGGCCAGGTCAGCGCCGACTACTCCGCCGCCTACCAGCGCAGCCGCAAGGTCGCCGACGGCCGGGTCAAGGGCATCCACTACCTGATGAAGAAGAACTCCATCACCGAGTACCAGGGATGGGGCACCTTCAGCGACCCGCACACCCTCCAGGTGCAGCTGACCGCCGGCGGTACCGAGTCGATCACCTTCGACCACTGCGTCATCGCCACCGGCGCCACCACCAGGCTGCTGCCCGGCACCTCCCTCAGCGAGCGGGTCGTGACCTACGAGGAGCAGATCCTCTCCGAGGAGCTGCCCGGCAGCATCGTGATCGCCGGTGCCGGCGCCATCGGTGTGGAGTTCGCGTACGTCCTCAGCAGCTACGGGGTCAAGGTCACCATCGTCGAGTTCCTCGACCGGCTGGTGCCCCTGGAGGACAAGGAGGTCTCCGCCGAACTCGCCAAGCGTTACCGCAAGTTGGGCATCGAGGTCCTCACCTCCACTCGGGTCGAGTCCATCGACGACTCCGACCCCAACAGCCCGGTACGGGTCACCGTCTCCAAGGACGGCGAACAGAAGGTGCTGGAGGCCGACAAGGTGCTCCAGGCCATCGGCTTCGCCCCCCGGGTCGAGGGCTACGGGCTGGAGAACACCGGGGTCAAGCTCACCGAGCGCGGCGCCATCGACGTCGACGGGGTGGGCCGTACCGCCGCCGGGCACATCTTCGCGATCGGTGACGTGACCGCCAAGCTGATGCTGGCCCACGCCGCCGAGGCCATGGCGATGATCGCGGCCGAGACCATCGCGGGGGAGGAGACCATGGAGGTGGACTTCGTCATGGTTCCCCGCGCCACCTACTGCCAGCCCCAGGTGGCCAGCTTCGGCTACACCGAGGAGCAGGCCCGCGACCTGGGCTTCGACGTACAGGTGTCCAAGTTCCCCTTCACCGCCAACGGCAAGGCCCACGGCCTGGGGGACGCCGGGGGCTTCGTCAAGATCCTCTGCGACGCCACCCACGGCGAACTCCTGGGGGCCCATCTGATCGGCCCCGAAGTCACCGAACTCCTCCCGGAGTTGACCCTCGCCCAGCAGTGGGACCTCACCGTCCACGAGGTCGGCCGCAACATCCACGCCCACCCCACCCTGGGCGAGGCCGTCAAGGAGGCCGTCCACGGTCTCGCCGGCCACATGATCAACATGTGAGTCGGGCCTGGTCGGGCCTCCGGTAGCGCCCTACTGACCCGCACCGGAAGGCTCGTTGCCGCTCATCGCTGCTCATCGCTGGTCACCGGGGTCGCCCCTGGTCCGTCCTCGCACGGCCCAGGGGCGGCCCCGGTGTGTTCGGGGTGTTCCCCGGGGCTGTGCGGGGTGAGTTGGGCTGACATCAGGCGGGCGGGCCAGTTTCAGCGCGCGTCCCCAGGGGTGATGACGACCCGCTTCGGGCCCTTGCGGGCAGGCCAGGAGCCAGCCGTTGCGAACCCTCCAGGGGTGATGACGACGCCAGGGTAGAGCCGCAGCCGGGAGGCTGGGTAGGCGGCCTCTGGTGTGGGGGTTTGGCAGCGGGCCGTCGGTCGTGCGAGTGCGCAGGTCATAGCGTTGCCGGTACATGGTGGTGGGGGTTGCCAGGCTCGTTGACGTCCCCATGGGGCAGGTGCCCGACGTGGTGGTGTGACGTGGTCGAGCGGTTGGGCGGTCCCGGTGCTGGGCCGGGCGGTGCTGAGCCTGCCGCGAACCGACTGACACCCCTCCGGCACACCCGCCGTCGAGGGGCCGACCTGTCCGGCGGGACGCTCTCCCGTACTCGCGGGAGGCCGGGGCACACGTACGTACGCCCGCGGGGCTCGAGGAACGTCTGCCGCCGCTCGGAGCGGGGAGGTGGTGGGGTCGTCCACGGTCACCGGTGGGAACCGTTCGACGGCCGGGCCCCGCATGGACTTTCCGGGTCGTGGTGATCACCATGTGTGCGGTACCGGCCCGTACGTCGGTGGCCCGCTGGCCGCCCCCCTTCTCACGAGGAGACGCCGTGACGAGTGACCTGGCGAGCTTCGCCCGCTCCATCTTCGACGCCCAGCCCTTCAGCCGGTTTCTCGGGGCCGAGCTGACCGAGGTGGGTCCGGGCACGGCCGAGATCCGGGTCCACAACCGGCCGGAGCTTCAGCAGCAGCACGGGTTCCTGCACGGCGGGGTGCTCAGCTACCTGGCCGACAACGCGCTGACCTTCGCCGGCGGGCTCGCTCTCGGGGGTGACGCGCTCACCACCGAGTACAAGATCAACTACGCTCGCCCGGCCGTCGGGGAGGTGGTCGTCGCGCGGGCCTCGGCGGTCGTGACCACCCGTCGGCAGGCGGTGTGTGAGTGCCGTATCCACGTACCCGAGGGGGATGGCGAGCGCCTGGTGGCGGTCGCCCAGGGCACCATCGTGGCCGTGGAGCGCCAGGAGGGGGACGGGCCCCGTTCCTGAACGGCCCTACACCGTCGGGGAGTTGGTCCCTTCGGAGGCGACCGGACCCGATGTGCGCCCGGCCGCCTCCGCCGTGGGCGGGGTCAGTCGCCGGAGTGGAAGACCTCCAGTTCGGCGAGGGAGGTGAAGGTACGGCTGCCTCCGGGGGCTCCGGTGATCCGTACCCCGTCGCCCTCGCCCGGGTCGAAGGAGAGGGTGTAGGTCCGGTGGCTGCCGGCGGTCTCGTCGCCGGGGTAGGCGGGGTCGACCTTGAGGCCGCTGACGTCGTGCCACTGGTGGTCCCTGCGGACCTGCACCCTCAGGTCCCGGAACCAGCCGCCGTCCTCCTTGATCTCACCGGTGGTGTAGGCGACCCTGTCGAGCCGGTACGAGCGCGGCCAGGTGTAGCCCCACCAACTGGCGTCCTTGCGCTCGTCGTTCCAGTCGTCCTCGCTCTGCCGCTTGTTCCCGTCGTTGTAGTAGTGGTCGTTGCCTTGGTGGGCGACGCGCTCCACCTGGACGGTTCCGGGTTCGCGGGCCAGGTTCCGTCGCGGGTCGGCGGGGTTGTCGGGGGTGCTGGGCTGGTGGGGCTCCAGGCTCATCTTCCGTAGCGAGAAGGTGTAGGCGTAGTGGTCCTCGGCCGGTACGCCTCCGCCGCAGGGGCAGACGTTGGACTGCAGCCACATCGACCTGCCGTCGGCGCTGATGTACTTGGAGGGGATGGTGGTGGCGTAGCCGCCGTGCTTCTGGTGGGTCCACGGGTACCCGCCGAAGTCCTTGCTGTCGAAGCGCTTCCAGGGGCCCCAGGGGTTCTCGGCCTCGTAGAACTCGAAGGTGTACTCGGTCCAGGACGTGTAGAGGTACCGCTTGAGGGCCTTGTCGTAGACGATGCCGCCCTGGCTGAGGGGGGTCAGGTTGCGTACCCGGTCGGGGGTGTAGACCTCGGGGTACAGGTGACGGTCGTCGTGGAGTACCGCCTCGCGGTCGGCGATGTCGTCGCTCCAGGTCGGCTCGCCGGACTGGTCGTACCCGCTGACGTACTGCCAGGCGGCCTCGTTCTGTACCTCGTCCCGGGGCATCCGGGCCAGGTAGAGGTCCACCGGGTCGGGCACCCGGTCGTCGAAGGAGTCGCGCCAGTTGTGGTCGAGGGCGTAGGCGTAGACGTAGTCGTCGGGGGCCTCGGCGTAGTCCTTGCCGTAGTCCAGGAACATCACGGTGGTGAAGGTGCCGTCGGCGAACATCGGCCCGGTCTTGTCCCAGGTCCAGGTGCGGCCCTTGTCGGTGGACCTGGCGATGGTCGCGGCCGGGGCGCTGTTGAAGTCGTGCGCCAGGTCCTGCACGGCCAGGTAGAGGGTGCCGTCGACACAGGCCATGCCGGTGGGCTTGCGGGTGTGCTCGGCGTTCCAGACGGTGCCGACCTGGTCCCCCTCGGCCAGCTGCTCGCCCTTCAGCTGCCCGGGCTGTCCGCTGATCCGGGCGACGCCGATGTCGTGGAAGCTGTCGTCGAAACCGAGGCCGTCCCCGTAGGCCGTGTAAACGTTGTCATCATCCGCCCAGCAGTTGGGCCACAGGTCGCCGTGGTTGCGGTTGTCGCCTGCGGCGGGGGCGCCGACGGTGGCGCCGTTGTCGAGGTTCACGGTGGAGAAGAAGCTGCTCAACGGTGGTTCGTCGGCACTCTGGGCGGCCTGGGCGGAGGGGGTTCCGGCCGGCAGGAGGGCGGCGGTGAGGGCGGTCGCGGCCAGGGTGGCCGCCAGCCACCCCCTCTGTCGTCTGGCGCGGTTTCTGGACATGGCGGACTCCCTGAGGGAAAACGATTTCAGCGCAAGCTAGTAACCGCCCGGGGCGCCGTCAAGGGAGTGCGCACCGGCTGGTGACCGCCCTCGTCCCGGAGGCGGTCGTACGGTCAGGGCGCCTCGTCCTCCAGGTGGGCCCGTACCCGCTCGCTGATCTCCCGGAGGGTGTCGATCTGCTCCTCGGTCAGCAGGTCGAGGAACAGGGCGCGGACCGTCTCCACGTGCTGGGGCGCGGCGTTCTCGATGGCTTCCCGCCCCCGCGGGGTGAGCGAGACGTAGCTGACCCGGCCGTCCCTGGTGCAGCTCTCCCGGGTGACCAGGCCGCGCCGCTGCATCCGCCCCAGGTGGTGGGACAGGCGGCTCTTCTCCCACTGGAGTTCCTCGGCCAGTTCCAGGACGCGTATCCGCTGGTCGCTGCGGTCGGTGAGGTGGACCAGCACCTCGAAGTCGGTCAGTGACAGGCCGGAGTCGCGCTGGAGTTGGCGGTGCAGTCGGGCGCTGAGGCGGGTGTGGGTGGCGAGGTAGCCGCGCCAGGCGGACTCCTCCTGTTCGGTGAGCCAACGGGTGTCGGTCATACGGCGAGTCTAGGGGTTTGGTTGACGCATCAACTATCCGGGTGCACCATGGAGATAGATGAATCCTCAACTACCCCGGAGGCGCTCCCATGGCCACGTCGACCGACTACAGCCAGTTCACCGGCGAGTACACCATCGACCCCAGCCACACCCAGATCGGTTTCGTGGCCCGGCACGCGATGGTGACCAAGGTCCGCGGTGCCTTCAACGAGTTCTCCGGCTCGGCCCACCTCGACGGTGACGACCCCACCAAGTCCTCGGTGGAGCTGGAGATCAAGGTCGCCAGCATCGACACCCGCAACGCCGACCGCGACGAGCACCTGCGCAGCAACGACTTCCTCAAGATCGACGAGTTCCCGACGATCACCTTCCGCTCCACCGAGGTCAAGGTCACCGGTGACGGCACCTTCGACCTGACCGGCGACCTCACCATTCGCGGGGTCACCCGCCCGGTGACCGTCCCGTTCACCTTCGAGGGACAGGCGGTCGACCCCTTCGGCAACACCCGGCTCGGTTTCGAGGGCTCCACCACCATCAACCGCAAGGACTTCGGCGTCACCTGGAACGCCACCCTGGAGACCGGCGGCGTGCTGGTGGGAGAGAAGGTCACCCTGGAGTTCGAGGTCTCGGCCATCCAGAAGTGACCTGAGCGTCCGGGGAGTCCGACCCCTGCGGACCCCCGACGCACACGTGGCCCCCGGCGGAATCCCGCCGGGGGCCACGTGCTGTCACGGTGCCCGAGGACCTGTCCGGGCGCCCGCGCGGATCAGCCGGGCAGCTCGTCCCGGAGCTGTCGGGCCGCCGTCACCAGGTTCTCCAGCGAGGCCCGGGTCTCGGTCCAGCCACGGGTCTTCAACCCGCAGTCGGGGTTGACCCACAGCCGCTCGGCCGGAATGGCCCTGAGCCCCTTCCGCAGCAGGGTGGTGACCTCGTCGGAGCCCGGTACCCGGGGGGAGTGGATGTCGTACACCCCGGGGCCGACCTCCTTCGGGTAGCCGGCGCTGGCCAGTTCGTCGGCGACCTGCATGTGCGACCGGGCGGCCTCCAGGGAGATCACGTCGGCGTCCAGGTCGTCGATGGCCCGCAGGATGTCACCGAACTCGGCGTAGCACATGTGGGTGTGGATCTGGGTGTCCGGGCGTACGCCGCTGGTGCTGAGCCGGAACGCCTCGGTGGCCCAGGCCAGGTACTCGGCGTGGTCGGCGGCCCGCAGCGGCAGGGTCTCCCGGAGGGCCGGCTCGTCCACCTGGATCACCGAGGTGCCGGCCGACTCCAGGTCGGCCACCTCGTCCCGCAGCGCCAGGGCGACCTGGCGGGCGGTGTCGCCCAGGGGCTGGTCGTCCCGTACGAAGGACCAGGCGAGCATGGTCACCGGGCCGGTGAGCATCCCCTTGACCGGACGGTCGGTGAGGGACTGGGCGTAGGAGGTCCAGCGCACCGTCATCGGCTCGGGGCGGGAGATGTCGCCGGCCAGGATCGGCGGCCGGACGTAGCGGGTGCCGTAGGACTGGACCCAGCCGTGCTGGGTGGCCAGGTAGCCGCTGAGCTGCTCGGCGAAGTACTGCACCATGTCGTTGCGCTCGGGCTCGCCGTGCACCAGTACGTCGATGCCGACCTTCTCCTGGAAGGAGAGGTTGTCCCGGATCTCCGCCTCGATGCGCCGCTCGTAGCCCTCACCGTCGATACGGCCGGCCCGCAGGTCGGCCCGGGCGGTGCGCAGCTCGGTGGTCTGCGGGAACGAGCCGATGGTGGTCGTCGGCAGCAACGGCAGCCCCAGGTGGGCCCGTTGGGCGGCGGTGCGCTCCGGGTACGGCTGGGACCGGTGGGTGTCGGCCTCGGTGACCGCCGCCGCCCGTTCCCGTACCCGGGGGTCGTGGGTGATGGCGGAGCCGCTGCGGGAGGCGAGGTCGGCGCGGTTGGCCGACAGTTCGGCGGAGATGGTGTCGGTGCCCTGGGCCAGGCCCTTGGCGAGGGTCACCACCTCCCGCGACTTCTGCCGGGCGAAGGCCAGCCAGCGCAGGATCTGCGGGTCGATGTCCCGCTCCGGCGCGGTGTCCAGCGGCACGTGCAGCAGGGAGCAGGAGGGCGCCACGTCCACCCGGTCGGCCAGGCCCAGCAGGGTGCCCAGGGTGGAGAGGGACTTCTCCAGGTCGTTGATCCAGATGTTGCGGCCGTTGACCACTCCGGCCACCAGCCGCTTGCCGGGGAGCCCGCCGGCGGCGGCGAGGTCGTCCAGGTTGCCGGCGGCCCGCTCGGTGAAGTCCAGGGCCAGGCCCTCGACGGGGGACTTGGCGAGCACCGGGAGGGCCTCGCCGAGCCGGTCGAAGTAGGAGGCGACCAGCAGCTGGGGCCGGTCGGTCAGTCCGCCCAGCTCGCGGTAGGCGCGGGTGGCGGCGTTGAGTTCGGCCGAGGTGCGGTCCTGCACCAGGGCCGGTTCGTCCAGCTGCACCCACTGGGCGCCGGCGGCCCGCAGGTCGGCGAGCACCTCGGCGTACACCGGCAGCAGCCGGTCCAGCAGGGTGAGCGGGTCGAAGTCGGCGTCCACCTCGGGGGCGGGCTTGGCCAGCAGCAGGTAGGTGACCGGGCCGACCAGTACCGGGCGGGGGGTCAGGCCCAGGTCGAGGGCCTCGGTGAGTTCGGCGACCTGCTTGGTGGAGTCGGCGGTGAAGACGGTGTCCGGGCCCAACTCGGGGACCAGGTAGTGGTAGTTGGTGTCGAACCACTTGGTCATCTCCAGCGGCGCCACCTCCTGGGTGCCGCGCGCCATCGCGAAGTAGCCGTCCAGGGTGTCGGCCTCGACGGCCGCGCGGTGCCGGGAGGGTACGGCCCCGACCATCACGCTGGTGTCCAGCACGTGGTCGTAGTACGAGAAGTCGCCGGTCGGTACCTCGTGGACACCGGCCTCGGCGAGCTGGCGCAGCTTGGCGAGGCGCAGTTCGGTGGCCGTCTCCTTCAGGCTGTCGGCCGTGACCCGGCCCTTCCAGTAGCCCTCGATGGCCTTCTTCAGTTCCCGGTTGGGGCCCTGACGGGGGTAGCCGTACACGGTGGCCCGTGCTGCCGCGGCTGCGGACTTCGCTGTCACGGAACTCTCCTTCGCGAGTCTGGACTCTCCTGGTCCCGGGGACCACGCGAGGATGGCGACAGCGCGGTGGGCGCGCGGCGAGCGCTGCCACCGATGTGTACGCCGACCCACCCACGAGGTCACCGGATTGTCCGTGCGTGGGGTGCACACACGGGCAGCGGGCAGGTCTTCGGACTCACGGGCACGTCCACCGGGGCGGACACCTACCGGCCGTCGCTTCCCAGCCCTGGGGCCAGTGCCTGTGACGGCTTTCGTTCCCGTTCACCGCTGCGGGGCAGTCCCGGATTCCCACCGGGTTCCCTCTTGCGACGCACCCGCCTGGAGGGCGGGGCGAACCAGCTGCGTGCCCCACCCTACGGGCCGAGGTCGGATCCCGGTACGGGGTCGCCCGGATGCCGGACGCCGCCTCGGAACGGCCCATGGGTGCCGGTCCCCGAAGACCGGGGGAACGCGCAGGTCAGCGGTGGTCGTGGCGGGACGGCCGGGGTTCGGGCTCCCGGCGGCGCGTACCGCTCAGAGGGCCGGGGTGCGGGCCGGGGGCACGGTCCCGTCCGCCGGCGCCGTGGCGCGGCCGTCCGCTTCGGGGCTGGTCCGGGGCTGTTCGCCCTCCTCCTCGGGCTCCTCGCCCGGGCGCAGGGTGCGTACCCCTTCGAGGAGTTCGTCCACCAACTCCTCGACCTCCAGCCGCCGTTCCAGCTTCCGTACCTCGGTGAGCCGTGAGCGGACGGCGGCGGAACGGGGTGCCAGCAGCTGGCAGCAGTCCTCGTCGCGCAGTACCGACACCTCGGCGGTGCCGATCCGCTCCGCCTCGTTGATGATCTCCTGCTTCTCGAAGCCGATCAGCGGCCGGAGCATCGGCAGGGTGGCCGCGTCCTCCACGGTGGCCAGGTTGCTGAGGGTCTGGCTGGCCACCTGGCCCAGGCTGTCGCCGGTGACCAGGGCTTCCGCGCCCAGTCGGCGGGCCAGTTCACTGGCGGTGCGCACCATCAGCCGGCGTTGTCCGACCACCTGGAGCTTGCCGGCTCCGGCGAGGGCCAGCCGCTTCTGGGCCTGGCCCAGGGCGACGGTGTGCAGCTGTCCGGTGGGCTGGTAGCGGTTGAGCTGCCGGGCCAGGGCGTACGCCTTGTAGAGGGAGGCGGCGTTGGTGAACGGTACGCCGCTGAAGTGGACGAAGTCGCAGTGCAGACCGCGTCGCATGGCCCGGTAGGCGGCGACCGGGGAGTCGAAGCCGCCCGACAGCAGCACCAGTGCCCGGCCGCTGGACCCCACCGGGAGCCCGCCCTGTCCCGGGAGGCGCTCCCAGGACAGGTAGGTGTGGCGGCGCTCCACCTCGACGGCCAGCCGGGTGTCGGGTGCGGTGAGGTTCACCGGCAGTCCCAGCGCCCGCTGTACCCGGGCGCCGACGAAGGACTCCAGGGCGGACGAGGTGAGCGGGAAGGTCTTGTCCCGTCGACGGGCCCGTACCGCGAAGCTGCCGGAACGGCCGTACCGCTCCATCACCGTGATCGCTGCCCGGGCGATGTTCTCCTCCCCGGTGGCGACCCGTACGGCCGGTTCCACCGAGGCGAAGCCCATCACCCGGCGGGCCCGCTCGACCAGTTCGGCCAGCGGGGGTTCCCCGGTCAGCACGCTGACGTTCTGCCCGTACCGCACCCGGGTCTGGCCTTCCAGGTCGCCGAGGGCCGACCGCAGGTTGTCGTGCATCCGCTGGACGAACAGCTCCCGGTTGCGACCGCGCAGGAACACCTCGCCGTGTTTGAGCAGGACGCACTCACCCAGTGCGGGGTGCCCGCCCGGGCCTGCGGGGGCGGGGGTCTGGGCGGGGCTGGACACGGCGGGCTCCTTCGGTGTTCGGCTTCGGGGGTGGGCCTCACAGGGTAGGCGCGCCACCGGATGGGCGGACCGGGTGTTCGCCGGGGCCGGGGTCAGGGCACCACCGGGTACGGCACGAAGGTGGTGCGGTTCTCGTCCACCGCCAGCCGGCGCCCGAGGGAGGGTACCGAACGCTGGGGGCAGCCGAGCCGTTCGCAGGCGCGGCACCCCATGCCGATGGGGGTGGCCGCCGGCTCGTCCAGGTCCAGGCCGGTGGAGTACACCAGCCGGTGGGCGTGCCGCAGTTCGCAGCCCAGGCCGATGACGAAGGTCTTCCCCGGCTGGCCCCACACCGGGCCGGGCCGGCCGACGGTGCGGGCGGTCCACAGGTAGCGGCGGCCGTCGGGCATCTCGGCCACCTGCACCTGGACCCGGCCGGGGGAGGCGAAGGCCTCGTAGACGTTCCACAGCGGGCAGGTGCCGCCGCTGCGGGAGAAGTGGAAGTCGGTGGCCGACTGCCGTTTGGACAGGTTGCCGGCCCGGTCCACCCGTACGAAGGAGAACGGCACCCCGCGCAGCCGGGGGCGTTGCAGGGTGCTCAGCCGGTGGCAGACGGTCTCGTAGCCGAGGCCGAAGTGGTCGCTGAGCCGCTCGATGTCGTAGCGGAACTCCTCCGCCCGGGCGTGGAAGGCGGCGTACGGCAGCACCAGGGCCGCCGCGAAGTAGTGGGCCGCCCCGATGCGGGCCAGCGACCAGCTCTCCGACCCCTCCTCGAAGTCCTCGGCCGCCAGGGCGGACAGTTCCCCGTCCCGTTCCAGCAGCCCCAGCTGGGTCGCCATCCGAAACGCCTGCTGCCCGGGCCGCAGCCGGGGGGAGAGGCGCAGCACCCGGGTCTCCGGGTCGTAGCGGTGCAGCTGGTCGCCGCCGTCCTCCAGCAGCAGCCGTACCCCGTGCCGGTCCGCGAGCCGGGTGGTCAGCACGCGCCGCACCTCGCCCCGGCGGACCCCCAGCCGGGTGGCCAACTCCTCGGCGCCCACGTCGAGTTGGTGCAGGTAGTTCTGCCGCCGGTAGAAGAAGTCCCGTACGTGTTCGTGGGGGGCCAGGGTGCTGTCGGGGTCGGGCTGGTCCCGCTGGCCGGCCGCCAGGGTCAGCCGCTCCGACAGCTCCTGTCGGTGCCGGGCCAGCCCCAGCAGGGCCTCGGCCACCCCGGGGAGCCGGTTGACCAGCTCCGACAGCTCGGAGGTGGACAGCCGGGACTGGTCGATCTCCTCGGCCAGCGACTCCCTCAGGTCGGCCAGCAGCCGGGCCGAGTCACGGGAGGAGAAGAACGTCGGGTCGACTCCGAAGGCCTCGGTCAGCCGCAGCAGCACCGGCACGGTCAGCGGGCGGGAGTCGTGTTCCATCTGGTTGAGGTAGCTGGGGGAGATCGCCAGGACGCGGGCCAGGGCGGCCTGGCTGAGGTTGCGCTCCTCGCGGAGTCGCCGCAGCCGTGCGCCGGCGTAGGTCTTGCTCATCTCTGGTCCCTTTCCGGGCCTCGGAACGGTGCTCCGGCGGCCCTCGGGTTCCCTGCCATTGCACCATTGGCAACCTTCGCAGAGCACGCGCGGAAGATTCGCTGAAATTGGCATGGAGCCAAGCTCGACTGAGGGTGGCACTCAGTGCCAGAGTTGGGGTGTGGCCATAGGGCACGCCAAGGGGTCCGACCCGAAAAACCGGACCGGCAACGCCCTGACGTCGGAAATCCCGGAAACCTCGGGCCGGCCCCCTATGGCACCGGGTGCGAGCGAAGGTGCCGTGCCAGCGGGTTCCGACCACGTACCGACCCAGCTCCGACCGAGTCGTCAGCACCCCTCGACGGCGTGAGTGACCTCACAACCGCCACTCACCGCCGTTTCACACCTTCGCACCGCGCACCCCGACAACGCCCCACGAGTTCACCACCCAAAACCCTCAGCAGGAGACACCCATGGCGCAGCAGACCCGTCCCACCGTCGCGGAGCAGGCACAGGAACTGGCCAACCGGTGGGCCAACGACCCCCGTTGGCAGCACACCGAGCGGACCCACACCGCCGAGGACGTCGTCCGGCTGTCCGGCAGTGTCCGTGAGGAGCACACCCTCGCCCGGCGCGGAGCCGAACGACTGTGGCGCCAGCTGCACGAGCGCGACTACATCCACGCCCTCGGCGCCCTCACCGGAGGCCAGGCCGTGCAGCAGGTCCGCGCCGGTCTCCAGGCCATCTACCTGTCCGGCTGGCAGGTCGCCGCCGACGCCAACCAGGCCGGCCACACCTACCCCGACCAGAGCCTGTACCCGGTCAACTCGGTGCCCCAGGTGGTCCGCCGCATCAACAACGCCCTGCTGCGCGCCGACCAGATCGCCACCGCCGAGGGCGACGGCGACACCACCGACTGGCTCGCCCCGATCGTGGCCGACGCCGAGGCCGGGTTCGGCGGCCCGCTGAACGCCTTCGAGCTGACCAAGGCGATGATCGCCGCCGGCGCCGCCGGCATCCACTACGAGGACCAGCTGGCCTCCGAGAAGAAGTGCGGCCACCTCGGCGGCAAGGTCCTGGTCCCCACCAGCCAGCACATCCGCACCCTCAGCGCCGCCCGGTTGGCCGCCGACATCGCCGACGTGCCCACCGTGATCATCGCCCGCACAGACGCCCTGGCCGCCAACCTCCTCACCAGCGACGTCGACGAGCGGGACGCCGAGTTCTGCACCGGCGAGCGCACCGCCGAGGGCTTCTACCGGGTCCGCAACGGCATGGAGCCGGTCATCGCCCGAGGGCTCGCCTACGCCCCGTACGCCGACCTGCTGTGGGTCGAGACCGGCACCCCCGACCTGGCGCAGGCACGGGAGTTCGCCGAGGCCATCCACGCCCGCTACCCGGACCAGATGCTGGCCTACAACTGCTCGCCCTCCTTCAACTGGCGGGCCGCCCTGGACGACGACCAGATCGCCAAGTTCCAGCGTGAACTGGGCGCCATGGGCTACCGCTTCCAGTTCATCACCCTGGCCGGCTTCCACTCCCTCAACCACGGGATGTTCGACCTGGCCCGGGGCTACGCGGACCACGGCATGACCGCCTACGTCGACCTCCAGGAGCGGGAGTTCGCCGCCCAGAGCGAGGGCTTCACCGCCGTCAGGCACCAGCGCGAGGTCGGCACCGGCTACTTCGACCTGGTCTCCACCGCCGTCAACCCCGCGTCCACCACCACCGCGCTCACCGGCTCCACCGAGGAAGAGCAGTTCTGAAGCCGCCCCTGAACGGTGCCGCCGCGTGACCTACGTCCCCGCGCGGCGGCACCCCGGCACCACCACGGAGGAACCCATGACCCAGGCCACCCTGACCCCCAGCCGGCCGCAGGTGCTGGGCGCGGACGAGGAACGGTTCGACGAGATCCTCACCCCCGGCGCCCTGGAGTTCGTCGCCCGACTGGACTCCGCCTTCGCCGAACGCCGTACCCAACTGCTGGCCCAGCGCCGCCAGCGCGCCGAACTCCTCGCCGCCGGAGGCAGCCTGGACTTCCTGCCCCGTACCGCCCCGGTGCGCAGGGACGACAGCTGGCGGGTCGCCCCCGCCGCCCCCGGGCTCACCGACCGGCGGGTGGAGATCACCGGCCCGCCCGAGCGGCGCATGGCGATCAACGCCCTCAACTCCGGGGCCCGGGTGTGGATGGCGGACTTCGAGGACGCCACCTCTCCCACCTGGCACAACGTCATCAGCGGGCAGCTGACCCTGCTGGACGCCATCGAACGGCGCATCGACTTCACCGCCGAGAACGGCAAGGAGTACCGGCTCACCGACTACCCGGCCACCATCGTGGTCCGGCCCCGGGGCTGGCACCTGACCGAGAAGCACCTGCTGGTCGACGGCCGGCCGATGTCCGCCTCCCTGGTCGACTTCGGCCTGTACTTCTACCACTGCGCCCAGCGCCAGATCGACGCCGGCCAGGGCCCGTACTTCTACCTGCCCAAGCTGGAGAACCACCTTGAGGCCCGGTTGTGGAACGACGTGTTCCTGCTGGCCCAGGAACTGCTGGACATCCCGCGCGGCACCGTCCGGGCCACCGTGCTGATCGAGACCCTGACCGCCGCCTTCGAGATGGAGGAGATCCTCTACGAACTGCGGGAGCACTCCTCGGGGTTGAACGCCGGCCGCTGGGACTACCTCTTCAGCCTGATCAAGAACTTCGCCCACCGCCCGGACTTCGTGCTGCCCGACCGGGCCAAGGTCACCATGACCGCCCCCTTCATGCGCGCCTACACCGAACTGCTGGTGCGCACCTGCCACAAGCGCGGCGCCCACGCCATCGGCGGCATGGCCGCCCAGGTGCCCAGCCGCGACCAGGCCGCCAACGAGGCGGCCCTGGCCAAGGTGCGGCTGGACAAGGAGCGGGAGGCCGAGGACGGCTTCGACGGATCCTGGGTCGCCCACCCCGCCCTGGTGCCGGTCTGCCGTGAGGTCTTCGACCAGGTGCTGGGCGAACACCCGCACCAGCTGGAGCGCACCCGGGACGAGGTGTCCGTCACCTCCGCCGACCTGCTGGCCGTGCACAAGGTCGCCGGCGGGCCCACCGAGGAGGGCCTGCGCGCCAACATCGCGGTGGCCCTGCGCTACTACGACGCCTGGCTGCGCGGCCGGGGGGCGGTCGCCCTGTACGGGCTGATGGAGGACGCGGCCACCGCCGAGATCGCCCGCTGCCAGGTGTGGCAGTGGCTGCGGCACCAGGTGGTGGACCGGGACACGGTCGGCAAGCTGCTGGAGGACGAGACCCTGGCGTTGGGCAAGGAGGACCCCGACTCCCGGGCCGAGGACGCGAACCGGCTGTTCACCCGGACCGCGCTCGGCATCGACCTCCCGCTGTTCTTCACCACCGACTCCTACGCACGGCACCTGGTGACCCGGCGCCCCGGGTGACCCCCGGCCGGGGCGGCCCCGGGGGACGGCCGGTCGGTGCCGGTCTCCCCGGGGGCACCCCGTGCCACGGACCTTCGGGGCGCTCTCCCGAGGGCGCCGGCCGGGCGCTGTACGGCGCCGTACCGGCACCGCCCAGGGATCACCCCAGGTCCGTACTCCGGGTCCGGGACGCCCCCGTGCCCCTCGCTCCCTCGTCCCCGACGCTGTCGGGAGGCCGTCGGGGGAGCCGGCGGGGAAGGGGTACGGCTGGTGCGGGCACGGGTCGGGCCGGGGCTCCGTCGTCGCGGTTCGGGGTGAGGGTCCCCGGGCCGCGACGGCGGTGTGTGCGAGGGGTCCGGGTGTCGGGTTCGGTCACCAGTCCCGGGTGGCGATCAGTTCCTCCACGTCGGCGTCCGCGAAGCCGTAGGACGAGGCCACGAACCAGAAGTCCTCGGCGATCTCATCCCGCGCCACGGTCTCGATCTCGCTGCCGGCCGCCTCGAACTCGGCCTCCAGCCGGTTGAACTCCTCGGTGGCCGCGTGGGTCAGCGCGTAGAGCGCGGTCAGGTCCGAGGGGCGCTCGTCCTCGATCCGCTCGCACAGCCGCCACAGGACGGCCCGCCCCCGGTCCAGGATCTCGTCGGGGAAGTAGGGGTCCGCGTAGAGGCCCTGGAGGAACGGGTGTTCCGCCACTTCCCGGTTGCCGATCCGATGGCTGATCGTCATGTGCCCACCCCCTGTGAGGAACTGTCGGGGAGATCCTGCACCACCCCACCGACATCCCCGCTGGTGCCCTTGCCGGGTGTCCCCGCCTTACGCGACAGCCGGTACGCCCGGTGCCCCGACCACTCCCGTACGGGCGCCCGGTTACCGCCGCTCGGCGTTCAGCCCCCGAACTCGCCGCGTCGGCGCCACATCACCGCCGCCATCAGCGGCAGCATCAGCAGGTGTTCCCCCATCATCAGGCCGTGGCCGGAGACCAGGCCCAGCCACAGCGCGGGGAAGAACACCAGGGCCGAAGCGAACATGGCGGCGGTCATCTCCAGTGTTCCCGCCCAGCCGTGGTCCCGGTACCGCATCCACAGCACCATCCCGGCGGACATGTAGGCCGCCATCTCCAGCGCGGCCACCTCCGGCCCACCCCGGGGCGGGCCCGCGCCGAGGGCGTCCAGGGCTCCCCGGCCCAGCAGGCCGAACACCACCATGCCGGCGCCCATGGCGGCGAGCATCTCCAGGTAGTGGCGCGCCAGCGGCCAGTGGCGCCGGACTGCGGTGACCCCGCGTTCCGGGGGAGCGGGGTCCCCTCGGGTGGGCGGGACGGACGGTGCCTCAGCGGATGTCATCACGGCCTCCTCGTATACCCCGGTGGGGTATGTGTTCGGCCCAGTCTGGCCCAGATCCGCCCGGAGGAACAGAGGGGTGGCCGTGTGAGTCCCCCGGCTTCCGGGCCACCTGGCCCGCCAACTCCCGTACGGGTGCCCGTAGTAGCGGCCCGGGGCGCCCGAGGGGTGGGGTCAGGTGCCGGGGCGGGCTGGGGCGTCGAACGAGATCCAGACGTCGTGGGGCACGTCCGGCCGCCCCGGCACCGGCCGGCGTTCCTCGCTCCACTCCCGGCCGGCCACCTCGGTGGCGACCCGACGCCAGAACCGGACGGCGCCGGGGTTGGCCTCCTGGAAGGCCACCTCCCACGGGCCCGGATGCCGGCCCACCACCTCGCGCGCCGCCCACATCCCCAGGCCCGACCCGCGCGCTCCCCGGGCCACGAAGAAGCTGTTGAGCACCCGGGGTGCCGTGCTCAGGCTCCGTACGAACACCAGCCCGGCCGGACGGTCCTCGCTCAACAGCAGGTAGGGCGCCCAGTCGGGGTCGGTGAGCGCCGAGCGGAGCCGCTCCTCGCGGAAGGTCCCGTCGGGGCGGGGCAGGGTGCCGTCGAACTCCGACATGTCGTGCCGGAACATCAGCCACAGGCGTTCCAGTGCGGGGTGGTCGTCGGTGTCGGCGCGGCGCAGGGACACAGGGGACATGGCTCTCCTCGGGAGACGGAAGGGAGGCGGACGGCGGGACGCCGACGCCGTGGGGCCGCGCCGCGGGCGCCGGCGGACGAGCCGGACGGGCGGGGGCGGCGGGGCGCGAAAAAGCCTCCCCTGGCCTGGGCGGTGCCCGGCGGGGGAGGCGTGGTCCGCGAACAGGATAGCAGCCGACGGCCCAGGCCAACGGGCCTTCACCGCAGGGGAGTTGAGGTGCCGCCAGCCGGGGACGCCGGGCCTGACCGGCCGGCCCCCGACAGACCTCGAACCCTCACCGGGGCCCACCAGGAGGCGGCGGCGACCGTACCGGCACCGCCCTCCGGGGGCGCCGGCAGTGGCCGGAGTAACAACCGGCAGGGTGGTTCAACCAGGCGCCCGGGCATACCATTTGGTGACCCCTCCGGGTGAGGGGCCACAACTTCATGCGTACGTGACTGGGGAAAGCCGGTGGAAGTCCGGCGCTGACCTGCAACCGTGAGCGGCCACCCATGCCGCGAGCCGGACCTCCCACCGCGCTACGTGCACCACTTCCCCCTGTCATGGTCTACAGCGTGGAGCTTGGAACCCCTGGTTCACCGGCCCCTGCCGCCTCCTCACCGGAAGGCGTCAGGGGCGGCCGTCTGAACGAGGGTCGGGGCCCCGCCGTCGGCCCCGAACTGGAAGGCACCGCGACATGGTTGGTGTGCTCAAGCGGTGGGGCGGCGCCCTCCGCACCGGGATCGCCGCCCTCGCGGTGTCGCTGCTGGCGACCGTACTCGGCCTCGGCACCGCCGCTCCCGCGCACGCCGCCACTCCCGCCCACGCCCCCGCCCTGAGCCGGGCCGGCGTCTGCCCCGACGGCAACGGCGTGACCGTGGTGGTGGACTTCCGTGAACTGGGCGGCGGCACCCTGGTGCGCTGCGCGGTGGGCGCCCAGAAGAACGGACTGGCCGCCCTGAAGGCCGCCGGCATCCGGGTCACCGGCACCAACCGCTGGGGCGAGTCCTTCATCTGCCGCCTGGAGAACAAGCCCGGCGCCGACCGCGAGTCCTGCGTGGACACCCCGCCGGCCTCCGCCTACTGGTCGTACTGGCACGCCTCCAACGGCGGCAAGTGGACCTACAGCCAGTACGGCGCCACCTACCGCACCCCGCCCAAGGGCAGCTTCGAGGGCTGGTCCTTCTCCCTCAACCGCGAGCAGGACGACGCCCCCGCGCCCCGGATGACACCCCGCCGCCCGTCCACCCCGCCCCCCGGCGGAGGCAACGGCGGCTCCGGGGGCGGCTCGCAGGGCGGTTCCCAGGGCGGCAACGGCGGCCAACGGCCCGGTGACTCCGGCAACGACCAGGGCCAGGACGAGGGGAAGCGCGACCAGAACCCCGAGGACGAGGAGTCCCCCAAGGACGGCAAGTCCAAGGACAAGGACAAGAAGGACGAGAAGAAGGACGACAAGAAGAAGTCCGACGCGGACAAGTCCTCCGACAGCCCCGCCCCCACCCCGACCGAGGACGACGACTGGGACGGCGCCGACGGACAGGACGGCGAACCGGTCTCCTCCAGTGAGGACCAGGGGATGCCCCTGGGCACGGTGGTGGCCGCCGGCACGGTACTGGCCGTGGCCACGGCCGGTGGGGTGGCCGCATGGCGCAGGCGCCGCGCCGGCCCCTCCGGCGGAAGTTCATGAGCCCGCTGCCCCGCGCCGTACACCCCGGGGCCTGGTGGCTGTGGGCCCTGGGCATGGCCGCCGCCGCCAGCCGTACCACCAACCCGCTGCTGCTGGCGCTGATCGTGGCCGTGGTGGGCTTCGTGGTCGTGCAGCGCCGGGGGGACGCCCCCTGGGCACTGGCCTTCCGCATGTACCTGGTGCTGGGCGCCTTCATCGTGGCGATGCGGGTGGTCTTCCGCATCGTCTTCGGCGGGGGCATGGGGGAGACGGTGCTGTTCACCCTGCCCGAGATCCCGCTGCCCGAATGGGCCGCCGGCATACGGCTGTTGGGCCCCGTCGCCGCCGAACAACTGCTGGGCGGCGCCTACGACGGGATGCGCCTGGCCGCCATGGTGATCTGTGTGGGCGCCGCCAACGCGCTGGCCAACCCCAAGCGGATGCTCAAGGCCCTGCCCGGCGCCCTGTACGAGGTGGGCACCTCGGTGGTGGTGACCCTCAGCGTCGCACCCCAACTGGTGGAGAGCGTCCAACGGGTGCGCCGGGCCCGGCTGTTGCGGGGCGGCTCCACCAAGGGCCGGCGGGCCATACGCGGCATCCTCATCCCGGTGCTGGAGGACGCCATGAACCGTTCCCTGGCCCTGGCCGCCGCCATGGCCTCGCACGGGTACGGCCGCACCGGACGCATCGCCCCCCGCACCAGACTGGTCACCGGGGTCCTGGTGATCGGCGGGCTGCTCGGGGTCTGCGCCGGACTCTACGGAGCCATGGGCGCCAGCACCCCCGTCCTGCTGGGCACCCCCCTGCTGCTGGCCGGACTGGCCCTGGCCGCCGTCGGCTTCCTGCTGGGCGGACGCCGGGTACGCCGTACCACCTACCGCCCCGACCCCTGGCGCGGCGCCGAGTGGATGGTGGCCGCCTGCGGACTGGCGTCCGCCGCCGGCATGTACCTGGTCTCCGGCACCGCCCAGGCGGCCACCCTCTACCCCCCGCTGTCCCCCCTGAGTTGGCCCGAGGTGACCGTGACCCCCGTACTGGCGGCGCTGACCGGACTGCTGCCCGGTGTACTGGCGCCCCGACTGCCCCGCCAACTGCCCCGGGAGGTGCCGGCGTGATCGTCTTCGACCAGGTGACCCTCACCTATCCCGAGGCCACCGCCCCCACCCTGGACGGGGTGCGACTGGAGGTGCCCGAGGGCGAACTGTGTCTGGTCGCCGGCCGTACCGGGGTGGGCAAGTCGACCCTGCTGGGCGCCGTCAACGGACTGGTCCCGCACTTCACCGGCGGCCACCTCCAGGGCACCGTCACCGTGGACGGCGTCAGCACCGCCGACGTACCGCCCCAGGAGTTCGCCGACCGGGTCGGCGTGGTCGGCCAGGACCCCCTGGCCGGTTTCGTCACCGACACCGTCGAGGAGGAACTCGCCTACGCCATGGAGCAGTTGGCGCTGCCCCCCGAGGTGATGCGCAAGCGGGTGGAGGAGACCCTCGACCTGCTGGGCATCGCCGAACTACGGGACCGCCCCCTGCGCACCCTCTCCGGCGGCCAGCAGCAACGGGTGGCCATCGGCTCCGTCCTCACCGCCCACCCCCGGGTGCTGGTCCTCGACGAACCGACCTCCGCCCTGGACCCCACCGCCGCCGAGGAGGTCCTCGCCGCCGTACTCCGCCTGGTCCACGACCTGGGCACCACCGTGCTGATCGCCGAACACCGCATGGAACGGGTCCTGCAGTACGCCGACCGGCTGGTGCACCTCACCGGAGACGGCCTCCTCGACCAGGGCGACCCCGAGGAACTCATGCGCACCGCCCGACCGGCCCCGCCCGCCCCGCCCGTGGTGCGCCTGGGCCGGCTCGCCGGCTGGGACCCCCTGCCCCTGTCCGTACGGGACGCCCGACGCCGGGCCGGCCCCCTGCGACGACAGCTCGCCGACCGACAGCCGCCCCCGGCCCGCCCCGCCCCCGGGGAGACCGCGCTGTCCGCCAAGGGCGTCACGGTCACCTACGGCGAACGCGTCGCGGTACGCGGCCTCGACCTGGAACTGCGCCAGGGCCAGGTCACCGCGCTGATGGGCCGCAACGGCTCCGGCAAGTCCTCCCTGCTGTGGGCGCTCCAGGGCTCCGGCCCCCGCAGCGCCGGCCGGGTACGGGTGGGCGACGTCGACCCCGGACGGCTGCGCCCCGGGCGGGCCCGCTCCCTGGTCGGCCTGGTACCCCAGACCGCCAGCGACCTGCTCTACCTCCAGACCGTCGACGCCGAGTGCGCCCAGGCCGACACCGAGTCCGAGCGACCCACCGGAACCTGCCGGGAGTTGCTGGACAGCCTCGCCCCCGGTATCCCCGGCCCACGCCACCCCCGCGACCTGTCCGAGGGGCAGCGCCTCGCCCTGGTGCTGGCCATCCAACTGACCGCCGCACCGCCCGTGGTGCTGCTGGACGAACCCACCCGGGGCCTGGACTACACCGCCAAGGAGGCCTTCGCCCGACTCGTCGGCCGTCTCGCCGAGGAGGGCCGCGCGGTCGTGGTGGCCACCCACGACGTGGAGTTCACCGCCCGCGCGGCGGACCGGGTGCTGGTGATGGCCGAGGGCGAACTCGTCGCCGACGGACCCACCGCCGAGGTGGTCGTCTCCTCCCCGGCCTTCGCCCCCCAGGTGTCCAAGGTGCTCCAACCGGCCCCCTGGCTGACCGTGGAACAGGTCGCCCACGCTCTGGAGACCCCGTGAGGGCCCTGGCGCGGGTGCCCGCGCTCCCGGTACGGATGCGCAGCGCGGTGGTGCTGACCCTGGCCAGCGTGGCCGGGGTGGCGATGTTCTGCTGGCCGCTGTTCCTCCCGCCCAGCGCCCGGGGCATGGCCCACTCCACCGACGCCCCCCTGCTGTTCATCCTGGTCCTGCCGGTGCTGCTGGCCGTCGTACTGGCCGAGATGTCCTCCGGCGGCATCGACGTCAAGGCCCTGGCCATGCTGGGCGTGCTGTCCGCCGTCAACGCCGGCCTTCGCCCCCTGGGCGCCGGAACCGCGGGCATCGAGACGGTGTTCTTCCTGCTGGTGCTCGCTGGCCGGGTCTTCGGCCCCGGCTTCGGCTTCGTACTCGGCTCCACCTCGCTGTTCGCCTCCGCCCTGCTCACCGCCGGAGTCGGCCCCTGGCTGCCCTTCCAGATGCTGGCCTCCGGCTGGATCGGCCTGGGCGCCGGACTGCTGCCCCGCAGGGTCACCGGCCGGGCCGAGATCGCCATGCTCGCCGGCTACGGAGTGCTGGTCGCCTACCTCTTCGGCTTCCTGATGAACATGTGGTTCTGGCCCTTCACCGCCGGAACCGACACCCAGCTGTCCTTCGTGGCCGGCGCCCCCCTGCTGGAGAACCTGCACCGGTTCGCGGTGTTCACCCTGGTCACCTCCACCTTCGGCTGGGACACCGGCCGGGCCCTCACCAACCTGGTGGCGATCGTCACCCTGGGCCCCGCCGTACTGGCCGTACTCCGTCGCGCCGCCCGCCGCGCCGCGTTCAGCGCCCCGGTACGGGTCACCCCCGCCTCGGCGCCCCCGAAGCCCGCCCCGGAGAAGACGGCGCCCCCCGGGGACCGGAAACCGGGCGAACCCCCGCCCGAGCACCGCCCCGTGGGCGTCACCGCGCCCAGCCCGTACGACGACGTGCCACCCGAGCGGGGAAGCCCCGCCGACCCGCCCGACTCCGACCGACCCCGAGCGACCACCAGAACCGAGAGGTAGTCCACGATGCCCCGACCCCACGCCGCCAGACGCGCCGCCGCGATACCCGCGCTGCTGCTGGCGACCGCCCTGCTGTCCGGCGGCTCGGCCCACGCCCAGGCGCCGGCCGCGCAGAAGGCCGACACCCTCCAGTCGCCGGCCAACGCGGCGGCCACCTGGACCGCGGCCCAACTCACCGACGGCACCCACGCGTCCGGCGACCACGGGCTGACCGCGGACATCGTGATGGCCCTCGCCTCCACCGGCACCGGCGGCTCGACCAGCGACAAGGCCACCGACTGGCTGGCCGCCAACGCCGAGGACTACGTCACCAAGGGCAAGCCGGACCAGGTGTTCGCCGGGGGAGTGGCCAAGCTGCACCTGGTCGCCTCCATCCAGGGCCGCGACCCCGCCGACTTCGGCGGCCAGAACCTCACCAAGCTGCTGACCGACCGCCTCCAGGACAACGGGCGGTTCACCGACAAGCTGGCCAGCGGTGACATGTCCAACCAGTTCACCCAGTCCCTGGCGGTGCTCGCCCTGCACCGCACCGGGAAGGTGCCGGACAACGCCGCCGAGTTCCTCGCCAAGTCCCGCTGCGAGGACGGCGGTTACCCCCTGTCCTTCAAGGACGACCCGACCAAGTGCAAGTCCCACACCGACAGCACCGGACTGGCCGTACAGGCCCTGCTGGCGGCCGGACGCACCGCCGACGCCAAGCCGGCACTGGACTGGCTGGAGAAGCAGCAGGGCAAGGACGGCGGCTTCAGCGACATCAGCTTCGGCCAGTCGCCCGCCAACTCCAACACCACCGCCCTCGACGTCCAGGCCCTCGCGGCCGGTGGCCGCACCGAGGCAGCCGGCAAGGGCGTGAGCTGGCTGCGCGGGCGCCAGCTCGACTGCGACGCCGCCGCCAAGGACCGGGGAGCCGTGGGCTACGCCGAGGCCAAGGTCGACGGCACCACCCTGCGGGCCACCGCCCAGGTGGTCCCCGCCCTCGCCGGCAAGTCCCTCAGCCAGATCGACGGCACCGACGCGGCCAGGGACCTGGAGCCGGTCAAGTGCGGCCCCGGCGACGGTGACACCGGCGGCGGCAACGGCGGCAACGGAGGCAATGGAGGCGACAGCGGCGGGGACACCGGCGGCGACGACGGAGGCACCACCGAGGGCGACAGCGGCGGTTCCGGGGGCGACGACCCGGGCACCACCGGCGGCGACTCGGGCGGCGACTCCACGGGTGGCACCCAGGGCGGTACCAGCGGGGGCAACGACCCCGCGCCCCAGACCACCGGTGGGGACGCCACCAGTCCCAAGGGCCCCCTGGCCTCCTCCGGCAGCTCGGTACTGCCGCTGGCCGGTCTGGCCGGCGCCCTGGTACTCGCCGGCGCCGCCGCCGTCACGGTGACCCGTCTGCGCGGCACCCGACGCTGAACGGTCCGGCCGCGGGCCCTCCCACGAGCGCCCGCGGCCGGGCGCGACCTGGCCCCCGGAGTCCCGGAGCCTTCCCGGCCCGTCCGGTTCGGACTCCGGGGGCTGTGACGAGGGCCGGCCAGCGGGTCGGTGACGCCGACCCCGGTACGGCCCACGGCGGCGCGCGGTACCGACCCCCGGCGGTCCGAGTACGCCACCCGCCCGTTCCCCGCGCCCGGACCAGCGGCACCCCCCTGTCTTCCTTCCCGCCCAGCTCATAACCGGGCTGGGCACCAACCACCCGAAAGGCACGACACCTTGAGAGCAGGAAACCTCCTCCGCGCCACCGTGGGCACCGCCGTACTCGGCCTGGCCCTCACCGTGACCCCGGCCGCCCAGGCCGCCACCGGGGCGTCGGCCGACACCACGGCCGCCGTGTCCGTGACCCTGACCGTCGAGGGCCCCGACGGCACGATCTTCGACGACACCCTCACCACCGACGGCCACGAGGTCACCACCGAGACCGGCGGCACCCATAAGTGCGACGGCACCAACAACGGGCAGAACGACACCGCCGGCCCGACCCCGACCGCCGCCCTGGACGACGCCGCCGAACAGGAGGGCTTCACCTGGGACGGTGAGTGGTACGCCTCCTTCGAGGACTACTTCGTCTCCGACATCGACGGCCACAACGGCGGCGCCGACCACTTCTGGCAGATCTCCGTGAACGGCACCCCCACCTCCGTGGGCGGCTGCCAGGCCCGTATCAAGGCGGGCGACCAGGTGGACTTCACCTGGACCGAGATCGAGTGATCCCACCCGGTGCCGGGAGCGACCACCTCCCGGCACCGGCCACCGCGCGGGTCGGCACCCCGGCCCTCGTGTCGGCCGCCGCGCTGTTCATGACGCGGGCCGGCGCGCACCGCACTATCGTGATCACGGCACCCCACCGGGAAGCGGAGCCGTACCGACCCCGCCCCCGGACGGGACGCCCACACACCCGCACCGAGGAGAGGCCGTGGCCGAGGACACCGCACCGCAGGGAACGGCCGGCAGCACCCTCCGGCACGGCATGGCGGAGATCGAACCCGGGCTACGACTGCACTACGTCACCGCCGGTGTCGGCCCCCGCACCGTGGTCCTCCTCCACGGCTTCCCCCAGACCTGGTGGGAGTGGAACAGGGTCATCCCCCTCCTCACCGGCCAGGGGTTCCGCGTGGTCGCCCCCGACTACCGAGGCGCGGGCAACTCCTGGCGTCCCCCGGCCGGTTACGACAAGTGGACGATGGCCGGGGACATCCACTCCCTGCTGCGCGACCACCTCGACATCCGGCAACCGGTGGCCGTGGTGGGCCACGACATCGGGATGATGGTGGCGTACGCCTACGCCGCCCGGTACCGCGACCACACCTCCCACCTCGCCGTCATCGACGCCCCGCTGCCCGGCACCGAGGTCTTCGACCGGCTGCGGGCCGACCCCCGGGTGTGGCACTTCGCCTTCCACGCCACCCCGGACCTCCCCGAACTCCTGGTCACCGGGCGGGAACGGCCGTACCTCCAGAGCTTCTTCAACGCCCGGATCTTCGACCCCTCCGCCGTGGACGACCACGACCTGGACGTCTACGTCTCCGCCTACTCCGCCCCCGGCGCCCTGCGGGCCGGCTTCGAGGTCTACCGCGCCTTCGACCGCGACGCCGCCGACAACCGCGCGGACCTGGAACGCCACGGCCGACTCACCCTCCCCGTACTCGCCGTCGCCGGCACGCTCAGCACCACCGGCCCGCTGATGGGCCCGATGATGGGCGAGGTCGCCGAACGGGTCACCGCCCTCCGCGTCCCGGACACCGGCCACTGGGTCCCCGAGGAGAACCCCCGCGCCCTCGCCGAGGCCCTGCTCCGCTTCCTCGCGGACTGACCGGCCAGGGCGGGGCTGCCCCGACCACGCGGCCACCGTGACCACGAGGGCCTCGCCGGTACGCGTGGCCCGGCTCTCCCGTGGGGGCGAGCCGGGTCCGACCGGTGGACCCATCGCGGAGCCGTGTCGGGAGATCCCCGTCAGAGCACCCGCCGTCACGTGGACCCCGGTCACGGGGTGACGGCTGGCCGTGCGGCCGGACCGCCGCTGTGCGGCTCAGCCCTGGGTGGGCACACTCGCCCCGACCCGCCGGACCACCGCCGGCCGGATCAACTCCCGCACCGTACGCAGCAGTTCGGAGGGCTCGAAGGGCTTGGAGAGGAAGGCGTCCACCGCGCCAGCGGCGCTCGCCACGTCACCGCCCTCCACCCCCGCCGACACCATCACCAGGGGCAACCGGGCGGTCAACGGGTCGGCCCGCAGCCGTCGCGCGGTGTGCGTCCCGTCCAGCCTCGGCATCACGATGTCCAGCGTGACGAGGTCGGGGCTCACCTGGTGGACCAGCTCCAGGCACTCGACACCGTCGTTGGCGGTCACCACCTGGTAGCCCTCCAGCTCCAGGTTGACCCTGATCAGCTGCCGCATCACCCTGCTGTCGTCCACCACAAGGACGCGGCCCTTCACCCCTGGCACATCGTTCAGCGTAGGCAGCGACCCCGGATCCTGTCCCGGTTTTGCCTCTTTCCCCCACGGTTCCCCCGTCCTCGGTACCGACGTTGACGCCCCCTCCCCGAACCGCGCCCGCCCCCGACCCCGGTCCCGTAAACCCGGTCGGAGTCACCCTCCGGGAGCTGGTAGTGTTTTCCCTGTCGCCGCCACCAAGGCGAACGACACAAGCCCCCGTAGCTCAGGGGATAGAGCAACGGCCTCCGGAGCCGTGTGCGCAGGTTCGAATCCTGCCGGGGGTACTTCCGGGTCAGCGCCACACAAGGCGCTCTGACCAGGCAAGGAACCGCAGACCAGGGGCGGGACTCAGTTCACTGAGTCCCGCCCCTGGTCGTTGTCCCACCCTGTCGTGAGGGGGTGGCGAGGGCGGTTTCGGACCCCCTCCTCCGACCCTTTCGATCTTCCGGTCGTTCCCGTCGTCGCACCCGTCACCGCCGCCGCACCTGGCCTCGGTGGCTCACCCCCGAGGCACACCGAAGCACGGCACCCCCCAGCGGCGGCACCCGATGTCCCCCTGGGTCCGCGACGCCAGCGCGACCCACGTCGTACGGACACCCGCCGGGGTCACCTCCCCGCCGGTTCCGAAGGGGGCCGCCACCCAGGCCCGCTCCTCCCCTTCAACGACAACCCTTCCGGGGCCCGTCCCCGCATACGCGGGGAGCACTCGACGGCGATGGCGGTGCGCCACGGCGACCGGGGACCATCCCCGCGTACGCGGGGAGCACACGCACTCCTCCGCGAAAAGCGCCGTGTAGTCGGGACCACCCCCGCATACGCGGGGAGCACCGCAGCGCCTGCATCGTGGCCTCGCTCCCGCTGGGACCCTCCCCGCACACGCGGGGACCACAGCCCCCTGCCCAGGTGACTTACCGTCAGGTAACGGGGCGTTCCACCACGTTAGCTTTCCGCTGCCCCACGGCGCTGGCGGTGCCGTTCCGGGGTGAAGGGACCGTCAAGCCCCTTCGCCAGGGGCGGGGTTGAGGTGGACGGGGGTTGGCGCTTCCTCACGTTTCCTCCAGGGCGAGGTCGGTGGTGAGAGGTGCGGGGTCGGCGTTCTGGGAGGGGTTGCCGTGAGCCGCCCACCCTCGACCGGCACGGGTGGTGGCCCTCGGGGCGGGGTCAACGTACTCCGGGTGGGGGGCCCTCTTCCGCTTCCGTCGGGACGGGGCGTACCCGACCGGGGCCGGGGTGACCCGGGTGCGAGGTACCGCGCCCGGCCGGGTGCCCTTCGAGGTCAGCCCGGCGGCCCTCGCCTGTGGTCCGCGTCGGAGGGGGGTGGCCGCGTGGGTGGTGAACGCGGGTGGGGGGCGGTCGTTGTGGTGGCCGTAACAGCGGCCGTTGCCGCAGACGCCTGTTCCGGGGGAGGGGAGCGCCCTAGTCTCGGAGCCCGGTCCGTGGGGCCGCTTGGTTGCCTCCGGTTGTCCGTTCCTGTTATCCGACGGTCCGCGCGACGTCTCCCCAGTGACCGAGAGGACCCCGCCGGGAGTTGGACGGAAAGAGGACATGGTGAGCGGCGAACGCGAAGTGGCGATGGTGAAGGCGGCGAGGGCGGGGGACCAGCGCGCGCAGGACCAACTGGTCGCCGCGTACCTGCCGTTGGTCTACAACATCGTGGGCCGCGCCCTGAACGGCCACGCGGACGTGGACGACGTGACGCAGGAGACCATGATCCGGGTGCTGTCCGGGCTGGGTAACCTCCGCGACCCGGAGGGTTTCCGCAGCTGGCTGGTCGCGATCACCATGAACCAGATACGGGACCACTTCCGCCGCAGCGGGACCGTGCCGATACCCCGCGAGGACCTGGCCGACTCCCACGAAGTGGCCGACCCCGGCGCGGACTTCGTGGACCTGACCATCGTCCGGCTGGGGCTGTCGGGCCAGCGCCGGGAGGTCGCGGAGGCCACCCGCTGGCTGGACGAGGACGACCGGGCGTTGCTGTCCCTGTGGTGGCTGGAGGCCGCCGGGGAGTTGTCCCGTGGCGAGTTGGCGCACGCGATGGAGTTGTCGCCGCAGCACGCGGCGGTACGGGTACAGCGGATGAAGGCGCAGCTGGAGACCGCCCGGGTGGTGGTACGGGCCCTGGCCGTCCGCCCCGGATGCCTGGAGCTGGAGCGGCAGTTGGCCCCCTGGGACGGTGTGCCCTCGGCGTTGTGGCGCAAGCGGGTGGCCCGGCACACCCGGGAGTGCGGGGTGTGCGCCGGGCACTGGTCGGGGTTGGTGCCCGCCGAGGGGCTGCTGGTGGGGTTGGCGCTGGTACCGCTGGGCGTCGGGCTCGTGGGCTGGGCCCCGGAGTGGGAGCCGACGGCGGCGGTGGTGCGGGTCGGGGGGCGGGCCGAGGCGCGGCGACGGCGTACGCGGGGCCGTCGACGGGTCGGGGCCCTGGTGGCCGCCCTGGCCGTGCTGGGTACCGGCGGCGCGACCTATCTGCTGCTGGGGCCGGATGACGACGGGCCGGCCGACACGGTGGCCTCCGTACCCTCGCGGTCCGCCGAGGTGTCGGCCTCCTCGTCGTCTCCTTCTCCCTCCACCTCGACGAAGAAGCCGGGGAAGAAGAAGGAGCGGAAGAAGGCCGAGCCGAAGAAGAGCGGGAAGAAGACCGCCGAGCGGCCCCGCCCCTCCCGGACGTCGGCGCCGGCCGGTCCGCCGTCCTCCGCCAAGCCCCGCCCCAGCCGTACCCAGCAGCCCCCGCCGCCCTCGGGTGACGGGCCGCAGGTGCTCGCCCTGGTCAACAAGGAGCGCGCGGCGCGGGGGTGTGGCGCGTTGCGGTTGAACGACCGGCTGAACACCGCCGGGCAGCGGCACTCCGACGACATGGCGGCACGCGGTTACTTCTCGCACACCAGCCCCGACGGCAAGGACCCCGGTGACCGCATCACGGCGGCCGGGTACCGCTGGAGTACCTACGCGGAGAACATCGCCCGGGGGCAGGGGTCACCGGCGCAGGTGATGAAGGCGTGGATGGACAGTTCCGGCCACCGGGCGAACATCCTCAACTGCTCCCTCAAGGAGATGGGGCTCGGCGTCCACCAGGGCGCGGGCGGCCCGTGGTGGACCCAGGTGTTCGGTACGGCGGCCTGACCCGACCCGTCCCGGTGAGCCGGCCACCAGGGGCCAACCCACCCGCTCGGCAGGGGAGTTGAGCCCCCGCGTGGTGCGGGGAGCGCGGTCGTACGGGCTCGGCTCCAGGGGACCCGCAGCGGCGGTACGGTGCCCGTGTCCGGGCTTCTCCAATGGCGGCACCTGTGACGGTCCGACACCCCGTCCCAAGTGCTGAAACCTCCTCGCGTGGCGCCCCTCGGACTGCCATACGCTGGGCCCGTGACACCCGCTGAGCTAGCCCGCGCGCTGACCGACGCCGCGCGGCGTACCGCCCGGGACGGCGAGCTGGACCTCGACCCGGCCCGCTTGCCGGAACCCGTGGTCGACAGCCCGCCCCGGCCGGGCGGTGGGCCGGACGGCGACTACGCCAGCGGCTTCCCCCTGCGGGTGGCCCGACTGGCCGGCCGCCGCCCGGACCAGGTCGCCGCTTCGCTGGCCGTACGGCTGCGGGCGACCCCGGGGCTGGCCGAGGTGACCGTGACCGGGCCGGGCTTCGTGACCGTGACCCTTCAGCCGTCCGCCCGGGCCGCCCTGGTGCGGGAGTTGGCGGACCGGCCGGTCCCCGGTCTGCGTACCGTCGACCAGCCGGCGCGGGACCTGGCCGCCTGGGCGGCCGTCACCGGGGAACCGGCCGGGCGGCTGGTCCGGCGTACCGAGGACAGCTCGCTGTTCCGGGTGCAGTACGCCCACTTCCTGTGTCACGCCACCCTCCGGTGGGCGCGGGACCTCCGGGTGGGCGCGGACCGGGCCGACGGGAGTCACCGCCATCCGGCCCAGCGCGCGCTGCTGGGGCTGCTCGCCGACCAGTCCCGGGTGGCCTCGGCCGGGCGCGCGGACCGGCACGCCCGGCACCTGGACCGCATCGCCGGCGCGCTGCGCACCGTCGTGGAGACGTGTCCGCCGCTGCCGCGCGGCGGGGAGAAACCCGGGGCCGCCCACCGGGAACGGCTGGCCCTCGTCGAGGCCACCGGAACGGTGCTGGCCGGCGGCCTGACCCAGCTCGGCGTGACCGCACCCCACCGTCTGTGAGTACACCGTCGTCGAGTACGACCGAGAACTACGAGGAACCACCGTGAACCACTCACCCCAGTCTGTCCGCAGGGTCAGCGAGGTCGCCCGATGAGCCGTTCCGCCCACCCGGCCGGCCCGCGCCACGCCGACGTACTGCCCGAGGGCCACTACTCCGCCCCGCCCACCGACCTCAACACCCTGGAACCGCACATCTGGTCCCAGACGGTCAGCCGCAACGCCGAGGGCGCGCTCACCGTCGCCGGCCGGGACGTACGGGAGCTGGCCGAGGAGTTCGGCACCCCCGCGTACATCCTGGACGAGGAGGACTTCCGGGCCCGCTGCCGTGCCTGGCGGGACGCCTTCGGCGAGGACGCGGACGTGTACTACGCCGGCAAGGCCTTCCTCTCCCGCGCCGTGGTGCGCTGGCTGGCCGAAGAGGGGCTCAACCTCGACGTCTGCTCGGCGGTGGAACTGTCCACCGCGCTGAGCAGCGGGATGCCGGCCGAGCGGATCGCCCTGCACGGCAACAACAAGTCCCTGGCCGAGATCGAGCAGGCGGTGGAGGCCGGGGTCGGGCGCATCGTGCTGGACTCGTACCAGGAGATCGTCCGGGTCGCCCACGTCGCCAGCCGGCTCGGACGGCGGCAGGCCGTCCAGGTGCGGATCACCGTCGGGGTCGAGGCACACACCCACGAGTTCATCGCCACCGCGCACGAGGACCAGAAGTTCGGCCTCTCGCTGTCCGACGGCGACGCCGCCGAGGCGGTACGCCGGGTGCTGGGTCTGGACAGCCTGGAACTGAAGGGCGTCCACTCGCACATCGGCTCGCAGATCTTCGACACCGCCGGCTTCGAGGTCGCCGCCCGCCGGGTGGTGGGCCTGCTCAGCCAGGTGCGCGACGAGCACGGGGTGGAGCTGCCGGAGATCGACCTCGGCGGCGGCCTGGGCATCGCGTACATCCCCGAGGACGACCCCAGCGAGCCCCGGGAGATCGCCAAGGCGCTGCGGGACATCGTGGCCCGCGAGTGCGAGTCGGCCGGCCTGTCCGCGCCCCGGCTGTCGGTGGAGCCCGGTCGCGCCATCGTCGGGCCCACCGCCTTCACCCTGTACGAGGTGGGCACCCTCAAGGAGCTGGAGGGGCTGCGCACCTATGTGAGCGTGGACGGCGGCATGTCCGACAACATCCGTACCGCCCTGTACGACGCCGAGTACTCGGTGGCCCTGGTCTCCCGCACCTCGGATGCCGCCCCCATGCTGTCCCGGGTGGTGGGCAAGCACTGTGAGAGCGGCGACATCGTGGTGAAGGACGCCTTCCTGCCGGCCGACCTCGCCCCCGGCGACCTGTTGGCCGTGCCCGCCACCGGCGCCTACTGCCGCGCCATGGCCAGCAACTACAACCACGCCCTGCGACCCCCGGTCATCGCGGTGCGGGACGGCCAGGCCCGGCCCATCGTGCGGCGGGAGACCGAGGAGGACCTGCTACGACTGGACGTGGGCTGAGGCCCTCCGACAGCCGGGACTCCTCGTACGGCATGTGGGAAACGCGTCTCGGATACTGAACCATGGGGGGCTTTCCCGGTTCGGTGGGCGAGACTGGCAGCACCCTCGCCGCGCGGTGGCCGGAGCGCGGCCAGGGCGCGACCCGGGTAGGAACGGCGAGAGGGAGCGAGGTCGGATGATGCGTACGCGTCCGCTGAAGGTGGCGCTGCTGGGCTGTGGGGTCGTCGGCTCAGAGGTGGCACGCATCATGACGACGCACGCCGACGACCTCGCCCAACGTATCGGCGCCCCGGTCGAGTTGGCCGGGGTCGCCGTACGCCGCCCGCAACGGGTACGCGAGGGCGTCGACCCCGAGCTGGTCACCACCGACGCCGAGGCTCTGATACGGCGCGGCGACATCGACGTGGCCGTCGAGGTCATCGGCGGCATCGAACCGGCCCGGGCGCTGATCACCACCGCCTTCGAGGGCGGGATCAGCGTGGTGACCGCCAACAAGGCCCTGCTGGCCGAGGACGGCTCCCGCCTCCACCAGGCCGCCGACAAGGCCGGCGTCGACCTGTACTACGAGGCCGCGGTGGCCGCCGCCATCCCCCTGGTGCGGCCCCTGCGCGAGTCCCTGGCCGGCGACAAGGTCAACCGGGTGCTGGGCATCGTCAACGGCACCACCAACTTCATCCTGGACCGGATGGACACCCACGGCGCCGGCTACGGCGAGGCCCTCGACGAGGCCACCGCCCTGGGCTACGCCGAGGCCGACCCCACCGCCGACGTCGAGGGCTTCGACGCCGCCGCCAAGGCCGCCATCCTGGCCGGTATCGCCTTCCACACCCGGGTACGCTTGGACGACGTCCACCGCGAGGGGCTCACCGAGGTCACCGCCGCCGACATCGCCGCCGCCCAGCGCATGGGCTGCACCGTGAAGCTGCTGGCCATCTGCGAACGGGCCGCCGACGGCCGCTCGGTCAGCGCCCGGGTGCACCCGGCGATGATCCCGCTCAGCCACCCCCTGGCCTCGGTGCGCGGCGCCTACAACGCGGTGTTCGTCGAGTCCGACGCCGCCGGCCAGCTGATGTTCTACGGCGCCGGGGCCGGGGGCGCGCCCACCGCCTCCGCCGTGCTCGGCGACCTGGTGTCGGCCTGCCGCAACCGCCTCAACCACTCGCGGGGCCCCGGGGAGTCGGCGTACGCCCAGCTGCCCGTCAGCCCCATGGGAGACGTGGTCACCCGCTACCACATCAGCCTCGACGTGGCCGACAAACCGGGTGTGCTGGCGCAGGTCGCCACCGTCTTCGCCGAGTGCGGGGTGTCCATCGACACCGTCCGACAGCAGGGCAAGGAGGGTTCGGACGGGGACGCCTGGCTGGTGGTGGTCACCCACCACGCGCGGGACTCCGCGCTGCGGGCCACCGTCGACGCCCTGCGGGAGCTGGACACCGTGCTCGGCGTGGCGAGCATCATGCGGGTCGAAGGGGAATGAGGAAACATGACCGTCATGGACCAGGGCATCGACCGGACCGCGCGGGGCGCGCACCGTCCCCAGTGGCGCGGTGTCATCGAGGAGTACCGCGAACGGCTGCCGGTGGAGCCGGACGCGGAGGTGGTCACCCTCGGAGAGGGCGGCACCCCGCTGGTACGGGCGCAGGAACTCACCCGCCTCACCGGCTGTGAGGTCCACCTGAAGGTCGAGGGGGCCAACCCCACCGGCTCCTTCAAGGACCGGGGCATGACCATGGCCATCACCCGGGCCCGCGCCGAGGGGGCCCAGGCCGTCATCTGCGCCTCCACCGGCAACACCAGCGCCTCCGCCGCCGCCTACGCGGTGCGCGCCGGCATGGTCTGCGCGGTGCTGGTGCCCCAGGGCAAGATCGCGCTGGGCAAGATGGGCCAGGCCCTGGTGCACGGCGCCCAGATCCTCCAGGTCGACGGCAACTTCGACGACTGCCTGACCCTGGCCCGGGGGCTGTCCGAGAAGTACCCGGTGGCCCTGGTCAACTCGGTCAACCCGGTCCGCATCGAGGGCCAGAAGACCGCCGCCTTCGAGATCGTCGACATGCTGGGCGACGCCCCCGACCTGCACGTGCTACCGGTGGGCAACGCCGGCAACATCACCGCCTACTGGAAGGGGTACCAGGAGTACGCCGCCGACGGGCTGGCCAGCCACACCCCCCGGATGTGGGGCTTCCAGGCCTCGGGTGCCGCCCCCATCGTGCGCGGCGCCCCGGTGACCGAACCCAGTACGGTCGCCACCGCCATCCGTATCGGCAACCCCGCCTCCTGGACGCTGGCCGAACAGGCCAGGGACGAGTCGGGCGGCCTGATCGACATGGTGACGGACCGTCAGATCCTGCGCGCCTACCGGCTGTTGGCCTCCCAGGAGGGCGTCTTCGTGGAGCCCGCCTCCGCCGCCTCGGTGGCCGGACTGCTCCAGGCCGCCGAACGCGGCGACCTCCCCCGGGGCCAGCGCGTGGTCTGTACGGTCACCGGCAACGGGCTGAAGGACCCGGACTGGGCGGTGGCCGGCGCCCCGCGCCCGGTGACCGTACCGGTGGACGCCGACGCCGCCGCCGACCGTCTCGGCCTCGTCCGCGACTAGTCCCGGACGCCGGCTCACCGGCGACCGGAGCACGGGGGGCGCACCGTTCCCACCATCACGGTGCGCCCGCCAAACCCCCTGCACCGACCGGCAGTTGGCGTGATCCAACTGCCCCCGTTCCCGCTTCCCGACCGATGGGTGAGGGCCGGTCAGATGGGTACGACACGCTTCGTGCGCCTTGCGTGCGCCCTATGTTCCAGGGCATCCCTCCTCCGATAGGCTGGCGACCACCCCGACCCGTACGCCCGAAGGCGAGACGGGTCCGAGCCGGTCCGGCGTCCAGCCGCGGTGCTGGGGGAGTTGCCACAGACCAACCAAGGAGAGTCATCGAGCGATGGCCGGTCCCGCGTTCCGCGCCGCCGCCGTCCGGGTGCGCGTCCCCGCCACCAGCGCCAACCTCGGCCCCGGTTTCGACGCCTTCGGGCTTGCCCTGGGCCTCTACGACGACGTGGTGGTCCGGGTCGCCGACTCCGGCCTGCACATCGACATCGCCGGAGAGGGCGCCGACACCCTTCCCCGCGACGACGGCCACCTGCTGGTCCGCTCCCTGCGCACCACCTTCGACCTGCTGGGCGGCCAACCCCGGGGCCTGGAGGTGGTGTGCGCCAACCGCATCCCCCACGGCCGGGGCCTGGGCTCCTCCTCGGCGGCCATCTGCGCCGGCATCGTCGCCGCCGCGGCGGTCACCACCGGGGCCGAGGCCCGACTGGACGAGGTGGCCATGCTGGAACTCGCCACCGAGATCGAGGGCCACCCGGACAACGTCGCCGCCTGCCTGCTGGGCGGGTTCACCCTCGCCTGGACCGAGTCCGGCAGCGCCCGCGCGGTCCGTATGGAGCCGTCGACGGCCCTGGTGCCGATCGCCTTCGTACCGGCCGAACCCCTGCTCACCCAGACCGCCCGTGGGCTGCTGCCCGCCACGGTCCCCCATGTGGACGCGGTCGCCAACGCCGGGCGGTCCGCGTTGCTGGTCGAGGCGCTCACCAGGCGTCCCGAGCTGCTGATGCCGGCCACCGAGGACCGGCTGCACCAGGAGTACCGCGCCCCGGCCATGCCCCGGAGCGCGGAGTTGGTCAACCGTCTGCGCCTCGACGGCGTCCCCTCGGTCATCTCCGGTGCGGGCCCGACCGTGCTGGCGCTGACCGACATCGGCAACGCCGACAAGGTCGCCGGAATGGCCGACCAGGACTGGGCGGCCTACCGCCTCACGCTGGACCTGGAGGGTGCCAGCGTGCTGCCGCTCGACCCGGGCGGTACACCGCAGTGACCAGTGACAGCCGGACGTGGAGAGGGGAATGTTTGTTGGATCCGGTAGTGTTAACCTCAAGTCTGCACTCGCGGTCTCCAGGGTCGTCTCGAACGCCCGTGAAGAGTGCGATGCACCAGTGATCCCAGGGAAACAACCCTCAGGGAACACCCTTCTTCCAGGAGCTTCCCCAACTGCCGAGCAGCCTGCCGAGCAGTGTTGAGCACGCTCCGGAACCGGCGTGATGCAGCCACGTCAAGCCTCACGCCGAACCATGAATCGACGTCCCGCCGTATATGAGGGCGAGGACTACCGCCGCGGTGTGGTTCGCCAGCACGCGACCGCATCCGACAGCACAACCGGTCGCCGAGCCAGACAGGCCGACGCCCGCTCCAGGGAAGGACCCTTCGTGAGCGACACCACCGATCTGATGGGCGCGAACACCGATGCCGCGGGCAGCTCCGCGGGGGACGCCACGCCCGCCACGGACGCTCCTGCCGCGCCCGCTTCCGGTACCACCTCTCGGCGGCGCCGCTCCGGCACCGGCCTGGAAGCCCTGGTACTGGCCGAGTTGCAGCAACTCGCTTCCCAGCTAGGCATCAGGGGCACCGCGCGGATGCGCAAGCAGCAGCTGATCGAGGTCATCAAGGAGAAGCAGGCCGCGTCCGGTCAGAAGCCGGGGGAGACCGCCCCGGCCGAGAAGCCGAAGCGGCGGGCCACCTCCAAGGCCCGTACCGGCGAGGCGGAGCAGGAGGCGGGCGAGCGCTCGTCCCAGCAGCAGATCGACATCCCCGGCCAGCCCGCCAACGACGACGGCTCCGGTCAGCAGCAGCGGGGCAACGCCGACGAGGAGTCGGCCGACAACTCCGGCCGTTCCGGGCGGGGTCGGGACAGCAAGTCCGGCAAGCAGGACGGCAGATCCGACCGGTCCGAGGGCCAGGGCGGTCGCGAGCGCAAGGGCGAGCAGTCCGGCGACGGTGACGGTCGTGGCGACAACCGCGACAACAACCGTGGCGAGGGCAAGGGCGACGGCGGTCGCGACAACCGGAACGACAACCGTGGCGACCGTGGCGACAACCGCGGCCAGCAGGACCGCCCCAAGCGGGAGCGCCAGCGGGACCGCCGCCGGGGCAACGAGGGCGGCGGCGGAGGCGGCCAGAACCAGGGCGGAGGCCAGGGTTCCCGCAACGACTTCGACGACGACGGGCGCGACGGTGGCCGCCGTGGCCGCCGTGGTCGTTACCGCGACCGCCGGGGCCGTCGTGGCCGCGACGACTTCGAGCCGCAGATCGCCGAGGACGACGTCCTCATCCCGGTCGCCGGCATCCTCGACATCCTTGACAACTACGCGTTCGTGCGGACCTCCGGGTACCTCCCCGGCCCCAACGACGTGTACGTCTCCCTGGCCCAGGTCCGCAAGAACGGCCTGCGCAAGGGCGACCACATCACCGGTGCCGTGCGTCAGCCCCGGGAGGGTGAGCGCCGGGAGAAGTTCAACGCCCTGGTGCGGCTGGACTCGGTCAACGGCATGGCGCCCGAGGGCGGACGCGGCCGGCCGGAGTTCAACAAGCTGACCCCGCTGTACCCGCAGGAGCGGTTGCGGCTGGAGAGCGACCCCGGTGCCCTGACCCAGCGCATCGTGGACCTGGTGGCCCCCATCGGCAAGGGCCAGCGCGGCCTGATCGTCTCCCCGCCCAAGGCCGGCAAGACCATGGTGATGCAGTCCATCGCCAACGCCATCACCACCAACAACCCCGAGTGCCACCTGATGGTCGTGCTCGTGGACGAGCGGCCCGAAGAGGTCACCGACATGCAGCGGTCGGTGAAGGGCGAGGTCATCTCCTCCACCTTCGACCGACCGGCCGAGGACCACACCACGGTCGCCGAACTCGCCATCGAGCGGGCCAAGCGCCTGGTGGAGCTGGGGCACGACGTGGTGGTCCTGCTGGACTCGATCACCCGTCTGGGCCGGGCGTACAACCTGGCGGCCCCCGCCTCCGGGCGCATCCTGTCCGGTGGTGTGGACTCCACCGCGCTGTACCCGCCCAAGAAGTTCTTCGGCGCCGCCCGGAACATCGAGGACGGCGGTTCGCTGACCATCCTGGCCACCGCCCTGGTGGAGACCGGCTCCCGGATGGACGAGGTGATCTTCGAGGAGTTCAAGGGCACCGGCAACATGGAGCTGAAGCTCGACCGCAAGCTCGCGGACAAGCGGATCTTCCCGGCCGTGGACGTGGACGCCTCCAGCACCCGCAAGGAGGAGATCCTCATGGCCAACGAGGAACTCCAGATCGTGTGGAAGCTGCGCCGGGTGCTGCACGCCCTGGACCAGCAGCAGGCGATCGAGCTGCTGCTGGACAAGATGAAGAAGACCAAGTCCAACGCGGAGTTCCTGCTCCAGATCCAGAAGACGACCCCGCTGCCCGGCTCCAACGAGTGAGCTGAGCCAGTCGCCGGGTCACCGACCTGGAGGTAACCGACGAGGGCCGTTCCCCCACGCGTGGGAGCGGCCCTCGCGGCGTTCCCGGGCGCCCCTGGCCCGGTACACGGCCGCCGAGGGGCCTCGGGGTGGCCGCTCAGTGCGGACCCATCGACGCGCGGTGTCGACCGATCCCCGGTAGAAGTGGAGAAGCGGCACGGTGAGCAGCCGGGTCGGGGTGGACACGTCGTGGTCCGGTGGCCGCGCGTACCGGCCCCGCCCGGCCCCACCCGGACCGCCTTCGAGGACCGAGGGAAGCGACGATGGCGGATGACGGCAGGTTGACCGACGACGGACACCCCTCGGGGGCGCTCGCTCACTCCGGGGACGACCGTGCCCGTCGACGTCGGATTCTGCGCTGGGCCGCCGTCGTGACGGTCGCGGTGTTCGCCATGGTCGCGGTCGCCGCCGGTCTGGTGTACGCCAAGCTGAACGACAACCTGGTGGGCGTGGACATCGACGCCATCATCGGAGGGGACCGCCCCGCCGACACCGACAACGGCTCGCTGGACCTGCTGGTGCTGGGTTCGGACACCCGTACCGGGGAGAACGCCCGCTACGGCCAGGACGAGGGCAACGCCCGCTCGGACACCGCGATGGTGGTGCACGTCAACGAGGCCCGTGACCGGGCCAGCGTGGTGTCCATCCCGCGCGACACCCTGGTCACCCGCCCCGCCTGCCGGGGGGACCAGGGCGAGGGGTCACTGGAGCCGGAACGTGAGAACACCATGTTCAACGAGGCCTACCAACTCGGCGGGCCCGCCTGCGCGGTGAAGACGGTGGAGAAGCTCACCGGCATCCGCATGGACCACTACCTGGAGATCGACTTCACCGGCTTCCGGCGGCTGGTGGACGAACTGGGCGGAGTGGAGATCACCACCTCGGAGCCGATACACGACGCCAAGAGCCACCTCGACCTCCAGGCCGGCACCCACATGCTGAGCGGGGAACAGGCCCTCGGCCTGGTGCGTACCCGCAAGAGCGTGGGGGACGGCAGCGACCTGGGCCGGATCAAGCTCCAGCAGCGGTTCGTACGGTCCCTGATGGACCGGGTGGACCGCGTGGGCCTGTGGGGCAACCCGCAGCGCCTCTACCGGCTGGCCGACCGGGCCACCTCCTCGCTGACCACCGACTCCGGGTTGGACAACGTCCCCGACCTCATCGGCATGGCCCGCTCCATGCGGGACATCAAGTCCCGCGACGTACAGATGGTGACCCTGCCGGTGGCCTACGACCGCGACGACCCCAACCGCGTCGTACCCCTGGAGGCGCAGGGGCGGAAGGTGTGGCGGGCACTGAAGGCCGACCGCCCGATTCCGGTGTCGGCGACCCAGGGTTCGGCGGCCGAGAAGACCGGGGTCGGCGGGGTGCTGCGCTGACCCCCGAGGGCTCCTGCCGCCCCCTCGGGCGGTCCCGGCGGGCGGGAATACCCGGAGCGCTTCCCCGGTTTTGGGGGGTGCGGCCAGTGATGGCAGACTGGTACGTCGGCCCCGGTTCACGCGACGCGAACCCGCCTCGCGACCCGGCGCCCTCCCGAAAACTAGGAGAGACCTTGAAGCGCGACATCCACCCCGAGTACGTGGAGACCCAGGTCAGCTGCACCTGCGGAGCCTCCTTCACCACCCGGAGCACCGTCCCCGGCGGAGCCATCCGCGCGGACATCTGCTCCGCCTGCCACCCGTTCTACACGGGCAAGCAGAAGATCCTCGACACCGGCGGACGCGTGGCCCGCTTCGAGGCCCGCTTCGGCAAGAAGGCCGGTTCGGCCAAGTAGCGGCTTCCGAGCGCCGGTCCACGGCCGCCCAGTCGTGCGGTCGCCTGGACCGGCGCTTGTTTTGGGCGAGGCCACCCTCGTAGGGCTTCGACGGCACCGACTCCTCCCGTACGAGGGGGAGTCGGGCCGCGACGTCGTGCGGCGGGGCCGGCGCCCACACGGAGTCGTCACGGCAGGCCACCCCCGGAACACCCGGAATGAGGAACCCACACGATGTTCGAGGCGGTCGAGGAACTGATCGGCGAGCACGCCGACCTGGAGCGGCGGTTGGCCGACCCCGGGGTGCACGCCGACCAGGCGAACGCGCGGAGGCTGAGTAAGCGGTACGCGGAACTGACCCCGATCGTGACCACCTACCGCTCCTGGATCCAGCACGGCGAGGACATCGACACCGCACGTGAACTCTCCGTCGACGACCCCGAGTTCGCGGAGGAGGTCAAGGGGCTGGAGGACGAGCGGGAGGCGCTCACCGAGAAGCTGCGCCTGCTGTTGGTGCCCCGGGACCCCAACGACGACAAGGACGTCATCCTGGAGATCAAGGCCGGCGAGGGGGGCGAGGAGTCCGCCCTGTTCGCGGGGGACCTGCTGCGGATGTACCTGCGCTACGCCGAGCGCTCCGGCTGGAAGGCCGAGATCATCGACGCCAACGCCTCCGACCTCGGCGGCTACAAGGACGTCCGGGTCGCGGTGAAGGCCAAGGGCAACCCCGAGCCGGGCGCCGGGGTGTGGGCCCGGCTGAAGTACGAGGGCGGGGTGCACCGCGTCCAGCGGGTCCCGGCCACCGAGTCCCAGGGCCGCATCCACACCTCGGCCGCCGGGGTGCTGGTACTGCCCGAGGCCGAGGACGTGGACGTGGAGGTCAACCCCAACGACCTGCGCATCGACGTCTACCGCTCCAGCGGACCCGGCGGGCAGTCCGTCAACACCACCGACTCGGCCGTCCGCATCACCCACGAACCCACCGGCATCGTGGTGTCCTGCCAGAACGAGAAGAGCCAACTGCAGAACAAGGAGCAGGCGTTGCGTATCCTGCGGGCCCGGCTGCTGGCCGCCGCGCAGGAGGAGGCGGAACGCGAGGCGTCCGACGCCCGACGGAGCCAGGTGCGTACGGTGGACCGCTCGGAACGCGTCCGCACCTACAACTTCCCGGAGAACCGCATCTCGGATCACCGGGTCGGTTTCAAGGCGTACAACCTCGACCAGGTGCTGGACGGGGAACTGTCCCCGGTCATCCAGGCCTGTGTGGACGCCGACTCCGCCGCCAAGCTGGCCGACGCCAGGTAGCCGGACGTCTGAGAAGTTGGGTGGAAGAGGGAACATGCGGCAGTCACCCGAGGGTGAACCGGCGCCTCGCGCACGACGCTCGTTGCTGCTCGCCGAGGTCGCCCAGGCGACCCAGCGGCTGGCCGACGCCGGCGTGCCCTCGCCCCGTTTCGACGCCGAGGAACTGGCCGCCTTCGTCCACGGCGTGAGCCGGGGCGGCCTGCACGTGGTGGACGACAAGGACTTCGACGCCCGCTACTGGGAGGCGATCGCCCGCCGCGAGGCCCGCGAACCCCTCCAGCACATCACCGGACGCGCCTTCTTCCGCTACCTGGAACTCCAGGTCGGGCCAGGGGTGTTCGTACCCCGGCCGGAGACCGAGTCGGTGGTCGGCTGGGCCATAGAGGCGGTCCGTGCGATGGACGTCGCCGAGCCGTTGATCGTCGACCTGTGCTCCGGGTCCGCCGCCATCGCCCTCGCCCTCGCCCAGGAGGTGCCCCGCTCCCGGGTGCACGCCGTGGAGCTGGACGAGGGCGCGCTGCGCTGGGCCCGCAAGAACGTGGAGGGCTCCCGGGTCACCCTCCACCAGGGGGACGCCCTGACCGCCCTGCCCCAACTCGACGGGCAGGTCGACCTGGTGATCTCCAACCCCCCGTACATCCCGCTCACCGAGTGGGAGTACGTGGCACCCGAAGCCCGCGACCACGACCCCCAGCTGGCGCTGTTCTCCGGCGAGGACGGCCTGGACACCATCCGGGGACTGGAACGCACCGCCCACCGGCTGCTGCGCCCCGGGGGACTGGTGGTCGTGGAGCACGCGGACACCCAGGGCGGCCAGGTGCCCTGGATCTTCACCGAGGACCGGGGCTGGGCGGACGCAGCCGACCACCCCGACCTCAACAACAGGCCCCGTTTCGCCACAGCCCGCAGGGAGGTGCCGTAATGGCACGCCGATACGACTGCACCGACGCATCCGACCGCGCCACCGGCCTCAAGGAAGCGTCCTCCGCCGTACGCCGAGGCGAACTGGTGGTGCTGCCCACCGACACCGTCTACGGCGTGGGCGCCGACGCCTTCAACGCCGAGGCCGTCGGCGACCTGCTGGAGGCCAAGGGGCGCGGCCGGGGGATGCCCTCCCCGGTCCTCGTCGGTTCCCCCAACACCCTGCACGGCCTGGTCACCGGGTTCACCGAGATGGCCTGGGACCTGGTCGACGCCTTCTGGCCGGGCGCCCTGACCCTGGTCGCCAAGCACCAGCCGTCCCTCACCTGGGACCTGGGCGAGACCCGGGGCACCGTGGCGGTACGGATGCCGCTGCACCCGGTCGCCATCGAACTCCTCACCGACTTCGGCCCGATGGCCGTCTCCTCCGCCAACCTCACCGGCCACCCGGCACCCCAGGACTGCGACGCCGCCGAGGAGATGCTCGGCGAGTCGGTCGCCGTCTACCTGGACGGCGGGCCCACCCCCGACTCGGTGGCCTCCAGCATCGTGGACGTCACCGGAGAGGTGCCTCGGCTGCTGCGGGCCGGGGCGCTGAGCGTCGAGGAACTGCGCGAGGTCGTACCGGAGTTGGAGGAGAGCTCGTGACCCGGCCCCACCCCCGGGGACGGACCCGGTGAACCCACCTCCCACGTCAGGGGGGATACCGGCCGCTCGGCCGGAGCGGCCCGAGGTCTTTCGCATCCTCCACGTCTCCACCGGCAACGTCTGCCGCTCGCCGATCACCGAGCGGCTCACCCGTCATGCCCTCGCCCACCGGCTCGGCCGTGCCGACACGGCGGGGCTGACCGCGCCCGGGATGATCGTGGAGAGCGCCGGTACCTGGGGCCACGAGGGCGCGCCGATGGAGGAGCACGCCGCCGCCGTACTGCGGGAGCGCGGCGCCGACCCGGAGGGGTTCCTCGCCCGCGAACTGCTGGACGAGCACGTCATCCGCGCCGACCTGGTGCTCACCGCGACCCGCGACCACCGGGCCCAGGTGATCTCGATGGGGCACTCCGCCGGGCTGCGGACCTTCACCCTCAAGGAGTTCACCCGACTCGTACGCGCCATAGATCCGGCCACTCTTCCGCCACCGGGCAGCGACCAGGGTGTGGTGGAGCGGGCGCACGCCCTGGTCCAGGCCGCCGCCGCGCTGCGGGGCTGGCTGCTCGCCCCCAGCCCGGACGCCGACGAGGTCTACGACCCCTACGGCGCCCCGTTGACCTACTTCCGCAACGTCGGCGAGGAGATCGACCTCGCCCTGGACCCGGTGCTCACCGCCCTGACCGGGGTCCCCGCGCTGCACTGACCGGGCCACCGCACCCGGGCCTGCCGGGCCCGTACGCTGAGTGCCAGGGCCGTCGCCCGTGTCCTAGGGTGTGGGTGATGTTCGCGAGCCCCTGGGGACGAAGTGCGTGAGTACCTGCTGACCTTGTGTGTCACGGTGGCGGTGACCTACCTCCTGACCGGTCCGGTGCGGAAGTTCGCCATCGCCGCGGGTGCCATGCCGCAGATCCGCGCCCGGGACGTGCACCGGGAACCGACGCCCCGACTCGGGGGCATCGCGATGTTCGGCGGACTCTGCGCGGGCCTGCTGGTCGCCTCCCAACTCACCAACATCGGCAAGCTGTTCAGCCTCTCCAACGAGCCCAGGGCCCTGCTGTCCGGGGCCGGACTGATCTGGCTGCTGGGTGTACTGGACGACAAGTGGGGTGTGGACGCCCTGGTCAAACTGGGCGGCCAGATGATCGCCGCCGGTGTCATGGTGCTCCAGGGCCTCACGATCCTGTGGCTGCCGGTCCCCGGTGTGGGCAACGTGTCCCTCACCCCGCTACAGAGCACCCTGCTCACGGTCGCCCTGGTCGTGATCACCATCAACGCGGTCAACTTCGTGGACGGCCTGGACGGTCTGGCCTCCGGCATGGTCTGCATCGCGGCGGTCGCGTTCTTCATGTACGCCTACCGCATGTGGTACGGCTACGGCGTCGAGGAGGCCGCACCCGCCACCCTCTTCGCCGCGGTGCTCATGGGGATGTGCCTGGGCTTCCTGCCGCACAACATCCACCCCGCGCGGATCTTCATGGGCGACTCCGGCTCCATGCTGATCGGTCTGGTGCTGGCCGCCGGGGCGGTCTCCATCACCGGGCAGGTCGACCCGGACCGGATCACCCAGCACGAGGGCTCACTGCGTTCGGCCGTCCACACCATGGTGCCGGTGTACGTACCGCTGCTGCTGCCGCTGACGGTGCTGGCGGTGCCGATGGCCGACCTGGTGCTCTCCGTGATCCGCCGTACCTGGAACGGGCAGTCCCCGTTCGCCGCCGACCGTGGGCACCTCCACCACCGGCTGCTGGAGATCGGGCACTCCCACAGCCGCGCGGTGCTGATCATGTACTTCTGGTCCGCCCTGATGGCGTTCAGCACCGTGGCCTTCTCCGTACGGTCCTCCAGCCTGGCGATCGTGCTCAGCATCGTCCTGCTCTGCGCGCTCGGGCTGGTCGTCCTGCTGCTGCCCCGCTTCACCCCCCGGGTGCCCGGCTGGGCGGAGTTCCTGGTCCCCCCGAGGTACCGGGCTCCGCGACGGGACGCCTCGACCACGGGGGCAAACACCGACGAGGCCGCCGAGCCCCCCTCGGGGACGGCCGAGGGGGAGCGGGCACGCTCCGAGGCATCCGCCGCCGGCCTCAACGGCGCCACGGCGGTGGGGGAGGGGCAGCGCTCCTCCCCAGGCCGCAGGGTCGACAGCAAGGGCTAGTCGACAGCAGGGGACAAGAGTAGGGAGGGGCTCTTTCCCCGACGTACGGCCCTGAACGCCGTAGGGCGCTGCGAGGATCACGGGAGGGATGCCCTTGCCCTCAACTCCCCTGTAGGCAAAGGAGGCTGGGTTACGGCGATGAGGTGGTCGGCGTCGTCGGGGATCTTGGAGATTCCGAGGTCACAATGCGGTCTCGGCCTCGGCCCGCTGAGGGGCGTCCCAAGTCTCGGAGCTTCGTTTGGTTTTGCCCCAGTTGGTCAACGCGCCACGCGGCACGTAGCTCAGGTGTGTGACGTGCTGCACACGAAGTAGGTAAAGGACGCATCAAATAGTTTGTGATACCGTTCACGAGACCCGGCGACAGGTCGAAGAGCCCCGTCCCAGCGGCACTTTGGCGGGTGACACACCCTTCGTTGACCGGGGATTACGCTCGTTTCTCGACGAACGGCCGCCCCCGAACATCCCGGAGCACTCCCATGCAGTCGAACGACGCCCGCATGCTCGCGCAGTGTGCCGTCCCGACCGCCTCCGCAGGCGTTCTCGCCGCGGTGATCAGTGCCGTGGCGGCTGGAAGCAAGGGCGCGGTCGGCGCCGGCTTCGGTGTCCTGGTGGTCATCCTCTTCATGGGGCTGGGGCTTTGGGCGCTCCAGTACACCGCCAAGCACCTCCCGCACCTGTTCCAGATGATGGGCCTGGTGCTCTACATGGCCCAGATCCTGCTGTTGGCAGGGGTGTTGGCGATCTTCCGGGACACCTCCCTGTTCAACACAAGGGCCTTCGCCTTCAGTCTGCTGGGCGGGACCCTGGTGTGGATCGCTGCCCAGGCCCGGGCTCATATGAAGGCGAAGATCCTCTATGTCGAACCCGGGCGGACGTCGGCCAGTAACGGGTCCACGTCGTGACGGCCGGGGTCGGCGTCAGGGCGCGCTCCGGTCCCTGCTATGGTCCGGTGCCAACTGCGGCGCAGCAGGCCCAGGTGGCTGTCGCGAGGTGTCCTATGGGACGGGACGCGCGGCCCCACCAGCTGAAAAGTCGCCCCCACATTCGTCACACCAGTCCAGTGCCGTTTCGCGGTATGACGCCGCGCCGACACATCGAGGTTGCCGTATCCATGCGCCACGCAGAAGGAGCTCGCGGTGAGTGCTGACCAGATGCTCGCCTTCGAGACCGATTGCCACATCTTTGACGGGTGCGGCTTCCCGGCTCCGGGGCTCCACTCCTTCGTTTTCAAGCCGCTGTTCACCGTTGGTGGCATCGAGTTCAACAAGGCGATGCTGCTCGCCGTGATCGGCACGGTTGCCATCGTCTGGTTCTTCTGGGCCGCGTTCAACAACGCCAAGGTGGTGCCGGGCAAGCTTCAGATGGTCGGTGAGGCGGGCTATGACTTCATCCGCCGAGGGATCGTCTACGAAACCCTCGGCAAGAAGGAGGGCGAGAAGTACGTTCCTCTGGTCGTCTCCCTGTTCTTCTTCGTCTGGATCATGAACCTCTGGTCCGTGATCCCGTTCGCCCAGTTCCCAGTCACCTCGCTGATCGCCTTCCCGGCGGCGTTGGCCCTGGTGGTCTACGTGACCTGGGTCTCGCTGACCTTCAAGCGGCACGGTTTTGTGGGCGCCTTCAAGAACTTCACCGGGTATGACAAGTCGCTCGGCCCGGTTCTGCCGCTGGCCATGGTGATCGAACTCTTCTCCAACCTGTTGGTGCGGCCCTTCACCCACGCGGTGCGACTCTTCGCCAACATGTTCGCCGGGCACACCCTGCTGCTGCTGTTCACCATCGCCACCTGGTACCTGCTCAACGGCATCGGCATCGCCTACGCCAGCGTCTCGTTCCTGATGACTCTTGTGATGACCGCCTTCGAGCTGTTCATCCAGGCGATCCAGGCGTACGTCTTCGTGCTTCTGACCTGCAGCTACATTCAGGGCGCGCTCGCCGAGCACCACTGATCCGTTCCGCACTACCCATCCCGCTTCCGGTGGCCAACCCCCACCGGTCCAGAAAGAAAAGGAAGAACGAGCATGTCTGCTGCTCTCCAGACCCTCGCCGCCGGCGTCGAGATCAAGGGCAACCTCGGTTCGATCGGTTACGGCCTCGCGGCGATCGGCCCCGGCGTTGGCGTCGGCATCGTCTTCGGTAACGGTACTCAGGCCCTGGCCCGTCAGCCCGAGGCGGCTGGCCTGATCCGTCAGAACCAGATCCTCGGCTTCGCCTTCTGTGAGGCGCTTGCCCTGATCGGTCTGGTTATGCCGTTCGTCTACCCCAGCTCCTGATCTCGGCGAGCCGACCACACCGTCGACGAAAGGCACTGATGTGAACGCCCTGGTACAGCAGGCGGCGGAGGAGCAGAATCCTCTGTTCCCCGAGATCCCAGAGCTCGTCATCGGCCTGATCGCTTTCGCCATCGTCTTCTTCATCCTCTGGAAGAAGCTGCTCCCGAACATCAACAAGGTTCTGGAGCAGCGCCGGGAGGAGATCGAGGGCGGCATTGAGCAGGCCAACGAAGCCAAGGAAGAGGCGGCGGAGGTCCTCAAGCAGTACAAGGACCAGCTCGCCGAAGCCCGTCACGAGGCCGCGCGTCTGCGCGAGGAGGCCCGCGAGCAGGGCGCCGCGATCATCGCTGAGATGCGCGCGGAGGGTCAGCGGCAGCGCGAGGACATCATCGCCGCCGGCCACGCCCAGATCGAGGCCGACCGCGCCCAGGCGGCCCAGACCCTGCGCCAGGACGTCGGCAAGCTCGCCACCGACCTGGCCGGAAAGCTGGTGGGGGAGTCCCTGGAGGACCACGCCCGCCAGAGCCGTACCATCGACCGCTTCCTGGGCGACCTTGAGGCGCAGGCGGACTCCACTGGGGCCGCCCGATGAACGGAGCGAGCCGCGAGGCACTGGCCACCGCACGTGAGCAGGTCAACGCGCTGACCGAGAGCACCTCGGTCGACGCCACGAAGCTCGCCGACGACCTGGCCGCCGTCACCGCGCTGCTCGACCGCGAGGTGTCTCTGCGTCGGGTCCTCACCGACCCGGCGCAGCCGGGTGAGCGCAAGGCCGAGCTGGTGGGCCGGCTGCTGGGCGGACAGGTGGGCGGCGAGGCCGCCGACCTGGTCTCCGGCATGGTCCGCTCCCGGTGGTCCAGCCCTCGTGACCTCGTCGACGCGATCGAGGAGTTGGCGGACTACGCCGACCTCATCGCCGCGGAGCGGGCCGGGGCGCTGGACGACGTGGAGGACGAGCTGTTCCGGTTCAACCGGACCGTGGCCTCCTCCACCGATCTGCGTTCCGCGCTCACCAGCCGTACGGCCAGTGGCTCCGCCAAGGTGGAGCTGCTCAGCCGGCTGCTGGGCGGCAGGGCGAAGCCGGCCACCGAGCGTCTGGTGACCCGTCTGGTCACCCAGCCGCGAGGTCGTAGCCTGGAGGGCGGGCTGGAGGACCTCTCCAAGCTCGCCGCCGAGCGACGTGACCGGTCGGTCGCCACCGTCACCTCGGCGGTGCCGCTCTCGGACCAGCAGAAGGACCGGCTCGGTTCGGTGCTGGCCCGGCTGTACGGGCGGCAGGTGCACCTCAACCTCGACGTGGACCCCACGGTCCTCGGCGGGATCACCGTGCGGATCGGTGACGAGGTCATCAACGGTTCCATCGCGGATCGTCTCGAAGAGGCGAACCGTCGGATGGCGGGCTGAGCGCGGCCTACGGCGGCGACCGGCAGCACCCCAAAGTCAACAAGCATTGCTAGCGGCCCAGTTGGGCCGACTGAGTCCTCTGGGGGCCCGCAGCGACAGCTGCTGTGGGTGACAGCCCCAGACCCCCAGAATTACTTCGGGCCCAACAAGGAGAGCAGGGAACCCAGATGGCGGAGCTCACGATCCGGCCGGAGGAGATCCGGGACGCGCTGGAGAACTTTGTCCAGTCGTACGAGCCGGACGCGGCCTCGCGCGAGGAGGTCGGTACGGTCAGCGTTGCCGGCGACGGCATCGCGAAGGTCGAGGGTCTTCCCTCGGCCATGGCTAACGAACTGCTGAAGTTCGAGGACGGCACTCTCGGCCTCGCCCTCAACCTCGAAGAGCGCGAGATCGGTGCGGTCATCCTCGGCGAGTTCAGTGGCATCGAGGAGGGCCAGCCGGTGCAGCGCACCGGGGAGGTGCTCTCCGTCCCCGTGGGCGAGGGCTACCTCGGCCGCGTTGTCGACCCGCTGGGTGCTCCGGTGGACGGCCTGGGCGAGATCGAGGCCGAGGGGCGTCGCGCCCTGGAGTTGCAGGCGCCCACGGTCATGCAGCGCAAGTCGGTGCACGAGCCGATGGAGACGGGCTACAAGGCCGTCGACACCATGACCCCCATCGGTCGTGGCCAGCGGCAGCTGATCATTGGTGACCGCCAGACCGGTAAGACCGCCCTGGCTGTCGACACCATCATCAACCAGAAGAAGAACTGGGAGTCCGGCGACCCGGACAAGCAGGTCCGCTGCATCTACGTCGCGATCGGCCAGAAGGGCTCCACCATCGCCTCGGTGCGCGGTGCCCTGGAGGAGGCCGGCGCGCTGGAGTACACCACCATCGTGGCGGCCCCGGCGTCCGACCCGGCGGGCTTCAAGTACCTGGCCCCGTACACCGGTTCGGCCATCGGCCAGCACTGGATGTACCAGGGCAAGCACGTGCTGATCGTCTTCGACGACCTGTCGAAGCAGGCCGACGCCTACCGCGCGGTCTCCCTGCTGCTGCGTCGTCCCCCGGGCCGTGAGGCCTACCCCGGCGACGTGTTCTACCTGCACTCCCGGCTGCTGGAGCGTTGCGCCAAGCTCTCCGACGACATGGGCAAGGGCTCGATGACCGGGCTGCCGATCGTGGAGACCAAGGCCAACGACGTGTCGGCGTTCATTCCGACCAACGTCATCTCCATCACCGACGGCCAGTGCTTCCTGGAGTCGGACCTGTTCAACGCCGGTCAGCGGCCCGCGCTGAACGTCGGTATCTCCGTCTCCCGAGTCGGTGGTTCCGCGCAGCACAAGGCGATCCGCCAGATCACCGGTTCGCTCCGTGTGGACCTCGCCCAGTACCGCGAGCTGGAGGCCTTCGCCGCCTTCGGTTCCGACCTGGACGACGCCTCCAAGGCGGCCCTGGAGCGCGGTCAGCGCATGGTGGAGCTGCTGAAGCAGCCGCAGTACGCCCCCTTCGCCACCGAGGACCAGGTGGTGTCCGTCTGGTCCGGCACCAAGGGCAAGATGGACGACGTACCGGTCAGCGACATCCGCCGCTTCGAGACCGAGCTGCTGGACTACATGCACCGCGAGCACCAGGGGCTGATGACCGGGATCGTCGAGGGCGCCAAGATGTCCGACGACACCCTCCAGGCCCTCGGTGAGGCCGTGGACTCGTTCAAGAAGCAGTTCGAGACCTCGGACGGCAAGCTCCTGGGCGAGGACTGATCCATGGGCGCCCAGCTGAGGGTCTACAAGCGACGGATCAAGTCCGTCACCGCGACCAAGAAGATCACCAGGGCGATGGAGATGATCGCCGCCTCGCGCATCGTCAAGGCGCAGCGCAGGGTGAGGGCCTCCGAGCCGTACTCGAAGGAGCTGACCCGCGCGGTCACCGCCGTCGCGCGTGGTTCCAACGTCGAGCACTGGCTGACGACCGAGGTGGAGCGTCCCGCCCGGGCCGCCGTGCTGTTGGTCACCAGTGACCGCGGCCTGGCCGGTGGTTACAACTCCAACGCCATCAAGGCGGCGGACCAGCTGACCAACCGGTTGATCGGCGAGGGCAAGGAAGTCGTCAACTACATCGTCGGCAACAAGGGTGTCTCCTACTACCGGTTCCGTGACCGGGCCATCCAGCAGTCCTGGAACGGGTTCACGGACAACCCCACCTACGCGGACGCCAAGCGGGTGGCCGAGCCCTTGATCGAGGCGATCAAGACCGAGTCGGCCGCCCAGGGCGGGGTGGACGAACTCCACATCGTCTACACCGAGTTCGTCTCGATGATGACGCAGACCCCGGTGGCGAACCGGATGCTGCCGCTCACCTTCGAGAAGAGCGCGGAGGAGTCGGCCGAGGTCCTGGTGAAGGGCACCGAGCTGCTTCCGCTGTACGACTTCGAGCCCTCGGCCGAGGAGGTGCTCGACGAGCTGCTCCCGCGGTACGTCGAGAGCCGGATCTACAACGCGTTGCTCCAGGCCGCCGCTTCCAAGCACGCCGCCACGCGGCGCGCGATGAAGTCGGCCACCGACAACGCCGAGGAACTCATCAAGTCGCTGACGCGGCTTGCCAACGCGGCCCGCCAGGCCGACATCACCCAGGAAATCAGTGAGATCGTCGGTGGCGCGAGCGCGCTGGCTGACGCTTCTGCGGGGAGTGACCGCTAATCATGACAACCACTGCTACGACGGCCCCCGTGACCGGCGGGGCCACTGGCCGCGTCGCGCGGGTCATCGGCCCGGTCGTCGACGTGGAGTTCCCCGTCGACGCCATGCCGGAGATCTACAACGCGCTGAAGGTCGAGGTCGTGGACCCCTCCGAGGAGGGCAAGACCAAGACCCTGACCCTTGAGGTCGCCCAGCACCTCGGTGAGGGCGTCGTCCGGGCCATCTCCATGGAGCCCTCGGACGGTCTGGTCCGCCAGGCCCCGGTGACCGACACCGGAGACGGCATCACCGTCCCGGTCGGCGACGTCACCAAGGGCCGGGTGTTCAACACCCTGGGGCAGATCCTCAACGAGCCCGAGGCCGAGTCCGAGGTGACCGAGCGGTGGGCCATCCACCGCAAGGCCCCGGCCTTCGACCAGCTCGAGTCCAAGACCGAGATGTTCGAGACCGGTCTGAAGGTCGTCGACCTGCTCACCCCGTACGTCAAGGGTGGAAAGATCGGTCTGTTCGGTGGTGCCGGTGTCGGCAAGACCGTGCTGATCCAGGAAATGATCATGCGTGTGGCGAAGCTGCACGAGGGTGTCTCCGTGTTCGCCGGTGTCGGTGAGCGCACCCGTGAGGGCAACGACCTCATCGAGGAGATGGCCGAGTCCGGCGTGCTGCCGCAGACCGCCCTGGTCTTCGGTCAGATGGACGAGCCGCCGGGGACCCGTCTGCGGGTCGCCCTGGCCGGTCTGACCATGGCGGAGTACTTCCGCGATGTGCAGAAGCAGGACGTGCTGTTCTTCATCGACAACATCTTCCGCTTCACCCAGGCCGGTTCCGAGGTCTCCACCCTGCTGGGCCGTATGCCCTCCGCGGTGGGTTACCAGCCGAACCTGGCGGACGAGATGGGTGTGCTCCAGGAGCGCATCACCTCGACCCGTGGTCACTCCATCACCTCGATGCAGGCGATCTACGTGCCCGCGGACGACCTCACCGACCCGGCTCCGGCGACCACCTTCGCCCACCTGGACGCCACCACGGTGCTCTCCCGTCCGATCTCGGAGAAGGGCATCTACCCGGCGGTGGACCCCCTGGACTCCACCTCCCGGATCCTGGACCCCCGCTACATCTCCCAGGACCACTACGACTGTGCGTCCCGGGTCAAGGGGATCCTGCAGAAGTACAAGGACCTCCAGGACATCATCTCCATCCTCGGCATCGACGAGCTGAGCGAGGAGGACAAGCTCACCGTTCAGCGTGCTCGCCGTATCGAGCGCTTCCTGTCGCAGAACACCCACGCGGCAAAGCAGTTCACCGGCCTGGACGGATCGGACGTGCCCCTGGACGAGTCGATCGCCGCGTTCAACGCCATCGCCGACGGTGACTTCGACCACTTCCCGGAGCAGGCGTTCTTCATGTGCGGTGGTCTGGACGACCTGAAGGCCAAGGCCAAGGAGCTGGGCGTCTCCTGACGTCCGCGCCCCAGCGGGGCGGCGGTGGGGCATCTCCCCGGAGTTGGCCCACCGCCCGGCCCGCACCCCCTATTCTGTGAAAAACCCCAGTCTGAGGAGCCACAGTGGCTGAGCTGCACGTCGAGTTGGTCGCCGCCGACCGCAGTGTCTGGTCGGGCAAGGCCAGCCTGGTCGTCGCGCGCACCTCGTCGGGTGATATCGGTGTTATGCCCGGCCATCAGCCGCTGCTCGGCGTGCTGGAGTCCGGTCCCGTGACCATCCGTACGACGGGCGAGAGCGGTGAGGGTACCGTTGTCGCCGCGGTGCACGGCGGCTTCATCTCCCTCTCGGAGGACAAGCTGTCGTTGCTCGCGGAGGTCGCGGAGCTTTCCGACGAGATCGACGTCAAGCGTGCCGAGCGTGCGTTGGAGCAGGCCAAGTCGGACGCGGACGCCGCGGCCGAGCGGCGTGCGGACGTACGCCTGCGCGCGGTGACCGGCGTCTCCTGACGCGGTCACCGAAGAGGGCAACCCTCAGCCGCGGGTCGCACCGGAGCCTTTCCGGTGCGACCCGCGGCTGAGGCGATAACAGAGGCAGACGCCGCGAACCGGGTTCGCGGCCAACGAGACAGCGAGGAGGTCGATATCGATGGTCCTCGCACTGCTGCTCTGTGGCGCGGCCCTACTGGTGCTGCTGGTGGGCTTGTTCGCCTTCGGGCTCCGACGGCGCCTGATCCAACGTTCCGGTGGCACCTTCGACTGCAGCCTGCGCTGGGACGTTCCCGAGGAGGACGGCGACCCCGGCGGCAAGGGCTGGGTGTACGGGGTCTCGCGGTACACCGGCGACCAGGTCGAGTGGTTCCGGGTCTTCTCCTACGCCCCCCGACCCCGACGGGTACTGGAGCGCGGGGGCATCGAGGTGCTGCGGCGCCGGGAGCCGCGCGGCGAGGAGGAGCTGGCGCTGCTGTCCGACGCGGTGATCCTCGCCTGTTCCCTGGGCGGCACCAGGGTGGAGCTGGCGATGAGTGAGGACGCGCTCACCGGGTTCCTGGCCTGGTTGGAGGCCGCTCCGCCCGGCCAGCGGGTCAACGTGGCCTGAGAGGAACCGGTTCTTCAGCCGCTCGCCCCCTCGGAAGCGGGTGTGTGCCCCTCGTGGCCGCCCCTGACCGGTCCGTGTGGCAGGGGGCTTGGAAGCCCCGGGTGGCTCAGCGTTCCACCAGCCCCAACTCCTGCGCCAGTACGGCGGCCTGGGTACGGCTGCGCAGCTCCAGCTTGGCCAGCAACCGGCTGACGTGCGTCTTCACGGTGGTCTCGGCCATGCCCAGCCGCTCGGCAATCTCGGCGTTCGACAGCCCACCGCCCAGCCGTACCAGTACGTCCCGCTCCCGAGGGGTGAGGTCGGCCAGACCGGTCGGCGTGGGGGTGTGGTCGGGGCTGGGCCGCCCCCGGGAGAACTCCCTGATCAGTCGCCGGGTAACCGCCGGGGCGATCATGCCGTCCCCCCGGGCGACGGTGCGTACCGCCTCGATCACGTCCCGGGCCTCGCTGTCCTTGAGCAGGAACCCGCTGGCCCCGGCCCGTAGTGCGCCGAACACGTACTCGTCCAGGTCGAAGGTGGTCAGCACCAGTACGTCGGCGAGCTGCTCCCCGGTGACCTGTCGGGTGGCCCGTACCCCGTCCAGCCTGGGCATCTGTACGTCCATCAGCACCACGTCGGGCCGCAGTTCGCGGGCCAGGCGCACCGCCTCCTCCCCGTCGGCGGCCTCGGCGACGACCTCGATGTCGGGGGCGCTCCCCAGGATGAGGACCAGACCGGCGCGTACCGCCGACTGGTCCTCGGCGACGAGTACCCGGATGCTCACGTGCTGGTCCTCTCTCCCAGGGGCAGGGTGGCGTGTACGTCCCAGACCGGCTGGCCGTCCTCGGTGGTGCGGGGGCCGTAGGCGAAGTCTCCCCCGAGGAGTTCGGCGCGCTCGCGCATCCCCACCAGTCCGCTGCCGGAGCCGGGGGCCCGGGGTTCCGCGCGGTCACCGTGGGGGCTGGTCACCCGGACCCGTAGCGCGTCGTCCTCCGGGGTCAGGGCGAGGGTGACGGTGCCGGGGGAGGCGTGCTTGAGGGCGTTGGTCAGGGACTCCTGGATGATGCGGTAGGCGGCGAGTTCCACCGGTGTCGGCAGCGACTCCCCGTTCCGCCCGTCGCGCAGCTCGAAGGCGAGGCGGCCGGCCTCGGCGTGCTCCCGCGCGTGCCGTAGCAGGGCGGGCAGCCCGTCCAGGGTGGGGGCGGCGTCGGGTTCGGCCTCGGGGTCGGAGGCGTCCCGGAGGATGCCGATCAGCCGCCGCATCTCGGCCAGCCCCCGCACGCTGTTCTCCCGGATGACGCCCAGCGCGTCGGTCGCGGCGTCGGGGTTGTCGTCCTTGAGGGAGAGGGCGGCCGTGGAGTGGAGGGCGATGGCGGAGAGGTGGTTGGCGACCAGGTCGTGCAACTCCCTCGCCATCCGGGCGCGTTCGGTGACCACGGCCTGCCGCCGGTCCATCTCGGCCAGCAGCGCGGTCTGCTCGGCCCGGAGCCGTTCGGCCTCCGCCCGGTCCTGGTGGTTCCGTACGATCGCCCCGGTCAGGGCCGGGACCACGGACAGCATCACGGCCACCAGCCCGACCAGGATCACCAGCGCGTTGTGGTACCGCAGCCCGAACCCGACGGTCACCACCACGGAGCCGATCGTGGCGGTGACCGGCACGGTGCGGGTCAGCCGCCGGGGGCCGTACAGCACGGCGGCGTAGATCACGTCGGTGTACATCAGCATGGTCACCAGCAGGGGGCCGTTGACCATGTCGGCGAGCAGCACGACGGTGCCCACCAGCAGGCCGGCACGCGGCAGGGTACGCCGGACGACCTCGCAGCCGGCCATGGACACCAGCAGCGCGAGGGTCAGCCACTGGCGGTCGCCCTCGGGCGGCTCGCCGGTGGAGTACAGCCCGAAGCGCATCGACAACAGCCCGACCAGCAGCCCGCCGAGGGCGGTCAGCAGGTCGTGCGGGTGCGGGCGCGCGGGCTTGTTCACCGTCCCAGGATTCACCATGTCCGTGGCGCCCCGCCTCACCACCGGGTCGGGTCGTCCGGGGCGCGGGGTCCTCCGAAAGTCGCAGCGGCGTCGGGTGGGCCGGCCCGGGAACTGTTACGGAACGGCTGCCTGTTGGGGCGGGGAGTGACGGTAGAGTCGCGCGCCCGGACCGAGGGAGCCGGCCCCGGGGGACGGGCCGGCGGGGGGTTCCACAACGAGGGAGAGGCACCATGATCGTCGCGGGGGTCATCGTTCTGCTGCTGGCCGTGGGGTGTGGCTGGCTGGCTCGACTGTTCAACCGGCGGCTCAACCGCATCGAGAGCACCGAGCGGACCACCGTGAAGGAGCTGCGTGCCCTGCGCCAGGCCGCCGCCGAGGCGGCGGGGGAGGGGCACTTCCGCTACCACTGCGAGATCGTCGGCGCGGCCCGACCGCACAAGAACGGGCCCCTCACCTCGGAGCTGGGCAAGAAGAAGTGCGTGTGGCACCACCACCGGGTCACCCGGCGCTACGAGGAGGCCTACCGCGACAGCGACGGCAACCGGAAGCACCGTACGCGTCACGAGGTGGTGTCCGAACACTCCTCGGCCACCGCGTTCTTCGTGGAGGACGAGACCGGCAAGCTGGTGGTGCGCCCCGGGGAGCACCGGTTGACCGGGGTGGACAAGACCCTGGACCGCTTCGACCGGCACCGTGGCTCCGGTGCCGGTTCCCTGTCCATCGGCCCCCTGCGGATCGACACCGGTGGTTCGGGCACCATCGGCTTCCAGCAGCAGGAGTGGACGTTGCCGGCCGGGCGCCGCGTCTTCCTCCAGGGTGAGGTCTCGGACGTCGACGGCCGGCTGGAGTTCGGCCCGCCCCGGGAGGAGGGCGTGTTCATCATCTCGGCCAAGTCGCGGGACGAGGTGGTCCGGGACGAGAACCGCAAGGTGCTGGCCTTCGGGTTCGCCTCCGGGGCGGCCGTACTGGCCGGGGTGACCCTGCTGGCGCTGGGCTTCCTGGGCTGAGCGCCCGGAGCCGGTGTCCCCTCCCGGGGACGCCCCGTCCCCGAGCCCGTGCCTGACCCGGCACTCCCCGGATTCGCACCCAGGGGACTGGGGCGGCCTCCATCGAAGGATGCAGTGCCGGATCACCTTCGGCGACGACGACGCCGTGCCCCGCACCGGGAGAGCCTGTGGGGGTGGGGAGAGTCGGGTACGAGGAGTGGTCATGGTCGTGACGTTGATCGTCGTCTGCGAGGTCGCCTTCTGGGTCCTGTTGGGGCTCGGGCTGGTCCTGCGCTACCTGGCGCGGCTGCCTCGGCTGGGGGCGGCGGTGCTGCTGTGCGAACCGCTGCTGGAGGTGCTGTTGCTGGCCGTCACGGCCGTCGACCTGCGCAACGGGGCGGAGCCGGACTGGAAGCACGGACTGGCGGCCGTCTACATCGGCTTCACGGTCACCCACGGCCACTACATGGTCCGGTGGGCCGACGGCCACTTCGCGTACCGCTTCGCCGGCGGCCCGCCCCCGGTGAAGCCGCCGAAGTACGGTCGCGCCCGGGCCGCGCACGAGTGGCGGATGGCCGCCCGCGCGGTGGGGGCGGGGCTGATCGCCGTCGTCCTGTTGCAGTGCGCGATCTGGTACGTGGGGGACGGGGAGCAGACCGCTTCGCTGACCGACTGGCAGGCGAAGATGGGCTGGCTGATGGGGATCTGCGTGCTGTGGGCCGCGAGCTACACGATCTGGCCCAAGAAGCCGCGCGGCGCGGGGCGGGACGCCCACGGTGCGGAGCCCTCTCGGCCGACGAGCCGGGGTACGACGCGGTGAGGTGCCCGGGGTGAACGGGCGCGGGGGTGCCGGACGGCGCCCGACCCCGTGAGGGGCCCGACGCCGTCGGTGGGGGAGGTGAACGTCAGCCGCAGTGCTGCGCCTTCTCCTCCTCGCTCATCTCCCGGGTGTGCTGGGTCTTGGTGCTGGTGCCGTCCGGCACCGGGCCGGTGGCCTCGAAGGGCACGTACCAGATGTAGTGGCCGTGGAACTTGTCGGGGAAGTGCATCTCGTAACGCCCCGACACCTTCTGCATCTTGGCCTCACGGGTCACCCAGCCCACCTCGCCGGGCCGGACGTCCACGTTGGTCTGCTCGCTCTCGGTGTGCGAACTCGACCAGGTGTGGTTGTAGCTGACCTCGATGCTCACCTTGAACACCTCGGCGAAGCCGTACTCGGCGCTGAGCGAGACGCCCACGCTGTTGGACTCCTCGGTGGTGTCCGACCAGCCGACGGTGGAACGCTGGGGGTCGGCGGTGCAGTTGAAGGCCTCGTCGCCGACCTGGTGGGCGTCGCCCATGAACTCCTCGGGCGGGCCGTCGGGGTGGAACTCGCACTTGTCGGTGCCGTCGTCACACTTGTCGAGGAGTTCCCGCAGGGTGGGCTGCTCGTCGTCGGCGAAGGCGGCGGTGGGGGCGAGGGCCAGGGCGACGCTGGTGCCGAAGGTGGCGGCGAGCAGGCCGAGGCGCGTGCTCCGGCGGTGGAACTTGGACATGCTGGTCTCCGATGTGGGGGGTGAGAGAGGTCAGTTGAACCCGATGGACCGGGTGCGATCGTTCATGATCGACCCGATGTCCGGGGTCTGACTCTTGAAGGGGCCGTCCTTGTCGCCGTTCAGTTCCGGCTCGGAGTGCAGCCACACCTCGCAGTTGGACCAGGGCTGGAGCGAGGTGATCCGGTCGTCCCATCCCTCGGGCAGCTGGTCCAGCCGCCAGTCCCGGGAGTCCTTGTCGCCGTCGCAGAGGCCCTCGCCGTAGATGGTCAGGTCCGCGCCGCCGTACCCGGAGTCCTCGAAGAAGGTCCCCTGGATGACCTCGCCGTCCTCCTGGGCGGCGCGTGACCCGGCCAACTGCCGGGTCCGCGTACGGAAGTCGTCGTCCCGGACAGCCTCCCGGGCGTCGGCGGGGGCGTCGGTGACGCGTCCGCCGGTGGCCCGCTCGACGGCCTCGGTGAAGGAGGCGTAGCACTGCGGCGCGCCCCCGGAGGTGGAGACCACGCAGTGCTGCCGGCTGTCGTCCCGTTGTGCGGCGTTCGCCTGTGTCGCGGGGAGCGCCGCCGCCGCGGCGGCGGTGAGCAACAGGGCCGTGGTGACGGTGAGTGTTCTCGATCTTGTGCTGAGTGCTGTGATGCCGTGGGGGGACAAGGAGAGTCACATCCTTGGCTGATGAGGCGATATTGCCTCCGGCACCTACTCGATTCCCCTTGGTCCAAACCAGATGCCCGCGATTGACCGTAACTCACCGTGTTGATGCCCGTGGCCTCCGGGGACGTGTCCGCGATTGCCTGTTCAGCGCTCGCCGCCGGGGACCCACAGCACGTCGCCGATCTCCTTGTTGGCGGTACGGGCCAGGATGAACAGCAGGTCGGAGAGTCGGTTGAGGTAGGTGGCGGTGAGGGGGTTCATATGGGGCCCGAACTCCTCCAGCGCCGCCCAGGTGGACCGCTCGGCCCGCCGTACCACGGTGCACGCCTGGTGCAGCAGCGCGGCGGCCGGGGTGCCGCCGGGCAGGATGAAGCTGCGGAGCTTGTCCAGCTCGGCGTTGAAGCGGTCGCAGTCGGCCTCCAGTCGGTCGACGTACTCCTGCTCCACCCGCAGCGGGGGGAACTCCGGGTTCGCGACCACCGGGGTGCTCAGGTCGGCGCCCACGTCGAACAGGTCGTTCTGCACCCGGGTCAGCACCGTGCCGACCTCCTCGGGGAGTTGGCCCAGGGCAAGGGCCACTCCCAGTGCGGCGTTGGCCTCGTTGACGTCGGCGTAGGCGGAGATCCGCGCGTCGGTCTTGGCGACCCGGCTCATGTCGCCCAGGGCGGTGGTGCCCTGGTCCCCGGTACGGGTGTAGATGCGTGTGAGGTTGACCATGCGCAGAAGGGTAGCCGCCCGGTCAGGCCCCCGCCCTGCGGAAGAGGTGGGTGCCCAACACCGTGGAGACCGCGCACAGGGCCAGGGCCACCACGGCGGCGAGGGCGACCTTGCCGTCGCCGTAGTCCCCCACGAAGGCGGCCCGGATGCCGTCCACCAGGTACCGGAACGGCACGAAGTGGGAGATCAGGTCCAGCCAACCGGGGGCGAGCGCCATCGGCAGCAGCACCCCGGACAGCAGCATCGCCGGCAGGTTGATCGAGTTCACCACCGGGGCGAACTGCTGGGGGGTGTCCGCCCGCATCCCCAGGGCGTACGACAGGGAGGCCAGCGAGACGCCCAGCATCGCCACGAACACCAGGCTGATGGCCACCCCCACCACCGGTGCGCGCAGCCCCATCACCACCCCGACCAGCAGCAACAGCAGGGACTGTACGAGCAGTTGGAGAACGTCGCGCAGTACCCGGCCCAACAGCATGGCCAGTCGGCTGACCGGGGTGACCCGCAGCCGCTCCACGATGCCCAGCTGCTTCTCCATGATGATGCCGAACCCGGCGAACGCCGAGCTGAACAGCCCGAGTTGGATCAGCAGGCCCGGCACCAGGGTCTGCCAGGAGTCGCCCCGGCCGCCCAGGGGGATGTCCTGGAGCAGCGGGCCGAAGAAGACCAGGAACAGCACGGGTTGCAGCAGCCCGAACACGATGGCGATCTTGGAGCGGAGGGTCTGCTTGATCTGTCCGACCAGGATCACCTGGGTGTCGGTGGCGATCTCTTTCAGCGGGGTCATGAACTTCTCTTCCGTGTACGGGTGGTGCGCGCGGGGGCGTGCCGGGGCCGGGCGGGTGCGCACGGCCCCGGCAGTGGGGGCGGGAGGGTTCTTCGGCGTTCCGGGGACGGGCCCCGAGCCGGGACCTCAGATGGCCAGCGGGGCCTCGTCCCGGGACTTCTCCGGGGCCGCGCCCCGGCCGGTGATGGCGATGAAGGTGTCCTGGAGGCTGGCGTCCGGCCCACCGCCGTAACGGCGCTTGAGGTCGCTGGCCAGCCCCTCGGCGGTGATCCGTCCCTGGTCGACGATGACCAGTCGGTCGGCGAGGGTGTCGGCCTCGTCGAGGTAGTGGGTGGTGAGGAAGACCGTCATCCCCCAGTCGGCGCGCAGGGTCCGTACCAGGTCCCACAGGTCGGCCCGGCTGGCCGGGTCGAGGCCGGTGGTGGGTTCGTCCAGGAACAGCACCGTGGGTTGGTGGGTGAGCGCCATGGCGATGTCCAGCCGCCGCCGCTGGCCCCCCGACAGTGCCTTGCAGTCGCGGTCCAGCAGTTCGGTCAGCTCCAGCCGCTCGGCCAACTCCTCGGTGCGGACGGCGGCCTGGCGCTTGGGCAGCCGGTACAGCCGGCCCTGGGTGGTCAGCTCCTCCCGGACGGTGACGTTGGGGTTGACGCCGCTGGACTGGGCGACGTACCCGATGCGCTTGCGTACGCCCCGGGGGTCGGTGGCCAGGTCACAGCCGGCCACGGTGGCGGTGCCGCTGGTGGGTGGGATCAGGGTGGTGAGCATACGGAGGGTGGTGGTCTTGCCGGCTCCGTTGGGTCCGAGGAACCCGAGGATCTCCCCCTCCTCGACGGTCAGGTCGATGCCGCGCACCGCCTCGACCGGTCCCCGCTTGGTCTTGAAGGTCTTGCCGAGTCCGCTGACGCGGATCACATCCGTCATGCGTACAGAAAAACAGGCGGACTTAAAAATTGCAACGTCCCCAATTTTTAAGAGATGGCAAAGGCTCTAGGATGTCCCCATGGGTCACAAGGTGGAGCCGGGCGAGGGGCGCAGGGAGCGCAAGAAGCGGGAGACCCGGCACCGTATCTCCGACATCGCCACCGCGATGTTCGTGGAGCGCGGCTTCGACCGGGTCACCATCGCGGAGATCGCCGAGGAGGCCGACGTCTCCGTCAACACGGTCTACAACTACTTCCCTTCCAAGGAGGACCTCTTCTTCGACCGTGCCGAGGAGATGATCGACCGCCCCTCCCGGGTGGTGCGCGAACGGGCGCCGGGCGTCTCGGCCGCGCGGGCCCTGCTCGACCACTACCGCGCGGAGTACTCCGACCGCGACCACCCCGCCCTGCGGGCCGGCTACCAGCCGTTCATGCGCTGCGTACGCGAGACGCCCTCACTGATGGCCCGGGTCTTCGTGATGCAGCAGCGGGCCTTCGCCCGGCTGGCCGACACCCTGCGCGAGGAAGTCGGGGCGGAGCCCGACGACCCCATGCCCGACCTGGTGGCCCATCAGCTGGTCCAGGTCAGCAACATGTTGTTCCGTCAGGTCATGGTGGGGGCCGTCGGCGGCAGGCAGGTGGACTGGGTGCCCACCTACGCGCTGCGCACCCTGGACCTCTTCGAGCGGCTGGTGTCCGACGAGCTGCTCAACTACGCGACCAGGAAGGCCGAATAGCGGTCAAGCGGGCCCAGCGTGGGCAACCGGACCAAGGGGTGCGGATCGGGCGGCGGCACTGTGATGTCCGCCATGTGAGACCGTGACGCGTGTCTCTTCGTCGCCCAACTGCCCTTACGAGACGCTAGGGTCCGGCCAACAGGCGTCGCGGTAAAGCGTGTGAGAGAGCCTCCCCGGGCCCCGGTGGAGCACGGTGGCCGGGTTCCAGACGAACGAGGAACAGGTGGGTGTCGTGGCGAAGAAGGTCGCCGTCATCGGAGCCGGACTCATGGGGTCCGGCATCGCGCAGGTCTCCGCCCAGGCGGGTTGGGACGTGGTGCTGCGGGATGTGACCGAGTCCGCGCTCACTCGCGGCGTCGACGGCATCAAGGCGAGCTACGACAAGTTCGTCAGCAAGGGCAAGCTGGCAGCCGAGGACGCGGAGGCCGCTCTCGGCCGGATCACCACCACCGTCGACCTCGACGCGGCGGCCGACGCCGACGTGGTGGTCGAGGCGGTGTTCGAGCGCATCGACATCAAGCGGGAGATCTTCACCGAGCTGGACAAGCTGGTGAAGGCCGACGCCATCCTGGCCTCGAACACCTCGGCCATCCCGATCACCAAGATCGCCGCCGCCACCCAGCGTCCCGAGCGGGTCGTGGGCACCCACTTCTTCTCGCCGGTGCCGATGATGGCGCTGTGCGAACTGGTACGGGGACACCGGACCAGCGACGAGACCCTGGCCACCGCACGGGAGTTCGCCGAGGGCGTGGGCAAGACCTGCGTCACCGTCAACCGCGACGTGGCCGGCTTCGTCACCACCCGGCTGATCGCCGCCCTGGTGGTCGAGGCCGCCAAGCTGGCCGAGTCCGGGGTGGCCACGCCCGAGGACATCGACACCGCCTGCAAGCTGGGCTTCGGCCACGCCATGGGACCGCTGGCGACGGCGGACCTGACCGGCGTGGACATCCTGCTGCACGCCAGCGAGAACATCTACACCGAGTCGCAGGACGAGAAGTTCGCCCCGCCGGAGTCCATGCGGCGGATGGTGGACGCCGGTGACATCGGCCGCAAGAGCGGCAGGGGCTACTACAGCTACTGACGCGGAAGCGGAACGGCCCCGCGCGGCGCGCCGGTTCGACGCCGGCGCCCTCGGGGGTCCACAACGGGGGTACGGGGGAGGCCGCTGCGGCGGCCCCACCCGACAGGGGTGGGGCCGTGGACGGCCCCCTTCCGGCGACGACCGGCTGTCAACGACGCGGCCGGTCGTGGAGCACAGGCGCGGACCGCACGGTCCGCCGGACGACCACCCACCTCGGGGAGTGAATGATGCACATCAGGGGCGACCACACCCAGTTGGTCGTCGGGGGCCGACTCGACGTCCGCAGCGCGGCGGACGCCCGTGCCGCCCTGCACACCGCCGTGGATTCCGGTTCCGGTGACCTGGTGCTGGACCTGGCCGCCCTGGACTCCTGGGACGCGACCGGTCTGGGCGTCATCATGGGGGCCCACCGGAGGGCCGGCCGACAGGGCCGGCGCCTGGTGCTGAGGGACGTACCGCCCCAGATGTGGCGGGTGTTGGTGGCCACCCGACTCCACCGGATCCTCACCATCGAGGGCGGCGGGACCCTGCCCGCGCGAATCCTCACCAAGCCGTAACCAGGCGGGATGACAGCGTCCCCGTACATTCCGTAATACTGGCCCCTGGCATCCGAACGTTCGGGGAGTGTAGAGCCTGAGGCGCACACCGCCTCTGGGGGGCAACGGCCATGCAGGAGTACGGCAACGACGGCGACGGGACCCGGGTCCCGGACGCGGCGGAAGCGCCCGCCGCCCCGTCGAGAGTCATCGCGGGGGAGTACCGGGTCACCCTCAACCCCATCGACGGCAGCGAGATCGAACCCTGCCCGCCCGCCGAACTGCCGCCCGCCCCCGCCCGGTTGGGCCCCGGCCGACGCCTCCTGCCCGCCGAGCCCCCGGTCCTGCTGGAACGTGAGGAACCCCGACGCCAGGCGCGCGAACTCCTGGGCAGCGGCTGCTCCATACGTCTGCGGGGAGCCCCGGGGGCCGGCCGTACCGCCCTGTTGGACGCGGTGACCCGCGACGTCGCCGGTCTCGCCCCGGACGGGGTGATCCACCTCGGGGCACGCCACCGCACCCTGGACGACCTGCGGCACCACCTGTTCGCCAGCGTCTACCAGAGCGCCGGCGTCCGCCCCGGCCCGGCCCGGCTGTCCCGGGGGCTGGCCGAGATCGGCGCGGTCGTGGTGCTGGACGACCTGGCGCTGGAACCGTCGGAGCTGGAGCGGCTGTTCGAGGCCACGCCCGAGTGCGCCTACCTCTTCACCCCCGAGCCGGGCAGCGCCCTGGACGAAGCCCGACTCCCCTCCCACATACGGGACCTGGAACTGACCGGGCTCTCCCAGAACGGCGCCCTGTCCCTGCTGGCCCAGATCCTCGGCCGTGACCTGGACCCGGCCGAGGAACGGTGGGCCCGCGAACAGTGGCGCCACCGCGAGGGCTCACCGGTGGCGCTGCGTCAGGCCGGCGGACTGCTGATCCGGTGGCAGGGCAGTGGCGAGACCCCCACGGTGGAGGGCGGGTACGCGGCGGCCGTCGCCGCCGGCCTCAGCGCCCACGCGCAGTGGGCCCTGCTGTACGCCCTCGCCCTGGACGGCGTGCTGCCCGACCCCTCCCAACTCCCCGCCCTGGTGGGTGACCCGCAGGCCGGTTCCGCCCTGGACGAGCTGGTCCACTACGGGCTGGTCACCCGCAGCGGCGGCTACTACCGACTGGCGACCGGGGTGGGCGAACAGCTCACCCAGGCCGGGTTCGCGCCGCGCGAGGAGGCGGCCACCGCCGCCGCCCACTACGACTGGTGGATCACCTCCGTACCCCCCGAGCGGGTCCTGCCCGAGGCGGAGGCGTTGATCGGCGCGGTGAACGGCTCGGTGCGCGCCGGCCAGCCGATGGCCGGCGCCCGACTGGCCCGTACGGCCGCGCCCGCCCTGGCCACGGGTGCCGTGTGGGGCGACTGGGAACGGCTGTTGCGGGCCGGCCAGGAGGCGGCCCGCGCCTGTGGACAGGTGGGCTCCGAGGCGTACTTCCACCACGAGCGCGGCGTACTGGCCCTGTGCGACGGCGGCCTGGCCCGCGCCCGGGCCGAACTGGAAGCCTCCATCAACCTGCGCGGGGTGCTGTCGGACCGCAACGGCGCCATCTCCGGGCGCCGCGCCCTGGCCCTGGTCGACGACCTCCAGGGGGTCCCGGCGACCCCCGACACCTCCGGCACCCCCCAGGTCACCTCCACCGGCCCCTCGGCCACGGTGCCCCCGCGAGACGGCAAGCCCCCGGGGCTCCTCGGGCCCGCCGCGAGCGGTCCGGCAGCGGCGTCCCCCGGCGGCGCCCCGTCGACCGACCCCCCGGTGACGGCACCCCTGGCGAGCGACTCCGGCGGCCACACCACGGTGCTGGGCCAGACCTCCGAACGGCGCGGGCACAGCCCCAGCGCGGCCCGCAAGGGGCGGCCGGCCGGCGCCAGTTCACGCCGTAGGAACGTGGCCGCCGCCGGTGCCGGCGCCCTGCTGGCCCTGGCCCTGGGCACCGTGTTCACCATGAACACCCTGGCCGGCGGGGACGAGGACCGGGGCCCGGAGCGGGTCACCAGCGAGGAGTCCGACGAGCCCGCGCAGGAAGAGGAGGACCTGCCCGTCGATCCTCCGTTGGAGGACAGCGCGCCGGCCTCCAAGAAGCCCTCCAAGAGCCCCTCGGACAGCGCCTCACCGTCCACCTCGGCGCCGGAGGACAACAGGCCCAGCCGCCCGACCCGGCCGCCCGGCTCGAAGCCGCCCGGTTCCAGCAAGCCCCCCTCGTCGAGCAAGCCGCCGCCCTCCTCCGACAAGCCGACGAATCCCCCGACCTCCGACAAGCCCACGGATCCGCCCACTTCGGAGGAGCCGACGGACCCGCCGACCTCGGAGGACCCCGGCGGTACCGAGTCCTCCTCGCTACCGCCCGGCGACAGCACCTCACCCCGGCCCTCCGGCAGCGGGCAGCAGGGCTGACGCGGGCCGACTCCCCCCCCGTCCGGGGGCGGGTTGGCCGTACGTCAGGGCCGGGGCGCGCCGTCCACGGGTTCCGCGCTCACCGGCGCCCGAGGCGTCCGTACGCGGCGCCACCGGCCGCTCGGGCGCCCGTCAGCGGACGCGCGATGGCTCGGACCGTCGACGGGAGCGCCGCCCCGCGTGGGCGTATCGGATGCCGACCGGGGCGCCAACTCGCCGGCCAATAGGGGCGGTTGGGCCTCCGCGTGCGCGGTGACCCGAACCGCCGGTGTCAGAACAGGCGCAGCTTGTCGTCGTCGATGCCGCGGAGCGCGTCGTAGTCGAGGGTGACGCAGTCGATGTCCCGGTCGGTGGCCAGCACCCGGGCCTGCGGCTTGATCTCCTGGGCGGCGAACACTCCCTTGACCGGGGCCAGGTGGGGGTCGCGGTTGAGGAGTTCCAGGTAGCGGGTGAGCTGCTCCACGCCGTCGATCTCGCCACGGCGCTTGATCTCGATGGCGATCGTGGTGCCGTCCGAGTCCCGGCCGAGGATGTCCACCGGGCCGATGGCGGTGGGGTATTCGCGACGGATCAGCGTCCAGCCCTCGCCGAGGGTCTCCATCCGGTCGGCCAGGAGTTCCTGGAGGTGCGCCTCCACCCCGTCCTTGATCAGACCGGGGTCGACGCCCAGTTCGTGGGAGGAGTCGTGCAGGACCTCCTCCATCGTGATCACCAGTTTCTCGCCCGCCTTGTTCACCACCGTCCACACGACCTCGCCGTCGGCCGCGCCGGGTTCACCCTCCTTGAGGGTGCAGGGCGGGGACATCCAGTTGAGGGGCTTGTAGGCGCGGTCGTCCGCGTGGATGGACACCGATCCGTCGGCCTTCACCAGGATCAGACGGGGCGCGGTGGGCAGATGGGCGGTGAGCCTGCCCGCGTAGTCGACGGAGCATCGCGCGATCACTAGACGCATGGTCGGTCACGCTACTGGACCGGGGCCCCCTCACGCGATTCGTCCCGGAACTGCCCCTCGGACATTGGCCGGTTGTATGCCCATTCGCATGGTGTCGTCCGCGCTTCACCCTTACGGTTAGACCACGAGCCGTCGTCGGATGAGTTCACAGAGTCACCGTGCGGCTCGGTCCCATCCGTGAGGCCCCGGCTGTCGGGGCCGCGAGAGGAGTAACCCATGTCGCTCGACGTGCCACCTGCCCTACTGGAACAGGCTGAGCGAGGCGAGGTGGACGAGGCGGCCTTCGTCGCCTGCGTCCGTGACTCCCTGCCCTACGCCTGGGACATGGTCAGTTCCCTGGTGGCCCAACTCAAAGTGGACGGCGGGGAGTTCGCGGACAACCAGACGCCACCGCCGGACGAGAAGGCCCGGGGGCAACTGCTGCGCGCCCTCGCCAGTGACGCGATACGCGGTGCCCTGGAACGCCACTTCGGGGTACGCCTGGCCTTCCAGAACTGCCACCGGGTCGCGGTCTTCCCCCTCCAGGGCTCCGAGGACCGGCTGACCAGGTTCACCTCCGTACGAGGGCAGTTACTGAACCAGTCGCCGGAGCTGCGGGACTGCTGACCGGCCCCGGGAGAGGTGGGGCGTGCCGGGGTGGGCTCAGCCCACCAGCGGCAGCACCTCCCCGGCCAGGCGGCTGATGTTGTCCTCGGTCGTCTCCGGGTCGCCCGACCCCTCCACCAGGAGGGCGTACCGCTCGATGCCGGTGCGCTCCCGGGTGGCCGCCAGCCGGTCGGCGCACAACCTCGCGGACCCCACCGGGTGCAGCTGGCACAGCAGCCGGGTGTACTCCTCCGGGTCGCGCGGGGCGCGGGGCCGGCCGTCCACCGTGGTGTGGGCGGCCAGCCCCTGGCGCAGCCAGCCGGGCATCGACTTGGTCAGGGTCGCCACGGCGTCCGTACGGTTGTCGTCGACCTGGGCCACCCCGGCGGCCACGTGGCGGACCCGTTCCCTGGCGTCGCCGGACGCGTGCCGGCGCCACAGCCGGACCATCTCCGCCTTCTCCTCGTCCCCGATGTGCATCCCCAGCAGCATGGGCAGCCCCCGCTCGGCGGCCAGGCGCACCGTGGTGGGCGAGGTGCAGGCCACCACCACCTCCGGGCCGTCGGGCGCCTCGGGGCACTCGGTGGGCCGGGGCACCACCGGCACCGGCCGGAAGCGGTACCGGTCGCCGTCCGCGCCCACCCGGGGTTCGCCGAGCCAGCGCATCAGCAGTTCCAGGGACTCGGGGAAGCCCCGCTCGAAGGCGTCCACGCCGGCGCCGAACACCTCCAGGTCGACCCAGGGGCCGCCGCGTCCGACGCCGAGGGTGAACCTGCCCTCGGACACCAGGTGCAGCAGCGCGGCCTGTTCGCCGAGGGTCACCGGATGGGTGGTGGGCAGCACGCTCACGGCCGTACCCACCCGGATACGTCGGGTCCGGCCCAGGAGGAGGGCGGCCAGGGTGACCGCCGAGGGGCACACCCCGTAGGGCACGAAGTGGTGCTCGGCCAGCCACACGGAGTCCAGTCCCGCGCGCTCGGAGTGCTCCGCCGCTCTGACCGCCCGCCGGAGGGCCTCGCCCTCGCTCTGGTCGGGGAACTGGGCCGCCAGCACAAACGCTCCGACTCTCACCGCGTACTCCTCAACTCCGCCCGGAGGGCTCCTCGTTGACGTCGCACACAGGGGTAACGGTCGGCGGCCGGGCCGGGCAACGGGTCTTCGGTAGATTGATCGGACCGTCGTCGCCGCGAGGGAATCCGTCCGTGGCAGGCGGCCGGAGACGGGAGGACTTCCGTAGTCTGGGGCCGGGCCTCGGGCCCGTCCGACTGGTCGACCCGTGCGGGGTTCGGCCGCCGAACCGTATGCGAGGTGCTCATGTCCCCGCGCCGCAACCGGTCCCGGGCCGGCCGTCGTGGCTCCGCCCCGGACCGTGACCGGGAGCAGCCGGTCGAGCGCTTCGGTCTGGAGCGTACGGAGGAGTGGCGCGGCGAGGAGTGGGCGGTACGGCAGATCAGTGGCCAGGCCGCCCGCAAGGAGTACCGCTGCCCCGGCTGCGACCAGCCGATCCCGCCCCGGGTGGCCCATGTGGTCGTCTGGCCCCGGGAGTTGGGGTCCGGCGTGGACGACCGCAGGCACTGGCACCGCGCCTGCTGGAACGCCAGGGACCGCCGGGGCGCACGGCTCCAGCGGTCCCGTCAGGCTCCTCGGTACTGAGCCCTACACGTCCCGGGTCGTCACCAGGGCGTAGGCGCCGGCCAGGGCGGCGACGGTCACCGCCAGCAGGATCCACAGGGGGGTCCAGCCGTCCGGCGAGGACTCCTGGAACTGCACCTCGAACATCGCCGACAGTCCGCTGGGCAGCGAGTAGTCGATCATGTACTTGCGGATGTCCCGCAGGGACTCGCTGGCCAGGAAGATCGCGATCAGCAGCGGGAGCAGCACCAGGCCCATCATGGTGGTGATCGCCCCGGCGGAGTGGCGCAGCATGGCGCCGACCGCCAGTGCCAGCAGGCCGACCAGGGCGACGTAGAGGCCGGCGCCCGCGGTGGCCCGCAGCCAGGTCGCCCCGTCGGCCTCCACCAGGCCGGGCTTGCCGTCCGCGACGCTGGAGTGGATCAGCGCGACGAAGGCCGAGCAGCAGGTGGCGATCACGAAGACCACCCCGAAGAAGACCAGCGCCTTGGCGGTCAGCACCCGCGCCCGGGAGGGACAGGCGGTGAAGGTCGTACGGATCATGCCGGTGCCGTACTCGGAGGAGATCACCAGCACGCCCAGGGTGATCACGCAGAACATCCCCAGGAGCGTCCCGGTGAAGCCCAGCCCGAGGGCGGGCTCGTTCTGGTACGAGCTGACGTCGTCGAGCACCGGGGTCATCAGCAGGCCGATGCCCACGACCAGCACGATCATGGTGCCCAGGCTCCACATGGTGGAGCGCACTGAGCGGATCTTGGTCCACTCCGAGGCCAGCGCGTGGCCCAGGCCGGTGGGGGCGATGGGGATGGGCGAGGTGTAGCCGGACAGCTGTGCCGGGTCCACCGGGGAGTCGCCGGGGCCGGGCTGGGGCGGCAGTCCCGGGGGGCTCGCGGGGTAGCCGTAGCCCGGGCCGTTCTGCGGGGGCGCCCCGTATCCCGCCGGGGGCTGCGCGCCGGCGGCGGCCATGGTCGGCTGCTGCGGTGGGGGAGCGCCCTGGGGGTGGCCGTGGTTCTGGCCTGGCTGCTGGTACGGGTTACTCATCGGGCGTCCTCGCTGTCACGCTTCTCGAAGTCCGGGGCCGCGGGCGCTTGTGGCGGTGGTGGTGGCTGCCAACCGGGGGGCGGTCCCTGCGGCGGCGCTCCCGGGGGTGGGCCGGCCTGGTAGCCGGCGGGGGCGCCGGGCATCGGCTGGGAGACGCCCGGCATCCCGGCGCCCGGAGGCATCCCGGGCATCCCCGGGCCGGCCATCATCGGGTGGGCCATCTGGAGTCCGGCCCGCTGGTCCTCGGTGGAGCGGTAGTCCACCGCGCCCTGGGTGAGCTGCATGTACGCCTGCTCCAGGGAGGCCTGGTGCGGCGACAGCTCCCACAGCCGTACGTCCTGCTGGTGGGCCAGGTCGCTGATGCGGGGCAGCTCCAGGCCCGTCACCCGCAGGGCACCGTCCTCCTCCGGCTGCACCTGGGCGCCGTTCTCCCGGAGGGTGCGCACCAGCCGCTCGGACTGCTCGGACTCGCCCTGGGGGGTGCGGACGCGGGCGAAGCCCACGGAGTTCTGGTGGATGAACTCGCGGACCGAGGTGTCGGCCATCAACTGTCCGCGTCCGATGACGATCAGGTGCTCGGCGGTCTGCGCCATCTCGCTCATCAGGTGGCTGGAGACGAAGACCGTCCGGCCCTCCGAGGCGAGCCTCTTCATCAGGTTGCGGATCCACAGGATGCCCTCGGGGTCCAGTCCGTTGACCGGCTCGTCGAACAGCAGCACCTGTGGGTCGCCCAGCAGGGCGGCGGCGATGCCCAGACGCTGGCCCATACCCAGGGAGAAACCTGTGGAGCGCTTTCCGGCCACGTCCCGCAGGCCCACCACGTCCAGCACCTCGTCCACCCGGCGGGAGGGGATGCCGGACAACTGGGCCAGGCACAGCAGGTGGTTGCGGGCGCTGCGGCCACCGTGCACCGCCTTGGCGTCCAGCAACGCGCCTACCTGCCGTGGCGCGTTGGGGAGTTGGCGGTAGGCGTGGCCGCCGATGGTGACCGACCCGGCGGACGGAGTGTCCAGCCCGAGGATCATGCGCATGGTGGTCGACTTGCCGGAGCCGTTGGGTCCCAGGAAGCCGGTGACCATGCCGGGTCGCACCTGGAAGGACAGGTTGTACACGGCGACCTTGGCACCGTAGTGCTTGGTCAGACCCCTTGCCTCGATCATGCTCCGCCCAAGTGTGCGTAGGTCGGGACGGACGCAGGGAGTCCCTGAGCTTTCGTCGCCCCCCGGATTTGGTCCTAGGAGGGTACCGGCAGGTGTCGCACCCGTCGTGGCCCGTGGGGAAACAAGGCGGTCACGGTCTCGTGGCCGTCCTTCGAACCTTCACATCCGGGCGAGGATCTCGCCGTGGGGCACGCTGAACCAGCCGTCGGGCCGGACGCCCCACTCGCGCCAGGCCCGGGCCAGCGCGGCGAGTTCGCCCTCGTCCGCGTACCCCCGCTCCAGCGCCGTACGAGCCAGGGCGGAGGAGGTCGTACGTTCCGCCCACAGGTCGCTCCACCACTCCCGTTCGGCGGGGGTGGCGAAGCACCAGGTGCTGGAACCGGCGGTGACCGTGGTCAGCCCGGCCTGTCGGGCCCACGACAGCAGCCGGCGCCCGGCGTCGGGTTCACCGCCGTTGCCCCGGGCCACCCTCAGGTACAGCTGCCGCCAGTCCTCCAGGCCCGGCACCAGGGGGAACCAGGCCATGGCCGAGTAGTCGGAGTCCCGGGCGGCCACCAGTCCGCCGGGCCGGGTCACCCGGCCCATCTCGCGCAGCGCCCGTACCGGTTCGCGCAGGTGCTGGAGCACCTGGTGGGCGTGGGTGACGTCGAAGGAGTCGTCGGGGGCGTTCAGGGCGGTGGCGTCGCCGACCGTGAACTCCACGTTGTCCAGGCCCTGTTGGGCGCACAGTCGCCGCGCCTGCTCCACCACCTCGGGCGAGCTGTCCACGGCCACCACCCCGCCCCGGGGCACCAGCCGCGCCAGGTCGGCGGTGATGGTGCCCGGACCGCAGCCCAGGTCCAGCACCCGGCTGTCGGGGCGGAGGTGTGCCAACAGGTACCCGGCCGAGTTCCGGGCGGTGCGCCAGCGGTGCGAGCGCAGCACCGACTCGTGGTGCCCGTGGGTGTACACGGCTTCGCCCTGCGGTGTCTCCTGCGGCACGGTCGCCCCCTCGCTCGGTCCGGGACCTCCGGGTGGAGCCTAGCCAGTGCTCCGTATCGCGAGACGTGCCGTCTCGTGCACCGGACGGACACGGTGGAGCTGCCGGACCTCAGGCGTCCCGGGTACGCAGTACCCCGTAGCCCGCCACCAGGGCGGCGGCCACCCACAGCAGCATGATCGCGATGCCGCCCCAGGGGCCGTACGGGCGGTCACCGGTGGTCGCCACCACCTCCATCACCCGGGAGCCGGCCTGGTCCGGCAGGTACTGGGCCACCTTCTTGGTCGCCTCCACCCCGCCCAGGATGTTGGACACCAGGAAGAAGAACGGCATCAGGATCGCGAAGGCCAGCAGCGGGGAACGCAGCACGAAGGTCAGCCCCATCGAGAACAGCGCCATCAGCGTCATGTAGAGCCCGCCGCCGACCACCGCCCGCAGCACGCCGGGGTCCCCCAACTGCGCCCGGTGCTCGCCCAGCAGCGCCTGCCCCACCAGGAAGCTCGACAGGCTGATGACCATCGACACCACTAGGACCAGCAGCACCGCCACGGTCACCTTGCACACCATCAGCACCCCGCGTTGGGGCACCGCGGCCAGCGAGGAACGGATCATGCCCGTGCTGTACTCGCCCGAGACCACCAGCACCCCGAAGGCGATCATCGCCAGCTGCCCCAGGCCCATCCCGGAGAAGCTGATGTACGTCGGGTCGAAGGTCGCCCGCTCCTGGGCGGACAACTGGTCCCACTGGGCGTTGGTGAACCCGCAGATCAACGCGGACAGTCCCACCGTGACCACCAGCGCGGTCACCAGGGTCCACAGCGTGGAGCGCACCGAAGTGATCTTCGTCCACTCGGAGTTGAGCACCCGGGAGGCGGTCGACATGGTCAGGCCCCCTCGCTCTCGGCGCCCGTACGGCCACCGGACCAGCCGGCGCCCCACTGCGGCGCGGGCGCACCCGGACCACCGTCCGGGGAGGTCGGCCGGGTGTGCCCGTGGTAGTCCACCGAACTCGCCGTCAACCGCATGAACGCCTCCTCCAGGGACGCCTGTTGGGGACTCAGCTCGTGGAGCACCAGCCCGTGTGAGGCGGCCAGCTCGCCCAGCCGGTCGGACGGTGCGTCCTCCACCTCCAGCGCCCCGTCCTTCGCCGCGCGCGGGCGGTACCCGGCCGAGTCCAGCACCTCCCGCAGCCGTTCCACCTCCGGCGAACGCAGCCGTACGAAGCTGCGGGAGTTCTCCTCGATGAACCGGGCCATCGAGGTGTCCGCCAGCAGCCGGCCCTGCCCGATCACCACCAGGTGCTCGGCGGTCAGCGCCATCTCGCTCATCAGGTGGCTGGAGACGAACACCGTCCGCCCCTCCTGGGCCAGTTGGCGCATCAGGTTGCGGATCCACTGGATGCCCTCGGGGTCCAGCCCGTTGACCGGCTCGTCGAACATCAGGATGCGGGGGTCGCCCAGCAGCGCCCCGGCGATGCCCAGCCGCTGACCCATTCCCAACGAGAAGCCCTTGGGCCGTTTGTGGGCCACCGAACCCAGCCCCACCTGGTCCAGCACCTCGTCCACCCGCCGACGCGGGATGCCGTTGGACTGGGCCATGCACAGCAGGTGCTGGTACGCCTTGCGGCCCGGATGCACCGACCGCGCCTCCAGCACCGCGCCGATCTCGTGCAGGGGACTGCGCAACTGGGCGTAGTGCCTGCCGTCGATCCGTACGTCACCACCGGTGGGACGGTCCAGACCCAGCATCATGCGCATGGTGGTGGACTTCCCCGCCCCGTTGGGCCCCAGGAAGCCCGTCACCACGCCCGCTCTCACCTGGAACGACAGCTGGTCCACCGCTGTCTTCTCGCCGTAGCGCTTGGTCAGCCGGTCAAGCTCGATCATGCGTCGACGCTAAGCGCGCCGGGGCGTGGCCGCGACCGGAGCCCGCGGCCGGCCCCACCCCGCCGCCGAACGGGCCGGTACGGCCCGGGGCCCGGTCACCACCACTTGGCACCGGCCCGACAAGGGCCCACCGGCCGGACAAGGGCCCCACACAGCGCCGCGCCCCACGAGCCAGCCGGGTACGTGGGGCGCGGAAACGCGGAGTGAACCGAGGGTCAGCGGGACTGCTGGGCGGGCACGCCCGGCTTCTCCTCCTCGTCCCCCTGCTGGCCGCCGGAAGCGGCCACGGCGGCACCGGTGAGGGTCGCCAGCATCTCGCGCACGTTGGTCAGCTGCGCGTTGATGCTGTCCCGACGGTTGGTGAGGGCGGCCAGCTCGCGCTCGGACTCGCTGCGCACCCGGTCGGCCTTGGCGTTGGCGTCCGCCACGATGTCCTCGGCCTGACGCTGGGCGGTCTCCACCGTCTGCCGGGCCCGACGCTCCGCGTCGGTGCGCAGCTTCTCCGCCTCCAGGCGCAGCTGCTCGGCACGGTGCTCGATCTCCGCCAGCCGCTTCTCGGCCTTGGCCTGGCGCGAGGCGAGGTCACGCTCGGACTGCTCGCGACGCTTGGCCAGGTTGGTCTCGAAGTCGGCGGCGGCCTGGGCGGCCTTGGCGCGGGTGTCCTCGAAGAGGGTGTCCGCCTCCTCGCGCTTGGACTGCGCGTCCTTCTGGGCCTCGGAACGCAGCGCCGCCGCGTCTTCCTTGGCCTTGTCGACGATCTGCGCGCCCTCTTCCTCGGCCTTCGCCTTGCGGTCGGCGGCGTAGGTCTCGGCCTCGTTGCGCACCTGCTGGGCGGCGCCCTCCGCCAGCTCGCGGTGCTGCTCGGCGGCCTTGCGGGCCTCCTCACGCAGATCCTTGGCCTCTTCCTCGGCGAGGCGGAGGATCTTCTCGACCCGGGCGCCCAATCCCGCGTACGACGGCTCCGCGTCGTTGATCTGGGCCTGAGCGTTCTGCGTTTCGAGGTGGAGTTCCTCGATGCGCTTTTCCAGGGAGGTGATGCGGGCCAGGGCGCTGTCCCGGTCCGCGACCAACTTGGCGATGCGGTCGTCAACCTGCTGACGGTCGTAGCCGCCGCGGCGTACCTGCTCGAAGCCGTAGGGGGAGGAAGTGTCGCTCATGGGGTTCCTGTCTATTCAGACGGGGTGGTCAGACGGGGGAGTGATGAGGGAATCCTAGAGGGCGCTACGGCGTGCCTACATGCGATTCTCGTTTTGATCTGGAGAATGTGCGCTCGTTCGAGTGGCTAGTGCTCAGCTCGCTTGCCCTTCGCACCCGAAGTCCCCGTGCTCGCACCGGCTTTGACGCCCCCGTTGGCTCCATCGTCCTTCCCGGTCGAACTCGGTGATTCCAAGGATCCCAGTGCTTCCAGAACATCCTGGACACGGGTGATCTCTGCGTTGATGTCCTCCTGACGTCGCTCCAGTACCTCAAGCTCGCGTTGCCCGTCCGCGACCAGACGAGCCGCTTCCTCGGTGGCCTTCTCGCGCTCCTGCTCGGCCTCCCGCAGAAGTCGCGCCTTGCGTTCCTGGGCCTCCTTCAGCAGACCCTCGGCCCTCTTCACGGCCTTCAGCCGCACCTGGTCCGCCTCGGCCTGCGCGTCGGCCCGCAACTTGGTGGAGGCCCTCTCGGCCTCCGCCAACTGCTCGTTGGCCGCCTCCACCAGCTTGTCGCAGCGTTCCCCGGCGGCCTTCATCGCCTCGGACGACTCCCGCCGCGCCCGCTCGTGCATCTCCTCGACCTCGGCCGTCATCCGGTCCCGCACCTGCTCGGCGCGTTCCCGGGTGGCCGCCGCGTCCGAACGGGCCTCCTCCAGCATGGAGTTGGCCTTGCGACGGGCCTGCTCCACCTCGTCGCGGATCTTCGCCCGCGCCTGGGCCTCCAGCCGCTCGGCCTCCATCCGGGCCGAGCCCACCAGACCGTCCGCCTGCTTCTCGGCGGCGGCGGCCGTACGCCGGGACTCCTCCTGGGCCTCCGAGACCAGCTGGTCCGCCTGCTCGGCCGCCTCCGACCGCTTGGTCGCCGCGTCCTGGCGGGCCTCGTCCCGGATACGGTCCGACTCCGCGCGCACCCGCTCCGCCTCCGCGTCAGCGGCCGAACGCGTACGCTCCGCCTCCGCGATCGCCTCCGAAACGGTGCGCTCCGCCAGGGACTTGGCGGTGTCCATCTCCTCCTGGGCCTCGCGGCGCATCGCCGCGGCGGCGTGCTCGGCCGCCGAACGCAGCCCGCTGATCTCCTCCTCGGCGCGCTCCTGGAGCCCCACCACCGAGTCCCGCACCTGCTGGGCCTTCTCCTCGGCGGCGGCCACCAGCTCGGCGGCCTTGCGCTCGGCCTCCTCGACCAGTCCGCCCGCCTCGGTCCGGGCGTCCTCCACGCGCTTGCGCGCCGAGGCCAGCAGCTCCTCGCTCTGCTCCCGTGCCTCGCTGCGCTCCCGGTGCGCCTCCTCGCGAGCCTGGGCCAGCAACTCGTCCGCCTCGCGCCGGCGCCGCGCGGACTCCTCCTGGGCCGCCGACAGGGCCTCCGCCGCCTCGGTGGCACTGCGTTCGGCCGCTGCCTCGGCCTTGGCCCGCAACTCGTCGGCGCTCTCCTGCGCCTCGGTACGCAGCCGCTCGGCCTCGGTGGCGGCGTCGCCCCGCAGGCGTATCGCCAGTTCCTCCGCCTCGGCGCGGGTCGAGGCGGCGTCCGTCGCCGCCTCGGTGCGCAGCCGGGTGGCCTCCTCCTCCGCCTTCTCCTGGAGGGTGCGCAGTCGCTCGGCCGACTCCAGGCGCAGTCGTTCCGCCTCGGTCCGGGCCTCCTCGCGGAGCCGCTCGGCCTCCGTACGGGCCTCGGTCAGCTCCCGCTCGGCCTCGGCCAGCTTCTCCGACACCTCGGTCCGCTGCCGCTCCAGTTCCGCGACGGCCTCGTCGGCGAGGTCCTTCGCGGTCTGCTCGGCCTCCTCGCGGATACGCCGGCCGCTCTCCTCGGCCTCCTCGCGGGTGGTGGCGGCCTGTTCCTCGGCCGTCGTCCGTAGTTCCTCGGCCTGCTGCCGGGCCCGCTCCAGGGCCTCCTCGGCCTGCCGGCGCAGGGTGGTGGCCCGCTCGATGGCCTCGGTGCGGATCCGCTCGCTCTCGCTGGTGGCCGTCGTACGGGTTTCCTCGGCGTCCTTCTTCGCCTTGGCCAGCAGCTCCTCGGCCCGGGACGCCGCCTCCTCGATCTGCTGGACGGCCTCGCGACGAGCCTCGCCCCGGATCTTCTCGCCCTCTTCGACGGCCTCGGACCGCAGCTGCTCGGCCTCGCCGCGCAGCCGGCGGGCCTCCTCCTGCAACTCGACCGTCTTGGCGCGGTACTCCTTGGTGTCGTCCTTGGCCGCGCCCCTGAGCTGCTCGGCGGTGTCGTGCGCCTCGGCCCGCAGCCGGTCGGCCTCCGCCTCCGCCTCGGCCCGCAGGCGTTCGGCCTCCTCGGCCGCCGCCTTGGTGGTGGCCTTGGCCTCCTCGGACGCCTTGTTGACGACCTCCTCGGCCGTGCGCGCGGCCTCGGCCAGCTGGTTGGCCGACTCCTCGGCGGAGGTGGAGCGCGCCTCCTCCCGGGCCTCGGTGACCAGGCGTTCGGCCTCGGCCTTGGCGTCCTGGACCGCCTGTTCCGCGTCGGCCTTGAGCTGCTCGGACTCCTTGGTGGCCTCGCCGACCATCCGGGCGATCTCGGCCTTGGCCGTACGGGTCCGCTGTTCGTTCTGCGACTCCGCCTCGGAGACCAGCCGCTCGGCCTCGGCCTTGGCGTCCTCGACCATCCGCTGGGAGTCGGCCCGCCCCTCGCGGAGCATGGCCTCCGCCCGCTGTGCCTTCTCCTCGGCACGGCGTACCAGCTCGGCCGCCTCCCGCCGGCTGGACTCGGACTCGGTGACGGTGGAGCTACGCAGGGCCTCGGCGTGCTGGTTGGCCTCCTCGGCCTGGGTGGACGCGGCGTTCAGCAGCCGCTCCGCGTCCGCGCGGGCCCGGCGCAGCACGGCCTCGGCCTCGGCGTGGGTCTGCTCCGCCTCGCTGGTCAGCCGCTGCCGGGCCTCCTCGATCAGTCGCTGGGCCTCGGCGCGGGCGTTGGTCAGGGACTGCTCGGCCTCGGCCCGGGTCTCCTCCACCAGGCGGCGGGCCTGGGCCTCGGCGCGGGACCGCAGTTGTTCGGCCCAGGCCACGTTCTCGTTGACGTGGGACTCGACGGTGGCCCGGCGTTCGGCCAGCTCCTCGTCCAGGCGCTGCCGCCGCCGTACCGCCTCGGCGTGGAGTTCGCCCTCCAGACGGGCCTGCTGGTCGGCGTGCTCCTGGAACAGTCGCTGGGTCTGGGCGCGCGCCTCACCGAGTTCGCGTTCGGCGTCGGCGCGCATCTGGTCGGCCTGCAACTGCGCGTTGCGCAGCAACTGCTCGGCCTGCTGGGAGAGGGTGTCGTACCCAGCGGGACGGCTGGCGATGGTGCGCCGTGCCTCGTGCAGCTTGGCACGTAGCACTTCGACCTGGTAGCCGAGGTCGTCGGCATGGTCGACGGCCTTCTCCCGGTCCTTCTTGAGCCGATCCATCTCGGCTTCGAGACGCGAGAGGTGGTCGTCAGCCTCGTAGCGGTCGTAGCCCCGCACTGCGCGGTCCCATCCGTCCCCTGGTCGTAGTGATGGCGATCTGCACCCCCTCCAACAGATGGTGTCAGATCATCGGCGGAACGTGGACCGAGCCCCAGCCCGAAGCCCCGAAGGGACTCGCTCCGGCCAAGCGGCCACTCTACCGGCCCCAGGAAGCGGGCGTCAGTGGTCTGAGGAGCCGGATCCCGGTGCGGAGGTGACGAGTTCGGTCAGCACCCCGTGGCAGTCCTTGGGGTGCAGGAAGGTGATCCGGGAGTCCATGGAACCGCGACGGGGCTCCTCGTACAGCACGCGCACCCCCTTTTCGCGGATCGCGGCGGCCTCGCCGTCCACGTCGGCGGTGCCGAAGGCGATGTGGTGGACCCCCTCGCCGTTCTTGGCCAACCATTTGCCGACGGCGGAGTCCTCCCGCACGGGTTCCAGTAGCTGGAGGTAGGAGGCGCCGCCGTCGTCGGTCCCGTTGATCCTCAGCATGGCCTCGCGTACGCCCTGCTCCTCGTTGACCTCGGTGTGGAACACCTCGAAGCCGTAGGTGCGACGGTAGAAGTCCACGGTCTTGTCCAGGTCGAAACAGGCGATACCGATGTGGTCGATGCGCGTCAGCATGACAACAGTGTGGGGCCTCGGAGGGAGGATGACGCCACGTGCGCACGGTCACACCGGTCAGTGGGTGACCCGACACGTACCGCTCAGTACATTGGTGATAACCATCGTTAACTTCCCGCCGGAGGAACCCCCATGTCTGCCACGCCCCGTACCAGTTCGGTCATCCTCGCCGGCGCGCGCACCCCGATGGGCCGACTCCTCGGATCGCTCAAGTCCTTCTCCGGCGCGGAGTTGGGGGGCATGGCCATCAAGGCGGCCCTGGAGCGCGCCGGCGTCAGCGGCGACCAGGTCGAGTACGTGATCATGGGCCAGGTGCTCCAGGCGGGAGCCGGCCAGATCCCCGCCCGACAGGCCGCCGTCAAGGCCGGCATCCCCATGGACGTACCCGCGCTCACCATCAACAAGGTCTGCCTCTCCGGCCTGGACGCCATCGCCCTGGCCGACCAGCTGGTGCGGGCCGGCGAGTTCGACGTGGTGGTGGCCGGCGGCCAGGAGTCCATGACCAACGCCCCCCACGTGCTGCCCAAGACCCGGCACGGCTACAAGTACGGCTCGGTCGAGATGCTCGACGCCATGGCGCACGACGGGCTCACCGACGCCTTCGAGAACATCGCCATGGGGGAGAGCACCGAGAAGCACAACACCCGGCTGGGCATCGACCGTGCCTCCCAGGACCAGGTGGCCGCGCTGTCCCACCAGCGGGCCGCCGCCGCCCAGAAGAACGGAGTCTTCGAGGCGGAGATCGCCCCCGTGGAGATCCCCCAGCGCAAGGGCGACCCGGTGGTCTTCAGCGAGGACGAGGGCATCCGCGGCGACACCACCGTCGAGGGCCTGGCCAAGCTGCGCCCCGCCTTCGCCTCCGACGGCACCATCACCGCCGGCACCTCCTCCCAGATCTCCGACGGTGCCGCCGCCGTGGTCGTGATGAGTCGGGCCAAGGCCGAGGAACTGGGGCTGAGCTGGATCGCGGAGATCGGCGCCCACGGCAACGTGGCCGGCCCCGACAACTCGCTCCAGTCCCAGCCCTCCCACGCCATCCAGCACGCCCTGGGCAAGGAGGGGCTGACGGTCGAGGACCTGGACCTGATCGAGATCAACGAGGCCTTCGCCGCCGTGGCCGTGCAGTCCATGAAGGACCTCGGCGTCACCAGCGACAAGGTCAACGTCAACGGCGGCGCCATCGCCCTGGGCCACCCCATCGGCATGTCCGGCGCCCGCCTCGTACTGCACCTCGCCCTGGAGCTGGGCCGTCGGGGCGGCGGCGTGGGGGCCGCCGCCCTGTGCGGCGGCGGTGGACAGGGGGACGCCCTGATCGTGCGCGTACCGGGTGAGTAGGGTCCCGGTGGGCGGGCCGGCACCCGAGGCGGTGCCGGCCCCCCGCCGAGACCGAGGTCGACGCTGACCGGTGCCCGGGTGGGCCGCGCGGTGCAGCAGCCCAGTGAAGGAGCGCAGCAGCCATGGCGGTGGACGTCGCCCAACTCGTCGGTCGGGCAAGGGAGGGCAAGCCCCGCGCCGTGGCCCGGCTGATCACCCTGGTCGAGGGTGCCTCGCCACAGTTGCGCGAGGTGATGGCCGCGCTCGCCCCGCTGTGCGGGAACGCCTACGTGGTGGGGCTCACCGGCTCCCCGGGAGTCGGCAAGTCGACCTCCACCTCCGCCCTGGTCACCGCCTACCGCAAGGCCGGGAAACGGGTCGCCGTACTGGCCGTCGACCCCTCCTCGCCGTTCTCCGGGGGCGCCCTGCTGGGCGACCGGGTACGCATGTCCGAGCACGCCTCCGACCCCGGCGTCTACATCCGCTCCATGGCCACCCGGGGCCACCTGGGCGGACTCGCCTGGGCGGCGCCCCAGGCGATCCGGGTACTGGACGCGGCGGGCTTCGACGTGGTGCTGGTGGAGACGGTGGGGGTGGGCCAGTCCGAGGTGGAGATCGCCGCCCAGGCGGACACCGCCGCCGTACTGCTCGCGCCCGGTATGGGCGACGGCATCCAGGCGGCCAAGGCCGGCATCCTGGAGATCGGCGACGTGTACGTGGTCAACAAGGCCGACCGTGAGGGCGCGGACGCCACCGCCCGGGAGCTGAACCACATGCTCGGCCTGGGCGAGGCCCGTCAGCCCGGCGACTGGCGCCCACCCATCGTGCGCACCGTGGCCGCCCGTGGCGAGGGGGTCGACGAACTGGTCGAGGCGCTGGAGAAGCACCGGGCCTGGATGGACGAGCACGGAGTGCTGGCCGAACGCCGTGCGCGGCGGGCCGCCGGGGAGATCGAGGCCATCGCGGTCACCGCGCTGCGCGAGCGTATCGGCGACCTGAGGGGCGACCGTCGGCTGGGCGCGCTGGCCGAACGGATCCTCGCGGGCACGCTCGATCCCTATGCCGCGGCCGATGAACTCGTCGCCGGTCTCACCGGCGACTGAGCGCAGCCGGTCTCACCGGCGACTGAGCGCAGCCGGTCTCACCGGCGACTGAGCGCAGTCGGTCTCACCGGCGGCTGAGTGCGGCCGGGCTGTCTGGCGCCGGGGTACGGCCGGTCTGGTCGGCGCCGGGGTGCCGCTGTCCCATCGGGCGACCGGTCGCCGCCGGTTCCATCGGTGACCGGGAGAGCAGGGGGTTCACCGGTCGGTGAACCCCAACCGGCCCGGGGCCGCCGCCAGTTGGGCGGGCCCCGGGCCGGGTGCGCGCTGAACGGTCCCCGACGTTCACCGTCGGCGGTTGCCGGGCTCAGTCGTCGCTGTCGTCATCGCTGTCGTCATCGCTGTCATCACTGTCATCGCGGTCGTCGCTGTCGTCGTCGCGATCGTCGTCACGGTCATCGCTGTCGTCGTCGGCACGGTCGTCGGAGCCCTCGGCTCGCTTCTCGACCGCCTTGACGTCGTCGGCGTCCACCCGGACCTCGTACCACCGGCCGCCGTCACCGAGGACGTCGACCTCCCAGTGCGTGGCCGAACCCCGGTCGCCCTCGTCCTCCAGCTCGACCTTCTCGACCACGCCGCCCTTCACCGCCGACCGCGCGGCCTTGGCGGCCTGCTCGGCGCTGACCTTGGCCTTGCGCAGCTCCCGGGCCTCGCGGGCGTCGTCGCGGTCACCGTCCCGGCTGTCCTCCGCGTCGTCGGTGGGCTCGGGAGTGGGGTTCTCGTCGGTGGGGCTCGGGGTGGGGACCGGGTCGGTGCTGGAACTGTTGGTGGACGCCCCGTCGCCCGAGCCGCCGTCGGCGAAGGCCACGGCGGAGGCTCCGGTGACGAGCGTGGCGGCGGCGACACCAGCAATGATGATCTTGCGGGTCATGATTGTTCCCTCCGTCAGGGGCGCGGTGCTGTCGATGTGTGGACCACCGTGGCCCAGCCCGGCTGAAGCCACCCTGAAGGCGGCTGAAAGCCGCTTCAGGTTCCGTTTGGCAGGCTGTGTCCATGCGCCTGTTGATCGTGGAGGACGAACAGCGACTGGCCCGCTCCCTGGCCCGGGGGCTGGAGGCCGAGGGGTTCGCCGTGGACGTCTCCCACGACGGCCTCGACGGACTGCATCGGGCCCGGGAGACCTCGTACGACCTGATCGTGCTGGACATCATGCTTCCCGGCCTCAACGGCTACCGGATCTGTGCCGCGCTGCGCGCCGAGGGCGACGAGACGCCCGTACTGATGCTGACGGCCAAGGACGGTGAGTACGACGAGGCGGAGGGCTTGGACACCGGCGCCGACGACTACCTCACCAAACCGTTCTCCTACGTGGTGCTGCTGGCCCGGGTCCGCGCCCTGCTCCGACGCCGCAACCGCGCCGGGGCCCGTGAGATGCGGGTCGGGTCGCTGCGCGTGGAGCCCTCCACCCGCCGGGTGTGGCTGGCCGACGAGGAGGTGTCGCTGACCACCAAGGAGTTCGCGGTACTGGAGCAGTTGGCGACCCGGGCCGGCGAGGTGGTGTCCAAGGCCGAGATCCTCGAACACGTCTGGGACTTCGCCTACGAAGGCGACGTCAACATCGTCGAGGTCTACATCAGCGCGCTACGCCGCAAACTGGGCGGCGGGCGGATCCTCACCCTGCGCGGGGCGGGCTACCGACTGGTGCCCGATGCGTAGGGGCACCGTCCGTACCAGGGCGGCCGTGGGCGCCACCTCGGTGGTGGCGGTGGCCCTGCTGCTGGTCGGGGTGATGGTGGTGTCGCTGTTGCGCTCCGAGCTGGCCGGGGACGCCAGGCTCCAGGCCGAGGCCCGGGCTCGCGAGGTCGCCGCCCAGGTCACCGACGTCAACGCCGGGAAGGTCGGCGGGCTGGAGGAGCTGGACACCGACGACCCGATCCAGGTGGTGGACGTCAGGGGCAGGGTGATCGGGGCCAGCGAGCCCCTACGCGGACAGCCCGCCCTCGCCGACTTCCACCGACCCGACCGGCCCGAGCCCACCGAGTCCGGCGAGCCGACCGCCAGCCCGGAGGGTGACAGCGACCAGGACGACAGCGAAGACGACAGCGACCGGGACGACAGCGAGGAGAACGACGACCGCGACGACAGCGCGGACGACAACGGGAGCGACGACAGCCCGGCCCCCACCGACAGCCCGCCCTCGACACCCACCGTGGACCGGGACAGCGAGAGCGAGGTCGTACGGCTGCCGGTCGACGGGGACGGGGAGGTCACCCACGCCCGGGACGCGGACGGGGAACAGGACTTCACCCTGACCGCCGTACAGTCCGCCACCCGCGACGGCGAGCCGGTGACCGTCTACGCCGGCGCCTCCCTGCGCGACCAGGAGTCGGCCGTCTCCACGGTCACCCGCGCCATGCTGTTCGGGCTGCCGGTGCTCCTCGCCGTGGTGGGCGTCGTGACCTGGCTGGTGACCCGGCGGGCGCTGCGCCCGGTGGAGGGCATCCGCCGCGAGATGGCCGCGATCACCGCCAGCACCGACCTGTCCCGTCGGGTCCCGGAGCCGGCCGCCCAGGACGAGGTCGGCCGGCTGGCCCGCACCACCAACGAGACCCTCACCGCGCTGGAGAGTTCGGTGGAGCGCCAACGGCGCTTCGTGGCGGACGCCTCCCACGAGCTGCGCAGCCCCATCGCCTCCCTGCGCACCCAGCTGGAGGTGGGCGCCGCCCATCCCGAGCTGCTGGACCTCGACGACGCGGTGACGGACACCGTACGCCTCCAGGTACTGGCCGCCGACCTGCTGCTACTGGCCCGGCTGGACGCGGGGGAGAAGCCGGGGGACGCGAGGGTGGACCTGTCCGCGACGGTGCGGGAGGAACTGGCCCAACGGACCGGTGACCGTCTGCCGGTGGCCGCCGACCTGTCGGACGGCGTCGAGGTCACCGGCTCCCGGGGCCAACTCGCCCGCGTACTGGGCAACCTGCTGGACAACGCACAGCGGCACGCCGACTCCCGGGTGACGGTGAGCGTACGGAGGGTGGGGAAGTGGGCGTCGCTGGAGGTGGCCGACGACGGTGCCGGGGTTCCCGAACCGGACCGGGAGCGGATCTTCTCCCGGTTCGTGCGGCTGGACGACGCGCGGAGCAGGGACGAGGGCGGGGCCGGACTGGGCCTGGCCATCGCCCGGGACGTGGCCGAACGCCACGGTGGCTCGCTGCGCCTGGTGTCGGGCGCCGGGGGCGCCCGCTTCGAGCTGCGACTCCCCCTGGCCTGACCCGTGGGCGGGCCACCCGGGGGCCACCGCGCGGGGAGAGCGTCGGGCCGGGTGTGGGTCCGGCCCATACGGGCCTCAGACGCGTCCGCGCTGTTCGCGCAGGCGCTCACCGACCGGGGCCAGGGCCTGGTACATCGCGCGCAGTCCCTCGGGGGATATCTGGTCGATGAAGTGACGGCGCACCGACTCCACGTGGTGCGGGGCCACCTGGAGCATGGTGTCCCAGCCGTGGTCGGTGAGCACCGCGAACAGTCCGCGACGGTCGGTGTCGCAGTGTTCGCGACGTACCAGGCCGGCACTTTCCATGCGGGTGATCTGGTGGGAGAGCCGGCTCTTGGACTGGAGCGTGTTGGACGCCAACTCGCTCATCCTCATCCGGCGTTCGGGAGCCTCCGAGAGGTTGACCAGGATCTCGTAGTCGTTGTTGGTGAGACCGAACGGCTGGAGATCACGTTCCAGCTGGTACATCAGCATCCTGCTGACGTCCAGGTGCATCCGCCAGGCTCGCTGTTCGTCCTCGTTGAGCCAGCGGGCGGCATTTTCGATCGTCATGCATCAGAACTCTACCCAGTTCTGACGTGGGGCGTTCAGAATCCGAAGCGGCGCTGAAGATCGCCCATCCCACCGGACTGCCGCTGCCCGCCCCCACCGGGTACGCCCTCCTGGGTGGGCACCGCCCCGGTGTCCCGCTCGGCCATCAGCTGCTCGGTGGACTGGATCAGTACGGTCCCCTCGCCGACGAACTCGAACTGGTGCTCCTCGCCGGAGGCACCCCCCACGCCCGTCATGCGTCGCAGGCCGCCCAGCACCCCGCGCAGGTACTGGTGGTCGTAGTGGTGGCAGGGCGAGGGACAGTCCGCCCAGCCGACCAGGGCCTGGGGGTCGACCCGGACCGGCGGTTCGAGGAAGTGCACCTCGCCGTTGGAGGCGGCCACGAACTTGCCGGTGCCGATGAGGGTGACGAACCCCGGGATGATCGACTGCTTCAGGGAGAGGCTGGGCTCGAAGGCCAGCAGGTTGCCCGAGCGGACGGTGAGGTTGCCGTCCTCCAGGTCGTAGGAGTTGACGTCGAAGGCCCGGTCGGCCAGCAGCATCTTGCCGTAGCCGTCGGCCACCACCCAGTCCGAGGCGTGCAGCGGGGAGTGGAAGCTGCTGGCGATCAACCGGTCCAGGGGGCCGTGGCCGATGCCGTTGAAGGTGATCTGCCCGAAGTAGGCGATCATCTTCCCCTTCTGCAGGAACCACTGGCCACGCAGGTCGACGCAGAAGGAGTACGGGTTGACGTTGTCGTTGGACGGCAGGGACTGGGCGTCCAGCGGGGTCACGGTCACAGCTTCTCCTCGCTCGCCTGCACGTACACCGTGCCGTTGCCGGTCAGTTCCAGTTGGAAGGCCTCGCCCGAGCCCCGGCCGACCATGTCACGCCAACCGAGCGCGCTGGACAGCCGGTTGCGTACGTCCCCGTGGTGGGCCACGTAGGCCTGCGGGTCGACGTGGATCGGCCGGTCCGGGGCGATCGGCAGCCGGATCACGCCGCCGTGCGCCATCACCGCCACCGAGCCGTTGCCCTGGAGGGTGGTGGTGAACAGCCCGTGCCCGGAGACCTGTCCGCGCACCATGCCCATCACCCCGCCCTGGGAGCCCATGAACATGGTGCCCTGTTCCAGGGAGCCGTCGAAGGCCAGCAGCCGGTCGGCCTCCACGTACAGGGTGTCCTGGCGCAGTTCGATCACCTCGACGTGGTGGCCGCCGTGGCCGAACAGCACCTTGCCGTTGCCCTCCACCGTCATCAGGGGGGTGGACTCGCCGGCCAGCCGCCGCCCGATCATGGAGCCGAACCCGCCCTGTCCGCCCTGGATGTTGGGGGTGAAGGCCACGTCGCCGGTGTAGGCGATCATCGCCCCCCGCTGGCTGAACAGCCGCTGTCCGGGCTGGACCTGGGCCTCGACGATCTTGGAGCTGATGGTGCGGAAAGGCATCAGAGGTTCCCTCCGATGGTGTTCCGTTCGCTGGGCTGCACGTACACCAGGCCCTCACCCTCGAACTTGATCTGGAACGACTCCCCGGAGCCCTCACCCATGAACGTCCTGAAGTTGATCCCCGACTCGAAGCTCTGCCGCAGGTCGCCCTGGTGGGCGACGTAGGCGCCGGGGTCGACCTGGAGCGGTTGGCCCTGGCTGACCCGCAGCACGATGGCCGGACCGTCGGAGAGCAGGGCCGCCTGGCCGCTGCCCTCCAGGGTGGTGGTGAACAGGCCGTTGCCCTGGCTGGCGCCCCGCAGTCCGGTGAAGGTGGTGCCGGTACGGAGTCCGCCCTCGGTGCACAGCAGGTTGCTGGCCTCCACGTGCATCTTCTCGCCGCGCAACTGCACCAGGCTGATGTCGCTGGCGGCGTCGGCGAAGTAGCAGGTGCCCTTGCCCTGCACCTCCATCACGATCATCTGCTCACCGGTGAGTCGGCGGGTGACCATCCCGCGCAGTCCCTCACCACCCCCGGTCAGCTTCTTGAACGACATCTGCCCGTCGTAGGCGACCATCGAGCCGTTCTTGGCCTTCACCGTGTCGCCGTGTAGGACGACGGCGAGCACCTTGCTTCCCTGCAGTTGGAACTGAGCCACGCTCCAAAACCTATACACAGCCCGGCCGTCGGGGATAGCCGTACGGTGATCCGGTGCTGATCCAGTGCCGATCCGGGACCCTCCGCGAGGTCGCCGGGAGGTCGCCGCGAGGAAGCGTCAGTCACCGGCTTCCCGGCCCCGGCCGCCGGGCCTCTGGGGCCGGCTGGCACACTGGGGGCCAGTTTGTGCGTCCCTTCACAAACCTCCTGGTGCCTGCGAGAAGAGGGATCCTCGTGCCGATCAAGGACACTGCCACCACCCTGCCCCCGCGTTCGGTGAGCGCGCTGCGCCGACTCCGCCTGGTCTCCGCCCCCGAGGCGATCTCCTTCCTGCTGTTGCTGGTGTGCTCGGTCCTCAAGCGCACCACCGACTTCAACGCGGTGCCGGTCATGGGCGCCGTCCACGGTGTGCTGTTCGTGATCTACGTGCTGTTCTGGCTGGACGCCTGGAAGCAGGTCAAGTGGCCGCTGGGAACCAGCGCCCTCTACTTCGTCCTCTCCGTCCTGCCCACCGGGGGGTTCTTCGCCGACCGGATGCTGCGTCGTGAGGAGGAGGCCGGAGTGATCGCCGCCCGGGCTCGTCTGGAGACCCCGTCCGGTACCCAGGAGGCCTGAGCCGGTGATCGTCGCTTTCTCGGTCACCCCGCTCGGCGTGGGTGAGGACGTGGGGGAGTACGTCGCGGACGCGGTGCGGGTGGTCCGCGAGTCCGGCCTGCCGCACCGTACGGACGCGATGTTCACCTCCGTCGAGGGGGAGTGGGAGGAGTGCATGGCCGTGGTCCGCGCGGCCGTGGCCGCGGTGGAGGCGCGGGCCCCACGGGTGTCCCTGGTGCTCAAGGCGGACATCCGCCCCGGCGTCGAGGACGGCCTCCACTCCAAGGTGGCCACCGTGGAACGGCACCTGTCCGGTCCCGAACGGTCCTGATCCGGCGGTATCCCGTCGGGGTGGGGCATCCGTCCTCCGAGACGGCTGTGTCCACCGGCTGGTCGGCCGATAGGGTCGGCACCGTGTCGAAACCGCTCAGCCTGTCGTTTGACCCCATCTCCCGTGCCGACGAACTGTGGCGGCAACGCTGGGGTTCGGTGCCGTCCATGGCGGCCATCACCTCCGTCATGCGCGCGCAGCAGATCCTGCTGTCCCGGGTGGACGGGGTGCTCAAGCCGTACGGACTGACCTTCGCCCGCTACGAGGCGCTGGTGCTGCTGACCTTCTCCCAGTCCGGGGAGCTACCGATGTCCAAGATCGGTGAGCGCCTGATGGTGCACCCCACCTCGGTGACCAACACGGTGGACCGGCTCCGCGCCGCCGGCCTGGTCTCCAAGCGCCCCAACCCCGACGACGGCCGGGGCACCCTCGCCTGCATCACCGACGAGGGGCGCCGGGTCTGCGACGAGGCCACCGCCGACCTGATGGCCATGGAGTTCGGGCTGGACGCCTACGACGACGAGGGGTGCGCCGAGATCTTCGCCGTGCTGCGACGGCTGAGGGTGGACGCCGGCGACTTCGCCGAGTGACCTGGCGGGGGCCCGTCACCGGCGTCCACCCGGTGCTGGATAGGCTCGTTCGACCCGAGTCGTCCCCGTGAGGAGCGGTCATGAAGAAGAGCGTGCTGACGCGTTACCGGGCGCTGGCGTACATCACCGCCGTCATGCTGCTGGTGCTGTGCACCTGCATGGTGTTCAAGTACGGCTTCGACACCGGTGAGGACGTCACCTTCGTGGTCTCCCAGGCGCACGGGGTGCTCTACATCCTCTACCTGATCTTCGCCTTCGACCTCGGTCAGAAGGCGCGTTGGCCGTTCGGCAAGCTGCTGTGGGTGCTGGTCGCGGGCACCATCCCGACCGCCGCGTTCTTCGTGGAGCGCCGGGTGGTGCGGGAGGTCTCGCCGTTGATCGAGGACGAGACCCCGGTGACCGCCGCCTGAACCCGACCGGGGTGGGCCCGTGAGGTCCGAGGGCCGCGACGGTCGACAAATATTTGGACGTCCAAGTAAATTGGGTCCCATGGACGCTGAAGCCATCGAAGAGGGCCGCCGACGGTGGCAGGCCAGGTACGACGCGGCACGGAAGCGGGACGCGGACTTCACCACCCTCAGTGGTGACCCCGTGGACCCGGTGTACGGGCCCCGCCCCGGCGACGCCGTCGAGGGCTTCGAGAGGATCGGCTGGCCGGGGGAGTACCCGTACACCCGGGGCCTCCACCCGACCGGTTACCGGGGGCGGACCTGGACCATCCGCCAGTTCGCCGGCTTCGGCAACGCCGAGCAGACCAACGAGCGGTACCGGATGATCCTGGAGGCGGGCGGCGGCGGCCTGTCCGTCGCCTTCGACATGCCCACCCTCATGGGCCGGGACTCCGACGACCCCCGCTCGCTCGGCGAGGTCGGCCACTGCGGGGTGGCCATCGACTCCGCCGCCGACATGGAGATCCTCTTCCGCGACATCCCGCTGGGCGAGGTCACCACCTCCATGACCATCTCCGGTCCGGCGGTGCCCGCCTTCTGCATGTACCTGGTCGCCGCCGAGCGTCAGGGCGTGGACCCCGGGGTCCTCAACGGCACGCTCCAGACCGACATCTTCAAGGAGTACATCGCCCAGAAGGAGTGGCTGTTCCCGCCGTCCCCGCACCTGCGGCTGATCGGCGACCTGATGGAGCACTGCACCCACAACATCCCGGCGTACAAGCCGCTGTCGGTCTCCGGCTACCACATCCGGGAGGCCGGCTCGACCGCCGCCCAGGAGCTGGCCTACACCCTCGCCGACGGCTTCGGCTACGTCGAACTGGGCCTCTCCCGTGGGCTGGACGTCAACACCTTCGCCCCCGGCCTGTCCTTCTTCTTCGACGCGCACCTGGACTTCTTCGAGGAGATCGCCAAGTTCCGCGCCGCCCGCCGGATCTGGGCCCGCTGGATGCGCGACGTGTACGGCGCCACCAGCGACAAGGCCCAGTGGCTGCGCTTCCACACCCAGACCGCCGGTGTCTCCCTGACCGCGCAGCAGCCGTACAACAACGTGGTCCGCACCGCCGTGGAGGCCCTGGCAGCCGTGTTGGGCGGCACCAACTCCCTGCACACCAACGCCCTGGACGAGACCCTGGCCCTGCCCAGTGAGCAGGCGGCCGAGATCGCGCTGCGCACCCAGCAGGTGCTGATGGAGGAGACCGGGGTCACCAACGTCGCCGACCCGCTGGGCGGTTCCTGGTACGTCGAGGCGCTCACCGACCGCATCGAGCAGGACGCGGAGAAGATCTTCGAGCAGATCAAGGAGCGCGGCCGTCGGGCGGTGCCCGACGGCAAGCACCCCATCGGCCCGATCACCTCCGGCATCCTGCGCGGGATCGAGGACGGCTGGTTCACCGGCGAGATCGCCGAGGCCGCCTTCCAGTACCAGCGGGCTCTGGAGAAGGACGACAAGCGGGTGGTGGGCGTCAACTGCCACACCGGTTCGGTCACCGGCGACCTGGAGATCCTGCGGGTCAGCCACGAGGTGGAGCGCGATCAGGTACAGGAGTTGGGCGACCGCAAGGCCCGCCGCGACGACGCCAAGGTGAAGGCCTCCCTGGAGGCGATGCTGACCGCGGCCCGGAGCGACGGCAACATGATCGAGCCCATGCTGGAGGCGGTGCGCGCCGAGGCCACCCTGGGCGAGATCTGCGGGGTGCTGCGCGAGGAGTGGGGCGAGTACGTGGAGCCGGCCGGCTTCTGAGCCGGCATCGGTCCAGTGGCCCGCCGGTGGCCGTGACGAGGGGCCGGGGGAAGCGGGGGCTTACCCCTCCTGCTCCGCCCCTTCGTCCGGCCCGGGTTTCCCCGACCCCGACAGTTCCTCCAGACCGCGCAACAGCAGCGTGGTGAACGCCGTCCGCCACTCCTCGTCCACCGGGCCGGCGCTCACCAGGGAGCGGTGCACCACGGCACCGGCGATCACGTCGAAGATCAGGTCGGCGTGACGCCGGGCGGTGTCCGGGTCCTGGTCGACGGGGAGTTCCCCGCGTTCCTGGGCGCGGGCGCGACCCGCGACCACCAGCCGCTTCTGGCGCTCCACCAGCGCCTCGCGGATGCGCTCGCGGAGCCTCTCGTCGCGGGTGGCCTCGGAGACCACGGCCATCAGGGAGGTCTGGGTCTCGGGTTGTTCCAGCAGCGCCGCGAAGGAGGCGACCACCTCCTGGATGTCGTCGGCCAGGCTGCCCCGGTCGGGCAGTGCCAGCTGGTCGAAGATCACCGCCACCGCGTCCACGACCAGTTCGCTCTTGCTGGTCCACCGCCGGTAGAGGGTGGTCTTGGCCACACCGGCCCGCCGGGCCACCTCGCCCATGGTCAGCCCCGACCAGCCAACTTCCACCAGTGCGGCACGAGTTGCGGCGAGAATCGCCTGGTCGGCGGTGGAACTGCGCGGGCGGGCCATGGAGTGACCATATCGACGAGGACGACCATGGGTTACGCTACGGCGAGTAGCGAAACGCCTCTGGGCGGACGCCCGTGAACGCCGGAGGGGGACCCGGCGGAGCGAAAGACCGATCCGTGGAACCGGATGGTGCGTGAAGGGGGGAGACTGGTCCCATGCAGCCACGCAATATGTCCATGAGCGGAGTGGTCGACCTCGGTGCCGTCAAGGCGGCGGGGGAGGCCAAGCAGAAGGCGGAACAGGCACGGTCCAGGGCCGCTGAGGGGGGTGGGGGCGAGGCCCCGACCAGTCTGGTGATCGATGTCAGTGAGGCGACCTTCGAGGCCGAGGTGCTCCAGCGGTCGGCCGAGGTCCCCGTGGTCATCGACTTCTGGGCGGAGTGGTGTGAGCCGTGCAAGCAGCTCGGGCCGCTGCTGGAGCGGCTGGCGAACGAGTACGCGGGCCGCTTCCTGCTGGCGAAGATCGACGTCGACCAGAACCAGATGCTCTTCCAGCAGTTCGGGGTGCAGGGCATCCCCGCGGTCTTCGCGGTGATCGCCGGCCAGGCCCTGCCGCTGTTCCAGGGCGCGGCGCCCGAGCAGCAGATCCGTGGGGTGCTGGACCAGTTGATCGAGGCCGCCGAGCAGCGGTTCGGGATCGTCGGGCAGCCGGTCGCCCCCGGCCAGCCGAGCGAGGAGAGCGCTCCCGAGGAGCCGGAGGACCCCGCCCTGGCGGCAGCCCACCAGGCGCTGGACGCCGGTGACCTGGCCGGCGCCACCGAGGCGTACCGCGGTGTGCTCGCCGAGGAACCGGGCAACGTCGAGGCCAAGTTGGGCCTGGCCCAGGCCGAACTGCTGGGGCGCGTCCAGGGGTTGGACGCCCAGCAGGTGCGCAAGGAGGCCGCCGACAACCCCACCGACGTGGATGCCCAACTCCGGGCCGCGGACCTGGACCTGGTCGGCGGTCACGTGGAGGACGCGTTCGGTCGGGTGGTGGAGACCGTACGGCGGACCTTCGGTGACGACCGGGAGCGGGCCCGGCTGCGTCTGCTGGAGCTGTTCGAGGTGATCGGCGCCGACGACCCCCGGGTGGTGTCGGCGCGTGGCGCGCTCGCCCGGGTGCTCTTCTAGGGGCGCGGTCGGCGTCTCTCGCGACACGACGATTTAGCGACACGGCGGTCGCGTTTTGCCAAAACTTGGGAATCGCGACCGCTGTTACTTCCAGTAAACAGCTCTCCGGCTTTTCGTCTTCCGTATCCCATTTGAAGCGGTATGGAGTGGCGATCTTCGGCCACCCTCGGTGTTCGGGCTCGATCTTTCGGCCATGTTTCGGTTATCCAGTCGTTACTAGCTAGTAACGAGGCCCTTGTGTCCGCGCTCTGGATAGACCACGATCGGCCAAGCTCGGTCCAACTCCCCTGCCCGGCAACCATTCGGAGCGTGGAGAGTAGGGTCCCCACCGAGCGGGCCGGCAGCTCCGCACCACCAGTACCAATCGCCGGTCTAGGACAGGGGGGTCCCCACCACGTGGGGCCTGTCCATTCAAGAGAGGCCGCGTGCTCAGCGGGGCCAGTGGTTGTCGCTCGGGGGTGATCGCCGGCAGCGCGGACATGGCGTACACACGTCTGTGGTGACGGCGCTCTTCTTCCCGAGGACGTAGCACTTCTCCCATCCCAGGCCGGGAGGCTCGTACGGAGCGGGCAGTTTCAGGCCGGAGATGTACGTCCGAGAAGGAGGAAAGTCATGGAGTCTCTGGCTCGTGGCGGGACCAGATGGAAGCGGTTCGCCGTTGTCATGGTGCCGAGCGTTGCCGCAACCGCCGCGATAGGTATCGCACTCTCCCAGGGTGCGCTCGCGGCGTCGTTCAGTGTTTCCGGCCAGCAGTTCAAGGTGACCGCTGACCGACTGGACGGGCAGGGGTTCGTCCAGTACGGAGCCGTCGACAGCACGAAGGTCGGCAAGAAGCCGGTCGCCGTGGTGGGCTTCAACTCGGCCAAGATCGAGAACCTGTGCCAGTCCGTGGTGGTTCCGGTCCCGGTGTTCGGCGACACGTCGCTGAAGCTCACCGCCGGCGCCAAGGGCGGCCCGAAGGTGGAGGCCAAGAAGCTGTACATCGACGCCGACGACCTCGGCGCCAACGCCACCTTCAACAACATTGACATCGGTGTCTCCGCGGACGACACCACCAAGGGGCCCGGCACGCACAAGGGCGACAACTACGCCAAGGGGTCGTTCGCCCAGCAGGCCGACAGCGCGACGTTCACCAACGTCAAGCAGCGCGCCTGGGCGACCACCGCCGGCACGTTCAAGCTCAGCGGCCTGAAGATGGCCGTCACCAAGGGCAAGAGCGAGTGCTACTAGAGCACTGAACGGCCGTATGGGCGCGGGTGCTCCCTCCCCCCGTGAGTATCCGTGCCCATACGGCCGCACCACACCGCACCACGCCTTGTGCCAGTCCCAAGGAGCAGTACGACATGAGTGCCGACACCTCTTCGCGGCTGATGACCCAGTTCGGCCAGAAGCGACTTTCCTTCCGGGAATGGCGCTGGCAGCGTCCGTTCTGGGGCGGGCTGCTCACACTCCTCGGCGGCATCCCGATCATGTACATCCCCTACGCCAACCTGACGTTGGGCTCGTTGACCATCAGGATGTCGACGACCGCCGGCGCGGGCTCGCTGATCATCGGGGTGCTGCTGGTGGTCCTGGGGCTGACCATGTGGTTCCAGCCGCACTCCCGGGTCTTCGCCGGTGTCGCGGCGATCCTGCTCGCCCTGGTCTCCCTCGTGGTGTCCAACGTGGGCGGCTTCCTGGTCGGCTTCCTGCTGGCCCTGGTCGGCGGAGCGCTCGGTGTCTCCTGGGCGCCCGGTGAGTCGCCGTCCACCGACGCGCGGCGTACCCGTACCGCCACCCGTACGGAGAAGAAGGCCGACCCGGAACCGGAGGACGCCGTCGCGAAGTCCTCCGCGACGCGGTCCGAGGCCGCCTCCGACACCGGGGATGACGGCTCATCAGATGTTGACTCGGCTTCGGACGACGAAGCCCACGCGAACGGGAGGCACCGTGCCGGGTGACCAGGTGCGCGAGGAGATGGGTGAGTGGCCGGACGGGGGCGCGAGATCCGGTCCGCGCCACGCGGCGCCCCGTAAGCCGCTGCTGACCCGGTTGAACATACCCGCCGGCAAGGCCATCGCCCTCGCCGCCATGCCCTCGGCCATGCTGATGAGCATCGGGCTGACGCCCCAGCTCGCCAGCGCCAAGCCCGTTCCCAAGAACCCCTTCCGGGACGGCCCCTGTGTGTCCGTGCCGGACAAGGAGCCGGACCAGGGCGCGGAGGACGACAAGGACGGCGGCAAGGGCGGCAAGTCCGGTGACAAGGGCAGTGCGCCCGGCGACAAGGCTGGCAAGCCGGGTGACGGGAAGTCCGGCGGCTCCGGCGACGGCGGCAAGGGTGGGACCGGTTCCGACGAGGACACCGACAAGCCCGAGGGCCCCGACCCCGACAGCCTGTTGGCCAAGCTGCGGCTGAAGGTCAAGGAGACCCGCGAGGCCGCCGATCGGACCGCCAAGGACGCCAAGAAGAAGGTCGAGGCGGCCAAGAAGGCGGCCGAGGAGGCGGCGGAGTCGGGAGACGGCGACGACTCCCACAACCCCCTGGACCCGCTGGGTCTGGGCGAGATGCTGAAGGACCTGTTGGGTCTGGGGGACGACGACGAGGACGCGGACGCGCCCGACGACGGCGACGTCCCGGACACCAAGGAGAGCAAGGCCGCGAAGGCCGCCCTCAAGAAGGCGAAGAAGGCCAAGAAGGCGGCGGACGCGGCGGCCGAGGAACTCAGGGAGGCCGAGAAGGCCGCCAAGGAGGACAAGGGCGACGGCGGCTCCTCGAAGCCCGGTTCGGGCGGTGGGAAGGGCGCGGACGGGGACTCCGACGGCTCGGGAGGAGCCAAGGGGTCCGACGGCAAGGGCGGAACCGGCGAGGACGGCGACGGGAAGAAGGACGCCGACTCCAAGGCCGACGACCTGAAGCCGGACAAGGACGGCAAGAAGCCCTTCCCCTGCGTGGAGGAGAAGAAGGTCGCCGGCAAGGCGGAGGAGACCAGGGTCGTCCTGCCGAACCAGCCGTGGTTCCTGGAGGCCAGTCGACTGGCGCTGCACCAGCTGGACTACGAGGGCGTGGTCAACGTCCGTACCGCCAACGGCGCCACCAAGCAGGTGCTCAAGTTCACCGCCGGCAGCGTGGACATCGGCGACCTGCACCAGACCGTGAAGGGGCCGGACGGCATCACCTACCACGTCGAGGCCAGCAAGGGCAGCAACTCCACCATCCGGGGCGGAAAGGTCACGCTCTACACCGAGGAGCTGAAGGGCAACCTGTTCGGGCTGATCCCCATCACCTTCGACCCGGAGCACCCACCGCCGCTGAACATCCCCGAGGCGCTGTTCACCAACGTCAAGGCACGGCAGGCGGGACAGTTCGGGGGCAACCTCACCGTCCCGGGGCTGCACAGCTACGTGACCAAGTGACCCGCCACCAGCGGCGGTAGCGCCGACCCAGACCCTTTCGGGAGCCGCGGAACACAGGGCCCGGTCACCGTGTCGTACACGGTGACCGGGCCCTGTCGCGCTGGTCGCGCCCCCGGTGGGGGCGGGCTCACTCCCCGGCGACGCCCAGGTGGTGCACCCGCACCATGTTGGTGCTGCCGGGCACCCCGGGAGGGGAGCCGGCGGTGATGATCATCAGGTCTCCGGCGTCGTACCGCTGGAGCTTCAACAGTTCCGCGTCGACCAGGTCGACCATCTCGTCGGTGTGGTCCACGTGGGGCACCACGAAGGTCTCCACGCCCCAGCTGAGCGCCAGTTGGTTGCGGGTGGAGGGTTCGGTGGTGAAGGCGAGGACGGGCTGCTCGGTGCGGTAACGGGACAGCCGGCGGGCGGTGTCCCCGGACTTGGTGAAGGCGACCAGGGACTTGGCCTGGAGGAAGTCGGCCATCTCGCAGGCGGCCCGGGCCACCGAACCGCCCTGCGTACGGGGCTTCTTGCCCTGCACCAGCGGTTGGAGGCCCCGGGAGAGCAGCTCGCCCTCGGCGGCCTCCACGATCTTCGACATGGTCTTCACGGTCTCGATCGGATACTGCCCGACCGAGGACTCCGCCGACAGCATCACCGCGTCCGTACCGTCCAGGATGGCGTTGGCCACGTCGGAGGCCTCGGCGCGTGAGGGGCGGGAGTTGGTGATCATCGACTCCATCATCTGGGTCGCCACGATCACCGGCTTGGCGTTGCGGCGGCACATCTCGATCAGCCGCTTCTGCACCATCGGAACCTTCTCCAGCGGGTACTCCACCGCCAGGTCGCCCCGGGCCACCATCACCCCGTCGAAGGCGAGGACGACCTCCTCCATGTTCGCCACCGCCTGGGGCTTCTCCACCTTGGCGATGACCGGCACCCGACGGCCCACCTCGTCCATCACCCGGTGGACGTCCCGTACGTCCGTGGCGTCCCGGACGAAGGACAGGGCGACCATGTCGCACCCCAGTTCCAGGGCGAACCGCAGGTCGTCCACGTCCTTCTCGGACAGGGCCGGTACGTTGACCGCCGCGCCGGGCAGGTTGATGCCCTTGTGGTCGGAGATCATCCCGCCCTCGATCACGATGCACCGCACCCGGGGGCCGTCGACCTCGACCACCTGGAGGGCCACGTTGCCGTCGTTGATCAGCAGCGGGTCGCCCTTGGCCACGTCCCCGGCGAGCCCCTTGTAGGTGGTCCCGCAGAGGGTCCGGTCACCCTCCACGTCCTCGGTGGTGATGGTGAACTCCTCACCACGGACCAGCTCCACGGGGCCGTCGGCGAAGGTGCCCAGGCGGATCTTGGGGCCCTGGAGGTCGGCGAGGACGCCCACGGCCCGCCCGGTCTCCTCGGAGGCCTTGCGGACCTTGTGGTACCGCTCCTCGTGTTCCGGGTGGGTGCCGTGGCTCATGTTGAAGCGGGCCACGTTCATGCCGGCCTCGATCAGCGTCTTCAACTGTTCGTAGGTGTCGACAGCCGGGCCCAGGGTGCAGACGATTTTGGAACGGCGCATGGAGCGATCCTAACTTTTTGTTTCCCAGCGGAACGTAATAGGGGGCGGCTGAGGACCGGCGGGGACCGGGACCGGGGTCCCGGCCTCCCCGGCCATGGTCCGTCAGCCGGGCTCGAAGGGAGCGGACTCGTCGAAGACCAGCCGGTAGGTCTGGGTGGCGATCTCCATCTCCTCGTCGGTCGGCACCACGGCGACCGCCACCCTCGCGTCGGGCGGGGAGATCAGCCGGGCCCGCCGGGAGGGCTCCTCGTTGCGGACCGGGTCCACCTCCAGCCCGAGGCCCTCCAGGCCGGACAGCGCCGCACCGCGCACCGCCGCCGCGTTCTCCCCGACACCGGCGGTGAAGGTCACCGCGTCCACCCGGCCCAGCACCGCGTAGTACGCCCCCACGTACTTGCGTACGCGGTGGACGTAGACCTCGAAGGCCAGCCGGGCCGCCGGGTCGCCCTCGTCCCTCCGGCGACGGATCTCCCGCATGTCGTTGTCCCCGCACAGCCCCACCAGACCGCTGCGCCGGTTCAGCAGGTCGTCGATCTCGTCGATGGAGTACCCCGCGACCCGGGAGAGGTGCAGGACCACCGCCGGGTCCAGGTCTCCCGAACGGGTCCCCATCACCAGCCCCTCCAGCGGGGTCAGCCCCATCGAGGTGTCCACGCAGACGCCCCCGGCCACCGCGGAGGCCGAGGCGCCGTTGCCCAGGTGCAGCACGATGGTGTTGGTGTCCTCCAGGGGCCGGCCCAGCAGTTCGGCGGTGGCCCGCGACACATAGGCGTGCGAGGTGCCGTGGAAGCCGTAGCGGCGGATGCGGTGGGCGTCGGCGGTGGCCACGTCCACCGCGTACCGGGCGGCGTACTCCGGCATGGTGCTGTGGAAGGCGGTGTCGAACACGGCGACCTGCGGCACCCCCGGGTTGAGCGCCCGGGCGGTGCGGATGCCCGTCAGGTTCGCCGGGTTGTGCAGCGGCGCCAGGGGCACCAGCCGCTCGATCTGGGCGAGCACCTCCTCGTCGATCACCGCCGGGGCGGTGAACCGCTGCCCGCCGTGCACCACCCGGTGCCCGATGGCCGCCAACCGCGGTGAGTCCAGGCCCAGTCGGTCCGCCGACAGTTCCTCGGCCACCGCCTTCAACGCCGCCTCGTGGTCGGTCAGCGCCAGCTGCCGCACCCGGGGCTCGCCGCCGTCGGGGGTGTGGGTCAGCCAGGAGGCGGACTCCCCGATGCGCTCGGCCAGTCCGGTGGCCAGCCGGGCGCCCCCGGCCATGTCGATCAGCTGGTACTTCACGGAGGAGGAACCGGAGTTGAGCACCAGCACCCGGGTGGGGTGCCGGTCCGGTACGGAGGAGGGGACGGTCACGGTCTCGCTTTCCCGACGGTGCGAAGTGGTCGACGAAGGGGCGGGGGGCTCAGCTGGGCCAGGGCTCGGAGGAGCCGCGCTTGGTGCCCTGCGCCTGGATGGCGGTGATCGCCGCGGTGTTGACGATGTCCTGCACCAGGGCGCCCCGGGACAGGTCGTTCACCGGCTTCCGCAGCCCCTGGAGCACCGGCCCCACGGCCACCGCCCCCGCCGAACGCTGCACCGCCTTGTAGGTGTTGTTGCCGGTGTTGAGGTCGGGGAAGACCAGCACCGTGGCCCGGCCGGCGACCTGGGAGCCGGGCAGCTTGGTGGCCGCCACCGAGGGCTCCACGGCGGCGTCGTACTGTATCGGACCCTCCACCAGCAGGTCCGGCCGCCGCTCGCGCACCAGCTCGGTGGCCCTGCGGACCTTGTCCACGTCCGCACCCGAACCGGAGGTGCCGGTGGAGTACGACAGCATCGCGATCCTGGGCTCCACCCCGAAGTGCGCGGCCGTCTCGGCCGACTGCACGGCGATGTCGGCCAGCTGCTCGGCGTCCGGGTCGGGGACCACCGCGCAGTCGCCGTACACCAGGACCCGGTCCGACAGGCACATGAAGAACACCGAGGACACCGTGGAGGCGTCCGGCTTGGTCCTGATCACCTCGAAGGCGGGCCGGATGGTGGCCGCCGTGGAGTGCGCGGCCCCCGACACCATCCCGTCGGCCAGCCCCTCGCGCACCATCAGGGTGCCGAAGTAGGAGACCTCGGCGACCACGTCGTACGCCAGCTCGTGGGTGACCCCGCGGTGTGCCCGCAGCCGCGCGTACAGGTCGGCGAACCGCTCCCGCAGCGGTGAGGTGCGCGGGTCGATGACCCGCGCGGTGGCGCCGTCGCCCTCGGGCACCTCGCTGGGCCCCAGCAGTTTCAGGTCGATGCCCAGCTCGGCGGTGCGCCGGCGTACCACGGTGTCCTCGCCCAGCAGGGTCAGGTCGCAGATGTTCCTGCGCAGCAGCACCTCGGCCGCCCGCAGTACGCGTTCCTCGGTGCCCTCGGGCAGCACCAGGTGCCGGCGGTGGGAGCGGGACCGCTCGATCAGCTGGTGCTCGAACATCATCGGCGTGACCCGGGCGCTGCGGGCCACCGCCAGTCGCTCGGACAGCCGCGAGGTGTCCACGTGCGCCTCGAACAGGCCGATGGCGATCTCCGCCTTGCGGGGTGCCGCCGCCGTCAACCGCCCCTCCAGGGCGAACAGTTCACCGGCGGTCGGGAACGACTTGTCCGGCACCACCAGCAGCGGGGTGCCCGGCGCCAGTCGGTCGGCCAGCGCCATGGTCTCCGGCCCGGGCCGCTGGTCCAGGGTCAGCAGCACCCCGGCGATGGGCGGAGAGCCGGCCGAGTGCGCCGCGAGCGCCCCGATGACCAGGTCCGACCGGTCCCCGGGGGTCACCACCAGGCAGCCGTCGGTCAACGCCGGCAGGAAGTTGGGCAGATGGGCGCCACCGAACACGAAGTCCCGCACGTCGCGGGACATCCCGGCCGGGTCGCCCAGCAGGATGTGCGCCCCCAGCGCCTCCTTCACCTGGGCCACCGTGGGGGCGGACAGGGCCGGCTCCTCGGGGAGCACGTAGGTGGGCTCGTCCAGGTGCCGTGCCAGGTCCTGGGCGGCGAGGCGCACCTGGGTGGGCGGTACCCGGTTGGCGATCATGGCGATCACCTCGCAGCCCAGGGAGGTGAACGCGTGGTGGGCGTTGCGGACCTCGGCCACCACGGAGTCGGCCGACTGGCCGGAGCCGGCGACCACCGGCAGTACCGGGGCGCCGAACTCGGTCGCCAACTGGGCGTTGAGGGCCAGTTCGGCCGGCAGGTTGGTGTCCGCGTAGTCGGTGCCCAGCACCAGGACGACCTCGTAGTCGCGGGCCACCCGGTGGTAGCGGTCGACCAGTTGGGAGACCAGCTCGTCGGTGCCCTTCTCGGCCTGGAGGGCGGCGGCCTCGTCGTAGCCCATGCCGAACACGGTGCCGGTGGGTTGGGTGAGGCGGTACCGGGAGCGCAGGAGGTCGAAGATGGGGTCGGGGCCGTCGTGGGCCAGCGGACGGAAGACGCCCACCCGGTCGACCTGCCGGGTGAGGAGTTCCATGACCCCCAGCTCCACGACCTGACGTCCGTCACCCCGCCCGATCCCGGTCACGTACACGCTGCGCGTCACTGCACTCGCTCCCCGTATCCGTGGATAAGCGCCCTTAAGGTGCGCCTGTTGTGGAGCCTATCCTCGCGGCCTGAACGTGCCGTCGCCAATGGGTGGACGGGGGGATCCGGCCGCCTTCACAGCATGAAAGAATCCGCGCACCGAGGCGGGGCTCAGCGGCGAGTCGCCTGGAAGCAGCAGCGAGCAGCAGGAGATGCGAACCCATGCGTATAGGAGTCCTCACCGCCGGTGGTGACTGCCCTGGCCTGAACGCCGTGATCAGGTCCGTGGTCCATCGGGCCGTGGCCGACCGCGGTGACGAGGTCATCGGATTCGAGGACGGGTTCAAGGGGTTGCTGGAGGGGCGGTACCGCTCCCTGGACATCAACTCGGTGTCCGGCATCCTGGCGCGCGGGGGCACCATACTGGGCTCCTCCCGGCTGGAGCGGGACCGGCTGCGGGACGCCTGCGACAACTCCGAGGAACTCGTCGGGCGGCTCGGCCTGGACGCCCTGATCCCCATCGGGGGCGAGGGCACGCTCACCGCCGCCGCGATGCTCGCCGAGGCCGGGCTGCCGGTCGTCGGGGTGCCCAAGACCATCGACAACGACATCTCGGCCACCGACCGCACCTTCGGCTTCGACACCGCCGTGGGCGTGGCCACCGAGGCGATGGACCGGTTGAAGACCACCGCCGAGTCCCATCAGCGGGTGATGGTGGTGGAGGTGATGGGGCGGCACGCGGGCTGGATCGCCCTGGAGTCGGGGATGGCGGCCGGTGCGCACGGCATCTGCGTGCCGGAACGCAACTTCGAGGTCGACGAGTTGTGCAAGATGGTCGAGGAGCGGTTCGCCCGGGACAAGCGGTTCGCCCTGATCTGCGTGGCCGAGGGCGCCCACCCGGCCGAGGGCTCCATGCCGTACGAGAAGGGCGTGATCGACCAGTACGGTCACGAGCGCTTCGTCGGCATCGGCAACCGGCTCGCCGCCGAGTTGGAGCACCGGCTGGGCAAGGAGGCCAAGCCGGTGATCCTCGGGCACGTCCAGCGCGGCGGTACCCCCACGGCGTACGACCGGGTGCTGGCCACCCGCTTCGGCTGGCACGCGGTGGAGGCGGCGCACCGGGGCGACTTCGGCATGATGACCGCGCTGCGCGGCACCGACATCATGATGGCTCCGCTGGCGGAGGCCACCCGGGAGCTGAAGCGGGTGCCGCAGCTGCGCATGGACGAGACCGAGGCGGTCTTCTGAGCCTCCCGGCACGAAGGTGGGCGGCCCCGGAAGTCCCGTGACCACTCGGGGGCCGGGGCTTCCGGGGCCGCTTTCCGGGGCGTGTCGTGGGGATCACCGTGAGCCGGCGCGTGGTGTCACCCTGGGTCGCTGTCGCTGTCGCTGTCGCTGTCGCTGTCGCTGTCGCTGTCGTGCCGGGTCGGACTCCCCGTCGGCCTCGCTCTGTCTCGTGGCCCGCCACACCGGAGCGCGGTCGCTGACCTCCCGGGTCCGAACGGCACCCCCTCGCTCACCCCTTGACGGCGCCGCCCAGGGCGAAGCCGCCGCCCAGCCGGCGGGAGATGAGGACGTACAGCAGGATGACCGGGGTGGAGTACAGCACCGAGAAGGCGGCCAGTTCGCCGTAGGCGACGCGGCCGTAGTTGCCGAAGAAGGTGTAGATGTTCACCGAGGCCGGGAACTTCTCGGGCGAGAGCAGCAGCATGAAGGGGACGAAGAAGTTGCCCCACATCATGATGAAGCTGTAGATGGTCACCACGGAGAAGCCGGGGCCCATCAGCGGGAGGATCACCCGGCGCAGCCCCTGGAACCAGGAGGCTCCGTCGGTCCAGGCCGCCTCCTCCAGCACCACCGGCACCCCGTCCATGAAGTTCTTCATCAGCCAGATGGCGAAGGGCAGTTGGGAGGTGGCGAGGAACAGCGCCGTGCCGAAGAGGGTGTCGATCAGGTTGACCTGGACGAACAGTCCGTAGACCGGCACCATGATCGCGGTCACCGGCAGGCAGGTGCTGAACAGGATGGTCAGCAGGTACGGCCGGGAGAACCGGGACCGGTACCGGGACAGCGGGTAGGCGGCCAGGGCGGCGGCCACCACGGTGACCAGGGTCGCCCCACCGCACATCACCAGGCTGTTGAGCATCGGGGTGAAGGTGATGTCGTTGGTCCACACCGCCGAGAAGTTCTCCAGCCCGGGTGAACTGGGGGCGCTCATCCTCAGCTTGGCCTCGGGGTCCAGCGAGGCGAACACCAGCCACAGCAGCGGGAGGGCGAAGGCCACGGCCAGCACCGCGAGTCCGAGGTCGGCCGCGAGTCGTTCCCGGGTACGTCGGGTCAGTCCCATGTCAGACCTCCTCCCGTAGCAGCCGCAGATAGACCAGGGAGAACAGCGAGCCGAAGACCAGCAACAACAGGGCCACCGCCGTTCCGTAACCGATCAGGGCGTCCCGGAACGCCTGCTCGTACATGAAGACCGGGAGGGTCTGGCTGCGGTTGCCGGGGCCTCCTCTGGTCATCGCCCAGATCAGTCCGAAGACCGAGAGGGTCTGGAGGGTGTTGAGCATCAGGTTGGTGCCGATGGAGCGCCGGATCATCGGCAGGGTGATGTACCACAGCCGCTTCCACCCTCCGGCGCCGTCCAGTTCGGCCGACTCCCGGACCTCCAGGGGGATGTCGTTCAGCGCGGCGGAGTAGACCAGCATCGAGAAGGCGGTGCCCCGCCAGACGTTGGCGAAGGAGACCGCCAGGATGGGCAGGGTGAACAGCCAGTTCTGGGCGGGCAGATGGGCCCACTCCAGCAGGGAGTTGAGGGTCCCGCGCTTGTGGAAGAACATGTACAGCATCGCGCCGGCCACGATCTCCGGCACCACCCAGGCGCAGACCACCACCGCCCCGGTGACCGTTCGCATCACCCGGGAGGCGCGGCGCATCAGCCCGGCCAGGGCCAGGCCGAGGGTGTTCTGTCCGACCAGGGAGGACAGCACCGTGAACACCAGGGTGAGCCAGACCGCGTTGCGGAACTCCGCGTCCCGGAAGGCCCGGGTGAAGTTGTCGAAGCCCACGAAGGAGTACGAGGACTGCCCGGTCAGCTGGAGGTCGGTGAACGCGTAGTAGACGCAGTACGCGATGGGACCGGCCAGGAACAGCAGCAACAGCGTGGTGGCCGGCGCCAACGGCAGCCAGCGCCAGGGGCGTTGCCGCCGGCCCGGTCCGGCCGACCCCTTCGAGGAGGCCGGAGCGGGTACGGGTCCCGGGGTGCCGCTCATTTGCGCACCACCGCCCCGTCGGTGATCGACCGTAGTTCGCGGTCGTACTCGCGGGCGGCCTTCTCGGGGCTGGCCTGTTTGGTGGTCACCTTCTCCATGGCCTCACCGATCGCGCCCGACACCCGGGGGTAGGCCGGGAGGGCCGGGCGGTAGTGGGTGTGGCGCACCAGGTCGGTGAAGAAGTCGATCCCGGGCATGGACCTGAGGTACCGGGGATCCTCGGCCACGTCCTTGCGTACCGCGATCTGGGCACCCTGCACGCACCACTTGACCGCGTTCCGCTTGCTCTGGAAGGTCTCGATCATCTTCCACGCCAGGTCCGGGTTGGGGGCCTTGCGGGGGACCGCCCAGGTCCAGCCGCCGGAGAGGCTGACCTTTCCCGGGGCGGAGCCGTCCTGGGTGGGCATCGGGGCCTGCTTCAGGGTGGTGGACCACTCCGGCCAGGGCGTCTCGCCCCCGGACTTCAACCAGTGCTGGCCCAGCCAGGATCCGTCCAGGTCGATGGCGAGCTTCTGTTCCGGCAGCAGTTCGGTGGCCACCCGGCTCTGGATGTTGGCGTCCAGCGCCTCGGAGACCTCCGGCCCGAGCTTCTCGCGGTAGACGGTGTCGTAGAACTCCAGCACGTCCCGGAAGCCTCTGCTTCCGCTGATCCACTTCTTGGTGTCGGGGTCGTAGAGCGGGTCCTTACCGGTGCCGTACAGCAGCATCTCGAAGCCCTGCATCACCGCCGCCTCGCCGGCTCCCTTGCCGGTGAAGACGTTCAGGGGGACGACGCCGGGCACCTTCTTCTTCAGGGTGCGGGCCGCCTTCAACACGTCGTCCCAGGTCCTGGGCTTCCAGTCAGTGGGCAGTCCGGCCTTCTCGAAGAGCTTCCGGTTGAACCACAGTCCCCGGGTGTCGGTGCCGTCGGGTACGCCGTAGGTCCTGCCGTCCTGCCCCTTGGCGGCGTCCTTGGCGCTGTCCTCGAACTGGTCCCAGTCCGACCAGTTCTTGAGGTGCTTGTCCAGCGGTCGCAGGTATCCGGCCTCGATGTCGGAGCTGATGAGGAAGGTGTCCTCGTACACCAGGTCCGGGGCGGTGCGTGGGGCGCGCATCATCTGCTGGATCTTGGCGTAGTAGTCGTTGGGGGTGGCCTGGATGGGCACCATCTTGACCTTCTTGCCGGGGTACTCGGCCTCGAAGTCCTTCTTCACCGCCTCGATGTAGTTGTCCCGCACGCGCACCTTGTTGTCGGTGTCGCGGAGGAAGGCGACCTTCACGGTGTCGGGATCGCTGCCGCGCAGTTCGCCGCAGGCCGTGAGGGAGGCGGCGACCGTGCTGGCGGCGAGGAAGAGGAGCAGCGGGGCGTTGCGGCGCACGGGCTTGACCTCCTAGGCCACGGCACGGAGTCGGCCCGCGAGAGGCCACGGCACGGGTGTAGTTGGACGGTGACCGTAAGGTGCCGTGAACGGGGGGTCAATGGGCCCGACGGCAGTGGGCGGCACTTCGTTGACAACGTTGTTCCACCGACCGGTACCAACCGGGGCGGGCCCGCCCAAACCGAAGGTGCCCGCCCCCGGGTCGAGGGGCGGGCACCGGTGGGTGCGCGTGGGTCAGCCCTGGTACCCGGCGAGGATCTTGGAGAACGCGTAGGTCTCCTGGTCGATGCCGCTGCACGAGGAGCCCGGCTCCTGGCCGTCCTGGCAGGCGCGGTCACGGTTGACCGCCCAGAAGCTCACCCGGGCCAGCTTGTGCTCCTTGGCGTAGTCGACCATCTGCTGGAAGTCGTCGGGGCTGATGACCTCGCCCTCCACGTCGGTGTGCCCGTTCATGGAGGAGAAGCCGACCTTGGCGTAGGCCTCGTCGTCGGAGAGGCCGTACGCCTCCGCGACGGTGTCCTTCAGCCCGTCGACCGCGCCCTTGGTGGCGGCGACCATGTCGGTGGTGCCGTCGCCGTAGTCGAAGGGCATCAGGGTCCAGCCGTCCACGTCCAGACCGGCTTCGGCGCCCTTGGCCACCAGGTCCTTGCCGTTGTCGTTGGGGCCGGTCGGCGTGGTGCCGAAGGTCAGGTAGACCTTGATCCCGTCGTTGTCGTCCTTGACGATCTTCAGCGCGTCGATGACCCGCTGGCGGACCTCCTCGGTCTCGAACTCGGTGGACTCGATGTCCACGTCCAGGGACTTCAGGCCGTAGGCGTCGATCACCTTCTGGTACGCGCCGGCCAGGTCCTCGGCGGACTGGCAGGCCTCGCCCAGCTTGTTGCCGCTCCAGCCGCCGACCGAGGGCGTGATGTCGCCGCCGGCCTGCTGGACCGCGGCGATGGTCTCCGCGTCCTGGCTTCCCTCCAACGGGCGCTGGCCGTCCCAGGCGGGGTTGCAGCCGCCGTCGGAGAGGATGAAGGCCATGGTCAGCTGGGTGTTACCGGTCTCCTGGAGGAACTCGGTGGCGTTGGGGGGCTCGCCCCAACCCAGGTACAGGTAGGGGCCGTTGAGGCCGCTGGGGGCGGCGTTCTGCTGGACGTGCTGCTGAGCGTTCTGCTGGGCGCCGCCGCTCTTGGTCGGGGCGGCGGGGCTGGCCTGCGCGGTGGCGGCGAGGCCTCCGGCCAGGGTCACGGCGGCGGCCAGTCCGAGGGCCAGCCGGCGGCGGGTACGGCGGTGGGGGCGGGCGGACACGGTGGGGGGCAGGGTGGGGGGACGCACGACACACTCCGTTCGTGGGGTGGAGCCTGGGCGGTGGCACGTTACTGAGACCTCATTGGTCCAGACAATAGGGCGGCGGGAACTTTGCGCGGGTTCCCGTGCCCGGGTGGCCCTCCCCGTCGCCCCGCGCCCACCCCGTGGGCGGCCGGGCGAGCGGCCTACTGCCGCCAGCGGTAGTGCAGTTCGGGTCGCCCGACCTGCCCGTACCGCGGGCTGCGGTCCACCCGGCCGGACTCCACCAGGTGTTCCAGGTAGCGGCGGGCGGTGATGCGCCCGACGCCGACCTGTTCGCCGGCCGCGCTCGCCGACAACCCCTCAGGGCCCGCGGTACGCAGCGCCTCGACCACCGCCTTGAGGGTGGGCGCGCTCAACCCCTTGGGCAGGGCGGCCGGTTGGGGGGTGCGCAGGGTGGACAGGGCCCGGTCCACCTCGTCCTGGCTGCCGACCTTGTCCCGGGTGCCGGTGCTGTCACGGAACTCCGCGTACCGCTCCAGCCGGTCCCGCAGCGTCGCGAAAGTGAACGGTTTGAGTACGTACTGCACCACGCCCAGGGACACCCCCTCGCGCACCATGGCCAGGTCGCGGGCCGAGGTGACCGCGAACACGTCCGCGCCGTGGCCCGCCGCCCGCAGGGTCCGCACCAGGGACAGCCCGTGCCCGTCGGGCAGGTACAGGTCCAACAGGATCAGGTCCACGTCCAGCTGCTCCAACGCCCGGGAGGCCGCTCCCGCACTGTGCACGGTGGCCGCCACCGAGAACCCCGGAACCCGGGACACGTACTGGGTGTGGGCGTCGGCCGCCACCGGGTCGTCCTCCACGACCAGGACCGACAGCCCCGGGTGCCCGGTCACGGTCGCTCACCGGCCCCGCCCGGGAGGGTGTTCGCCACCGCGACGGTTGTCGCCGCCTCCCGGGGGCCACCCTGGCGCCCCCCGTCCTCCGGCGGCCTCGCGTGCCCCAACGGCAGCCGTACGGTGAACCACGCGCCCCCCTCGGGGCAGTCCCCGCACTCCACCGTGCCCCCGTTGCGGCGTACCGCCTGGCCTACCAGCGCCAGCCCCAGACCCCGGCCGCCCTCCTCGCCGTCGGCCGCCTTGGTGGTCCACCCCGGGGCGAACAGCCGGGTACCGGCGTCCTCCGGCAGCCCGGGACCGTTGTCCGCCACCTCGATCCACAGTTCGCGCCCCCACCCCGGGCTCCCGGCACCGTGCCGCTCCACCCCCTCGGGAACCGTGACGACCGGGGCCTCGCCCGGTGGGGTGGCGGGGGTGCCCGAGGCGGCCTGGCCGTGACCCTCCTCGGACCCCGGGGAGTACGGTCCCGGACCCTCCCCGGGCCCCCGGGTCGCCTCCGCGCCGTCGTCGCGGGTGACCTGGGGTTTTCCCGCTCCGTTCGGACCCGTGGCGGGGGCGCCGTCCGATGCGCCGTCCGATGAGGGGGCCGATCTCTGGGCCGACGCCCGGGCCGACGTCGGGGCGACCCCGTCCGCCGTGGGCTGCCCGGGGAGATCGCCGGGGTCCGGGGTGGGGTCCGGGGCGCCGTTGCCCGGGGACGAGGGGAGCGCCGTCGTGGTGGGGGAGGCCGGGGTGGCCGGATCCTCCAGTGGGCGGACCAGCAGGGAGACCCGTACCTCGGGGCGCTGGCCCGTGGTCGGCCCGCCGGCTCCCGGGTGGGTGCCCAGGGCCTCCAGGGCGTTGTCGATGAGGTTGCCCAGCACGGTCACCAGGTCGCGTGCCGGGAGTTCGGGCGGGAGGGAGCCGTCGTCCACCCGGCTGTCGGGGCTCAGTACGAGTTCCGCGCCCCGTTCGTTGGCCTGGGCGGCCTTGCCCAACAGCAGTGCGGCCAGCACCGGTTCGGACACCGCCGCCATCAGCTTGTCGGTCAGGGTCTGGGCGAGTTCCAGCTCGGTGGTGGCGAACTCCACGGCCTCCCGTACCCGGCCCAGTTCGATCAGGGACACCACGGTGTGCAGGCGGTTGGCGGCCTCGTGGGACTGGGCGCGCAGGGCGTCGGTCAGCCCCCGGACCGAGTCCAGCTCCCCGGTCAGCGCCTGGAGTTCGGTGTGGTCACGCAAGGTGATGACGGTGCCCCGTCGTCGCCCGCCGTCCACGGGGGAACTGTTGACGGTCAGTACCCGGTCCGCCGTCAGGTGCAGCTCGTCCACCCGGGGGCTCTCCGAGGCGAGGGCGGCCGTCAGGCCGGGGGGAAGCCCCAGGTCGCGGAGGTGTCGGCCGAGGGCCTGGTCGGGGGTCAGGCCCAGCAGTTCGCCGGCGCCGTCGTTGAGCAGGGCCACCCGTCCCTCGCTGTCCAGCAGCACCAGCCCCTCCCGTACCGCGTGGAGGGTCGCCTGGTGGTAGTCGTGCAGGCGCCGTAGCTCGCCGGCGTTCATGCCGTGGGTGTCCCGCCGCAGCCGCAGGCTCAACAGCCAGGTGCCCAGTCCTCCCAGGGCCAGCGCGCCGCCGGCCACGCCCAGCAGCGGAGGCAGGGCGCCGCGCAGTTCGGCGCTGATGTTCTCCACCCCGATCCCCACGCTGACCAGCCCGATCACGCGGTTCCCCGGTTCCCCGGAGCGTATCGGGGCCACCACCCGTACCGAGGGGCCGAGGGTGCCGGTGTAGGTCTCGGTGAAGGTGCGGCCCTGGCGAGCCGGGCCGATGTGCCCCACGAAGGTGCTGCCGATCCGGTCGGGTTCGGGATGGGTCCACCGTCGGCCGTTGGGATCCATCACCGTGATGAAGGTGGCCCCGCTGTCCTTGCGCACCCGCTCCGCGTAGGGCTGGAGCATCGCGCTGGGGTCGGGGGAGCCGATGGCCTCGCGCACCGACGGCGCGTGGGCGATCGCCATGGCGGTGGCCGTGACCTGGGAGCGGGCCGCGTCCTCGGCCCGGCTGCGATGGGTGAGGTACGCGTAGACGGCGCAGGCGCCGACGGCCAGTGTCACCAGGACCACCTGGGCGGCGAACAGCTGACCGGCGAGGCTGCGGGGACGGGGGACGCGCACCTGCTCAGTGTGCACCTCCCCGCCTCGTGCATGACCGCACGGTTTCCGCGAACGCCTCGTGAACGAAATGCACGTAACAGTGACGTGGGCCACTCGCGCGTGCATAGTCGGCGCATCCTGACCAGTACGCGGAAGGCGCCCTGATCGCCGAGACCGGGTACGGTCCACGCACTTGACTCCTCCTAGAGCCGTAGATCGACAGGGAGCCCGTGGTGTCAACACAGAATGCCTCGAAAAGCCAGCCCGCGCCCCCCGAGAGGAGACGGGACCGCACCCACTACCTCTACCTGGCGGTCATCGTGGCCGTCGTGCTGGGCATCGGGCTGGGCTTCGCCGCCCCCGGGGTGGCCACCGAGCTGAAGCCCCTGGGCGAGGGCTTCGTCAACCTGATCAAGATGATGATCTCGCCCGTCATCTTCTGCACCATCGTGCTGGGCGTGGGGTCGGTGCGGAAGGCGGCCAAGGTCGGCGCCGTCGGCGGCCTGGCCCTCAGCTACTTCATGGTGATGTCCACCGTGGCGCTGGCCATCGGCCTGGTCGTCGGCAACATCCTGGAGCCCGGACACGGGCTGGAACTGACCGACGCGGCACGTCAGGCCGGTGAGGACCAGGCCAAGGACGGCAGCGAGTCGACCACCGCCTTCCTGCTGGGCATCATCCCGACCACCATGGTCTCGGCCTTCACCGAGGGCGAGGTGCTGCAGACGCTGCTGATCGCCCTGCTGGTGGGCTTCGCGCTCCAGGCCATGGGCTCGGCCGGTGAACCGGTACTCCGGGGCATCGGACACATCCAGCGCCTGGTCTTCCGGGTGCTGGCCATGATCATGTGGGCGGCTCCGGTCGGCGCCTTCGGCGCCATCGCCGCGGTGGTGGGCGAGACCGGGGTGGACGCGCTGAAGTCACTGGCCATCATCATGATCGGCTTCTACGTGACCTGTGTGCTGTTCGTCTTCGTGGTGCTGGGCGTGATGCTGCGGATCTTCACCGGGCTGAACATCTTCAGCCTGCTGAAGTACCTGGCGCGGGAGTTCCTGCTGATCCTGTCCACTTCCTCCTCCGAGTCGGCGCTGCCGAGGCTGATCGCCAAGATGGAACACCTGGGAGTCAGCAAGCCGGTGGTGGGCATCACCGTGCCGACCGGCTACTCCTTCAACCTGGACGGTACGGCGATCTACCTGACCATGGCGTCCCTGTTCGTGGCCGAGGCCATGGGTGACCCGCTGTCGGTCGGCCAGCAGATCTCCCTGCTGGTGTTCATGATCATCGCTTCCAAGGGCGCGGCGGGTGTGACCGGTGCCGGTCTGGCCACGCTGGCCGGTGGTCTCCAGTCGCACCGGCCGGAGCTGGTCGACGGTGTCGGGCTGATCGTGGGCATCGACCGTTTCATGAGCGAGGCCCGGGCGCTGACCAACTTCGCGGGCAACGCGGTGGCCACGGTGCTGATCGGGACCTGGACCAAGGAGATCGACCGGGAGCGGGTGGACCAGGTGCTGTCCGGTCAACTGCCCTTCGACGAGGCCACCCTGGTCGCCGACGAGGGCTCCGAGGCCCCCGAGGGCCCCGAGGAGAAGAGCGGGATACCGGCCCAGCAGTCACTCAGCAAGGAGTCCAGCGAGGCCTGATCCCTTCGTGGAACCGGGCCGGACGAACCCGGTTCGGACCCTGCATGACCCCGTCCCCGGACGGGGTCATGCGGTTTTTCCCAACGCACGGAACCGTTCACCATCCCCTCACAGCCTCTACGCTCACGTGATGCCGCCCGCGGGAGAGCGGGCACCGGCCGAGTCTCAGGAGGCACAGTCATGGCGGAAGTCGGTTTCAGCCGGCGGAGCTTGTTCAAGGTCGGCGGGGGAGCCGCCGCGGGTCTCGCCCTCGCGGGGACCGGCGCGGCCGTGGCCCGAGGGGTCGGACAGGGCGCCGCGGCTGATCCGCAGATCCCCGTCAGCAAGGCCTTCGACCTCAAGGACCCCGCGGACGCGCTGCTGATGCACAAGCAGGCCTGGTGTCCGTCGGTGATGCAGTCCTTCGGCATCGACCACCTCAACGGCCACCTCTACGTGGTCCAGGTCATGTTCAACCCCGACGACGGCGTCCCCTACTCCAAGCGCAGGAAGGAGGGGGACCTGGCGGTGACCAAGCTCAGCCTGGACGGGAGCACGAAGCTGGGGCGGATGTACCTGCGGGGCTTCGGCCACGGCGCCCAGATCGGGGTGGAGCCGACCGCCAAGGGCTCGGCCCCGTACATCTGGGTGGAGTACGACTCCAAGGTCAACAAGGAGGGCAAGGTCGGCTACGGGCAGAAGGTCTGCCGGATCAAGTACGTCGGACCGGACACCGGCAAGCCGCCGCGCAGCTTCCACTGGGACAACGACACCGACCGCAAGGACATGGACTTCCAGGACAAGATGCCGGACCTGTCCACCCTTCCGGGCAGCGGCTCCATCAGCAGCCCCCGGGCGGTGATCGACCCGGTGAACCGCCGGCTGATGCTGCGGCTGACCCGTGGTGGCGGGCACCAGGCCGCCGTCTACGACCTGGACCACGCCGCCGAGAACCAGCCCAGCAAGCTGGTGGGCTTCCGGGACAAGCTGCCGCAGACCGGCACCAGCCAGGGTTTCTGCCTCTTCGGCTCGTACGCGTACTTGCTGGAGGGCAACTCCTACAAGAACGGCGGCCCCGGCGACCCGGACGACAAGGGCAACACCTACATCACCCGGGTCGACCTCAACACCGGTGAGAAGACCCGGGAGTTGACCCGCGCGCTGAAGAGCCTGACCTACCGCGAGCCGGAGGGCATGGGCATCCACGCGACGGACAACCCCCGGCTGTGCTTCGCCTTCTCCTCCGGGGCGTCCAACGACCGTCGGGTCAACATCGCCTACAAGGACAAGCTGGTCTGATCCGGTCCGGCGCGGCGCTCCGGGAGTACCCGGGGCGCTACGCCGGCGTCAGCCAGACCGTGGCCAGCGGAGGCAGGGTCAGGCACAGGGAGACCGGCCGGCCGTGCCGGGGCAGCGGATCCGGCTTGAGCGGGCCCGGGTTGCCGACCCCGCCGCCCCCGTAGCGCGGGTCGTCGGTGTTCAGCGACTCCACCCAGCCGGGCACCGACTCCGGTACGCCCAGCCGGTAGTCCCTCCGCACCACCGGGGAGAAGTTGCTGACCGCCAGCAGCGGGGTGCCCTCCGCGTCGTGACGGAGGAAGGCGAACACGTTGTCCTCCGCCGCGTCGGCGTCCACCCAGGCGAAGCCGGAGGGGTCGGTGTCGCGCTGCCACAGGGCCGGATGGTCCCGGTAGGCGCGGTTGAGGTCGGCCACCAGGTCCCGTACTCCCCGGTGGTCGCCCTCCGCCCCGTACGAGGGGTCCAACAGCCACCAGTCCGGGCCGTGGGCCTCGGACCACTCCGCGCCCTGGGCGAACTCCTGGCCCATGAAGAGGAGTTGCTTGCCCGGGTGGGCCCACATGTAGCCGAGGTAGGCGCGGTGGTTGGCGCGGCGCTGCCACCAGTCGCCGGGCATCTTGCCGACCAGCGAGCCCTTGCCGTGCACCACCTCGTCGTGGGAGATCGGCAGGACGTAGTTCTCCGAGTAGGCGTACACCATGGAGAAGGTCATGTCGTGGTGGTGGTAGCGCCGGTGCACCGGGTCCTTGCCGACGTAGACCAGGGAGTCGTGCATCCAGCCCATGTTCCACTTGAGGCCGAAGCCCAGTCCGCCCCGGCCGTGGTGGCCCGGCTCGTGGGTGGGGCGGGTGACCCCGTCCCAGGCGGTGGACTCCTCGGCGACGGTGACCACTCCGGGGCAGCGCCGGTAGACGGTGGCGTTCATCTCCTGGAGCAGTGACACCGCGTCCCAGTTCTCGTTGCCCCCCTCGGAGTTGGGGGCCCACTGCCCCTCGGAGCGGGAGTAGTCGAGGTAGAGCATGGAGGCCACGGCGTCCACCCGCAGCCCGTCGACGTGGAACTCCTCGCACCAGTAGAGGGCGTTGGCGACCAGGAAGTTACGGACCTCGCGGCGGCCGTAGTCGAACTCCAGGGTTCCCCAGTCGGGGTGTTCGGCCCGGCGCGGGTCGGGGTGCTCGTACAGCGGGGTGCCGTCGAACCGGGCCAGGGCCCAGTCGTCCTTGGGGAAGTGGGCCGGCACCCAGTCCATCAGCACCCCGACGCCGGCCCGGTGGAGCGCGTCGACGAGGTACCGGAAGTCGTCCGGGGTGCCCAGCCGGGCGGTGGGCGCGTAGTAGCCGGTGATCTGGTAGCCCCAGGAGGGGCCGTAGGGGTGCTCGGCGCAGGGCATCAGCTCGACGTGGGTGAACCCCAGGTCCCGGACGTACGCGGGGAGTTGCTCGGCCAGCTCCCGGTACCCCAGTCCGGGGCGCCAGGAGGGCAGGTGCACCTCGTAGACGGACATCGGCCGGTCGTGGGCGGTCCACCCGGCCCGCCGCTCCAGCCACTCGGCGTCCCCCCACCGGTAGTCGTCCCGGTGCACCACGGAGGCGGTCGCCGGGGGCGCCTCGCTACGTCGCGCCATCGGGTCGGCCCGCAGACTGTGACCGCCGTCGGCGGCGACCACCTCGAACTTGTACCGGTCACCCGGGCCGATGTCCGGTACGAACAGTTCCCACACCCCGCTGGAGCCCAGGGAGCGCAGCGGCAGCGCGGTGCCGTCCCAGTGGTTGAGGTCCCCGGCCAGCCGTACCCCCCTGGCGTTGGGGGCCCACACCGTGAAGCGGGTCCCGGCCTCCCCCTGGTGGGTCATCGGCCGGGCGCCCAACGCCTGCCACAGCCGCTCGTGCCTCCCCTCGGAGATCAGGTGCAGGTCCACCTCGCCCAGGCTGGGCCAGAACCTGTAGGGGTCGCCCACCTCGACCCGGTCGGGGTGCTCGGTGCTGCCGTACTCGACCAGCAGCCGGTAGGAGGGGAGCTCCGCCCGGGGGAGTACGCCCGCGAACAACCCCCCGCCCTCCGAGGGCAGTTCGGCCCGCAGACCGGGGGCGACCACCGTGACCCGTCGGGCGTGCGGGCGCAGCGTCCGCACCAGCAGCCGTCCGTCGAGGGGGTGGGCGCCCAGCAGCGAGTGGGGGTCGTGGTGCTCGCCGGCCAGCAGCCGTTCCCGTTCTCCGTCCGGCAGGGGGGCGGCGGGGCGGACCACGTCATGTGCCACTTCCTCGGCTCCCTCCGTCCTCCGCGCGCCGTCGGCGGTGGAGACGACCGGGGCGGCGGGCGCGGCGTCGGCGCGGGACACGGCGCCGGGGGACGCCTTCTCACGGGAGGTGTCGCGGGGCCGCTCGGAGGGGGTGCCCCCCTCGGGGGAGGGCAGCGGCTCGGCGCCGGGGGTCGGGGCGTTACGCCTGGTGGCGCGCGTAGACGGCGCGGCGGCACGGGCGGGACGTCGGGCAGCGGACACGGGATCTCCTGGGGCTCAGCCGTTCGCGTCCGAGGGGGACCCGGCGAGGCGGCGGATGGCGGACAACGGGATGGGCAGCCACGAGGGCCGGTGACGTGCCTCGTACAGCACCTCGTAGACGGCCTTGTCGGTCTCGAAGGCACGGAGCAGGGCGGCACTGTCGCGGGGGTCGACCCCCGCCGCCTCGGCGTACCCGGCGCAGTACGCCTCGCGGCTGGCGGCGGCCCACCGCCGGGCCCGGGCGTGGGCCGGGTCGCCGTCCGGGGTGGAACCGGGGGACGCCTGGGTGAGGGTGGCCGCCGCGTAGTCGAAGGAGCGCAGCATCCCCGCGATGTCCCGTACCACGGGCTGTGGTTCGCGCCGCTCTGACAGGGGCCGGGCCGGCTCCCCCTCGAAGTCGATCAACGACCAGCGGCAGCCCTCCCGCCACCTGCCCGGCGGGGCGGCGGCCGGGGACGCGTCCCGCGTGGACGGCGCCCCGTACGCCGCGCCCCGACCCGGCGCGGAGCCCTCCGGCCGCGCCGTCAGGGCGGCGTCGACGGAGTCCGGGCCGCCCGGGGTGACGGCGTCCCCGGCCCAGGAGCACAGCACCTGCCCCAGGTGCAGGTCCCCGTGGATCCGCTGGGCGCGCAGGGCCGGCCCCGCCTCGATGTCGCAGGTCAACGCGGCGAGTGCACGGGTCAACCCGGCCTGGTGGGGGCGCAGTTCGGGTACCACCTCGCAGGCCGAGGCCAGACGGCGGGCCATGTCCGAGGCCAGTCGCTCACGCTGCTCGGGGCCCAGCTCGGTGGTGGGCAGCGCGGCGGCCAGCCCGGCGTGCACCTCGGCGGTGGCCCGCCCCAGGGCGTGGGCGGCCGTCTCGAAGCCCTCGCCGGAGTGCAGGGCGTCCAGTGCCAGCCGCCACCCGTCGACGGCGCGGGGCACGAAGGGTTGCAGCACCCCCAGGGTGAACGCCTCGGACGGCCGGCCCCCGGGTGCGCCGTGACCGGTCAGGGGCCGGGTGGGCACGCTGTGCGGCGGAGCGGGTACGTCGGGGGCCGACCCGGAGGCGTCGGTACCGGTCGGTGCCAGGGCGGGGGTGGGCCTCGCCTCGCACCAGGCGGTCGGGGCGGGCACCCGACGGGAGCCGGTACGGGCCAGGGCCAGGGGCAGTTCCAGGTCGGGGTTGAGGCCGGGGCCCACCCGTCGGAACAGCTTGAGGATGTGCGAGGTGCCGAAGACCACCGAGGAGTTGGACTGGTCGGCGGCCAGCGGGCGGGGCCGCAGGCCGGAGCCGATGGCCGAACCCGGTTCGCGCACGAACCTCAGGTCGCCGACCGTGCCCGGGGCCCGCAGCCGCTCCAGCAGTACCGAGCTGAGCCGAGCGTCCTGCAACCCCTCGTAGACCGTCAGCCCCCGCAGGGGCCCGGACCGTGGGCGTCCGATGACGGCGGGGGCCAGGTGGGAGGGCGGGGCGGGGTGGAGCCCGAGCAGCAGCTGGTAGCAGTCGGTGGGGGCGCCGTCCTCGGTGACCAGTTGGGGCTGCCGGGCCCGGACCAGCAGGTGCAGCAGTCCGGGGGCGTGCGCGGACGAGGAGGGTGGCAGCAACTCGGTGACGGAGACCAGGTGGAACCCGAGGATCGGGTGCCCCTTGCCGGCGAACCAGCGTTGGCGCGGCAGCCACTCGGCCAGCAGGGGCGCGAGGGAGCGCAGGAGGGCACCGTGAGGTCCGGTCGGTGGCGCCGGGGGGTCCGCGCGCAGGGCCGTGGACGTCTCCGTGGTGGCGCCGGACGGGGTGCGGTCCGACATGGCGTCCTTTCCCCGGGAGCGTAGGAGGGCGAGCCAGAGTGTCCCGGATGACGACGGTGGCGTGGTGGCGCTGGATGACGTGTCGGTGCTTCTCGGGGGGAACGGGCCCCGGTGGGGCGGCCGTACGTCGCCGGTTCGCACGGAGCGGGTGGCCGTGCGAACCGGCGTACGAGGCGCGGGGGTTCAGTCCTCCCCGGTGGCCGACAGTGGCGTCCCGGGGGTGGGGCGGCGGAGCCGGAACCAGTAGAAGCCGTGCCCGGACAGGGTGAGCAGATAGGGCAGTTCGCCGATGGCAGGGAACCGCACCCCGCCGATCAGCTCCTCCGGTACGCGGCCGTCGAAGCGCCGCAGGTCCAGCTCGGTGGGCTGGGGGAAGCGGGAGAAGTTGTGCACGCACAGCACCAGGTCCTCCTCACCGTCGTCCGTCACCACCTCCCGGAGGAAGGCCAGCACGGCGGAGTTGGAGGAGGACAGCTCCTGGTAGCTGCCCAGTCCGAAGGCCGGGTTCTGCTTGCGGATCTCGATCATCCGCCGGGTCCAGTGCAGCAGCGAGGAGGGCGAGCTCATGGCCGCCTCCACGTTGGTCACCTGGTAGCCGTGCACCGGGTCCATGATGGTCGGCAGGAACAGCCGCCCCGGGTCGCAGGAGGAGAAGCCGGCGTTGCGGTCCGGGGTCCACTGCATCGGGGTGCGGACCGCGTCCCGGTCACCGAGCCAGATGTTGTCGCCCATGCCGATCTCGTCGCCGTAGTAGAGGATCGGGGAGCCGGGCAGGGACAGCAGCAGCGCGGTGAACAGTTCGATCTGGTCGCGGTCGTTGTCCAGCAGGGGCGCCAGCCGGCGTCGGATGCCGATGTTGGCGCGCATACGCGGGTCCTTGGCGTACTCCGCGTACATGTAGTCGCGCTCCTCGTCGGTGACCATCTCCAGGGTCAGCTCGTCGTGGTTGCGCAGGAAGATGCCCCACTGGCAGCCGCTGGGGATCTGGGGGGTCTTGGCGAGGATCTCGGAGACCGGGTAGCGGGACTCCCGGCGTACGGCCATGAAGATGCGGGGCATCACCGGGAAGTGGAAGGCCATGTGGCACTCGTCGCCGCCCTCGGCGTAGTCGCCGAAGTAGTCGACCACGTCCTCCGGCCACTGGTTGGCCTCGGCCAGCAGCACGGTGTCGGGGTAGTTGGCGTCGATCTCGGCCCGCACCCGCTTGAGGAACTGGTGGGAGGCGGGCAGGTTCTCGCAGTTGGTGCCCTCCTCCGCGTACAGGTAGGGCACCGCGTCCAGCCGGAACCCGTCGATCCCCAGGTCCAGCCAGAACTTCAGCCCCGAGATCATCTCCTCCTGCACCCGGGGGTTCTCGTAGTTGAGGTCGGGCTGGTGGGAGAAGAAGCGGTGCCAGTAGTACTGCCTGCGGACCGGGTCGAAGGTCCAGTTGGAGGCCTCGGTGTCGACGAAGATGATCCGCGCGTCGGCGTACCGCTTGTCGTCGTCGGCCCAGACGTAGTAGTCGCCGTAGGGGCCCTCGGGGTTCTTGCGGGACTCCTGGAACCACGGGTGCTGGTCGCTGGTGTGGTTCATGACGAAGTCGATGATGACCCGGATGCCCCGTCGGTGCGCCGAGTCCACGAACTCCACGAAGTCGGCGAGGTCCCCGAACTCCGGGAGCACCGCCGTGTAGTCGGAGACGTCGTAACCCCCGTCCCGCAGGGGGGACTGGAAGAAGGGCGGGAGCCAGACGCAGTCCACGCCCAGCCACTGGAGGTAGTCGAGCTGGGACGTCAACCCCTTGAGGTCGCCGATGCCGTCGCCGTTGCTGTCCTGGAAGGAGCGTACGAGGACTTCGTAGAAGACCGCTCGCTTGAACCACTCGGGGTCGCGGTCCTTGGTGGGGGTGTCCTCGAAGGTGTCGGGGACGGGCTCGTTGACGATCATTCTTGGGTGACCCTCCGGTCGGCTCGGTGAGGTCGCAGGGTGAACACGTGCGCCGGCACCGGGAGTGCCGAGGTGGCCGCCGAGGGCTGGGGGAGGACCTCGGTCGGAGACAGTCGCACGTAGTTGGCCCTGCCCCATGGGTAGGTCTCGCCGGTGAGCAGGTCGCACACCGGGAACGTCTCGTCGCCCCGCTCCTGCGCGGGGGTCAGGTCCAGGTGGCTCAGGTCCAGGGAGACCGTCGCCTCGTGGGTGTGGTGGGGGTCGAGGTTGACCACGACCAGCACGGTGTCGGCGTGGGGCTGGCCCACGCCGGGGGCGCAGCGTTTGGAGTAGGCGATCACCTTTTCGTTGTCGGTCTGGTGGAAGCGCAGGTCGCGCAGCTGTTGGAGGGCGGGGTGCGCGCGGCGGATCCGGTTGAGCCGGGTCAGCAGCGGTGCCAGGGTCTCCCCGCGACGTTCGGCCGACGCCCAGTCGCGGGGGCGGAGTTGGTACTTCTCGGAGTCCAGGTACTCCTCGCCGCCGCCCTCCACCGCGCGGGACTCGCACAGTTCGTAGCCCGCGTACACGCCCCAGGAGGGGGAGAGGGTGGCGGCCAGCACGGCCCGGATCGCGAAGGCCGCCGGCCCGCCGTCCTGGAGGTAGTGGCTCAGGATGTCGGGGGTGTTGGTGAAGAAGTTGGGCCGCATGTAGGAGGCCGCCGGGCCGGTGAGTTCACCGAGGTACTCGGTCAGTTCCCGCTTGTCGTTGCGCCAGGTGAAGTAGGTGTACGACTGCTGGAAGCCGATCCGGGCGAGGGTGTGCATCATCGCGGGCCGGGTGAACGCCTCGGCCAGGAAGATCACGTCCGGGGCGGACCGGTTGACCTCCGAGATCACCTTCTCCCAGAAGGGCACCGGTTTGGTGTGCGGGTTGTCCACCCGGAAGATCCGCACCCCACGGTCCATCCAGAACCGCAGCAGCCGCACCGTCTCCCGGACGATGCCGTCGAAGTCCGCCTCGAAGTTGAGCGGGTAGATGTCCTGGTACTTCTTGGGCGGGTTCTCCGCGAAGGCGATAGAGCCGTCGGCGCGGTGCCGGAACCACTCGGGGTGCGCGGTCACCCAGGGGTGGTCCGGGGAGCACTGGAGGGCGAAGTCGAGGGCGACCTCCATCCGCAGGGAGCGGGCCTTGCTGACGAAGTGGTCGAAGTCCGCGAAGCCGCCGAGGTCGGGGTGGAGGGCGTCGTGGCCGCCGTCGGAGGAGCCGATGGCCCAGGGGCTGCCGACATCGCCCGGGCCGGCGGTGAGCGCGTTGTTGGGTCCCTTGCGGAACGATTCGCCAATCGGATGGATCGGCGGCAGGTACACCACGTCGAAGCCCATGGCGGCGACGGCCGGGAGGCGTTCGGCCGCCGTACGCAGGGTGCCGGACACCGGGGGCCGGCCCTTGGGGACCCGGGCACCCTCCGAGCGGGGGAACATCTCGTACCAGGAGCCGAACAGCGCCCGACGGCGCTCCACCCGCAGCGGCAACGGCCGGGTTCCGGTCAGCTGTTCGCGCAGCGGGTGCCGGGTGAGGGCGGCCAACGCCTCGGGGGAGAGGGCCTGTTGGAGCCGCTCCGACAGTGGCAGATCGGTGTCCCGCAGCCGGTCCACGGCCTCCAGCACGGTGGAGCGGCCGTCGTTCTTGGGGACCGTGAGCGCGGCGCGCTCCAGCAGTCGTGCGCCCTCCTCCAGGGTGAGGGCGGCGTCGGCGCGGTCGCCGGCCGCGACCTTGATCGTCGCCTCACGGCGCCAGGTGGTGACCGGGTCGCCCCAGGCCTCGACCATGTAGGTCCACTGGCCCTCCACGTTGGGGGTGACCTCGGCGCCCCAACGGTCGGTGCCCTCGGCCAGTTCGCGCATCGGGAGCCAGGGGCCGTGCCGGCCGGTGGGGTCGCGGAGGACCACGTTGGCGCCGAGGGCCTCGTGCCCCTCCCGGAAGACGGTGGCCGAGATCTGGAAGGTCTCGCCGACCACCGCCTTGGCGGGGCGACGTCCACAGTCGACCAGCGGCTGCACGTCGAGTACGGGGATGCGACCGATCATGGGCTCACCTGAGGGAAGTGTGACTTGCGGGAAGTCGTCCCTTTGTATCCGTTTGGTGGGGGTGAGGTCGGTTGCGCCAGGCTCGCTGGAGGCGCTTCACTCGGGTGGGCGTGCGGGGGAAGTCGCGCGCCCCCTGGTCGAGGCGGGCGCTCCCCGCCCCGCTCCGTGGCGCGACCGGCGGCCCACGGTCCACGAAGGGGCGCCGCTCCCGATCCGACCGAGGGCTCTCTCGCTCGGGGCGCGGGCGTCGGGGTGTCCGGCGTGCCGTACGGCGGGAGTCGGGCAGAGGGCGACCCGTACGGCCGGGGTGGCCGCCCTTTCGGGTCGGTGTGCCACGTTCGGCCCGGCCCAGGGAGAAATCACCCCGCACCACGACATAACGTCAGCCCTGTGAAGGCCATCCGTCGCATCAGCGTCCGCCCCGCACTGCCCGAGCCCCTGCGCCCGCTCCACGAGCTGGCCCTCAACCTCCGCTGGTCCTGGCACGAGCCGACCCGGCGCCTGTTCGCCTCGATAGAGCCCGGAGCGTGGGAGGAGAGCGGCCACGACCCCCTGCGGCTGCTCGGCGCCCTGCCCCCCGAACGGCTGGCCGAACTGGCCCGGGACCCGGACTTCCTGGCCCGACTCACCGACGTGCACCGGGAGTTGGCCCGGGCCCTGAACGAACCCGGCTGGTACCAGGGGCAGGGCGACCAACTGCCCTCCGCCGTCGCCTACTTCTCTCCCGAGTTCGGTGTCACCGACGCCCTGCCGCAGTACTCGGGCGGGCTGGGCATCCTGGCCGGCGACCACCTGAAGACCGGCAGCGACCTGGGGGTGCCCCTGATCGGGGTGGGGCTGCTGTACCGGCACGGCTACTTCCGCCAGTCCCTGTCCCGGGACGGCTGGCAGAAGGAGCACTACCCGGTGCTCGACCCGGGCGAGTTGCCCCTGGAGCCGCTGCGGGAACGGGACGGGTCCACCGTCACCGTGTCACTGACCCTGCCCGAGGGCCGTACCCTGCACGCCGCCGTGTGGCGGGCCAGGGTGGGGCGGGTGCCGCTGCTGCTGTTGGACTCCCACCTGGAGGCCAACCAGCCGACCGAACGCGAGGTCACCGACCGGCTCTACGGCGGCGGCGCCGAGCACCGGCTGCTCCAGGAACTGCTGTTGGGCATCGGCGGGGTACGGGCGGTACGCGCGTACTGCCAGGTCGAGGGCCACCCGGAGCCGGAGGTCTTCCACACCAACGAGGGCCACGCCGGCTTCCTCGGCCTGGAACGCGTCCGCGAACTGATGGAGCCCGGCGACACGGGGGCCGAACCCCTGGAGTTCCCGGCGGCCCTGGAGGCGGTACGGGCCGGCACCGTCTTCACCACGCACACCCCGGTGCCCGCCGGCATCGACCGGTTCGCCCCCGAACTGATCGCCCGTTACTTCGGCCCCGAGGGCGTCCTGCCCACCGTGCCGACCCACGAGGTGCTGCGGCTGGGCGTCGAACCGGGGGCGCCGGACGGTGAACAGACCTTCAACATGGCCGTGATGGGGCTGCGCCTGGCCGGCCGCGCCAACGGGGTCAGCACCCTGCACGGCCGGGTCAGCCGCCAGATGTTCGCCTCCCTGTGGCCTGGCTTCGACGCCGAGGAGGCGCCGATCACCTCGGTCACCAACGGGGTGCACGCCCCCACCTGGGCCGCCGAGGTACCGGCGGAGGCGGCCGGGGAGTGGGACGACTCCCGGCTCTGGGAGGTGCGGCGTGGACTGCGCCAGCGGCTGGTCCACGAGGTGCGGGACCGGTTGCGGGACTCGGCGCGGGCCCGGGGTATGGCCGAACTCGGCTGGGTGGAGGGGGTGTTGGACCCCGAGGTGCTGACCGTGGGCTTCGCCCGGCGGGTGCCCTCGTACAAGCGGCTGACCCTGATGCTGCGGGACCCGGAGCGGCTCACCCGGCTGCTGCTGCACCCCGAGCGACCGGTCCAGCTGGTGGTGGCCGGCAAGGCGCACCCGGCCGACGAGGGCGGCAAGCGGCTGATCCAGGAACTGGTGCGGTACGCCGACGACCCCGAGGTGCGGCACCGCATCGTCTTCCTGCCGGACTACGGCATGGACATGGCGCGGCGGCTGTACCCCGGCTGCGACGTGTGGCTCAACAACCCCCTGCGGCCCCTGGAGGCCTGCGGCACCTCCGGGATGAAGGCGGCCCTCAACGGGGCGCTCAACCTGTCGGTCCTGGACGGCTGGTGGGACGAGTGGTACGAGCCGGACTTCGGCTGGGACATCCCCACCGCCGACGTGGAGGGGGAGCCCCTCGACGAGGCGGGCGTGGAGCGGCGCGACGATCAGGAGGCGGCGGCCCTGTACGCCCTGCTGGAGGACCACGTCGCGCCCTGCTTCTACGACCGTGACCCCGCCGACGGGGTACCCGTCCGCTGGGTCGGCCGGGTGCGACGCACCCTGGAGCGGCTGGGCCCGAAGGTGCGGGCGGAGCGGATGCTCAGCGAGTACGTGCACCGGCTCTACGCCCCGGCCGCCGAGGCGGTCCGCGCGGTGGACCCGGCGCGTGCCGTGGAGTTGGCCCGCTGGAAGGACCGGGTGCGCGCCCTGTGGCCCTCGGTGCGGGTGGACCACGTGGAGTCGGCCCGCGAGTCGGTGGAACTGGGCGTGCCGATGACGGTGCGGGCCCGGGTGGAGCTGGGGGAGCTGACCCCGGACGAGGTCGAGGTGCGGTGTCTGGCCGGCCGGGTGGACGGGGCCGACCGGTTGTCGCCCACGGACGCGGTACGGGCGCCGTTGAAGCCCCGTGGCGGTCCCGACCTGGAGGGGAGGTGGACCTACGAGGGTGAGCTGAACCCGGACCGTACCGGGACCCTGGGCTACACGGTGCGGGTCCTGCCGGCCCACCCCCTGCTGGCCCACCCCGGGGAACTCGGACTGCTGGCCGAGCCCGCGCCCGAGGGGCCGGAACAGCCGGCCCGACCGGGGGCGGAGCGGCACTGAGCGGTACCCGGACAAGCCGATGGGCGGCACTCCCGGGGAGGGTGCCGCCCACGGCCTGTCAAGGGCCGAAGCCCTCGCGGGTTACTTCACGTTGACGCCGTCCCAGGCCGCCTCGACGCCCTTCAGCTCGGCGCTGTCGGCGCCGAACAGGTCGGTCGCCGCCTTCACGGTGGCCTCACGGGCCGCCGCGTAGTCGGTGTCGGAGGTCATGTTCTCGGTCAGGGCCTTGAACCAGATCTTCTCGGCGCTCTCGCGGCCGATGCCCTCGACGTCCTCGCCACCCTTGGTGGGGCTGTTGTACTTCACGCCGTTGATCTCCTTCTCACCGCTGCCCTCGGACAGCAGGTAGAAGAAGTGGTTGGCGATGCCCGAGGAGTAGTGGACGTCCACGTCGCCGGCGTTCTCGTCCCAGAAGTCCAGGGAGCTGCCGTCCTTCGAGGGCTCGTCCATGTAACGCAGCGGCGAGCCGTCGCCGTTGATGTCGATCTCCTCGCCGATGAGGTAGTCGCCGACGTCCTCGCTGTTCTCGGCGTTGAACTCCACGGCGGTGCCGAAGATGTCCGAGGTGGCCTCGTTCAGACCGCCGGACTCACCCGCGTAGGTCAGGTTGGCGGTGTGCGAGGTGACACCGTGCGACATCTCGTGGGCCGCGACGTCGATGCTGGTGAGCGGGTGCTCGTTGCCCTCACCGTCGCCGTAGGTCATGCAGAAGCAGGAGTCGTCCCAGAAGGCGTTGACGTAGTTGTCGCCGTAGTGGACGCGGGAGGAAGCACCCTCGCCGTCACCCTTGATGCCCTCACGACCGTGGACGTTCTTGTAGTAGTCCCAGGTCACGGCCGCGCCGTAGTGGGCGTCGACACCGGCGGTCTGCGGGTCGGCGGCGGTGCCGTCACCCCACTTGTCGTCGTCGTCGGTGAACAGCTCACCGTCGCCGGACTGGCCGTTGTCGAGGTTCGAGGTGGTGTGGCCACCACGGTCGCCGTCGGTCAGGTTGAACTTGCCGCCGTCCTCGGTGGTGCTCAGCTCGACCGAGCCGCCGTAGGTGCTCTCACCGGTACCGGTGTGGATGCCCTGGAACTCCAGGAGCTTCTTGCCGGTGGTGGCGTCGGTGATCACGTGCAGCTGGTTCGGGGTGCCGTCCTTCTGGGTCCCGCCGATGACGGTCTCCCAGGCCAGGACCGGCTTGCCGTCCTTGGCCCAGATCACCTTGCGGGGGGCCTCGCTGCCCTTGGCCTTCGCGGCCTTGGGCTGGTGGGCGGCGGGCGCCTTGGTGGAGGCGACCTTGATCTCGGCCTTGGTGTTCTTGGTGACCGAGGTGGTCTTGCCGGCCTTGCTCTTGTGGACGACCAGGTCGCCACCGAGCACGGGCAGGCCGTCGTAGGTCCGCTCGTAGCGGACGTGGGTGGCGCCGTTGCCGTTCTTGATGACGTCGCGGACGACCAGCTTCTCCTTGCTGCCCAGTCCGAGGTCCTTGGCGTCGGCCGCCTTCTGGGCGTCCGCGTCCTTGATCAGGGCGACGCGCTCCTTCGCGGACACCTTGGCCGGCAGCGCACCCGCGCGCATGTCGGAGGACCCCTTGGTCGCGGCACCCGCGGTGCCGGCCGAGATGGCCCCGGAGGCGACCAGGATCGCCACTCCGGTGAGCGCGGTGAGCCGCTGCTTCTTGGTGAACTTCACTCTGGATTCTCCTTCTGCGGTGGGGGGTTGGTGGCTCGCGACGGAATGTGGGCCGTCCGTGCCACCTGCAGAACTGTGCCTGTTCGTGCAGAGTGCCAAGTGCGTTCGAGAGCCTGTCATGTCGAACACATTCATGTCACCGGGGAATTGGCGAAGATCTTAGAGATTTTGCAAAGCGCAGACGAAAGTTCGTATAGCGAACGGACATACCGGGGCGAAGTCTTGTGTTCCTCTGGCGGAGCCTCAGGCAATTCCGTACGGCTTGGGGGTTTTCCGCTCCGGTCTCCGGGGCCGCTTCTCGCCCGTCCCCGGCTGTTCCCCGGTCATGGCGACAGGGCAGTGGCCCCGGACACGGTGAACCGGGGCCACTGAAGGGGCGCGCACCATTCAGGAGATCTCAGCCCCCCGCGCCCACGCTGTCCCGCCAGGCCCGGTGCAGGCCGGCGAACTCCCCCTCGCCCGCGATGAGTTGGTCCGGCGAACCGTCCTCGACGATCCGCCCGTCGGTCATCACCAGCACCCGGTCGGCCACCTCCACGGTGGACAGCCGGTGCGCGATCACCACCGCCGTACGGCCCCGCAGCACGGTGTCCATGGCCTCCTGCACCGCCCGCTCACCCGGTACGTCCAGGGAGGAGGTGGCCTCGTCCAGGATCAGCACCGAGGGGTCGGCCAACAGGGCCCGGGCGAAGGCCACCAGTTGGCGCTGGCCTGCCGAGATCCTCCCGCCCCTCTTCCGTACGTCGGTGTCGTACCCGTCGGGGAGCGCGGCGATGAAGTCGTGGGCACCGATCTCCTTGGCGGCCTGTTCGATCTCCTCCCGGGTGGCGTCCGGCCGGCCGATGGCGATGTTCTCCGCGACCGTCCCGGAGAACAGGAACGCCTCCTGGGTCACCATCACCACCTCCCGCCGCAGCGTGGGCAGGTCCAGCTCGCGCAGGTCCACCCCGTCCAGCAGCACCCGGCCCGGGTCGCCGCCCCGGCCCCCGGTGCTGGGGTCGTAGAACCGGGCGAGCAGCTTGGCCAGGGTGGACTTGCCCGCCCCGGTGGCGCCCACCACCGCGACGGTGCGACCGGGGTGGAGCACCAGGTCGAAACGGGGCAGCACCTCGCCCCCGGTGCGGTAGGCGAAGCGCACCCCCTCGAAGGTCACCTCGCGTCCCGGCAGGCCCGGCTCGCGGTCCGGGAGTGGGGCCGGCCGCTCGGGTTCGGGTACCGAGGGCCGCTGGGCCAGCAGGCCGGCGATCTTCTCCAGTGAGGCGGCGGCCGACTGGTACGAGTTGAGGAACATCCCCAGCCGGTCGATGGGGTCGTACAGCCGCCGCAGGTACAGGGCGGCTGCCGCCAGCACCCCCAGTTGCAGTTCGCCGGAGGCCACCCGGTAGGCGCCCCAGACCACGATCGCGGCCACCGTGACGTTGGCGGTCAGTCGGGAGCCGACCACGTAGCGGGCGACCTCCAGGATGGAGTCGCCGTTGACCCGCAGATGGTCGCGGTTGAGCCGGTCGAACTGCCGCTCGTTGTGCCGCTCCCGGCGGAACGCCTGCACCGGGCGGATGCCGTTCATCGTCTCGCTGAACCGCACGATCAGCGCGGCCACGGCCGTGGACCGGGCCCGGTACACGCGCAGGGAACGGCGTTGGAACAGCCGCACCAGCAGGTACAGCGGTACGAAGGACAGCAGGGCCGCCCCGCCCAGGCCGAGGTCCAGGTACAGCAGCATGGCCAGGATGTAGACCACGGACATCACCACGGCCAGCAGTTCCTGCAGGCCCTCGTCCAGCAGCTCCCGCAGTGACTCCACGTCGGTGGTGGAGCGGGAGATCAGCCGGCCCGAGGTGTACCGGTCGTGGAAGTCCAGGCTCAACGCCTGGGCGTGACGGTAGATGCGGCCCCGCAGGTCCAGCAGCACCCCCTGGTTGACCTTCGCCGACTGGAGGATGAACCCGTGCTGGAGCACACCGGAGGCCACCGCGCAGACCAGGTAGCCGACCGCCACCGCCACCAACGGGCCGGTGTCCCGGGGCTGTTCGCGCAGCGCCGGCAGGGCGCGGTCGATGGCCAGCGCCACCAACAGGGGGCCGGCCTGCACGGCCGCCTGCTGCAACACCAGCAGCAGCCCCGCCCAGACCACCCGTCCCCGGTGGGGCGTCAGCAGGGAGCCCAACAGGGAACGCGCGGCATGGGGAGGGGCCGGCAGTACGTCCCGGTCGAAGGGGTCCCCCTCCTCCGACTCGACCGTCAAAGTCCCCTGAGCTGTCGGAGTCGCCGGCGTCGCCGAGGTCGGTGCCCGGTCCGGTGGCGGGGCTGTGGTCGTCAACGCTCCTCCTGCGGCGGTCGCCCGCCCTCGCTGTAGCCGGTCATCAGGTGGCGGTACTCCGTGCTCCGCTCCAGCAGCTCCTCGTGGGTGCCCACCTCGGTCACCCGCCCCCCGGACAGCAGCGCCACCCGGTCGGCCAACTGGACCGTGGACGGGCGGTGGGCCACCACCAGGGCGGTCGTCTCCGCCAACACCTCGCGCAGGGCGGCCTCCACCGCCGCCTCGGTGTGCACGTCCAGGGCGGACAACGGGTCGTCCAGCACCAGGAACGGCGGCTGTCCCACCACCGCCCGGGCCAGCGCCAGCCGTTGCCGCTGCCCTCCCGACAGCGACAGGCCCTGTTCACCGACCTGGGTACGGCTCCCCTCGGGCAGCGCGGACACGAAGTCGTCGGCCTGGGCCACCGACAGGGCGCGGTCCAGGGCCTCGTCCGGCACCTCCCGGCTCGCGCCCATCCGTACGTTCTCCCCGACCGAGGCGGAGAACAGGGTGGGCTCCTCGAAGGCCACCGCCACCCGGGCCCGTACCTCCGCCAGGGGCAGGGCCGCGATGTCCTGGCCGTCCAGGGTGATGCGACCGGAGGTGACCTCGTGCAGACGTGACACCAGGGCGGTCAGGGTGGTCTTGCCGCTGCCGGTGGCCCCGACCAGGGCCATGGTCTCGCCGGAGCAGACGTGCAGGTCCACCCCGTCCAGCACCGGCCGGGAGTCGGGGGCGGCGTCCGGGAAGCGGAAGGTCACCCGGTCGAACCGCAGTCCGTCCGGCGCCTGTTCCTGGTCCCGTCCGGGTGACGGCGCCGGAACCGCCTCGGTGAGCCGGTCGTGGGGGAGGGGCGCGTCCATCACCTCGAAGTGCCGGTCGGCCGCGGTGGAGGCCTCGTTGCTCAGCGCGATGAGGAAGCCGATGGACTCCACCGGCCAGCGCAGGGCCAGCGCGGTGGACAGGAAGGCGACCAGGGTGCCGGGGGACAGCTCCCCGTCCGCGACCTGGAGCGAGCCCATCACCAGGGCGACGCCGATCGCCAGTTCCGGCAGCGTCATGATCAACGCCCAGATGCCGGCCAGCAGTCGGGCCTTGCGCAGTTCGGTGTCCAACAGCCGCCGCGACAGCAGCCGGTGGGCCCTGGCCTGGCTACGGTGCCGCCCGAAGCCCTTGATGATGCGGATGCCCAGCACCGACTCCTCGACCACGGTGGTCAAATCGCCGATCTGGTCCTGCGCCTTGCGGGCGACGGCGGAGTACCGCACCTCGAACAGGGAGCACAGCACCACCATGGGCAGTACCGGGATGAGCAGCACCAGGGCCAGCTGCCACTGCTGGACCAGCAGGATCAGGCAACCGACCAGGATGGTGGTGATGTTGACCAGCAGGAAGGTGAGCGGGAACGCCAGGAACATCCGCAGCAGTTGCAGGTCGGTGGTCGCCCGCGACAGCAACTGCCCGCCGGCCCACCGGTCGTGGAAGGAGACCGGCAGCCGTTGCAGCCGCTCGTACAGGGCCTGGCGCATGGACGCCTCCACGCCCGCCAGGGGCCGGGCCACCAACCAGCGGCGGAAGCCGAACAGTCCGGCCTCCAGCACTCCCACGCCCAGCAGCAGCGCCCCGCCCCACCAGACGCCGGCGGTGTCCCGCTGCGCCACCGGGCCGTCCACCATCCACTTGAGGATCAGCGGGATGACCAGGCTGAGGCAGGACGCCACGATGGCGATGACGGCGGCCAGCGACAGCCGGGCCCGTACCGGGCGTACATAGGGCCACAGCCGCAGCAGCGACCGTACGACCGAGCGCCGTGCCGGCTCCCGCGACCTCGGCGGCGCGGCGGGTGACCTGGTGGGGGAGGAGGTGCCGGACGCGGCGCGGGGTTCGGGCAGGGCGGCGTCGGGCGAGTCCGTGGCGGTGGGAGGCATCAGCACCGAGATTACGTTTCATTGCTGACACGGCACATCCGTTTTTCCCAGGGCGGATCGTCACCCGTGGGCGGGGGTGGTGACCGTTTTCCAGGAAGGGCCCTCTGGGGCGTACGTGGCGAAAGCGGTCATTCTCCGGGTGGCTGATCTCTTGCCTTGCGTCAGGAGGCTCTGAGGGGGCTCGATGCGTCCCGGTGTCAACTCCGGTCAGTTTGTGGCGGGTTGAGGGACTCCCCGCGATCGGGAAGAGGTGTGATCATGAATCTGTCGCGACATGGCGCCTGTCGCCAGGCGTGAACTGGAACGGAATGGTGACACTCCTGGGTACGCCCGGTGCCTTGGGCCATGGTTATCTAGCCAGACATATGAGCGACACGCAGGGACCGCGTGTACGGGGACGCCGTCGGCGCACGGGCGGTGTCTGCGGGCAGTTGAGGGGAGACCATCGTGGGAAAGCGGAGCGTACGTGACTCCTTGGGGGGACGGGCGGCCAGTCGTCAGAGTCGCGTGTTCGGCCGCTCCACCACGGCGCTCGGTGTGATCACGGCCGTGACCCTGCTGCTGGGCACGGCCTGCGGCGGGGACGACGAGGCCGAGGAGAAGAAGGAGAAGGGCAAGGCCCCCTCCGAGGCGGTCGTGAAGATCGCCCCCAAGGACGGCGCCAAGAACGTGGCGACCTCCGGCGGGGTCAAGATCACCGCCAGCAAGGGCAAGTTGACCAAGGTCACGGTCACCGACTCCAAGGACCGCGAGGTCGAGGGCACCCTCAACAAGAGCCGTTCGCTGTGGAAGCCCACCGGCCACCTGGCCTCCTCCACCAAGTACGCCGTCAACGCGGTGGCCAAGGACTCCGAGGGCCGGGAGGCCGCCGAGTCCGCCAGCTTCACCACCGTCGTGCCCCGCAACACCTTCATCGGGCAGTACACCCCGGAGGACGGTGACAAGGTGGGCGCCGGGATGCCGGTGTCGATCAACTTCAACCGGGCCATCACCAACCGTGAGGCGGTCGAGCGGGCGATATCGGTGACCGCCGAGCCCAAGGTCGAGATCGAGGGGCACTGGTTCGGCAACCAGCGGCTGGACTTCCGTCCCGAGGAGTACTGGAAGAAGGACACCAAGGTCACCCTGGACCTCAACCTGGACGGGGTGGAGGGCGCCGAGGGCGTCTACGGCAAGCAGCGCAAGCAGGTCAGCTTCACCGTCAAGCGGCACCAGGTCAGCGTGGTGGACGCCAAGAAGAAGCAGATGACGGTCACCAGGGACGGCGAGAAGATCAAGACCATCCCGATCACCGCCGGGGCCCCGGAGAACTCCACCTACAACGGCAAGATGGTGATCAGCGAGAAGTACAAGGTGACCCGGATGAACGGCGAGACCGTCGGGTTCGACGACGAGTACGACATCAAGGACGTGCCGCACGCCATGCGGCTGAGCACCTCGGGCACCTTCATCCACGGCAACTACTGGGCCGGCAAGGCCACGTTCGGCTCGGCCAACGTCAGCCACGGCTGCGTGGGGCTGTTCGACCAGCGCGGCGGTGGGGACTCCAAGACCCCGGCCGCCTGGTTCTACAAGAACTCCATCATCGGAGACGTGGTGGAGATCAAGAAGTCCAAGGACAAGACCATCCAGCCGGACAACGGACTCAACGGCTGGAACATGGACTGGGAGAAGTGGAAGGCCAAGCAGTAGCCGCTCCCGCCAGCGAACGCACCGCCCTTCCGCCACGCACCGTCGGCGGGAGGGCGGCCGGCGTCCGGGCCGGTGGTCGTGGCCGTCGGGGGTGTCCCGCCCGGCTGGCCGGCCCACGGGAGCGCTGACCCCGGATGCCGCTCGATGGCCGGACGCGTACCGCGGACCGGTGGCCTGACGCGTGCCGTGGGGGAGCGCATAGTCTGCCGCCATGACTGTGAACCTCGACGTGGACGACGCGGTCGCCACCCTGCGCCTCGACCGCCCCCCGATGAACGCCCTGGACACCGCCACCCAGGACCGAGTGCGCGAACTGGCCGAGGAGATCACCGGGCGCGAGGACATCCGGGCCGTGGTGCTCTACGGAGGGGAGAAGGTGTTCGCCGCCGGAGCGGACATCAAGGAGATGGAGCACATGGGCCACGCCGACATGGTGGCCCGGTCGCGCTCCCTCCAGGACTCCTTCACCGCAGTGGCCCGCATCCCCAAGCCGGTGATCGCCGCCGTCACCGGCTACGCCCTGGGCGGGGGCTGCGAGTTGGCCCTCTGCGCCGACCTGCGGGTGGCGGGCGAGGGGGCCAAGCTGGGGCAGCCGGAGATCCTGCTCGGGCTGATCCCGGGAGCCGGGGGCACCCAGCGGCTGTCCCGGCTGGTCGGTCCCTCGCGGGCCAAGGACCTGATCTTCACCGGGCGTCAGGTGAAGGCGCCGGAGGCCCTGTCCATGGGGCTGGTGGACCGGGTGGTGCCGGACGCCGAGGTGTACGCCGAGGCCCACGCCTGGGCCGCCCGGCTGGCGGCCGGCCCGGCCATCGCCCTGCGGGCGGCCAAGGAGTGTGTGGACGTCGGCGGCGAGACGGACCTGGACACCGGCCTGGCGGTCGAACGCAACTGGTTCGCCGGCCTGTTCGCCACCGAGGACCGTCGGATCGGGATGCGCAGCTTCGTGGAGGACGGGCCGGGCAAGGCCCGGTTCAGCTGATCCACGGGCTGTCGGGCCTCCGAGCGGTACCACCTTCCGTACCGCCCGGAGGCCCTAAGTGTCAGATTCCGTCAAACGGCTGATCGAATTGCGGCGGGCGACACGCCGGAGCGGACAATTCCGCGAATATCAATCCCGAAGAACGGACACCCCGATGACCTTTCGCAGGTCATCATGGGAGTCATGACGGATGTGGAAAGTGTGTCGAACGCCGGCTTCGGCCCGGTCGCGGAGGACCAACGGGCCGGAGGTGACAGGGAGACCACCGTCAGCGAGCTGAGTCTCGACAACCGCCCCGAGTCCACGCGTCAGGCCCGTAGACACACCCACGAGACCCTGCGCAGGCAGTGGCGCCTGCCCCTCCAACTCACCGACAACGTGGTGCTGTTGGTCTCCGAGCTGACGGGCAACGCGGTACGGCACACCGGCGCCCACACCATCGGGCTCACCCTGCGCCGGCGCGGGGGATGGATCCGGGTCGAGGTCCGCGACCCCTCCCGGAGCCTCCCGTGCCGGATGCCGGTCCACGAACTGGACGTCAGCGGGCGGGGGTTGTTCCTGGTCGAGACCCTGTCGGACCGCTGGGGCGTGGACCTCCTCCCCTTCGGCAAGACCACCTGGTTCGAGGTCCGCGCCCAGCCCCGCTGACCCGCTCGGGCCGGTCCGTCAGTGGCGCACCCGCAGGGTGCGCAGCCGGTTCAGGGCGGCGGCCACCTCGAACCGTCGCGGTACGGCGAAGGCCTCGTCCCGGATCGCCAGCAACGGGCCCACCCCGTCGGCCAGTTCACGTTCCAGGGCGTCCAGGGCCTCGGCGACGGTGTTGCCCTCCAGGTGGCCGCCGCGTACCAGCAGCTCCAGGGCGTGGCCCACCCCCAGGACGTAGGAGGCGTCGGTGATCTGCTCCACCGAACGCAGGTCGACGGTGCTCTCCCCGAACACCAGGGCGTCGGTGCCCCGCGCCTGCAACCGGGTACGGCCCCGGGCCTCCGCGTCCACCGAGCGGGCCACCGGGCGCCGGCCGGTCGTCTCCGGGAAGCGGTCCCCCTCCACCGTCCGTCCGGTGGGCACCCGCGCCAACTCCCGGGCGCGGTCGGTGACATCGCTGGGGGTGTAGGCGTCCATCATGATCACCCGGTCGGCCACCTCCAGGTAGTCGCCGCAGCCCCCCATCACCAGCACCGTGGACACCCCTCGGTCCCGGTGCAGTGAGCGCACCAGGTCGATGAAGGGCGTCAGTGGTTCCTGCTCCTTCGCCACCAGGGCCTGCATCCGGGCGTCCCGGATCATCAGGTTGGTGGCCGCGGTGTCCTCGTCGATCAGCAGGGTGCTGGCGCCGGCCTCCACCGCCTCGACCAGGGAGGCGGCCTGGGAGGTGGACCCGGAGGCGTTCTCGGTGCGGAAGTCGTCGGTGGGCTGGCCGGTGGGCAGGTGGTTGACGAACGCGTGCAGGTCCACGCCCTCGATGCGCCTGCCGTCCTCGGCGCGGATCTTCACCGTGTCCGCCCGGGAGACCACCAACTCCCTGCCGTCGTCCGGCAGGTGGTCCCACACCCCGGCCTCCAGGGCCCGCAGCAGGGTCGACTTGCCGTGGAAGCCGCCACCCACGATCAGGGTGACGCCCTCCGGGACGCCCATCCCGGTCACCCGCCCGGCGTGCGGCAGCTCCACGGTGACGCTCAGTTCCTCCGGTGTACGGAAGGGCACCGCGCCCTCGGCCCGCAGCGGCCGGTCGTCCACCCCGCTGCGGCGTGGCAGCATCGCCCCGTTCGCCACGAAGGCCACCAGGCCCCGGTCGGCGAGCTGGCGACGCAGGGCGTCGGAGTCCTCCACGGTGTGGACGAAGCGCCGGGCGGCGGCGTCGTCCAGGGCGGCGTACCGCAGGGCGCGTTCCACCAGCCGGGGTAGACGTACGCACAGCAGCTGGTGCGCGGCCGTCCCGTCGATACGGCGCCCCTGGCCGGGCAGGGACGCGTTGAGCCGCAGGGTCACCGCGCCGGGGTCGGCGGCTGTCTCGTCGGCGATCTGGCAGGCGCTGCGGTCCAGCACCTCCTGTCCGCCGGCGTCGATCACCAGGCCCTCACCGCCGGCGGCTCGGACCGCCTGCCGGGTGAGGTAGCTGGCCAGGGCCCGTCGGCGTACCGGGTGGTCCCACAGCTCGGGGGGCAGCTGGGCGACGGAGGAGGGTACGTGCAGCGCCACCCGGGCCGGGGGCGCGTAGGGGTCGGCCTGCGCCCGTACGATCTCCAGCTCCGCGTGGCCCAGCCGCCAGCGGCCCATGAGGGACTTGTAGCGGCCGTAGGAGGAGCCGTCCATCTGCCGCAGGGTGTGCTCCAGCCCGTCCCGGACCCCACCGGTACGGGGCGCCGCCTCCCCACGGTCCGGGCGGCCCCCCGGTGACCTGCGCGGGCCCCGGGGGCCGGAGGAGCCGAAGTGACGTGAACGGTATGGGGGTTGAGGCATGAGGGGTACCAGATCCTTAGCGGACAGCTTCGTGTGCGATGTGCGTGACCGCAGCCTAGGTTCTGTGCCCGCACCGGGCACGGCGGGGCGGTGCCCGTACGACGTCCGGTGCCCCGGGCCACCGGCGGCGGGCGTCAGCCGCCCAGCAGGCCCAGCATCAGCCACAGCGCCACGGTGGCGGCCACCAGGGTCGCCGGTACGGTCAGCAGTCCCAGCCGGGTGAACCGTCCGAGTTCGACCCGTACCCCGTGCCCGTGCAGCACCTGCCGCCACAGCAGGGTGGCCAGGGAACCGACGTAGGTCAGGTTGGGGCCGATGTTCACCCCGATCAGCACCGCCAGCACCGGCCCGGCGCCCCCGGTCCCGGCCATGGGCAGCAGCGCCAGGGCGGCGGGGAGGTTGTTGATCAGGTTGGCCAGCAGGGCGGCCACCACCGCCACCCCGAGGAGGGCCGGCAGGCTGTCCCCGACCGGCAGCACCCGTTCCAGGGCGTCCCCCAGCCCGTGGTCGGTGACCGCCCGCACCACCACGCCCAGTCCGAGGACGAACCCGCAGAACGCGGGGTCGGCCGCGCCCACCAGGCCGCCGAGGGTGGCCCGCCCCCGGCGCAGGTTCCGTACCGCCAGCACCGCGACCCCGGCCAGCGCGGCCCAGGCCGGGCTGAGGCCGGCCAGCGAGCCGCCGACGAAACCGGCCATGGTCAGGGCCAGGACGACCAGGGCGAAGACCGGCCGGGGGCCGGACGCGGGGGCGGCGGCCGGCTCGGACAGCCCGGCCGCCAAGTCGCGGCGGAAGAACCGTCGGAAGAGGAGGTACTCCACACCGATCACGACCAGCCAGGGGAGGGCCATCAGCGCGGTGAACCGGGTGAAGGACAGCCCGCTGACGCTGAGGGCCAGCAGGTTGGTGAGGTTGGAGACCGGCATCAACAGCGAGGCCGAGTTGGCCAGATGGGCGGTGGCGTACAGCTGCGGCCGAGCCACCGCCCCCACCCTCCGCGCGGTCGCCCAGACCACGGGGGTCAGCAGCACCACCGTGGCGTCCAGGCTGAGTACGGCCGTCACCGCCGACGCCAGCAGGAAGACCCCGCCCAGCAGTCGCCCCGAACCGGCCCCGCACCAGCGCGCCACCGCACCCCCGGCGGCGTCGAACAGACCCTCCACCGCGCACAGTCGGCCCAGTACCAGGACGAGGGCGAGGAAGCAGACCACCGGGAGCAGTTCCCGGGTCTGCGCCCATGCGTCCTGGGGCGACATCAGCCCGCAGGCCATCACCAGGCCGGCGGCCGGCACCGCCGCCACGGCCTCCGGCCAGCCCCGGGGGCGGGCCACCGCGAAGACCAGCACGCCCACCAGCAGGGCCACGGAAAGGATCTCGGTCATCACCGGCGAGGGTGCCATGAGCCGCCGACCGCGCGTGCCCCGGAGGGCCCGAGGGGTGTCGGCGCACGGGTGGTGCCCGGCCGCCGCGTTCGGTGAGCGGTCGGACCCGCAGCCCCTACGGACCGTGTGGCGTCGGGGCGCCGCGCCGCGCTGCGCCTCGCGGGACGTCACGCGGCCTCGCGCCCGGCTCCGACGGTGCCGTGGCCGTGGGCGTACTCCGTCCCCCAGCGGGCCCGCGCGGTCCCCGGTGTGAGGGGGTGCCGGTGTGGTGCCACGAGGGCGGGCCGTCACTCCCGACGGTCGCGGAGCCGGCTTCCGGGGCCCGGACCGGCGATGACGCGACCGCGTACGGCCGGCGGGGGCCCCTGCCCCGCTTCGGCGGGGGGCTCTCGCCGGCTCCACCCGGGCTCCTGGTGCGGACCGCCGGGCGGCTCGCGTGCCGTGTCACCGCATCTCGTCGCACTGGCGCTGCCGCGCCGTATCGGACCCGTCCGCCACCGCGCGGGGCCGCGACCCTTCGGCGGGTGCCTCCGTGCCCCGCTGTGGCCGGGGCGGTCCCGAACCCTCGGCGTCGGCCCCGGTCGTGAGACAGCGATCCGCTTGTGTCGTACGGGGGTTCGCCGCCCCGCTCGCTCGCGCACGCCGCGACCCGGGAGACGTGGCCGACACGCTCCGACTCACGGGGGATGTCCCCGCGCGGCCCCCGGCTGGGCCGCCGATCGGCGCACGACCGAACCCGGCCCTCGCCGTCATCCCGGCCCCCACGGGCGAACCAGGCCACCCACCCGAAGAGGGCCCCGTGGTCGGGACGGCGCGGGCCCAGGGTGCCCGAACGCGTCCGTTGACCCGGTGGACCACGTCCAGATGCAGGTGCAGCGCCCGATGGCGCGAGGTTCCCGATGGCGTCGACGACGGCCACGACGACGCTCGGTCGCAAGGGCCAGCCGCGTCGGAAGCTGCCCACCGGGCGCAACCACAAGAGGGCGCGTGGGCACCCGCAAAAAGTTCGCGGCCACCCGGTGCCCCCACGCCTCAGGCGGCGCTCCGCTCCCGTACCTGGGCGGCGAAACGGTCGGCCACCTGTCGCCAGACCGGCTCCGAGGTTGGCTCGTCCCGTTCGGCGGCCCGCCGCAGTTCCTCCCGGTCCACCCCGTGCCGGTTCAGTCGCTCCTCGCCCCAGTGGGCCAGCCGTTGGGCGCCGGCCTCGGGGTGGAACTGCACGCCCCAGGCCGTGTCGCCGACCCGGAACGCCTGGTGGGGGCAGTGCTCGCTGGAGGCCAACCAGTGGGCCTCGGCGGGTAGTTCGGTGATCTGGTCGACGTGGTTCTCGATGGCGGTGACCGTACCGGGGAGCTGGCCGAACAGGGGGTCGGCGTCGGCTTCGGGGCGCAGCTCCAGGCGGGTGCTGCCGAACTCGGGGGTGCCCCACTGGCCGCGTACCTGCCCGCCGGCGACCTGGGCCAGCATCTGCCCGCCCAGGCAGATGCCGAACACCGGTACGCCGCGCTCCAGTGCCTGGTCGACCAGGGCGCGGGTGGGGGCCAGCCAGGGGGCGCGGTCGTCCTCGTCGGGGAGGTAGCTGCCGCCGAGGACCAGCAGCCCGTCGTGGTCCAGGCGTCGGGGCAGGGGCTGTTCCCGGTACCCGTGGACCACGTCCAGTGCGATGTCCCGTTCGGCGAGCCAGTCGCCCCAGCGTCCGGGGCCCCCGGTCGGGCCGTTCTGGACGGTCAGCAGTCGTGGGCTCTGCCCCATGTTCCTCGCTCCTCCCGTACGGCTGCCCACCAGCCTGCCGTACCCGAACGGTTACCGGCACGGGGGTTCCCCCTTCGCCGTTCACTATTCTAAGTTTCGGACTAGTCCGAGTTCTCGAAAGTCTCGACGGGGAGAGTGGGGAGATGGCCTCATCACAGGGTGCCTGGACACGCGCCTGCCTCCAGCTGTGCCTGCTGGGCGTCCTGGAGGCCGAGGGAGAGAGCTACGGATACGCCCTGCTCAACCGACTGTCCCAGGCCGGACTGGACGGGGTGAAACCCGCGACCCTCTACCCTGCCCTCACTCGTCTCGCCGAGGAAGGAGCGGTGGCCATCCGGTGGTCGCCGGGGGAGCAGGGACCAGGGCGCAAGTACTACGCCATCACCGCGGAGGGGCGTGACCGGCTCCAGGCGGACCGCGTGGACTGGCAGCACTTCACCAGTACCGTCGCCACACTCACGGGGGCAGCATGACCACGTCGCACGACATTCAGTGGGAGCGCGCGGAGGACCGGCGATGGGCGGCCACCTTCGAGACCGAACTGGTGCTCCGCCACGAGGCGCCCGCCGGGCTGGCCGCCCAGGTGCTGGGCGAAGTGCGGCAGTTGGTCCACGAGGCGGGCGAGCCCAGTCTGGACGAACTGCTGGGGGACCCGCGCGTCTACGCCGACGAGGTCGCCGCCGAACGCATCGACGAGGCCCACACCTCCTCGGTGGACCTGTCCGGGGTCCGACCCGGTGAACGCTTCAGCACCCTCGCGGTGGCCTCCGCCGTCACCGGGCTCACCCTGGTGATCATCCACTGGGTGAGCCGGGGCTTCTGGGTGGAGGTCTCACCCGCCCTGGGCACCCTGGCCTTCCTCTACATCCTCGCCGCGCTCGCCGCCTGCACCGCCGCCGGACTCCGCAACGCCGGCCGGTTCCGCCCCATGTGGGCCTGGGGCGGGCTGAGCCTGGCCGCCGGGATCGGTGGCATCGCCAGCGCCAACGGGCTCTCCCAGGCCGCCCTGTTCCGGCTGCCCGCCCCCCTGCTGCTGCTCGGACCCGCCCTGGTGCTGGGCGTGATCGCCCTGATCACCAACTCCCGTCTGGACCGGTGGCTCCAGGGGCCAGAGGAGGAGCGGGACAACAGCCGCTGGGTGCGCCGGCTGGACGGACTGCTGCGCGGCCGACACGGACTGCCCGCCGCCGAGGCCCGCACCCACACCAGCGAGGTCCGCTCCCACCTGGCGTCCTCCGGGGGCAACGCCCAGGAGACCTACGGGGACGTCGCCCTGTACGCCGCCCGACTGGCCCGGGGCGCCCGCCTCGCCCGGCGCAAGGCCCGGCGGGAGGCCATCGCGCTGGCCCTGTTGGTGGCCCTGGTGGGCTTCGCCAACGAGGACGTGCTGCGCTCCGCCGACCTGACCTCCTGCCACTTCTGGTTCGTGTCCCTGTTCATCCTGCTCGGGCTGGGCGTGATCGTACGGCTGGTGAAGAAGCGGCTGGACGCCTGAGGCGGCCGTACCGGCGCCGGCTGGCGCGGGCCGCCCCGGCCGGGACGTGCCCGTGGGGCTCTGGAGGGGCGGAGCGCCTTCCGGTGCCGTACGCCCTGGGACCCCGCGGGGCGGAGAAGGAGACGGCGCGGCGCATCGGCGACGGCGGCCCACAGCGGCTTACGGGGCTCACGGGGGCTTACGGCGGTACCGCGACAACGCGGCGAGGTGCGGCGCGCGCGGGGACACCGCACGCGAGCCTCGTGGTGATCCGAACGCCCCCAAGTGCCCCGCGCGGTACGGGAGTCGGCCTCCACCGGTCCGTACCCGGTCCACGGGGGTGAGAGTGCTCACCTTCCGCGCCGTCCACCCGGGGCGACCTGGTGAAACGGGCCGGCGTCTGGCACGCTCGGCTGTCGCCCCGGCCGTGGCGGAGGTGGTCGTGACAGCCCCTGGCCGGTGCGTCGCGGAACATCACCAGCGGGCACCGGTTCGCGCGGACCGAGGTAGAGGAGGGAGCGGGGCGGTGCGTCGGCGAGTGACGGCAACACGGTGGGAGGTCGCGGCCGGACGTGTGCCGGGAGGCAGCACCCGGACGCCGGCCCCCGACGGCCGAAGACCGGCCGCCCCTCCGGCCCGGGTGAAGTGAGCGTGCCGGTGCGGACCCTGCTGATCGACAACCACGACTCGTACACCTACAACCTCTTCCACCTGCTCGCCCAGGCGGGCGGCCGGCCGCCCGAGGTGCTGGCCAACGACGCCGCCCAACTCGGCGACCTGGACCTGGACGCCTACGACAACGTGGTGATCTCCCCCGGGCCGGGCCGCCCCGACCGCCCCCGTGACTTCGGCCTCTCCTGGGACCTGCTGCACAAGACCGAACTGCCCACCCTCGGCGTCTGCCTGGGCCACCAGGGCATCGCGCTGGTGGCCGGCGGACGGGTGGAGGCCGCGCCCCGGGCCCGGCACGGTCACCGGTCACCGGTACGGCACGGCGGGGACGCCCTGTTCGCCGGGATACCGGACGGTTTCCCGGCGGTGCGCTACCACTCCCTGCGCGTCACCGAACCCCTGCCGCCCGAACTGGAGGCCACCGCCTGGGCGGAGGACGGGGTGGTCATGGCCCTGCGGCACCGTCGACTGCCCCGATGGGGCGTGCAGTTCCACCCCGAGTCGGTGCACACCGAACACGGGCTGCGGCTGCTCGCCAACTTCCACCAGCTCAGCCGCGCCGACGCCGCGCGCCAGCGGGCCGTGTCCCCGGTGCCCCGCCGGCGCCCGCCCGCCCGGCGGGAAGCGACGGAAGGGAGGAGGCCGGAGCCCGCCCGCCTCCACTACCGGCTCCACACCCGACGACTGGACCGGGCCGTCGACACCGAAGCCGCCTTCGCCCGCCTCTTCCTGTCCTCCCGCCACTCGTTCTGGCTGGACAGCGCCCACGTGGAACCCGGACTGGCCCGCTTCTCCTACCTGGGCGAGGCCCACGGCCCCTTGTCCGAGGTGGTCCGCTACCAGGTGGACCGGACCCGGGTGACGGTCACCGTCCCGGGCACCCCCGGGCCGCCGACGGTCCACCCCCGACCCGTACTGGACTACCTGCGCGAGGAGTTGGAGCGCCGGGTCATCGACGCCCCGCCTTTGCCCGGCGACTTCCACGGCGGCTACGTCGGCTACCTCGGCTACGAGGTCAAGGCCGACACCGTCCCGCACGCCACCAGGGGGCGGCACCGCGCGGCCACCCCGGACGCCGGCTGGCTGTTCGCCGACCGGTTCCTGATCGTCGACCACGAGCGGGGCCACACCCACCTGTGCGCCCTCAGCCAGGACCCGGGCACCGCCGCCACCGCCGAGGAGTGGCTGCGGGAGACCGCCCACGCCCTGGCCGTACTGGTCCCCGTCCCGCCCCTCCCGGCCGGCGCCGGACCCGAGGTGGAACCTCACCTGGCCAGGGGTCGCGCCCGCTACCTGGCCGACGTACGGGCCGCCCAGCGTCAACTGTGGCGGGGTGAGAGCTACGAGGTCTGCCTCACCAACCACGCCCGACTCCCGGCCACCGAGGACGGGTGGACCACCTACCGCCGACTCCGCGCCCTCAACCCCGCCCCGTACGCCGCCTATCTGCGGTGGGGTGACCTGGAGGTGGCCTGTTCCTCCCCGGAACGCTTCCTCAGGGTCGGCGCCGACCGGACGGTGGAGGCCAAGCCCATCAAGGGCACCGCACCCCGGGGGGACACCCCGGCCCAGGACGCCCGGATACGGCGGGAGCTGCGGAGCGACGCCAAGACCCGTGCCGAGAACCTGATGATCGTGGACCTCCTCCGCAACGACCTGGGGAGGGTCTGCCGGGTGGGTTCGGTCCACGTACCGGTGCTGATGGCGGTGGAGAGCTACACCACCGTGCACCAGCTGGTCTCCACCGTGCGCGGCGAACTGGCCCCCGGGCTCCGGGCGTTGGACGCGGTGCGGGCCTGTTTCCCGGGCGGTTCGATGACCGGCGCCCCCAAGGCCCGCACCCTGGAGATCATCGACGGTCTGGAGGAGGAGGCCCGGGGGGTCTACTCCGGGGTCCTCGGCTTCCTCGGCTGTGGCGGCACCGCCGACCTCAACGTCGTCATCCGCACCCTGGTGCGTCAGGGCGAGCACTGGCACCTGGGGGCGGGCGGCGCGGTGGTGCTGGACTCCGACCCGGCGGCCGAGTACGCGGAGATGCTGCTCAAGGCCCGTGCCCCGGCCCGGGCCCTGGGCGTCGGGCGGCTTCCGGGCAACTGAGCGTCAGGTGGGTCCGGTACCCGCCCGGGAGGGGCGACTCCCGGACGCCGAGGGAGCGTTGCCGGCCAGGTGAGTGCCCGTGGGGAGGCGCGGAAGCCGGGTCGCCCGGTCGGGGGAGGGCGGGCCACGGCGGCTTTTCCCATCAGTTTTCCTACCAGTTTTCTAGGAAAACATTGACGCTCCCTCCCCGGGGCCCGCAGGATGGTCACATGTCTCGCACGCAGCAGCCGCTCGTTCGCCGCCGGCATGTCGACTACGGTCACGTCGCCAGCGACGCCTGCTGTCGTCCCTGACCGCGCGTTCCGCGCCCTCCCGCCTCCCTCGTCGCCCCGCCAGGGGCCGGGGCGTCTCGGATCACCGCCGGGCCCACCCGCCCGGCACCGTCGGGTTCCTCCACCGCCTTCGCGGCCCACGGCACCCGTACCGGTTCACCGGTCCGACCCGAACCCGGAGTGACGCCCCGGACGAGCCGCCCGACCGGCTCGCCCCCGACGGCCGGCCCGACGCCCCGTACCTCCCTCCCACCCGTTCCCCACCCGTGAACGGGACGGCACCCCAAGGTGATCCCATGTCTGTCGCGCTTCCCGCCCCCCACCCCGACAGTCGCCGACTGCGACTGGTACCGCCCAAGCGAGAGGCGGGTACCCGCCTGGTCGGCTACCTGGTGCTGGTGCCCGAAGGCACCGACCCCGCCCAGCTGTTCACCGACGGCGCCCGGCCCCAGGTCCACGCCCTGCACCCCAGCCAGGTCGCCGCCTTCGCCCCGCAGCCCACACCGGCGCAGCCCGCCCCCGCGACCCCCGCGCCCGCCGGGGCGGTCGCCAGCGTGGTCCGCCCCGAGGTCGGCGAGGCCGCCGACACCGCCGGCACCCCCGGCACCGCCGATAAGGGGGACAGCATCCGCATCGACGCCGAACGGCACCTGGCCGAGGTGGACGGGCGGGTGCTCGACCTGACCTACCTGGAGTTCGAGCTGCTCGCCCACCTGGTCGCCCACCCCCACCGGGTGCACTCCCGCGAGTCCCTGGTGACCCGGGTGTGGGGCTACGGCCACATCGGTGACGGGCGCACCGTCGACGTCCACATCGCGCGGCTGCGGCGCAAGCTGGGCCGGGCGCACCGCGACCGCATCGTCACCATCCGCCGGGTCGGCTACAAGTACGTGCCCGCACCCCGGGGCCAGCGGGAACCGGCCGGCCCCTCCGCCTCCTGTGAGTCCTGATGGGAGCCCCCGCCGCCGTCAGGCCCGTCCCCGCGCCCCGCACCGAGGAGGACGAGCCGGCGGTGGTGCGGGACTCCGAGGAACTGGCCCGTGTGGTGCGTGAGGTGGCCGAGGACCTGGCCACCGACGCGGTTCCCCGGGAACGGGCGGGCCGGCCGCCGTACGACGAGGTCGCACGGCTCCGGGAGGCGGGGCTGCTGGGCCTGCTGGTGCCCCGGGAACACGGTGGTGCCGGCGCCGACTGGCGGGCCGCCCTCGCCGCCGTACGGCAGGTGGCCGCCGTGGACGCGGCCATCGGCCAACTCCTGGGCAACCACTACTTCCTGTCCTACGGCCCCCGCTTCTTCGCCAGCCCGACACTGGCCACCCGGGTCGAACGGGAGTCGGCGGCCGGTGCCTGGTGCTGGGGCGGCGCCTACGAGACGCCCGGAGAGCCACTGATCCTCAGCCCCGGGCCCGAGGGGTACCTGCTGGACGGCCGGCAGTGCTTCGCGACCGGCGCCCGGGTGGCGGACCGGCTGGCCGTACGGGCCCGGCGCGCGGACAGCGGCGAGCCCCTGGCCGTCCTGGTGGACCCGGAACATCCGGGTGTCGTACGGGAGGCGCCCACCGACACCTTCGGCCAGCGCCTGGCCGGTGGCTGCGGGGTCGTCTTCGACGCGGTACCCGTGGGGCTGCCCCAGGTGTTCGGCTCGCTGTCCGCCGACGAGGGGGTGCTCTCCCCGTTCGCCACCCTCGCCGTCCCCACCGGCCTGCTGGTGTCCGCCCAGCTGTGTGTGGGCATCGCCGAAGGGGTGCTGGCCGAGGTACGGGAGTACCGCCGGGCCGTCCGCTCCCCCTGGGAGGGCCCGCCCTCCCAGGACCCCCACGAGCTGTCCACCTACGGCGAGTTGGTGGTCGCCGCCCGTTCCTCGGCGGCCCTCACCGACCAGGCCACCCAGGGGCTGCTGGAGGGGCTGGCCCTGGGCGAGGACCTCACCGACGAGCAGGCCGCCGAGATCGCCACCCTGGCCGCCACCGCCGAGGCCGCCGCCACCCGCGCCGCCCAGGACGTCTCCTCGCGCGCCCTTGAGGTGGTGGGCGCCTGCTCCGCCGCGAGCGAGCAGGGCCTCGACCGCTTCTGGCGCAACGCCCGCACCCGCGCCCTGCACACCCCCACCCCGCGCCGGCTGCGCGAGGTCGGCGACCACCTCCTGAACGGCTCCCACCCGCCGTTCGCCCTGCCCTGTTGACCCATCGGACACCCGAGGCCCACCCATGACCCAGCCCACCGGCCACCGACTCGGCGCGGGCCGAGGCCGTGGCGGATAATCGCGCCATGCGGATCTCGGCGCGGGCGGACTACGCGGTACGGGCGGCCCTGGAACTGGCCGCCGCCGGAGCGGACACCTCGGTCAAGGCCGAGGCCATCGCCACCGCCCAGGGGATTCCGCACAAGTTCCTGGAGGCCATCCTCGGTGACATGCGCCGGGGCGGCCTGGTCGCCAGCCAGCGCGGGGGCAAGGGCGGCTACCGACTGGCGCGGCCCCCGGAGGAGATCGCCATCGCCGAGGTGATCCGGGTGGTGGACGGACCGCTGGTGTCGGTGCGCGGGGTGCGCCCGCCCCAGTTGTCGTACACCGGGCCGGCCCGGGAACTGCTGCCCCTGTGGATCGCGGTACGCGCCAACGTCCGCAAGATCCTCGGCGAGGTCACCCTGGCCGACGTGGCCTCGGCCGAACTCCCGCCCCAGGTGCGGGACCTGGCCCAGGACCCCGAGGCGTGGACCAATCCTCACGCGGCGGAGTGAGCGCCCGTCCGGGCCGGTGGCCGGGGCAGCCCCTCTTGACCCGTGCCGGGGGCGGCTCGACACTGGAGTACGCGGATTCCCCAGCGAACGGATAGGAAACGATGCGGAGTTGGGCACCGAACGCCTCGGTCAAGGCCCCCTCCTCGCCGCTCCTCACCTCCCGTCGCCACGTTGACCTGCTGCGCGTGTGCAGCGCCGCCGGCCCCGCCCGCTGAACCCTCGCGGCCCGGCCCCCCCTCGACCAGCCTCCCGTCGCACACGCCGACGTCGCCGTGTGCCCGTGCCCACCCCGTGTGCAGCCCCCGACCACAGGGAGAAGCATGTCCGCCACGCCCCGTACCACCGTGCCGTCCCTGCGCGGCAGGATCGGCCGCGACCGACGCAGCGGCCACTACCCGGTCCCGCACCGCTACCGCCTCCACCTGTCGCCCTCCTGCCCGGAGTGTCTGCGCGTCGCCATCACCCACGAACTGCTGGACCTGTCCGAGGTGTTGCCGGTGCACTGGCTGCCGGCGGTACCCGACGCCCCCGGCGAGGGCTACACCGCCCTCGTCCCCCTGTACGAGGCCAGTTGGCACCACCACCCCGGCCCGGCCACCGCCCCGGTGCTCAGCGACGGCTGGACCGGACGGATCGTCAGCGACCACCTGCCGGACATCCTGGTCGACCTGGCCCACCAGTTCGGTGACCAGCGGCCGGAGCTGTACCCGGAAGCGGCCGAACCCCTGCTGCGGACCGTGGACCGACTGTGCGCCGACGGGCTGGAGGACGCCGCCCAGCGTGCCGGCCAGGCGGACGTCGGCCCCCTCCAGCGGGCCGAGGCACTGGACCAACTCCTGTGCTCCATGGACGAGTTGACCGGGCTGCTGGGGGAGCGGCGACTGCTGTGGGGCTCCGAGCCGGTCGCCGCCGACATCCGGCTGTGGGTGGCCCTGCTCCGCCTGGACCTGGTCCACCGCTGGCACCTGGACGCCCTGGCCGTGCACCACCTCGCGGAGTACGCCGACCTGTGGGCCTACGCGCGGCGGCTGGCCGCCCTGCCCGCCTTCCGTGCCCACCTGGACGTGGAGACGATCACCCGACGCCACCACGCCCAGTGCCGTGGACTGGAGGCCGCCGGCGCCGCCGTACGCATCGTGCGGTGGCCGGAACGACGGAGCCGCTCCTCCGTCCCCTCGTCCTGAGGCCACCGCCCCGCCCCCGGCGCCGGTCCCGTGCCGGCGTTGTCCCGGGTCGCGGCCCTCGCGGTGCTCCGTGGGTGGCCGCTCCCGGCCTTGACGCCGGGTCGACCGGTGGGGGCCGGGGGCATGGTCGGGGAGACCCCGGCGCCCGGGGGAGGGCTCAGCCCTCGACGCCGCCGGAAAGGGGGTGGTCGGCCGGCAGCCGCTTCTCGAAGGGCAGCGGCCCGACGGTCTCCGGGTCGGCGGCCAGGTCGAACAGCGGGGTGTAGCCCAGGTCCAGGTAGAGGGCGCGGGCGTCGGGCTGGCGGGGCCCGGTGGTGAGGAAGATCCGGCGGTACCCCGCCACCGTGGCCCGGCGCTCCAGTTCGGCCACCACCCGACGGGCCAGCCCCCGGCGCCGGTGCGCCCGGTGCGTCCAGATCCGCTTCAACTCGGCCGTGTCCGGGGACTCGTGGCGCCGGTAGGCACCCCCGGCCACCGGCTGGCCCTCCTCCAGCAGCACCAGCAGGGTGCCGTGCGGAGGGGCGAACTCCGAGGCCGGGTACCGGCTGATCTCCCCCTCGGCCTCCGCCCCGTACAGCCGCAGGTAGGTGTCCTCCAGGTCCCGCAGCATCGGCCCCACCAGGGGGTCGTCCACCGTGGTGTGGTGCGCGGTCACCGCACCCGCCCGTCCGGTCGGCGCGCTCACGAGGCCGCCGCCAGCCGCTCCAGGGTGCGGCCCAGGGTCTGCGGCCCCCGCTCGGCCCCCTCCCGTTCCCGGCGGGCGACCTCCTCCCGTACCAGGGGGATCACGTGGCGGCCGAAGTCGATGGCGTCCCCCAGCAGGTCGTAGCCCCGGGCGGACAGGATGTCGACGCCCAGGTCGTAGTAGTCCAGCAGGGCCTGGGCGACCGTCTCCGGGGTGCCCACCAGGGCGTTGGAGTTGCCCGCGCCCCCGGTGGCGGCGGCGGTGGGCGTCCACAGGGCGCGGTCGAAGCGCTCCCCCTGTTCGGCGATGGCGATCAGCCGCCGCGACCCGGTGTTCTCCGGGGCGCTGGTGTGGTGGCGCCGTGACACCGGCTGGCCCCCGGCCCGACGCTCACGGATGGCGTCCACCGTGCGGTGCGCCTTCTCCCAGGCGAGTTCCTCGGTGGGCGCGATGATGGGGCGGAACGCCACCTGGATACGCGGAGGTTGAGACCGGCCGGCCTCCCGGGCCGCCTGGTGTACCGCCTCGATCTGGGCGGCCGTCTCGGTGAGGGGCTCGCCCCACAGGCAGTAGATGTCGGCCTCCGCGCCTCCGGCCCGGTACGCGGCGGGGGAGGAGCCGCCGAAGGACACCCCGGGGTGGGGCCGTTGGACGGGGAAGACGTCGCTGACGAAGTCGTGGAACCGGTAGTGGGCGCCCTCGTGGTCGAAGGGCTCGTCGCGGGTCCACACCTTCTTGACGATCTGGATGTACTCGTGGGTGCGGGCGTACCGCTCGTCCTTGGTGAGGGTGTCGCCCTCCCGCCGCTGCTCGTGGTCGTTGCCCCCGGTGATGAAGTGGACGGTCAGCCGGCCGTCGCTGATCTGGTCCAGGGTGGCGAACGCCCGGGCGGCGTAGGTCGGGTAGGCCACGTTGGGGCGGTGGGCCAGCAGGATCTGGAGCCGTTCCAGCCTGGCCGCCAGGTAGCCGGCGGCCGGGATGGGGATGGGCGAGCCGGAGCCGTACGCGAACAGCACCCGGTCCCAGCCGTGGTCCTCGTGCGCGCGGGCGAGCCGCAGGGTGTACTCCCGGTCGAAGGCCGGCCCCGAGCGGGGGCTGGTCTCCGACCCGTCGTGGGTGGCGGCGATACCGAGGAACTCCACGGGCATGGCACGGGCCTTTCTCGAAGGGGGCCGGTGTACGCGGAAAGCGCTGGGCGGGGCGGGGGAACAGCGGGGAGGACACCGGGAGGAACGAGGAGGGGGACCCGGACGCGGCACGCCACGGCGGGCGTGACGACGGGCGGCGGTGCGGGTGCGGTGCGGGTGCGGTGAGGGTGAGGGAAGTGCCGGGCGGCCGGCGTACCGGGTCGGTTCGGGTCAGCGGGGCCGATGACACGAGGCGGACCACACCCGACCGAGGTCGATGTGCTCCCGCGAGACCAGCGGCGGCTCAGTGCACATGTCGACAAGTGCACCAGCGCCCGATTCCGGCCGTCAACCGCCACCGGGCGCGGATCGGGAAGCCGCCACACGCTGTTCACACGGCCGCAGCACCCCGCTCCTAGCCTCGAAGGAGCGAGACCCCGTGGGGCCCGGACCGGCCCGACGGCCCCTTCCGCGCGCCGTGTTGAGGGACACGGCGTTGACGGGACGCCTGCTGGGGGACGCCGCGCTGAGGGAGCGGCGCCGGAGACGTCGGGGGACAGGCGTGACGGCACCCCGTACGCACCCGGCGCGGGAGCCGGGCCCGCCATGCGGTCCCACCCCTCAGCACTCCCCAACCCCCCTTCAGCACCCCAGCCCCGGAGCCCTCCATGGCCCTCACCCGCCCACGCGCGTCCACCACCGCGCCCGGCCCCACGGCACGCGCCCGCCCCACCCGGGGGCCGGTGCCGCGCCGCCTCAGGATCGGCGCCCACCTGCTGCGCGCCCGACTGGCCTCGCTGATCGCCTCCGGCGCCGGCCACCGGGGCGCCGTGGGGAGCCGCCGGTGAGCCGCCGACCCGTGACCCTGGCCGTGGTGGGCGCCGGCCCCCGGACCACCGGGCTGCTGGAGCGGCTCGCCGCCAACGCCCCGGAACTGTGGGACGGTCGGCACCCGCTGCGCCTCGAACTGGTCGACCCGCACCCCCCGGGCGCCGGGCGGGTGTGGCGGCACCGGCAGTCGCCGCTGCTGCGGATGAACTCCATGGCCGAGGACGTCACCCTGTTCACCGACGAGACCTCGCGGGTCACCGGCCCCATCCGTCCGGGCCCCTCGTTGGCGGAGTGGGCCGCCCACCCCGAGCGGTACCCGCCCCACCAGCCCCCGCGCGACCCCGAGGTGCGGGCCGAGCTGCGCGCCCTCGCCCCGACCGACTTCGCCACCCGCCGGGCCCAGGGCGCCTACCTGGACTGGGCGTTCCGGCGCGCCCTGGACGCCCTGCCCCCGTATGTCGAGGTACGGGTCCACCGCGCCCGGGCCACCGCCCTGACCGGACCCGTGGACGGCCCCCAGCGGCTCCAGTTGGCCGGCCGCTCCGAACCCCTGGTGGCCGACCTGGTGCTCCTCGCCCAGGGACACCTCAGCGCCCGCCCGGCCGCCGAACACCGCGAGCTGGCCGCGTTCGCCGCCCGCCACCGGCTGGACTACCAGCCCCCCGAGTACTCCGCCGACGCCGACCTCGACCACGTACGACCGGGCGAACCGGTCCTCCTGCGCGGCTTCGGCCTGGCCTTCGTCGACCTGATGACCCTGCTCACCGAGGGGCGCGGAGGCCACCACCGGGAACGTGAGGACGGACGGCTGGAGTACCGGCCCTCCGGGCGGGAGCCGGTGCTGTACGTCGGCTCCCGCCGGGGAGTGCCCTACCGCTGCAAACCCGGCTACCCCCTCCAGGCCGAACGGGCGCCCCTCCCGCGCTACTTCGGCCCCGAGCGGGTGGACGCCCTGGCCGAACGCTCCCGACGGGAGGGGCGGCTACTGGACCTGCGGCGCGACGTGTGGCCCGAGATGGCCAAGGAGATCGGCTACGGCTACTACCACGAGCTGTTCCACGCCCACCCCGAACGCACCCGCCTGCCCTGGGCGGAGGTACGAGCCGCCCTGGACCAGCACACCTGGGACACACCCCCGTTGAACCGCCTGCTGGCCGAGGCCGTACCCGACCCCGCCGACCGGCTCGACCTCGACGCCTACGACCGGCCCCTGGCCGGACAGGTCTTCACCCACCCCGCGCACCTGGAGAACCGGCTGCGCGACCACGTCACCGCCGACATCGCCCGCCGCACCGACCCCGGCCACAGCGCCGACCTCGGCGCCTTCCTCGCCCTGCTCTCCCTCTACGGCAACCTGCCCCGGCTCGTCGCCTCCCACCGGCTCAGCGCCGAGTCGGTCGCCCACCAACTCGACGGCTGGTGGCACGGGTTCTTCAGCTACTACGCCTCCGGCCCGCCCCCCTTCCGGCTCCGCGAACTGCTCGCACTCTCCGAGGCCGGGGTGGTGCGGTTCCTGGGCGCCGGGACGACGGTCACCGCCGACGAGGACGCCGGCCGCTTCCACGCCACCTCCACCTCGCTGCCCGGCCACCGGGTCACGGCCACCACGCTGATCGAGGCCTACCTGCCCCGCCCCTCGCTGGCCCGCACCGAGGACCCGTTGCTGCGCCGGCTGTACCGGTCCGGCCAACTGGTCGAGGAGACCCTCACCGACGACAGCGGCAGGCATCCCACCGGGCTCATCCGGGTCGACCCGGACAGCGCCGGTGTCCACACCCCCGCGCTGGGCGGGCCCCACCCCCGACGGCTGGCCCTGGGCGCGCCCACCAGCGTCCGTTCCGTCGCCGCCTTCGCCCGTCCCCGTACCGACGCCGCCGCCTTCCGACAGAACGACGCCCTGGCCCGGCGGTTGTTGACCACTCTGGCGACCTGGGCCGGGGCCTGGACCGGGGTCGGGGACTCGCGGGAGTCGGCCGGCCCGGAGGGGACCACGGCCCGGGGCGGTGCCACCGGAGCCCCCGCGCGGTCCGGGCCGGGGGACTGAACTCGCCACGCAAGAGCGGGAGTTCGGACTTTACGAACTCATTCTGTGCGACATCTTGGCGACGCCCCCGGCCCCCAGTACTGTTCGGCCCGATCAACCCCACGGGTTGCGGTTCGGGCCCGGTCACGCGCGACGCCGTTCAGGGCCCGTACCACCGTGGACGGTGTCGCATCCCCCCACGTCGAGGAGACGTCGACACATGATGAAGTTGATCCGAAGACTCACCACCACCGCCCTGGCCGCGGCCGTGGTGTTCGCCTTCCCCCTCACCGCCACGGCCACTGCGCAGGGCCAGGAAGCCTCCGCCACCCAGGCGGTCGCCTCCGACCCCACCGGTGGATACCGCACCGGTGACCTCACCGACGCCGCCCCACCGTCGTCGAAGGGCGAGTTCAAGACCCAGGCCGCCTGGAGCTACCACATCACCGCCTCCTGTAGCGGCAAGGAAGCCCAGATACGCCAGGGCGCCAACTACTGGGGCGAGGCCAACGAGACCGCGTCCAGCGGCACCCCGGTGGAGTGCACCGGTGGCTACGTCGAGGGTTGCGGTGACACCGGCGGCAACGTCGTGGGCTGCAACTGGGGCCAGGGCCAGCGCATCATGCTCTCCACCCTGGTGAGCGACTTCGGCCTGCTGGCGGCCCACGAGTTCGGCCACAACTGGTACGGACACTCCGACCCCGGCTGCGCCAACTGGGCCAGCCCCTACGAGGTCATGCGACCGACCATGTGCTGATCCGGCACTCGCGGTGACGGGCCCTCCAGGGAGAAGCGGGCACAGGCCCCTGGAGGGCCCGTTCGTGTGCGCGGACCACTGATGGAGGTTCCGGGGGGACCGGGAACGCCCCTCAGCCTCCGGGCCGGCCCCCTGCCCTCCGCCCTCGTCCCCCCTCGTGCGGCGGCCCCCGGGGTGCCCAACGGCGGGGCGGGGCGCGGCTGTTCGGCGAGCCCGGGCAGCCGCACGTGTCTGAGGGGCTCCGGGGGCGGGTCCCCCTCGGGTGCCGGTACGCGGTGGTGGCGGGGCCTCGGCTCGTACGGGGCGCTTCGGGCGGTCGCCCCGTGGCTGGTGGCTGGGCATCGGGGCTCGCGCCGCCCCGTGTGCGGGCCAACTGGCGGGGTGGGGCGGGGGATTGGTCCGTACTTCCCCGGGGTGCGATCACGGCAGTGGCTCGAAATCGCCATGGGCTCCCCCTGTTTGCCTCAAGGGAAGGTAAAGCCGAGTAAGGCAAGGCTAACTTAGGTGAGCCTCACCCGGAGGCTTCCACCATCCTGTTGGAGTCACCCATGCCGTCCGCAGTTCGTGCCCTCACCGCCCTCACGGCCACCGCCGCGCTGATCACCGTCGCGGGCTGCGCCGACAAGTCCGACGGGGGAGGTGACGGTGCCATCAAGGTCACCGCCACGGACACCGCCTGCGAGACCTCCACCAAGAAGGCCGACGCCGGCCACCTCGAACTGGCCGTGGAGAACAAGGGGTCCAAGGTCACCGAGGTCTACGTGCTCTACCCGGACGACCGCATCGTCACCGAGCGCGAGAACATCGGCGCCGGCACCAAGGCGAAGATCACCGCCGAGATCAAGGCCGGCGACTACGAGATCGCCTGCAAGCCCGGGATGAGGGGCAACGGCATCCGGCAGAAGCTCACCATCACCGGAGAGAGCAAGACCAAGCGCGACCCCAAGCTGGACGCCGCCGTCGCCGCCTACCGCTCCTACAGCCGCCAGCAGGCCGAGCAGACCCTGCCCAAGGTCAAGAAGTTCACCGACGCGGTGCGTGCCGGCGACCTCGACGAGGCCAGGAAGACCTACGCGCCCTCCCGTATCGGCTGGGAACGCACCGAGCCGGTGGCCGAGTCCTTCGGCGACATCGACCCCAAGGTCGACGTGCGGGAGGACGGTCTGGAGGACGGCCAGGACGTCGAGAAGGACTGGACCGGCTGGCACCGGCTGGAGCGTTCCCTGTGGAAGGACAAGAAGATCACCGCGCGGGACAAGAAGCTCGCCACCAAGCTGGACAAGGACCTGGACGACTGGCGGCGCCGGGTGGGCACCGCGCGGATCGACCCCACCTCGATGGCCAACGGTGCCAAGGAACTGCTGGACGAGGTCGCCACCGGCAAGGTCACCGGTGAGGAGGAGCGTTACAGCCACACCGACCTGGTCGACCTCAAGGCCAACGTCGAGGGGGCGGAGAAGGCGTACTCCCTGCTGAAGCCGGTGGCGCGGAAGAACGACCCCAAGCTCGTCAAGCAGCTGGACGCCCGTTTCGACGCGCTGAACAAGGAACTCGAACCCCTGCGGAACGGCAAGGGCAGCCACGACTTCGTCAGCTACGACACCGTCGGCAAGAAGGACCGCAAGTCCCTGTCCGACGTGGTCAACGCCCTGGCCGAGCCCCTGTCGAAGCTGGCCGCGGCCGTGGTCGGCAAGCGCTAGCGGTGGTGGAGCGAGACCGTGACGGCGAGCCCGGCGGCGAGGGCGTCCGGCCCTCCCGCCGGGCCCTGCTCGGCTGGGGCGGCGCGGGGCTGGCCCTCGGCGCCGCCGCCGGGGGCAGCGCGGCGGCCCTGTACCCGCACGAGGCGCCCGCGCACACCGACGAGGCCGTGGAGTTCCACGGGGCCCACCAGGCGGGCATCGCCACGGCGGTTCCCGACCGGCTCCATTTCGCCGCCTTCGACGTCACCACGAAGGACCGCGCCGAACTGGTGGCGCTGCTGCGGGACTGGACCCGGGCAGCCGCCGCGCTGACCCGGGGTGACCCCGTGGGGGAGGGGGCCACCGGTGGGCTGCCCGAGTCGCCGCCGGACGACACCGGCGAGGCCCTGGGGCTCCCCCCGGCCCGGCTCACCCTCACCCTCGGTCTGGGGCCCTCGTTGTTCGCCAAGGACCGGTTCGGCCTGCACGACCGGCGCCCCGAGGCCCTGGTGGACCTGCCCCGGTTCCCCGGCGACAACCTGGACCGGGCGCGCAGTGGCGGGGACCTGTGTGTGCAGGCCTGTGCCGACGACCCCCAGGTGGCGGTGCACGCGGTACGCAACCTGTCCCGCATCGCCTTCGGCCGGGCCGCCATCCGCTGGTCCCAACTGGGCTTCGGCAAGACCTCGTCCACCACCCCGAGCACCCAGACCCCGCGCAACCTGTTCGGCTTCAAGGACGGCACCGCGAACATCGACGGCTCCGACGAGGCCGCGCTGCGCCGGCACGTGTGGGTGCCCGAGGCCGACGGCCCGGACTGGATGGTGGGCGGCTCCTACCTGGTCGCCCGGCGTATCCGTATGCACATCGAGACCTGGGACCGCACCTCCCTGCGGGAGCAGGAGGACGTGTTCGGCCGGGACAAGCGGGAGGGCGCCGCGGTGGGTAGGCGGCACGAGCACGAGAGCCCGTCGCTGCGGGCCATGCTTCCGACCGCGCACGTACGGCTGGCCCACCCGGACACCAACGACGGGGCGCGGATGCTGCGGCGCGGCTACTCCTTCACCGACGGGACGGACGGCCTCGGCCGCCTGGACGCGGGGTTGTTCTTCCTCGCCTACCAGCGCGACGTACGTCGGGCCTTCATCCCGGTGCAGCGTCGGCTGGCCCGGCACGACGCGCTCAACGAGTACATCCAGCACGTCGGTTCGGCGGTCTTCGCCGTGCCTCCCGGCGTCCGCGACCACCGCGACTGGTGGGGACGGGAGTTGCTGACGTGACCATCCGCCGGGAGACCACCCACCAGGAAGGGGGGCCGAGGTGTTCGGCAACTATCTGATCGGTCTGCGTGAGGGACTGGAGGCGGCTCTCGTCGTCTGCATCCTCGTCGCCTACCTCGTCAAGACGGACCGGCGGGAGGCCCTCAGGCCGGTATGGACCGGTGTGGCCGCCGCCTGCCTGCTCTCGCTCGCGTTCGGCGCCACCCTGGAGTTCGGCTCCAAGGAGTTGACCTTCGAGGCGCAGGAGGCCCTCGGGGGCTCGCTGTCCATCCTGTCGGTGGGCCTGGTGACCTGGATGGTCTTCTGGATGCGGCGTACCGCCCGGCACCTGAAGTCCGACCTCCAGGGCCGGTTGGACCACGCCCTGGCCATGGGCACCGGCGCCCTGGTGCTCACGGCCTTCCTGGCGGTCGGCCGGGAGGGGCTGGAGACCGCGCTGTTCGTCTGGGCCTCGGTACGGGCCAGCGGTGAAGGCACCCAGGCGCCCCTGCTCGGGGTGCTCCTCGGGCTGGTCACCGCCGTGTTCCTGGCCTGGCTGTTCTACCGGGGCGCGCTGCGGATCAACCTCGCCAGGTTCTTCACCTGGACCGGCGGGATGCTGGTCGTGGTGGCCGCCGGGGTGCTGGCCTACGGCGTGCACGACCTCCAGGAGGCCCGGTTCCTGGGCGGTCTGGGCACCAAGGCCTTCGACGTCTCCGAGGCCGTGCCCCCGGACAGCTGGTACGGGACCCTGCTCAAGGGGGTCTTCAACTTCCAGCCCGACCCGACGGTGCTCCAGACCGTCGTCTGGTCCCTGTACCTGGTGCCGGTCCTGGTGCTCTTCCTGCTGCCGCGCCGTTCCGAGCGGGGCCCCTCTCCAGCGCCGGCGAGCTGACCGAGGGGCCCTCGCGCGGGTTCAGTCCACCGCCTCCGCGCGGACGACGGTGACCTTGAGGTGCTTCATCAGCGGCTGGTCGCTCTGGACGCTGTAGTCGCCGATGGCGCAGAGCACGTTCATCTCGGGCATGTAGCCGGCCGCGCAGCCCCGGGGGATGTCGTGCGGGATCGCCAGGTAGCCGTACAGGGAACGGGTGCTGCCGTCCTTGGCGGTGCTGGTGATGTCGACCGGGTCGAACTTCCCGATGTCGCGCTCCCGCATGTCCTCGGCGTTCATGAACACCAGCCGGCGCAGGTTCCTGACGCCCCGGTAGCGGTCGTCGTCGGAGTAGATGGTGGTGTTCCACTGGTCGTGGGAGCGCATGGTGCCCAGCGAGAGGGTGCCGGGGGCGGGCACCACGTCCGGCAGCGGGGCGGTGGAGAACTCGGCCCGACCGGACGGGGTGGAGAAGACCAGTTCCCGTGCCGGCTGGTGGAGGCGGAAGCCCAGGGGCAGCCGTACCCGGCGGTTGAAGTCCTCGAAGCCGTCGAGGACTTCGGCCATGGTGTCCCGTACGCGGTCGTAGTCGTCGACGTACCACTCCCAGGGGGTGGAGCTGTCGGGCAGCGCGGCGCGGGCGATACCGGCGATGATCGCCGGCTCCGACAGCAGCAGCGGGGAGGCGGGGCGCCGCATCCCGACCGACAGGTGGACCATGCTCATCGAGTCCTCGACCGAGAGGGACTGGACACCGGAACGCTGGTGGTCCTTCTCGGTCCGGCCCAGGCAGGGCAGGATCAGCGCCCGGCGGCCGTGCACCAGGTGGCTGCGGTTGAGCTTGGTGCTGACCTGGACGGTCAACGCGCACTTCCGCAGGGCGTCGAAGGTGTACGCGGTGTCCGGCGCGGCCATCGCGAAGTTGCCGCCCATCCCCACGAACACCTTCATCTCGCCCCGGTGCATCGCCTCAAGGGTGCCCACCGTGTCCAGCCCCTGCGCGCGGGGTGGCCGGATGTCGCAGACCTTGGCCAGCCGGTCCAGGAACTCCGGTTCGGGGCGGTGGTTGATGCCGCAGGTGCGGTTGCCCTGGACGTTGCTGTGTCCGCGTACGGGGGAGGGGCCGGCACCCTCCCGGCCCAGGTTGCCGCGCAACAGCAGGAGGTTGACGATCTCCCGGACGGTGTCGACGCCGTGTTCGTGCTGGCTGACCCCCAGGCACCAGCTGATGATGCTGCGGTCGGCCTCCCGGTAGACCCGTGCCGCCGCGAGGATCCGGTCGCGGTCGACCCCTGACTGGTGCTCGATCTCCTCCCAGGAGGTGGCCTCGCACAGGGCCCGGTACTCCTCGAAGCCCGTGGTGTGACGGTCGACGAACTGCCGGTCCAGCGCCTTGGGGTCGTCCGGTGCCCACTCCAGCACCGCCTTGGCGATGCCCCGCAGCAGCGCCATGTCGCCGCCGATGCGCGGTTGCAGGTTGAGGTCGCTGGTCGGGGTGGAGCGGAACAGCGCCATGTCGGTGAACTCGTGCGGCACGATGGTGCGGGTGGCGGCGGCCTCCACCATCGGGTTGACGTGCACGATCCGTGCGCCGCGACGGTACGCGTCGGCGAGGGCGGTGAGCATCCGGGGCGCGTTGGAGGCGGCGTTGACGCCCATGACGAACAGGGCGTCGGCCATCTCCCAGTCCTTGAGGTCGACGGTTCCCTTACCGGTGCCCAGGGAGGCCGTGAGCGCGCGACCGCTGGCCTCGTGGCACATGTTGGAGCAGTCGGGCAGGTTGTTGGTGCCCAACTCCCGGGCCAGCAACTGGTAGAGGAAGGTGGCCTCGTTGCCCAGCCGGCCGGAGGTGTAGAAGGCCGCCTGGTCGGGGTCGTCCAGCTCGCGCAGGGCGCGGCCGGCCAGTTCGAAGGCCGCGCTCCAACTGATCGGGAGATAGCGGTCCGACTCCGGGTCGTACACCATCGGCTCGGTCAGCCGGCCCTGCTTCTCCAGCGCCGAGTCGCTCCACTCCATCAGTTCCGACACCGTGTGCGAGGCGAAGAACTCGCGGCCGACCCGCTTGCGGGTCATCTCCCAGGTGACGTGTTTGATGCCGTTCTCGCAGATGTCCAGTCGCAGGCCCTTGGTGTCGTCCGGCCAGGCGCATCCCGGGCAGTCGAAGCCGCCGTTCTCGTGGTTCATCCGCATCACGGCCTGGGGCCCGTCCAGCGGTTCGCGTTCGCGGGCCAGCACCCGGGCCACGCTGGCGGCGGCTCCCCAACCGGCGGCGGGGTGACGGTAGGGGTGGGACTCCGCCCCGTCCGGTCCGTCGGACCCCTTCGGTGACCGCCGCCGGCCGTTCCCGGGTGTGCGCACGCCCTTCACCCCTTCCTGACGGGCACCGTCACGCTCGACGCCGGCCACACGAGCGGTCCCGCCGGGCCGGTGCCCCACTTCGCCCGCTCGCGCCCCGGGGTACGGGGCCGGTCGGGCCGGTCCCGGGTTCGGGTGCCCCGATCCGACCGAGCCATGTCCCAGGACCTCCGCGCGGTCCCGACCCGGACGACGCCCGCTGTCCGTGCCTCCACGGCGCCCCCACGGCTCCCGGTTGCGGCACCGCCGATCCGCGAAACCCTGGAGGGAGACCGCGTCCGAGGAGGCCCGGGGGCGAGCCCGGGTACCTGAGCGACGGTCGAGGCCGGCCCCGGTGTACGGGAGGCGGCACCTCGGTGTCCCCCCGGGTCGTGGCCGTTCCGCGACGGGACCGGGTCACCCCCGCCGGCTCGGTCCGACCGGCCCCCGAGGAGGGGTCGCCCGGCCCAAGCCGCGCCGTCGGTACCGGGACAGCCTGGCGGTGAGGACGTCACAACGCGCCACAAGGAGTGGGTGAGCGCCATGAAGGCACTTGTGTTCAACGGCCCGGACCGCATGGCCTGGGAGGACCTCCCGGATCCCGGTCTGGGTGATCCGGCCGACGTGATCGTCAAGGTGGACGCCGTCACCATCTGCGGCACCGACCTGCACATCCTCAAGGGCGACGTACCGGAGGTCACCCCGGGGCGGGTGCTCGGGCACGAGGCGGTGGGCACGGTGGTCGAGGCCGGCGACGACGTACGCACCGTACAGCCGGGGGACCGGGTGCTGGTCTCCTGCATCTCGGCCTGCGGACGCTGCCGGTTCTGCCGCGAGGGCCGCTACGGCCAGTGCCTCGGCGGAGGCGGGTGGGTACTCGGCCACACCATCGACGGCACACAGGCGGAGTACGTACGGGTGCCGTTCGCCGACCTGTCCGTCCACCGCCTGCCGGCCGGTGTCGACAGCTTCGACGCGCTGCTGCTGGCCGACATCTTCCCGACCTCCTACGAGGTGGGGGTGCTCAACGGAAACGTCCGCCCCGCCGACACCGTGGTGGTGGTCGGCGCGGGTCCGGTCGGCCTCGCCGCCGTCGCCACGGCACGCCTCTACAGCCCCGGCCGGATCATCGCCGTGGACCTGGCGGACACCCGCCTGTCGGCGGCCCAGTCCCTCGGGGCGGACGTCACGGTGAACGCCGGGGACGACCCGGAGCAACTGGTGGCGGACCTGACCGACGGACTCGGTGCCGACGTGGTCATGGAGGCCGTCGGAGTCCCGGCCACCTTCGAGATGTGCGCGCGGATGGTCCGGCCCGGAGGCCGGATCGCCAACATCGGCGTACACGGCGGGCCGGTGACCCTGCACCTTGAGCAACTGTGGATCAAGGACATCACCCTCACCACCGGACTCGTGGACACCTACTCCACACCGATGCTGCTGGACATGCTGTCCGCCGGCCGGCTGCCGACCTCCTCCCTGATCACCCATCGGTTCGAACTCGGACAGATGGAGGAGGCGTACGACGTCTTCCGCCGCGCGGACGTCACCGGTGCCCTGAAGGTCGGCCTGGGTGGGCCACAGCACACGGCACTCACCCTCTCCGGGGCCCGGGCGAACACCCGCTGAGGCGGCCTCGCTCACGGTGTTGCCGCACCACCCTGCGGTGGTGCTCACGGCGTCCCCGCACCACCTTCCGGTGGCGCGGGGACGTTCCCCGATGGTGTGGGGGCGTTCCGTCGGCCCGGGGTGGGAGGTGTCCGGGGCGGCCACCTCCAGATGCAGGTGCAGCGTCGACGGCGCAAGGTCCCGACGACGTCGACGACAGCCACGAGGACGCTCGGTCGCATAGGGCGCCAGCCGTGTCGGCAGCTTTCCGCCGGGGCCGGCCACGACAGGCGCGTGGGGCAACCGCAAGAAGTTCGCGGCCTCCGGGGCTGGCTGGGGCTGAACGGGCTCTGCTCGCTGGTGACTTGGCGGGTGCCCGGGGCTGGACTTCGGGCCTTCGGGCCGGGTGGCTCTCGTGCGGGGTGGGTGGTGTGGTCCGGGGGAGCCGCTGGTGTGGGGCGCCGGGCGGCAGTCCCTGAGCTGGTCGGTGGGTGGGTGGTCCGGTGGCGGTGGGCGCGTTGTCGGGGGTCCGGGGGTGGGGTTCCGGTCCGGTTCGGGGGTGCCCGAGGAGGACGGCCGGGCTTACGGGCTGGTGCTGGAGGGCGGAGAGGAGGTCACCTCCCCCGTGGGTGTCCGGCCGCCTCGGAGCGCTCGGTGGCGGCGGCCACTGCCGCGAGAGCCGCGACCTGGCCTCCCCACCCTCCCGGGTACACCGTGCTGTGGGCGCCGCGCGGGCCCCCGCCCCGAGGACCGTGGTGCGCGGCCCCGAGCGGCCCGGGCGCGGGCCCTTGCCGGTCCCGCGCCCGGACGACCCGAAGCCGCCCCGGCCGGCCCTGAGCGCGGTGCCGGTCCCGGGCACCGGAGGCCGCCGAGGAAGCGGGTGCCCCTGGGGGAGGGAGGGGGCCCTGAGGCGGGAGAGGCCGTAGGCTCGGGGGATGGCGAGGTACTTCGACGTTCACCCGGACAATCCCCAGCCCCGGACGATCCGTCAGGTCGCGGACCTGGTTCGCGACGGGGGGCTGATCGTCTATCCGACGGACTCCTGCTACGCGCTGGGCTGCCGCCTGGGGGACAGCGCCGGTATCGAGCGCATCCGGGCCATCCGCAAGCTCGACCAGCGGCACCACTTCACGCTGATGTGCCACGACCTGGCCCAGGCGGGGCACTTCGTACGGTTCGACAACGCGGTGTTCCGCGCCGTGAAGGCGGCGACCCCCGGCTGCTACACGTTCATCCTGCCGGCCACCGCCGAGGTGCCGCGCAGGATGCTGCACCCCAAGCGGCGCACGGTCGGGGTACGGATTCCCGACCACGCCGTCACCAGCGCGTTGCTGGACGAGATCGGCGAACCCATCCTCTCCACCACGCTGTTGCTGCCCGACGAGGAGGAACCGCCCACCGAGGGCTGGGACATCAAGGAGCGTCTGGACCACGTGGTGGACGCGGTGATCGACTCCGGGGACGCCGGCGCGGAGCCCACCACGGTGGTGGACTTCTCCGACCGTTCTCCCGAGATCGTCCGCTTCGGCGCCGGTGACCCCACGCCCTTCGAGTGAGTCGCCCCCGCCCGTGAGGGCTCCGGTGGGCTGACGGCCTCCGCGTACGGACGGGGCGGGCCCCACCGGGTCGTCCACCCCGTCGAGGGGGCCAACTCCCCGCCGTCGTGGGGCTGTTGGTGAGTCCGGCGCCCGACCGGGGGCGGGGCCAGTCGGGCACTCCCGCTCCCGGGGAGGGCAACACCCCTGGTGGCGGCGCTGGTGGGGTCACCGCCGGGGACACCCCCCTAGCCGACCTGGGGCAGGTGCCGCGCTCCCGGGGGTGCCGCCTGTGGCAGGGCGCTGGGTATCCGCTCCAGGACGCCCCCGGCGAAGACGTCGTACAGCGGCAGGGTCTCCAGGTGGACGTAACCGATGTGACAGTCGCAGACCGCCAGCGGACAGGGGCGGGGGGCGAGCGCCGCCCGGTAGGAACCGTCGTAGAGGTTGCCCAGTTCGGCCCGGACGAAGTGGCAGCGGCGCACCGTGCCCTCGCCGTCCACCGAGATCACTGAGTCCCCGGTACGGCAGGGCAGCCCGGCGGAGCGGTGGGGATGGCGGCTGTAGCCGAAGAGCGGATCCAGGGCGGTCCACCGCTCGGCCTCGGCGTCGCTGTAGGTGTGCCCCTCGGCGGCGTTGACCCAGAGGTAGACGTGGGAGGGGAGCGCGGCCCGCAGCCGGCGGGCGTCCTCCAGGTGCTCCTCCAGCCCGACGACGCCGACGCTGTACCGCACCCCCAGGGCGCCCAACTCCCGTGTCTTCTCCACGAACCGGGCGTAGGGGGTCTGCCCGGGGTGGTAGGTGCACCACAGCGCGACCTTCTCCCGGTCCGCCTCGGCCAGCCAGTCGGTGCGGCAGCTGAGGTTGGTCTGGATCGCCACCCGGGACAGGTGCCGTTGGTGGGACAGCTCCACCAACGCCCGGCGGTACCAGGACCGCACCAACCCCTCGCCCCAGGGCGTGAACAGCACCGAGAGGCGGTCACCGCGCTGCCCCAGGGCCCAGTCGGTGAAGCGTTCCAACGCGGCGCGGTCAGCCCGCAGTTGGGCGGTGCTGTCGCGCCGCTTGGCGAACGGGCAGTAGGGGCAGTCGTAGTCACAGGAGGCCAGGGGCCCCCGGTAGAGCACGGTCAGGTCCACGGTGGCCTCACCTCAGCTCGTACGCGGCCATGGCGGCGCGCACCGAGGGCGAGAAGAACAGCGGCCCGATCGCGTCCGAGTGCGCCAGCCCCTCCTCCGACAGTCGGATCCGCTCCGGTGCGGTCTCGGCCAGCCAGCCGTACGCCGCCAGCCTGGCCAGCTCCCCCGGGAAGTCGGCGGCGGGGTCGGTGCCGAACCGCGCCCGGTAGTCGGCGGTCTCCAACCCGCTGGCCTGCAACAGGGACTGGAGCAGGTGGCGGCGCCGCGCCTCGTCCCGGTCCACGTACCGTCCGACCTCGGCGCGGGTGAAGTCCCCGGTGGCCGTGTAGGCGTCGACCAAGGCGCGCACCTCCCGGGAGGAGACCGCGTAGTCGAAGCTGTAGTGCAGGGCGGAGGTGTAGGAACGGGCGCCGCAGCCCAGCCCGATCATGCCGTCGGTCTGGCAGACGTAGTCGTCCGGGCCCTGGGCCGGGGCGTCGGTACGTCGGAACATCCGCATGGACACCTGCTCGTACCCCTGGGCCCGCAGGTGGTCACGGCCTTCCCGGTAGCGGCGCAGCCGCTGCTCGTCCCAGGCGCGCTCCTCGGCGGCCGGGTCGGCCGGAGCCGCGCCCCGCCCCGTGGAGCGGCGGCCGAGACCGGTGAGCGGGCGGACGTAGAGGGGGTAGAGGTAGATCTCCTCCGGTCGCCAGGCGAGCGCGGCGTCCAGCGACTGTCGCCAACTGGCCGCCGTCTGGCCCTCGATGCCGTAGATGAGGTCGATGTTCAGCACCGGGATGGTGGTCTCCCGGACACGGGCGAGCGCCGCCTCCACATCGGCACGGTGCTGGGGTCGGGCGGCGGCGCGGGCCTCGGACTCCACGAAGCTCTGCACCCCCAGGCTGAGCCGGGTGGTGCCCCGCTCGGCCAGTACCGCCAGCCGGTCGGCGGTCGCGGTGGAGGGGGAGGCCTCGACGGAGAACGGCACCGCCCGCAGGTCGGCGCCCATACGGTGTTCGGCCAGGTCACACAGCCGGGTCAGCTCGTCGGGGTCCAGGAAGGTGGGCGTGCCCCCGCCGAACGCCGCGTTGGCGAACCGCACCGGCTCCTCGTCCCCCAGGGCCTCGCGTACGGCGTCGGCCTGCCGTTCCAGGGCGTCGAGGTAGCGGCCGGTCAGGCCGTCCGGGGCGCCGATCCGGGTGAAGAGGTTGCAGAAGCCGCAGCGCACCTCGCAGAAGGGGACGTGCAGGTAGAGCGAGAGCGCCGAACGGGGCTGGTCGGCCCAGAGTTCGGCCAGCGGCGGGCGTGGGTCGAGGGGTCGGTACGCCGTCTTGTGCGGGTAGGCGTACACGTAGTGCTGGTACGGCCGGGGCGGTGCGGTGTCCGTGGCGGACCCCTCCACGGGCGCGGCCGGTACGGCGGTCGGGGTGGTGCTCATGCGGGCGGCTCCAGGAAGAAGTGTCCGTAGGGGACCGTCCACACGGTCCGGTGGCCGATGCGGTGACCGGTGTGGCCGTCCTCGCCGTACGCCGTGCCGTGGTCGGAGCAGGCGATCACGAAGCAGCGGCCTCGGGCGCGCAGCGCGGCGAACAGCCGCTCCACGTGACGGTCGACGTACTCCAGCGCGGCGGCGTGGGTGCGCGGACTGTCGCCGTCCTCCCGGGTGGCCCCGGGCAGGTGGAACCAGTTCGGCTGGTGCAGCGCCGCCACGTTGACGAAGAGGAACAGCCGTCGGTCGGCGGGCAGTTCGGTGACAATCCGCTCGGCGCGGGCCACCTGCGCCTCGAAGGAGGTGGGAGAGGCCACCCCGAACTCCGGCTCCCAGTGGCTCTCCTGGAACAGTCCGGGCAGTACCCGGCCCAGTGCGCCGCGCTTGTTGAAGAACCCGACGCCGCCCAGGCACACCGTGCGGTAGCCCCGACCGGCCAGCGCCGAGACCAGGTCCGGGGTGTCGAAGACGAAGGTCCGCTCGGCGGTCGTCTCGCTGCCGGCGAAGTCCGCCGCGAACAGCCGGGGATGGCGGCCCGGGGCGGCCGGGGTGGGCAGGAAGCCGGCGAACATCGCTTGGTGCGAGGCGTAGGTGAAGCTCCCCGGGGCGTGCCGCTCCTCCCAGGCTCCGCCCGGCAGGCACCGGGTCAGGTGCGGGGTACGGCCGCTCGCGGCGAGGTCGGCCGCCACGTCGTACCGCAGGGTGTCCAGGGTGAGGAACAGGATGTCGTCCCGTCCGACCACCGCGTTCATGTCCGGGTTCTCCCCGGGCGCGAGGGCGGTGACCGACTCTCCGGTACGGGGTTCAGGCGGGGGCATGGGACCTCCTCGACCGCCCTGGGGCCAGGGGCACTCGGGGGTGGACGGAGTCGGGAGCCCACCGGGCGGCGGCCGAGGGCGTCGGGGCACCCGCACGGAACCGGGAGGCGGCGGCGACCTGGGCGGCGTAGGTGTCCCGCCCCTCCGCGCCCCCACCCGGCAGCCCGGTCAGGCCGGGCAGCAGGTCCCCGAAGGCGTTGACCTCGCCGACGGCGAACCGTCGCCAGTCGGTCGACGGGAGGAGGTCCACCCCGACGCACAGTGTCCCCGGGAAGCGGGCCGCCGCGCGTTCGCACACCGCCAGGGCCTCCGCCCAGTGGTCCCCGGCCGCCGCCCGGGCCCGGGCCAGGTCCCCCCGGCGGCCCCCGAGGTGCAGGTTGGTCATCGGCCCCCGACTGGTGCGGACCACCGCGTGGGTGGCCCGCCCGGCGACCACCACGACCCGTAGGTCGGCGGCGCCCCCGTCGAGGGAGCCCTTGGGCCACCAGCGCTCCAGGTGCAGGCCGTCCGGGGTGAGCCGGTCGACCAGCGCCCCGATCTCCCGCTCCCGGGTGAGGCGGCTGAGGCGGAGGGAGTTGTACAGCCGCCCGTCCGGGGCGCGCTCCACCGAGGTGGTCGCCCGTATCCGGCCGGCTCCGGCCGTCTCGACGGCCAGCACCCCCGAGGCCGAGGAGCCGTGGGCGGGCTTGACGAAGAAGCGGGCCACCCCGGCGTCCCGCATCAGGGTCCGTACGTCGCTCCAGTCCCGGACGGGCGGGGCGTCGGGGCCGGCGGAGGTGGGGGAGAAGGGCACCGGAACGTCGGCCTCGGCCAGCCGGGCGTGGCACCGGCGCTTGTCGAACAGCTCCTGGAGTTCGGCCGGTTCGTCCAGCCGGCGCCCACCCCGCAGGCTCGCCACCGCCCGCAGGAAGTTCGCGTACCAGCGGGCCGTGCCCTCCACCCGGGTGGGGTCGTCGACCCCGCGCAGCAGGTGGTCGACCTCGGGGTCCTCACCCGGCGAGTCCAGCCGCACCAGTTCCTCGGGGCCGAAGTCGGCGCCGCCCTCCCGCAGCACCTCGCGCCAGGGGACGAGGCGTGGCGGCGCCCCACCGGCCTGGCGTACGGCCTCGGCGAACAACCGGACCCGGCGGTTGTCGGGGTTGCCGACCACCGCCCAGGACGGGCCGGTGCCGGTTTCCTCTCCCGACGGTGCCATGACGCTCCCCCTTGGTCGTTCCTCCGGGTGTGTGGTCGGTTTCTTCGCGCCGGGGCGAACCCGGTCCCGCCGGGCCGCTCGCCCCGGCACCGCCCGCTTCGCCTACTCGCTCACGGAGACGAAGCGCCACTCGGTGCCGTCGCCGTCCACGTCGTTCTCGGCGTTCTCGGAGGACAGGTCCAGCTCCACCCCGGACGGTTCCAGGGTCTCCCTCAGCCGGGTACACAGCTCCTCGCTGAGGAAGTTGTAGTGCAGGTCGAGGCGCTTGAGGTGACCCAGTGGCTGCCCGGTGAGCAGGGCGGTGGCGCCGTCGTCGCCCAGCACGCCCATGGACAGGTCCAGCGTCTCCAGGCGGGCCACCACCGGGGCGGAGGCCAGCGCGACGCAGATCTCGTCCTGGATCTCGGAGTTGCGCAGGCCCAGGTGACGCAGCTGGGGCAGACGGTCGCCGCTGAGGAGCGGAGCCAGGTCGGCCACCTCCGCCGTGCCCCCGTAGTCCGAGGTGCCCAGCCACAGTTCGAGCCGCTCCAGGGCGGGGAAGACGCTCTCGACCACGCCCTGGACGACCTCGGCGGGCAGGCCGCCGGCCTCGATGGTGAGCCGTCGCAGTCGTTCGTGCCGCACAGCCGGGAACACCAGGTTGGTGCCTCCGCGCACGCCGAGCTCCTCCAGCAGGGGGAAGTGCTCCAGCAGCGGGGTCACCGTGCTCTGCACGATCCAGGAGATCTCGCACTCCTCGCCGGTGATGTCCCCGAGGAACAGCCCGCGCAGTGCGGGCAGGCGCTCACGTGCCGCGACCAGCGCCTCGACGACCGAGGCGGAGGACTCCTCGTACGCCTCCGGCCAGGAGCCCACCACCAGGGCGCGGACCCGGGAGGGGTCCACCGTGGACAGGAAGCGGGCGAAGGCCTCCTGCCACTGTTCCTCGGCGTCGTACGGGTCGGCGGTGAGACGCCAGGCGACCGCGTCCGCCTCGGGGAGTCGGTCGGTGGACTCGTCGGGGCCGGGGAAGGTCACCACGTCGAGCCCGTGGAACTGCTCCAGGTGGTCGGAGATCGTCATCGCTCTGCTCCTTGGAAGTGCGGGACCGCGACATCAACGCCGTGGGCGCGTGCTCCGTACCGCTTCGCGCGGCGGGGCACGGCGACTGGTCGCGCCGCGATCACGGTGCCCAGGCAATCGGATTTCTACCAGGCGCCTCGGACAGCCCAGTCGCCCACCCGGCCGATCGGCGAGGGCGGGGCGTTGTCAGTGCCGAGGGCTACGGTCCGAACGACCGGACACACAGGGTGCCGGGGGAGGGAGTGACCTATGTACCGGCAGGGAGACGTCCTGGTCGTGCCGTTGGCGGAGGACGACGTTCCGTCGCACGCGGAGGAGGCCCCGGGGCAACCCCGGGACGCGCGGGGCCGGATGGTGCTGGCACTGGGCGAGGTCACCGGCCACGCGCACGCCGTGGTGGGGGCCGGCCGGCTGATACGCGACTCCGGGCCGTTCGGGGCCGCGCTGCTGCACCTGCCGACCGGGGGCCGCCTGGTGCACGAGGAGCACGCCGCCATCCCCCTTCCCCGGGGCTGGTTCCGGGTGATCCGGCAACGCGAGTACGTCCCCGGATCGGTCCGGGTGGTCGCCGACTGACGGCACGGCGGGGGAGCGGGCCGGTGGGCCACGGGAACGATCAGGAGCCGGGAAAGCCCGGAAAGCCGGAAAAGCCGGGAAAGGGGAGGGGAATGACTGACGTGGTGAAGGTGGAGAACGTGGGGGACACGACCGGGGGGCCGGGCCCGGAGGACCGGGGTGTCCCGTCGGGAGTCGTGGACTGGCGGGCGGTCGCCTCGGCCACGGGTCCGGGCGACCGGGCCGCCGCCGAGGCGGGGGTGCGGCTCGCCTATCGCCGGGCGGGGCTGCCGGAGCCGGAGCGCCTGGTGTGGACGCGCTCGCCCCGGGAGGCGGTACGACTGCTGCGCGGGGACCTGTCGTCCGCGCAGGTCCCGGCGGCGGACGCGGCGGCCGTGGCCGCTCGCGGCGCCAGCGTCCGTGAGGCCCTGCGGAGCCGGCCCTGGGCCGCCGAACGTGCCGCGCTGCACCAGCGGTTGGGGACCAGGGGCTGGTCGGCGCACTGGCAGGCGGTGGGCGCGGAGATGTGGGAGAGCACCCGGATACCGGTCGACCGCGTGTGGTCCGGGGTGATCGAGGAACTGGCCGAGCACCGGAAGGACGAGACGCGGATACGCCTGCTGCTGTTGGAGGCGGTGCTGGGCCAGCACGACGCGGCCTGGCTCAGCGTCCTGGACACCGGTCCCGGCAGCCGGATGGAGGGGCTGGCCACGGCGGCCGGGGAGGCCGGCTGGTGGTGGCCCTACGAGCGGGTCGCCGTACTCTCCGAGCGCCCCACCGAGCTGCACCGGGACGAGGTCGGCCGGTTGGACCGCGAGGACGGCCCGGCCCTGGCCTACGCCGACGGCTTCGCCCTGCACGCCTGGCGCGGGATGCCGGTGAGTGGCGACTTCCTCGCCTCGCTGCGGCACCTGACCGCCGACCACATCCGCACCGAGGAGAACGCCGAACTGCGGCGGGTGATGCTGGAGCACTACGGGTACGACCGCTACCTCCACGAGTCCGGCGCCGTCCCGGTGGGCCGTGACGAGGCCGGGGTGCTGTGGCGCATCCCCCTCCCGGACGACGAGGACGTGGTGATGGTGGAGGTGGTCAACTCCACGCCCGAGCCGGACGGTTCACACCGCACCTACTGGCTGCGGGTGCCGCCGACGACCCGGACCGCACGGGAGGGGGTGGCCTGGACCTTCGGCCTGGGCGTCGAGGCGTACGAGCCGCTGCGCCAGACCTGACGCGGTGCCCCTCGGGCCCTTGCGGGCATCCGGGGCGTGGGACGGCGGTGTGGGAACCGCCGGGACAGCGCCCCGATGTCCGCCGGCTCAGGCGGGGACGGACGGTTCGGCGGGCGGATGCCGGGTCAGCCACCAACCGACAGCACCGGCCAGCAGCGCCGCGCAGGCACTGAACACCAGCCCCGAGTCCCTGAGGCTGACGACCTCCGACAGGGCGCCCACCCCGACGATCGGCAGGGAGATCCCCAGGTAGGCGGCGACGAAGAAGGCCGAGGTGGTCTCCGCGCGACGGTCGGCGGGCGCCCGACCGCTGACCGTCACCAGCCCCGACCGGAACAGCAGCCCCTGCCCCAGGCCGGACACCGCCGCCCCGAGTACCAGCAGGGGGAAGGCGGAGAGCAGCAGGGCGGCGCCGACGCTCGCCACCCCGAGGAGCAGCACGAAACAGCCCAGGGGCAGGGCGCGCCGCACGCCGACCCGTCCCATCAGCCACTGCCCGAGGGTGGAGGCGGCGAAGGCCAGGAAGACCACGCTGCCCTCGACCGCCAGGTTGTGGACGCCCAGCGACTGGTCCATGAAGCTGGGGGCCACGGCCGTGAAGAGGCCGAACATGGCGAACCCCACGAACGCCGCGAGTGCGGCCGGCCGGAACACCGACCGCACCTCGGGGGGAACGGACGGCGGACTGACGGTCAGGGAGGGGCGCGGTTCCGGGCGGCGGACCGTCTCCGGCATCCACGGCACCAGTACGGCCGCGACCGCCACCAGTCCCAGATGTGTGAGGTAGGGCAGCCGCAGGGGCGAGGGGGCGTACTGGGCGAGCAAGCCCGCGAGCAGAGGTCCGCAGCCGAGGCCGAGCATGTTCGCCGCGGTCGCGGTGAGCGAGGCGCGGCGGAGCCGCCCCTCGGGGGCGAGTTCCAGGATGGCGACGGTGCCCACCCCGGTGAACAGCCCGGCGGAGAACCCCGACAGCACACGGCCGACGAAGAGGAGGGCGAGGCTCTCCTGGAAGAGGAAGCACACGCCGCTGCCGGCCGCGAACGCCAGACCGGCCAGCAGCATGGACTTCCGGCCCAGAACGTCGGAGAAGTCTCCCGCGAGGGTGAGTACGGTGATGACCCCCAGGGCGTACACCGAGAAAAGGACCGTGACGGTCAGCGAGGATATTCCGATCTCCTGCTGGTAAAGACCGTAAAGCGGTGTGGGGAGCGTGGTTCCGCTCATTCCCACGGTCAGGGTGTAGGCGGCCGTGGCGTACCACACCGGGCTGCGGGAAATCCTGTGCGGTGACGGGTTGTCCACGTGGTTGTCCACGAGGGAGAACATAACAAACCGCCGGGGAGAATCCTCGGGCAGGAACGTGAAGGAGGGGTGCGCACCATGATTCCCGCCAGGCCGGACCGGGGGTGAAGGCGAACCATAGGCCCCTGTCCGCGACCACGCCACCCGGCGGCGGAACCGGCGGCACGGACGGCGTCACCGCTTGCGAGACGGATGCGGCGCCGTTTCCATGGAACTGACAGGACACCCCTGGGCGAATTCTGGAAAGGTGCGGGAATGAAATCGGCGAACCAGACGCGAAGCACATCCAACGGAAGTCAGCCGTGGCTGCACCAGCAGGGCGAGATCATCCAGGAATTCGGAACCGTGAAACAGTTCCCGGTGGCGCTCACGGCGGACACCCGTCTCTATTCCTCGCAGCGTCTCAACAGGGTTCTCGCGGACACCAGAATTCTGCATGACCTGTACAAGAAATACCACTGGCTCATGCGGGGCGCCACCTTCTACCAACTGCACCTGCTGTTGGACAAGCACGCCGACGAACAGCTCGAACTCGTCGACGACATCGCCGAACGGGTGCAGACGCTCGGCGGCGTCGCGGTCGGCGACCCGCGTCACGTAGCGGAGATCACCTCCATCCCCCGGCCGCCGGACGGTGTGGAGGAGGTACCGGCGATGCTCTCCCGCCTCCTGGAGGCGCACGAGATGATCCTGACCGACTGCCATGACGCCGCCGCCCGCACCCAGGAACAGGGCGACGACGGGACCAACGACCTCCTGGTCTCGGACGTCATCCGCAAGAACGAACTCCAGTCGTGGTTCCTGGCCGAGCACCTGGTGGACACGCCCCTGGTACGTGTCTGACCGTGCCTCGGTGCCTCGGTAACGGTTCCCGAGGCGCCGGTCGCTCCCGCCACACGAGCCGCGACGCGTGGACGGACCGGCGGCCGGAGACCGGCGGGGCGACGTCTCGTGTCGCGGAGCCGGCGTCCTCCGGCTGACCGTCACGCTGGCGAGGTCCCTTCGACGAGGTCCCCTCGTCGAAGGGACCTCGCCATGCCGGGTCTACGGGAGTCCAACAGGCCCCGCTTGGACCCGAGTTCTCCGGCGCCCCGAACCAGTGCCCCCGCGCGGGTGCGTCAGGACAGTGCGGCATCCGTACGTGCCCCGGCCCACCTCCCCTGGCCCAAGTCACCGGCGCCGGGGCGTTCTTGGGGACTTCCGGCCACCGAGGTCGGGTCAGCCAGGACGCCGCGGGCTGTCCTCGGAGGGGTGTCCTACGACGCTCCCGCGCCAGGTCACCGGACGTGCCCGGCCGCTCGCTCCTCGCCGGTACCTCTGCCACCCCGTGCGAGGCCTCCCCGCACCCGTCGGGGCCGTGATGTCGAGGATGACCTCAGCCCGAGGCCCGTGGTGCCGGGTACGAAAGGCAGCGCCCGATGAGGCCGGCCGTTGTCGCGGGATCGGGCCACTGTCACGGGGCCGGTTCGCAACGGTTCGGCGTCCGCGCCGGGTGCCCCTCCACGCGGTACCCAGGTGCCGCGGGGATCTCGGGGGCCGGGGAGTGCGTTCCGGTGCCGTGCGCCGTGTGCCTGTGACGGGGCTGGGCGGAGAGGTCCGGCGCGGTGACCGGACACGTGAGCTTCCCGACACCAGCCGAACGACGCGCTCTAGTCGAGGGCCGTGGGCCCGTAGTGGGCGGCGGCCGATCCGGTCTCCAGGGCCCAGTAGCGGTCTCCGTACGACCAGTGCCACCACTCGGTGGGGTAGTTGACCAGGCCGACGGCGGTGAGTGCGGTACCCAGGATGTTCCGGTGCGCGCGGGCGGGTTCGCCGATGTTGTCGGCCCCCGTGTAGCAGGCGCCCGCGCTCTCCTCGGGTGACGCGTTCACACGGGTACCCATGTCGAGTTCGTGGCCGTCGGCGTCGGTGAGCGTCAGGTCGACGGCGGCCCCGGCGCTGTGCGGTGCGATCTCGGGCGGGGAGACGAAGCGGCTGGCCGCTGAGCGGAGCTGTTCAGCGGACCACTCCGGGTGCTCGGCCCGCAGCCGGTCCGCGTACCTGTCGAAGTAGCGGCGTTGCAGGGGCGGCGGGCGGTACCCCTCGACGAACAGCAACCGCACCCCCCGAGGCAGCCGCGCCTGGGCCTGAACGAGACGGTCGAGCACCCCCGCCCGCAGGTAGACGAAGGCACCCGCCGAGTCCTCCCGCTTCCGCTCGTCGACCAGCAGGGAACCCTCACGCTGGACGTCCACCAGCCGTTCCCCGCACTCCTGGACGGGAACAGCCGCCACCTTCGGGTCGGACATCAGAACGATCTCAGTCATGCCCCGATCATCTCGCGGCCGTGGCGTGGGGCAGAAGGAATCAGGCGACGACGCCGTAAGCGGGACGACTCGAGTTCGTAGCGCGCCCGCACTTCGTCATCAGCGCACAGCAACCCCGCAACGACAGATCATCGGCGAAACAGTCCACGAGGCGTCACCCTGGAAACTGTTCGGCGGATCAGGCCGATCCGGTCGACGCCTCCTTGTACGCCGCGGATGCGCGTGCCCATCCCGCAGTCCCGGCAAGATCCGTTGGGTAGGTGCCGGGCGCCGACAGAACGCGATGTGGGGACGCACCTTCGAGGTCGCGCGGCCCGGGCCGTCGCAGCAGCGCACGCCACCGGTGGCTCCCCGGTTGCCGGCACCGCAGCCACCGTCTCCGCATCAAGAGTCTCTGGCTTGAGCAAGTGGCGACCTCCGGGTTTCACAGGCAACAACTCGCTGTGCAATGCGTGTGGCTCGTCGGCGAGTTCAGGAATATCGAACGGTCTGGTTGTTGGGCCGGCGTCTGGCGCGGTCCTCGGAATTCCCGTATACGGTAGAAGCGGTCTGCCTGATCAAGAAAAACCTGGCACTTGACCTAACCGGAACGTATTCCCGAACCGTACGACCGTAACGTGCCTGACAGTCGCCGGTTCATGGCTCAGAAACCGGAAGTTGCGGTGATCATTCCGCTAATTGGCGGCGATGTCATCCTGGTTGCCAGGGGCATTCCTGGCGCCGTGTGGGCTGTGATACGTTCCGGCCTCGCGAACATTCCGTGCAGCCTTGCGGTGAGTGGGAAAGAGGGGGACGCTCACCGTCCACAGGTCCCCTGGGGATACTCGCCAGGCCTGGATTCGGTCAGCACCCCGGGAGGATTGGTTCCTGGCAGTGAACGCTCGTAGTGCGCCGGAGCCGGCCATCATCCGAGCTAGATCATTTTCGGCGTCATCGAGCCGGAGAGTACGGGCGAGGGCTTCGAGGACGCAAGGGGAAACTCCGAGGAGGTTGCCGCGTTCCAGTTCTCGCGTGGTGCACCACGCTTGTGTCAGCCAAGGTCTGTCGGAAACAGGAGTCCGCCGCTTCATGGCTGACGTGCACAATCCGGTTCGGGGGTAAGTGGTGAAGGTCGGTGTCTGACGCCCGATCTGGCCGACACGCGCTTGCGGGAATGTCTTATTCCGGGCTTCCCGTTCCTTCGCTCCTATTCGGAGTGCTAGGCATATGATTTTCTCGAAGGTTCACCCGGGGCGTTTTGTGCTAGCTTGACCCCTGCCGGGTTCGGCTATTCCCGTCCGTGAGGCCGTTCCGTCACCGTTCTGTCACGGGTCATTTATCGGGATTCCGCTCGGCGCTGGAAGGGGGAATGCTCAACCCGACAAGTTCGACAGTGCCGGATGTCCAAGGGGGAGGCGTCAGGGATGCTGGAAGTCAGGATACTGGGCGGTATCGAGGTCCTGAGGGACGGTTTTTCCCTCGCGTTGGGCCCGGATCAGCGGCGGGCGGTACTGGGCGTTCTCGCGCTGGAGGTAAATCGTCCGGTTGCTCTGCAGAAAATCATGCAGGTGCTGTGGGAGGGAAACTCGCCAGAGGCGGCCAAAGGCAGTATTCAGGCGCACATTAGCCGTCTGCGGTCCACGTTGTTCGCTGCGGGCAAGGGCAAAGAGGCGATCGAGACCGTTCCCGGCGGTTACAGACTGGCACTCGAGACGAGTCGAGTGGACCTTTTCAGGTTCGATGAACTGGTCGCGCGTGCGCGTCGAGCCGGTGACAGGGAGGCGAAGTCGCTCTACGGCGAGGCATTGCGTCTGTGGCGTGGCAGACCGCTGGCGACCGCACGATATGCCGAGACGCTCTCCTACTCCCTGCAGGAGAAATGCCTGCTGGCCTACGAGGACTACGTGGAGACCCGTCTGCGGCTCGGGGAGAACACCCAGCTCGTACCCGAACTCACGGCGATGGCCCATGAACACCTGCACCGGCCGAGGCTCACCGGTGCGCTGATGAAAGCGCTCCAGAATTCTGGAAGAACTGCCGAGGCGTTGCACCACTACGACGTCGTTCGGCGCAGCCTCGTGGAGCAGGTGGGCCTCGAACCCGCCGCCGAGCTGCGTCGACTGCAGGCGGCCGTGCTGCGTGACGAGGAGTCGTACCAGGAAACACACCGGTGACAAGCGAGCGGCAAGGGCTTGTCTATAGCGTCTGGCGAGGCTTCGACGTCCCCGCTCGACCTGAAAGGGTGTGTCATGACCGCATTGCGCGATTCACTGGCCATCACGGAAACCGACTACGGTGCCGTGCTGCTCGACATGGAGGACGGAAACTACTGGAATTTGAACCACACCGGCGTCATCGTGGTGAACACGCTGCGCGAGGGCGGGGGTTCGGCAGACGCGGTGACGGCTATTCGCCAGCACTACGACATCAGCCCGAGCGAGGCGGAGCGCGACGTCACCGATCTGCTTGACCAGCTTCGCCAGGCGGGCATCCTTGACGAACAAGCACAGTGAGATGTCGCGGTCGGTGAATCCGCGGGTGGGTTACCGCCATGTTCTGGGGCTCGTCCGGGGGAACGTGCGGTGGGTCATGCTCGCGGTGCTTCTGACGCTCTTCGGCTCCCTGTTGGGTATCGCGCAGCCACTCGTGGTGCGCGAGGTCATCGACTCGGCGGGCACGACGAACGTGGCGTGGACGACCCTCGCCGTGCTGGTCCTGCTCTTCGTCGGCCAGGCCGCCGTACGGGCAGGAGGCCAGTTCGTACTGCAGCGCACCAGCGAGCTGGTGGTACTGGGCATCCGGCAGCGGCTGATCAGCAGACTGCTGCGGCTCCGCATGGAGGCGTACCACCAGCATCGTGTCGGCGATCTGATGTCCCGCACCAGCGCGGACGCCACGGCGGTGCGCAGGGTGATCAGTGAGGGCGTCACCGATCTGATCACCGGTGTGGTCGGCCTGGTCGGCACCGTGGCGCTGATGATCTGGCTGGACTGGCTGCTCTTCCTCATCGTGGTCGGCATGGTGGCATTGGCCGCCGCTGTCGTCGGCACCTTGCTGGCCGGTATCAGGTCGGCCTCGCTGGCCACACAGAACGCCCTGGGCTCGATGTCCGCGGACCTGGAGCGCGCCCTCAGCGCGATTCGTACGGTCCGGGCAAGCCAGGCGGAGGAGCGCGAGGACGCCAGAATCGGCAGGGCGGCACACGACGTGTACACCGCCGGCGTTCGGATGGCCAAGCTGCGGTCGTTGACCAGCCCGGCGATGGAGCTGGCGGTCAACGGATCACTCATGGTGGTGCTGCTGGTCGGCGGACTCCGGGTGGCCAGCGGCGAGAGTTCGCTCGCCGACCTGGTGGCGTTCCTGATGTATCTGACATACCTGGCCATGCCCGTCGGCTCCGTGTTCGAGGCCGTGGTGGCGGTGCAGGAGGGAAGCGGTGCTCTGTCGAGGATCGCGGCCACCGAGCGGCTCCCGCAGGAGCGGGACGGTCACCCGCCGCACACCGGGCCGCGTCCCCGGGAAGCGTCTCGGCAAGGCTCGACCGAGCCGATCCTCGAGTTCCGCAACGTGCACTTCGGATACGACCGGGAACCGGTTCTACGCGGAACTTCCTTCGTCGTGCCCAGACGGGGTTTCGTGGCACTCACGGGGTCCTCGGGCGCCGGGAAGTCGACGATCTTCAATCTCGTCGAGCGGTTCTATCCGACACACTCCGGCACGGTCCTTTTCGACGGCGAGGACATCGGCCAGCAGGAACTGAGTTCCTACCGTTCCCGAATAGCACTGGTCGAGCAGGAGTCGCCGATACTCCACGGCTCCCTCCGTGACAATCTCCTGTACGCGGCGCCCGAGGCGGACGACCAGGCGGTACAGCGAGTACTGCGCATGGTCAACCTCGACGGCCTTGTCGCCCGGCTTACGGACGGTCTGGACACGGCGGTGGGCGAACACGGAAACCTGTTGTCCGGCGGCGAACGGCAGCGGGTCGTGATCGCCCGAGCCCTGCTCACCGAGCCCGACCTGCTGTTGCTGGACGAACCGACGTCCCACCTGGACGCCGAGAACGAGGCCGCCTTCGTGGCCGTACTCCGTGCGGTAGCGCAGGAATGCGCCCTGCTGGTGATCGCGCACCGCTTCACCACCATCAGGGCGGCGGACCGCGTCGTGGTCCTACAGGACGGTGCCGTGTCAGCGAACGGCGACCACACCGAACTGCTGGCCGACAGCCGCTTTTACCGGGTCATCGCGGGAGTCGACACGAACTGAGCGAATACCCGACGAAAACTCCCCAGCGTCAGTGCGCTGGGGAGTTTTCGTTGTGATTCGACCTCTGCCGCCAGTGGCGCACTCATGTCTTGGATTTCCGTTTTTGGTTTTCCGCGAGGACAAGCGGTGAACAAGTGGCCGGCAAGGATCCTTCGATAGATTACTACGTGTCCGGGTAACCCGGCGCCGGAATGCAGGGCAGAAGACTCGTTCCGGTAAATGGAAAGCACGCCAGAAGAACGGAGTAGGAGCTATGGCTAAGACTTATGCTCGTCCGACGCTGCGCAAGGTGGGCACCTTCAAGAAGGACACCGGCTTCGCCGGTTACTTCAAGAACGACGCTGTCGGCCCCTGGCGCCTGTGGCGCAAGTGACCGACGCCTGACCAGTGCCAGCGGCATCAGAGGCTGAGCCGCTGGGGGCTGGCGTCCTGAATATCCGCCCGGTGGCCGGAGTTGAACCCGGCGACCGGGCGGATCTGGATCAGTTCAGTCAGCCGCGGGATAAGTCCGTGCGCTATCACCGATGGGACCTGTCATGTCTACATGTGCTGAGCAGTCCGAGCGCATGCCGTGGTTCGTCGTGTTTCCCGACCACGCGGCGAGCCAGGCCACGTTCGCCCGGCTGGCGCACCCGGCGCTGAACCGGATCGACCACCCCAGCGGTCGGCCGTGGATCGTCGGCCGGTGGTCGGCCGAGGAGTTGTCCGTCGGCACCGCCGGGTCCTCGAAACTGGCCCTGCTCGGACATCATGGCGTGACCCGCGAGCGGCTTGAGCGGGTGGCGCACACCGCGAGTTGCCCGAGCGACCTGGACGCGTTCGCCGCGACCGTCGACGGAAGCTGGCACCTGCTGGCGTCCGTGGACGGCACCTGCCGGGTGCAGGGCAGCGTCACCAAGCTGCGCCGGGTCTTCCACACCGGCGCCGGCCGCGACCGGCTCGCCGGGAACCGGGCCAACGTACTCGCCGGGCTGATCGGTGACGAGCCCGACCCAGACCGTCTCGCGCTGCACCTGCTCGCCCCCACGGTTCCGCATCCGCTCGGCGACCTGCCCCTGTGGCCCCGGCTCAGAGAGCTCCCCGGGACGCATTACCTCACCCTGCCGGCGAACGACCAGGCGCGTGAGGTGCGTTGGTGGTCCCCGCCGGAGCCGGTGCTCCCGATGCGTCAGGGAGCCATCGGACTGCGTACCGCCCTGGAGGCGGCGATCGAGGTGCGCACCGTCCCCGGCGGCCTTGTCAGCGCAGAACTCGGCGGGGTCGACTCGACAGGGCTGTGCAGCCTGCTGTCCGCCGCTGGCCAGGACGTGCGCGCGTGCACGATGGCGAGCCTCGATCCGTACGACGACGACCTCGTCCACGCGCGGAAGACCGTGGCCGCCCTGGGCAACGTCACCCACGACGTACTGAGTGCGGAGAGTTTCCCGCTGTACCTCGACAACCTGCCCGGCATCGTCGCCGACCTCGACGAGCCCGACCCCCTCGCTGCCGCGGGGAACAGCAGGCAGGGCGTGCTGCTGTCCTGGGCCGCGAAACAGGGATCCCGGCACCACTACGGCGGCTACGGCGGCGACGAGGCCCTCAGCGGGGGAAACTCCTGGCTGCTGCACTACTACCGTGCCGACCCCGCCCTGGCCCTGCGCAACCTGCGGGCTTCCCGGGCGAACGGCCGGTGGAGCTGGAAGCAGACAGCCGCCATGTTCCTGGACCGCACCCCGTACTCGGGCTGGCTGCGGCAACAGGCCAAGGCCCTGACCGATCCGCACGTCAGCGACCGCACACCCGACCTGGGGTGGGGGTTCTTCTCCGTCATGGCACCGTGGGCCACCCCGGAGGCCGTCGACGCGGTCCGCAGGCTCATCCTTCGGTACGCGGAGGACGCCGAACCGCTGTCGCCCATCCACGGGATGCACGAGGACCTGTCCTACATGCAGGCGGGTTCGCGGTACACCGGGCAGTTGGCGAGGGCGGCTGACCGGCACGGGCTGACACTGCACGCCCCCTACTACGACAACCGGGTGATCGAAGCAGCGTTGTCGATCCGCCCCCAGGACCGGGTCTCCCGCTGGGCCTACAAGCCGATCATGGCCGAGGCGATGCGCGGTATCGTCCCGATGCCCGCGCTACGCCGGGACACCAAGGGTGAGGGCTCCGCGGCCGAGGACATGGGCATCGAAACCCACCGTGCGGACGTACTCGACTTCCTCGCCGAGTCACGGGTGGCCGAACTCGGACTGGTCGACCACGACCACATCCTGCGTGAGTGCGCGCGCCCCAGCGGCTCCCCGAACGAACTGGGCCGTGACCTCTACCCGATGATCGCCGCCGAGGTCTGGTTGCGACAGGCCGCGTCCACCAAGGCCCAGCCCGCACCCGTGCCCTGACGCCCCCTCTCCTCCACCGGACATCACCAGCGGATCGCCCAGGAGACGACACCATGACCACACCGGAGACCATCCCCTACCGACCGAACCGCGTCCCCTTCGCCCAACGCTGGGGCATCCGGGCCACGGCGCTCCTCGCCGGGCTGCTGGCGCGCCGCTCGCCCCAGCAGATCCACAAGGTGCTCAGCCGCCTGCGGCGTGGCGCTCGCCCGGCCACTCTCGAGGAGGTCACCCGTGTCCGCGCCTCCGTGGTGGCCGCCAGCCTCGGCTGTGCCGGCCGGGAGGCGTGTCTGCGCCGGTCGCTGACGGTGACCCTGTTCTGCCGCGTACGGGGCACCTGGGCCACCTGGTGCGTTGGCCCGCGCACCGTCCCGCCGTTCGCCGCGCACGCCTGGGTCGAGGCCGAAGGCGTTCCGGTCGGCGAGAACGTGGCGGAAGGCTACTTCCAGAAGCTCATCTCCGTCGGCCCGCAGCGGTGAGAGGGCCGGAAGCGGCTTGGCGGACATGAGCCCCAGGGAGTCGGGACGCGCTGGCGTCGCTCGTACGCGGGTCGCCCCCACCGTGCGAGGGCCCTGCCCCGGTACCGTCCTCGCGCCGCCGGCGGGCGGGGGTGCCCACGGTCCATACCCGTCGGGCGCGTCCCGTCAGGCCACCCCGGTACGGAACCTCCACACGGTCCTGTCGAGGACCATCGGTCGTCCCAACGCCTCCGCTCACGCGACGACTCTTGGGCGGCGGCGGACGAACTCCCACTCCGCGTCGGACAGTTCATGACGACGTATCACCCGAACACGACCCACCACCGAAGATCGTTCGACGACAACCTGGAACGCCGAGCCCGTCGGTGAAGCACCTTCTGCGACGGCCAGCGGCATCTGACCGTGGAGCCAAGCGCGGTACCGCTCCAGCGTGGGCAGATCTCCTGGGGGATCCAGTCGACTTCCCTCTGCCGCACGTCTGGCCGCCGAAAGACGCGAACCGCCTGGTCGGCGCAGCCCCGCTCAGCACTCGATGACGTTCACGCGGTGGCCGCCCACCGCGCTTCGACCCGGTTGGCTACCGGGAGCGGCACGCGGTGGAGTGCGCGATCAACCGCCTCAGGAGACACCGGGCTGTCGCCACGCGATACGACGAACTCGCGGTCCGCTACGAGGTGACCGTCCTCGTCGCGGCCATCAACGAGTGGCTGTGACAAAGGGGTTTGGTACGGGCGCCCGCAAGGGCCCGGTCTTCCGTTGCGTGATCGCCCGTCCTCGCGGCACCGGGATCGCAGCCGAGAGCGACGGTACCCGAGCCCGGTCCCGCACCGCCTCACGGATGAAGATCCACTTCCGGGACGCAGCCCTGACCGTGCCGTGACCCGTTCGTACTACGAGCGATGGTGGCGCGGCAGGGCGGCCCGTAGCTTCCGAATGTCAGCAGGATCGACTTCGAGGAGCTGGAACATGAGCGAAGATCCGATCCGCGCCGAGCTCGACGAACAAGCCAAGGCAGTCGAGCAGCAGGTCATCGAGTGGCGACACCATCTCCACCAGAACCCGGAACTGTCCAACCGCGAGGTCAATACGGCCAAGCTGATCACGGACCACCTGACCTCCCTGAACCTCGACGAGGTCCGTACCGGCATCTCGGGACACGGTGTCGTCGGCGTACTCAGGGGCGGCAGGGCCGGCGACCGGGTCGTCGCGCTGCGCGCCGACATCGACGCCCTGCCGGTCAAGGAGGACAGCGGCGAGAGCTTCGCCTCCACGGTCGTGGACCAGGACTATCCCGGCGGTCCGTTCCCGGTCGCGCACGCCTGCGGCCACGACGGGCACACCGCCATGCTGCTGGGCGCCGCCACCGTCCTGGCCGGAGTCCGCGAGCAGCTGCCCGGCACCGTGCTGTTCATCTTCCAGCCGGCCGAGGAAGGCGCGCCGGCCGGGGAGACCTCCGGGGCGAAGCAGATGGTCGACGAGGGGGCGTGCGACGACCCCGCGCCGACGATGGCGTTCGGTATGCACCTGGGTCCGCTGCCCAGCGGATACGTCGGCTACCGGGTGGGCAACCAGTTCGGCGCCTCCAGCATGATCAAGATCGTGCTCACCGGGCAGCAGGTCCACGGCTCCACCCCGTGGATGGGCATCGACCCCATACCCGCGGCAGGCGCGATCACGGTCGGCGTGGGACAGCTCTACCGGCAGGTGTCCGCCTTCGACCCGATCACCGTGACCATCGGGCACATCGAGGACGTCGGCCGCTTCAACATCGTGCCCGAGACAGTCACCCTGTGGGGCACCATCCGCTGCTCGGTCGAGAAGGACATGGCCACCATCCAGAAGCGGTTGACGACCCTGGCCGAGCAGACGGCCGCAGCGTACGGCTGCACCGCCGAGGTCACCTATCTCCAGGACGTGCCCGCGGTGCACAACCTCAAGAAGTGGACGGACGCGGTCCTGCCCACCGTCAAGAGCGTCGTCGGTGCCGAGAAGGTCTTCGACACCCCGCCGACCCTCGGGTACGACGATGTCTCCGAGTTCGTCAACGAGTACGGCGGCGTGTACCTCATGCTCGGCGCGCAGGACTGCGAGCTGACCGACGACGGCGCCGTGGTGCCCACCTCCGGCGGGCGCGGCCTCGTCCCCAACCACAACCCGCGCTTCTACCTCAACGACGACGCCCTCACGCAAGGCGTGCGCCTCCACTGCAATGTCGCCTACGCCCACCTGAACGGCACGATCACCCCTGCCGAGTAGAGCGGCGGGCCGTCACATGCCCGTGCGTCCTACGCGGGCGGTGACCACCGGCGCGGTACGGCCCCTCGGTGGCGAGCCCCCGTTCCTCGTCAGCTCCCCGACAACCAGGAGCGGGAGTCCCATCGGGTGGCGGTCACCCGGCTGCCCGAGCCCGGCCTGCCTTGCGGTGAGGAGGCAGGCCGGACGTACCCCTGTTCGGGGCCGCTGTGGGCCGGCCGGCACGGGAAACGAACCCATATCGGCGTCGGCGCACCACCGACCGGCATCCAGGAGGAGTCCGAGCATGACCGAGCCAGCACGCCGTCGCCCTCGCCCCGCCCCGAGGCGCCGCCGGTGAACGCCCTGGCCCAGGTCGCGTCGCCGGACGAAGCGGCCGTCATCGGTACCGCCCAGCAGGTCGCCGACCTGCTGGCCACCTTCGCCTTCGGGGTTTCCGGCGCTCTGCTGGCCGTGCGCAAGGGGTACGACTTCATCGGCCTGAGCGTCCTGGCCTTCGCGACGGCCTTCGGCGGCGGCGTCATCCGGGACGTGATCATCAACAAGGGAGTCCCCGTCGCCTTCGTTGACCTGCGGTACGTGTGGGTCTCCCTGGCTGCCGCCTTGGTCATCTTCGTCATCGATCCCCCCGCCCGCCTCACCCACTGGCCACTGAACATCGCCGACGCCGTCGGTCTGGCCCTGTTCTGCGTCACCGGCACCCTCACCGCCTACCGCAACGGCCTGGCCGCCGTCCCCTCCGCCCTGCTGGGCGTCCTCACCGCCATCGGCGGCGGCATCATCCGCGACCTGCTCGCCAACCGCACCCCTCCGGTCCTGCGCCCTGACCAGGACCTCTACGCCGTTCCCGCCCTCATCGGCGCCACCATCAGCGCCCTCCTGCTCCACTTCGGCAGCTACAACATCCTCACCGGCGGAGCCGCGTTCCTCGTCGCCCTCTCCGTCCGCCTGCTGGCCCTGCGCTTCCACTGGCATACCACTGTCGCCGTCGCCAAGTCCCTCCGCGGCCCCAAGCCGTGACAGGCCACCGAGGGGCCATGTCGCCTTCGGAGAATGCTGACCGCTGAGGTGGAGGACCTCGACCAAGGCCTCGGAATACTCCCCCAAACCGCGGGCCGATCTTCGGGCTCGTCGCCCGACCTGCCGAGTATCGCGAACTGCCCGCGACAGAGCCGGCGTTCGCCCGGTAGGGGCTCGGCGGAGTGGAGGAAGCGGTCACTTTCGCACCGCCGCCGCTGGAGACGACGTCACCTGTGACGGCGGACAAGCAGGCCGTCCAGGAGATGCGGTCCGCCGTGGAGCGAACCCGGTCGGCCGTGACCGAGTACCGGCGACTCCTGACCGGTCCCAGCCTGGCCTCAGGTGATGCCGACGATCGAGACGGTCGTGGCGAACTGGGGCACGTTTACGCGCCTCGCGCGAGAGGCCACTCCGCCGGCTCCCCCTGTCCACTCCGGGTGGGAATCCCGGGCCGACGTTCGGTGCCAGCTACGGGGGACCGAGGCTTCTTGGCCAGGTCACGGGCGGGATTCGCGGGGACTGGTCAGGGACTTCTCAGGGACTCTCCGCTCTGTCACAGGGACTGGTCAGGGACCCTGGTCAGAGGTGGTGCGCTCAGCACTCGATGACGTTCACGGCGAGGCCGCCGCGGGCTGTCTCCTTGTACTTGACCTTCATGTCGGCGCCCGTCTCCTTCATGGTCTTGATGGCCTTGTCGAGGGAGACGTGGTGGCGGCCGTCGCCGCGCAGGGACATCCGGGCGGCGGTGACGGCCTTCACGGCGGCCATCCCGTTGCGTTCGATGCAGGGGATCTGGACCAGGCCGCCGACCGGGTCACAGGTGAGCCCGAGGTTGTGCTCGATGCCGATCTCGGCGGCGTTCTCCACCTGTTCCGGGGTGCCGCCCAGCACTTCGGCGAGCCCTCCGGCGGCCATGGAGCAGGCGGAACCGACCTCGCCCTGGCAGCCGACCTCGGCGCCGGAGATGGAGGCGTTCTCCTTGAACAGCAGCCCGATGGCGCCGGCCGCCAGCAGGAACCGCACGATGCCGTCGTCGTCGGCCGAGGGGACGAACTGGGAGTAGTAGTGGAGTACCGCCGGCATGATGCCGGCCGCCCCGTTGGTGGGCGCGGTGACCACCCGTCCGCCGGCGGCGTTCTCCTCGTTGACGGCCATGGCGTAGAGGGTGAGCCACTCCATGGCGCGTGCCTGCGGGTCGCCCTCGGCCTGGAGTTGGCGGGCGGAGGTGGCGGCCCTGCGGCGTACCCGTAGCCCTCCGGGAAGGATGCCCTCCTGCCGCATCCCCCGGTCCACGCACTGGCGCATCACCTGCCAGATCTCCAGCAGTCCGGTACGGATCTCCTCGGGGCTGCGCCAGGCCTGCTCGTTCTCCCACATCAGCCCGGACACCGACAGCCCGGTCTCCCGGGTGAGCCGGAGCAGTTCGTCGCCGGTGCGGAAGGAGTGCTTGAGCGGGGTGTCGTCCAGTTTGATGCGGTCCTGGCCGACGGCGTCCTCGTCGACGACGAAGCCGCCGCCCACCGAGTAGTAGGTCTTCTCCAGCAGGGGCGTGCCGTCGGCGTCGTAGGCGAGGAGGGTCATCCCGTTGGCGTGGTACGGCAGGGAGCGGCGACGGTGCAGGACCAGTTCCCGCGACTCGTCGAAGTCGATCTCGTGGGCGTCCCCTATCTCGTCGGAGAGCAGCCGCAGCCGCTTGTCCCGCCGGATCTCGGCCACCCGCTGGTCGGCGCGCTCCACGTCCACGGTGCGGGGGGAGTTGCCCTCCAGGCCGAGGAGTACCGCCTTGGGCGTGCCGTGTCCGTGCCCGGTGGCCCCGAGGGAGCCGTACAACTCCGCGCGTACCGCGCTGGTGTGGGCCAGCAGCCCCTCGTTCTTGAGGCGACGGGCGAACATGTTGGCCGCCCGCATGGGGCCGACTGTGTGGGAGCTGGAGGGGCCGATGCCGATGGAGAACAGGTCGAAGACGGAGATGGCCATGGTGGGACTCCTGACGCCGGGGTGACCGGTGGTCGCCGCCCCGGGGGTGGGGACGTGCGGGAGGCCGGGGCGGGCCCGTGGGTGGGTGCCCGCCCCGGCCGTTCCGTCACTCGGACCGCTTGCCCAGGTTCGGGTAGAGCGGGTGCCGTGCCGTGAGCGCCGCCACCCGGGCGGCCAGCGACTTGGCGGGGGAGTCGGCCGAACCCCAGGTGTCGGCCGAGGTCTTGAGGGTCTCGGCGATGATGTCGGCGACCTCGCGGAAGTCCTCGGTGTCGAAGCCCCGGGTGGCCAGGGCGGGGGTGCCGACCCGCAGGCCCGAGGTCACCATCGGTGGCCGGGGGTCGTTGGGTACCGCGTTGCGGTTGACGGTGATGCCGACCTCGTGCAGTCGGTCCTCGGCCTGCTGGCCGTCCAGCTCGGACTCGCGGAGGTCGACCAGCACCAGGTGGACGTCGGTGCCGCCGGAGAGCACGGACACCCCGGCGTCCACGGCGTCGGGCTGGGTCAGTCGCTCGGCCAGCAGCCGGGCGCCCTCCAGGGTGCGGCGCTGCCGGTCCTTGAACTCCTCGGTCGCGGCGACCTTGAAGGAGACGGCCTTGGCGGCGATGACGTGCTCCAGGGGGCCGCCCTGCTGGCCGGGGAACACCGCCGAGTTGATCTTCTTGGCGTGCTCCTTCTTGGAGAGGATCACGCCGCCCCGGGGGCCGCCGAGGGTCTTGTGGGTGGTGGTGGTGACCACGTCCGCGTAGGGCACCGGGGAGGGGTGCAGCCCGGCGGCCACCAGACCGGCGAAGTGCGCCATGTCGACCAGGAGCAGGGCCTCGACCTCGTCGGCGACCCGGCGGAAGGCGGCGAAGTCCAGGTGGCGGGGGTAGGCGGACCAGCCGGCCACGATCATCCGGGGCCGGTGCTCGCGGGCGAGGCGCTCGACCTCCTCCATGTCGACCCGGCCGGTCTCGGCGTCCACGTGGTAGGCGACCACGTTGTAGAGCTTGCCGGAGAAGTTGATCTTCATCCCGTGGGTGAGGTGTCCACCGTGGGCCAGGTCCAGGCCCATGATGGTGTCGCCCGGCTTCAGCAGGGCGAACATCGCGGCGGCGTTGGCCGAGGCGCCCGAGTGCGGCTGGACGTTGGCGGCCTCGGCGCCGAACAGGGCCTTGATCCGGTCCCGGGCGATGTCCTCGATGACGTCGACGTGTTCGCAGCCGCCGTAGTAGCGGCGGCCCGGGTACCCCTCGGCGTACTTGTTGGTCAGGACCGACCCCTGTGCCTCCAGCGCGGCGACCGGCGCGAAGTTCTCGGAGGCGATCATCTCCAGGGTCGACTGCTGCCGGTGGAGTTCGGCGTCGACGGCGGCGGCGACATCGGGGTCGAGCTCGTGCAGAGACTGGTTCAGAAGCGACATGAGTGCTTTCCGGTGAAGGTGCCCGCGCCGGGCGGGCACAGGGGAACGGGCTTCAGTTACCGGTGAAGGCGGTGTACTCGTCGGCGCTCAGCAGGCCCTCGGGCTCGCCGGCGGACGTGTCCAGCCGCACCTTGAACAGCCAACCGTCCTCGAAGGGCGCGGAGTTGACCAGCGCGGGATCGTCGACGACGTTCTGGTTGATCTCGGCGATCTCACCGCTGACCGGCGCGTAGAGGTCGCTGACCGACTTGGTGGACTCCAACTCGCCACAGGGTTCGCCCGCGGTCACGGTGTCGCCCACCTCCGGCAGCTGCACGAAGACGACGTCACCCAGCGCGCTGGCGGCGTGCTCGGTGATGCCCACCGTCGACACGCCGTCCTCGGCCGCCGTCAGCCACTCGTGCTCCTTGCTGTACCGCAGGTTCTCGGGGTTGCTCATGGCTAGATTCTCCTGGGGAAGAGGGGTGATGGGCGAACAGGTCTTGAGGGTTGGACGTCCGGGACCCACTATGCGGGTCCCGGCACCGCGCGACACCTCGGTCGCCCGCCCGGACCCGTGCGGGTGCCGTCGGGTCGCGGCGCCGCCGCCGTACGCCAGGGCTCAGCGTTCCCGCTTGTAGAAGGGGAGCGCCACCACCTGGTACGGCTCGTGGGAGCCCCGGATGTCCACGGCCACGCCCTTGGTGCCCGGCTCGGAGTGCGAGGCGTCGACGTAGGCGATGGCGATGGGCTTGCCCAGGGTGGGGGAGGGGGCTCCCGAGGTGACCTCGCCGATCACCGTGCCCTCGGCGTTCACCACTGGGTAGCCGGCGCGCGGTACCCGTCGGCCCTCGGCGACCAGTCCGACCAGCTTGCGCGGGGGCTGCTCCTCGGCGCGCTTGGCGGCGACCTCCAGGGGCTCGCGGCCCACGAAGCGGCCGTCGTTGGTGGTCTTCTCGAACTTCACCACCCGGCCCAGGCCGGCGTCGAAGGGGGTGGTGTCGGTGGTGAGTTCGTGGCCGTACAGCGGCATCCCCGCTTCCAGGCGGAGGGTGTCCCGGCAGGACAGCCCGCAGGGCACCAGGCCCACTCCCGCGCCGGCCTCGGTCACCGCCTGCCACACGGCGGGCGCGTCCTCGGGGGCGACGAACAGTTCGAAGCCGTCCTCACCGGTGTACCCGGTACGGGCGATCAGGGCGGAGACCCCGGCGACGGTGCCCGGCAGGCCGGCGTAGTACTTCAGGCCGGCCAGGTCGGCGTCGGTCAGCTGGCCCAGGATGCCGGCCGACTCGGGGCCCTGCACCGCGATCAGGGCGTAGGCCTCGCGGTCGTCCCGTACCTCGGCGTCGAAGCCGGACTGCCGCTGCCGCAGGGCGTCCAGCACCACCTGGGAGTTGGCGGCGTTGGCCACCACCATGAACCGCTCCTCGGCCAGCCGGTAGACGATCAGGTCGTCGAGGATGCCGCCCCGCTCGTCGCAGATCATGGTGTACCGGGCGCGGCCCACGGCCAGCTTGGTCAGGTTGCCGACCAGGGAGTAGTCCAGCAGCTCGGCCGCCTGGGGGCCGTGCACGGTCAGCTCGCCCATGTGGGAGAGGTCGAACAGCCCGGCCCGCTCGCGTACCGCGAGGTGCTCCTCCCGCTCGCTCCCGTAACGCAGCGGCATGTCCCAGCCGGCGAAGTCGGTCATGGTGGCGCCCAGCGCGCGGTGCGTGGCGTCGAGGGCGGTGTGGCGTACGGCGTCGGGGGGTGTGCTCGTCATCCTGGGCTCCGTGGGAGAGGGGTCAACCGGACCTGGTGGCGCACCCGTCGTGTGGCACGCCCTCCCCATCTGTCATCGGAACCTGAGAGGTTCGCCACGACCCCCGACCGGGGTGGGTGGCTTGCACCTTGGGTGGGGCCACACCAGGGCGGCCCGCTTTTCAGATCTGCCTCACCCAGCGCGGTAACTGTGCCTGAGAGATTCAAGGGAGGACTTGCTCCTTCGGCGCCCCGTGGTGTCGGGGGCTCTCCCGCGTGGGTTCTGTCGGCCGATATGCAGTTGCCGGCACATCATGACATGTGCCGGGTGTGTGTGGACCCCCAGGTGGGCGAGGAATCTCCTTGAGCGACATTACTCGTTGTTGACACTCTCGACTCAGGCCGCTGAACGTGGCCGTGACGGGGAGGCGGGCCGGATGGGCACTGCGCGGGGCACTTCGGCGGAGGGGCGTGGAGGAACGGAGCGGTGGTCGGCGCGCGACCCCGGTGTCCCCTTACCGCCCCCCTCGGTGACGGTGACCGTGGCGGCCTCCGGGCCGCCGGAGTGCGAGGCGCCCGGCCATCCCCGGGACCTGCGCGGAGTCGGTGCCCCGCAGGTGCTCCTCTTCCCCGCCGGGGCGCGGGTGGTGGTCTCCGGGCTGCCCGGCAGCGGCAAGTCCACCCTGATGCGCCGCACCGTGGGCGAGGGGGCGTGCCGGGTGGACTCCCAGGACACCCGGGACCGTTGGGCGTCCCGGATGCCGCCCTGGCTGCCCTACGCGGTCTACCGCCCCCTGGTACGGCTGGCCCACTACCTCGCGCTGTGGCGGGAGTTGGGCGGCGGACGGAGTGTGGTGGTGCACGACTGCGGCACCCAGGGCTGGGTACGCCGTTGGCTGATCCGCGACGCCCGTCGCCGGGGCCGCGCCCTGCACCTGGTGCTGCTCGACGTCCCCCCGCCGGTCGCCCTCAACGGGCAGGCACAGCGGGGCCGGGGGGTGAGCCGTTACGCCTTCGCCCGGCACCGCCGAGCCGTGGGGCGGTTGATCCGCCAGGCGCTGACCGGGCGGTTGCCGCGCGGGTTCTCCTCGGTGGTGCTGCTGGACCGCGCCTCGGCCACCGCCCTGCGGGGCATCCGGTTCGAGGTCGCGGAGACCTCCTCGGTACCCCGGCAGGTGGACCCGTCCGTCGGGCGGTGACCGTCCGGGCCGGAGCGGTGCCGTCACTTTCCGGCCACTCGTCCCCGGGGTGAGGGCGCCAACGGCCCCCACCCCGGGAGGAGTTGGGTGCTCCCCGGGTCCCGCGAACCGGGGCCCGTCCGGCCGGCCTCCGGGGGAGGCGCGACGGGCGGGCACCGGGACAGCCGGGGCCGACCTGGCGGGGTACGGCCGGGGTCAGCCGACGGGCAGGCCCCGGGCGGCGCGACTGGTCTGGGACTCCGGCAGCTGTTCGTCGGCGCCGGGCCGGGCGTTCTCCCCGGTAGGCGCCGGCAGGGTCTCGACCTGGGGCAGGCCACCGGTCCGCTCGATGGCCCGTAGCAGTGCGGCGCTGGCCGCGACGGTGGCTCCCGCCTCCTTGCTGATCTTCTCCGGCTTCGCCGAGACGGCCGCCCGGGCCAGCGCGTCCGCTCGTTGGGCCAGGGTCTCCGCCGCCTTGGCCTCCGCCTTGGCGGCCTCCGAGCGCGGCTCCTGGGGCGGGGTGATGGTCTCCAGCGTCGACCGTACGGCCCGGCTGTGGTCGTTGGCCTGCGCCTTGCTCAGCTTCCCGTGCCGGGCCCGGAGAACGTCGGCCAGCAGGTCGGCGACCGGTTCGAAGGTGCCGCCGATCTTCCGCAGCGCCTCGGCCTGCCGCGCCAGTCGTTCGGCGTCCGGGACCGGTGCCTTGCCGTCGGCGTCGCCGGCCACGACCAGGCGAGGCGGGGGAGCGTCGGCGGCCGAGGCGGCGGTGGCGCCCACGGCTCCGAGGGCGAGCGAGGCGGTGAGGACCGTGGCCGCGGCCGTCTTGGGGATGCGCATGGTGGTTCTTCCTCCGGTACGTCCGACAGGGGATCTGGACGTGCCCAGCCTCCGAGCGCCCGGCACCGTCCGCAACCGAGCCGTCGCCGCAGGTGACCCACCGGGTGACAGTTCGGTCCGAACGGCCCAGCGGGGCTCCTCACCAGCCGTTTCCTCTAGGGTGTCGGCCATGACAAGTCCCCAGCAGCCGCAGCACTTTGGGCCGGGCCATGGTGGAGGGTGGCCGAGCAACGAGTTGGAGGAGGTGCTGTCCTCCTCGCTGAACGCCGGCCAAGCCGGCGGACGACTGCTGGAGGTGCTGGCCCGCAGCCAGCTGTGGGTGCCGCTGCCCGAGGGGGGCGGGCCGGACAGCCCCAACCTCGACCTGCCCACCGTCCAGCTGGACGGTGCCCCCTACGTTCCGGTGTTCAGTTCCGAGCAGCAGTTCCTCCAGGCCACCGGGAGCCACCTGAGCTTCGCGGTGGCCCCCGCGGTGGAGTTCGCCCGTGGCCTGCCCCCGCAGGTGGGGGTCGCCGTCAACCCCGGGGGCACGGTGGGGGTGCCCCTGCCGCCCGAGGCGGTGGCCGAACTGTGCGGGGCGGCGCCGGGGTCGGGGGTACCCGGGGTCGCCACCGGTGCCCGGGTGCGACTGTTCGAGCCGGACTGGCAGCAGGAGCCGGTCGACCTGTTGGCCACCGCGGCGGGGGAGTTCGCCGCGCAGCCGCCGGTCCGCAGCGCCCGCAGGGCGCTGGCCAGTGTGGAGGGCCGGGACCCCAGCCTGTACATCGGTGTGGAGCTGGACCTGCTGGACCCCGAGGCCCGTACCGCCGCCCATGACGCCTTGGCGCGCGCACTGGGGAACCACCCGGTGCGGTGGCCGGTGCAGATGGTCTTCCTGGACGCGGCGAACGACCCGATGGTGGAGTGGATGCGCCAGTGCGTGCGCCCCTTCTACGACCGTGAGCAGTCGTAGTTCGGCTCCGGCATAGGTGGGGAAGCCCACGGTGCCTCGTAAGCTGGTTGGATGAGGGGGCGGGGCCCACGGGGGGTCCGTCGGAAGACCGCAAGGCAGACGAAGGGGCGGCCCAGGTGAGCGCGGGTGGAAGCGTCGAGCAGCTGCTGCACCAGGTTTCGCCCGGGCGTTACGACGCCTACGAGGCGCTGTTGGCCGCCCTCGCGAACGGGCAGGTCTGGATGCTGCTGTGGCACGGCCACCCCGGCTCCCCGGACGCCCAGTACGGCAACATGGATGTGGACGGCCACGGCTACGCGCCCTGTGTGACCTCCGCGCAGGAGCTGGCCGCCTCCGGCTGGAGCCGCGCCCACGAGGTGGTCACCGGACGGGAGATCGCCGCCGCCCTGTTCCCCGACCGTTGGGGCATCTGGCTCAACCCGCACAGCCCCGGCGGGGGCGTGGGCATCCCCTGGCTGGACCTGCGCCGGCTGGCCACCGGCCTGGACCAGCAGCCGGCCGGGCCGCTGCGGATCACCGAACCGGTGCTGGACGTCTCCCGGTTCTACGCCCTGCTGGCCCAGAACGCCTATGCCACCCCGGTGGTGCGCAGCCTGCGGCGCGCCTGGGTGCAGCCGGCACTGGGGCCGCCGTACCTGGCCATCGGCCTGGACCTGTACGACCAGAGCCCGCACGCCCTGGAGGGGGTGCGGCGGATGATGCGGCAGTCGGTGGGCGCCGTACCGGACGGGCTGCCGGTGTCGACGGTGGCGATGTCGGACGACTACGACCCGGTCGCGATGTGGCTGCGCGCCAACTCCCGTCCCTTCTTCGACCGGGACGCCGCCGGCGCCCCGGCTCCCGCCCCGCAGGGTGCCGGCCCGGCCATGGGGTACGGCTACCCCCGGCCGTACTGACTCCCGGTCAGCCACGGTCGCCGGTCGCGGGGGCCCGGTGGTCCGGGTGGTCCGGGTGGCCCTCTCCCGGCCGGGCCGGGTTCCCCGTTCCGGGAGCCGACGCCCCGTCAGCCGTCGTAAGGGTTGGGCGGCTGGTGCGGGGGGTGCTCCGGCTCCGCTCGCCGGCGCGGCGATCATGGGCCGCTCAACCGTGTGAAATGGTGCAAACAGGTCGTCGTGTACCGGAGATAAGGGGTAACCGTTCGGATAGCGGAGCCGGCGTGCGGGATCACAGTTACGCATACTTTCCCCTAAGCCCCTGGCGACGGAGTGTGACGGCGTTGAAGACTCCCCAGCCAGAGGCCAACGGCTTCTGTACCAAGCTGCACCGAACCAGCCGCCACCAGCGGCAGTCATGGGGCCGGTGATCGCCGGCCGAGAGGGGTTCCCAGCACGATGACGGCACCTATGCACGAGACCGCCGCCGACACGGAGGCGCCCGTCGAACCCGTCGGTGACGGTGGCGCCGTCAAGGTCGAGGGTCGCTCGCCGGGCCGGATCGCCTGGAACCGACTCAAGCGAGACAAGCTCGCGGTCGCCGGCGGTGCCATCGTCCTCGTACTGATCCTCGTGGCCGTCTTCGCGCCGGTGATCAGCGCGCTGACCGGACAGTCCCCGGACGAGCGGCACGAGGACCTGATCGACCCTCTCTTCAGTACCCCGATAGGGTCGCTCGGCGGCATCAGCGGGGACCACTGGCTCGGTGTCGAGCCCGTCAGCGGACGCGACATCCTCGCGCGCATCGTGTACGGCGCCCGGGTGTCCATGCTCGTCGGCTTCCTGTCGGCCGTGGTCGCGGTGATCGCGGGCACCATCCTCGGCACCCTCGCCGGCTACTTCGGCGGCTGGCTGGACGCGCTCATCAGCCGGGTGATGGACATGCTGCTGGCCTTCCCCCAGCTGCTGTTCATCATCTCCCTGATCGCCGTGATGCCGAACAACCTGCTGGGCCTGACCGGTACCGGCGTACGACTGCTCGTCATGATCCTGGTGATCGGCTTCTTCGGCTGGCCGTACATCGGCCGGATCGTGCGAGGGCAGGTGCTGTCCCTCCGTGAACGGGAGTACATCGAGGCGGCACGGAGCCTCGGCGCGGGGCGGCTGTACATCCTCCGCAAGGAGCTGCTGCCCAACCTGATCGCGCCGATCACCGTCTACATGACGCTGATGATCCCGACCAACATTCTTACCGAGGCCGCGCTGAGCTTCCTCGGTGTGGGCGTCAAGCCCCCGACCGCTTCCTGGGGCTCGATGCTCTCGGACGCGGTCACGTACTACGAGACCGACCCGATGTACATGATCATCCCGGGCGTCGCCATCTTCATCACTGTGCTTGCCTTCAACCTCTTTGGCGACGGTGTGCGTGACGCGCTCGACCCCAAGGGGACACGTTGACCCCACCAGCCCCACCCCCGGCCCGGCGCTTCGAGCGGGCCCGTGACACACACGGAGGATCAAAGATCGTGAGTACCCAACGGACGAGCAGGCGCAGAGTCGCCGCGCTGTCGGTCGTGGTCACCGCCACCCTCGTCGCCACCGCGGCCTGTGGGGGAGGCGACAAGGACGACAGCAGCGGCGGCACCTACAACGCCGGCGTCAACAAGATCGCCAACGCCTCCGACAAGCGTGGCGGCACCCTCAAGTTCGTGGGCGAGCAGGACGCCGACTCCTGGGACACCACCAGGATGTACTACGGCTTCGCCTTCGACTTCGCGCGCTACTACAGCCGCCAGCTGGTCAGCTACACCCCGGAGCCCGGCCAGAAGAGCATCGACCTGAAGCCCGACCTGGCCAAGGAGAAGGCGCAGGTCTCCAAGGACGGCAAGACCTACACCTACGAGCTGAAGGACGGCCTGAAGTGGGAGGATGGCAAGCCCATCACCTCCAAGGACGTCAAGTACGGCATTGAGCGGCAGTGGGCCCAGAAGGTCCTTTCCGGTGGCCCGGTCTACCTGAAGGACGTCCTGGACCCGGACGACAAGTACAAGGGCCCCTACGAGGGCGGCGACCTGGACGCCATCCAGACGCCGGACGACAAGAAGATCGTCTTCAAGCTGCCGAAGCCCAACGGTGACTTCGAGCAGATGCTGGCCATGCCCACCAACTCCCCGGTGCGCAAGGACAAGGACACCAAGTCCAAGTACGGCCTGAAGCCCTTCTCCTCCGGCCCCTACAAGTTCCAGTCCTACAGCCCGGGCAAGTCGCTGTCCCTGGTGCGGAACAAGCACTGGAGCCGTTCCACCGACGACCTGCGCAAGGCGCTGCCGAACGCCATCAAGGTCACCCTGCTCAGCAACCCCGAGGAGCGGGACAACCGCCTCATCTCGGGTGACGCCGACCTGGACCTGAACCAGCGCGGCATGAGCGCCCAGGGTCGTACCAAGGCGCTCAAGCAGCACCGCGGCAACGTGGACAACCCGCAGACCGGGTTCATCTCGTACGTGGCCTTCCCGCAGAGCGTGAAGCCCTTCGACAACATCCACTGCCGCAAGGCCGCCATCTACGGCACCGACCACAAGTCGGTCCAGACCGCCCGTGGTGGCCCCGCCGCCGGTGGCGACATCGCCGTCAACATGCTGCCGCCGGTCGTGCCCGGTCACGACAAGAACGACGACCAGTACGGCCAGGCCAAGAACGGTGGCAAGTCCGACGTCGCCAAGGCCAAGGACGAGCTGAAGAAGTGCGGCAAGCCGAACGGCTTCAAGACCACCATGGCCGTCCGCAACACCGACTCCAACGACAAGAAGTCGGCCGAGTCGATCCAGGCCTCGCTCAAGAAGATCGGCATCAACGTCGAGATCAACGAGTTCGACGGTGCGCAGAGCTCGTCCGAGGTCGGTAACCAGGACAACGTGGTCAAGAAGGGCTACGGCATGGTCATGATGGGCTGGGGCCCGGACTTCCCCAGCGGTCAGGGCTACGGTCTGCCCCTGTGGCACAGCAAGTACATCCTGGAGAACGCCAACAACAACTACGCGCTGATCGACGACAAGAAGATCGACGCGGACTTCGCCAAGGCGATCGGTGAGCGTGACCCGGACAAGGCCGCGCAGGGCTACGCCGACATCAACAAGCGAGTGATGCAGGGCGCCTACTACCTGCCGATGACCTACCTGAAGGTCGTCCAGTGGCGCTCCAGCCGGCTGACCAACGTCTACTCCTCGGACGCGTTCAGCGGTTGGTACGACTTCGCCTCGCTGGGCGTGAAGTGACCCGCACGCACATCCTCAACCTGACGGCGTCACCCGCCGCTGGCTCGAAGGGCAGGTGAAAGCCTCCGTGACGGCGGTCCGGTCCACCCCGTAGACCCGGGAGGGGCCGGACCGCCGGCAGGTGGCTGATAGCAGTGCTGACTTATCTCATCAGGCGGCTCTTCGCCGTCGCAGTGATGCTGGTCGTCATCATCCTGGCGGTCTTCTGCATCTTCTTCCTGATTCCCAAGTGGACCGGTACCGACCCGGCCACCATGTTCGTGGGCAAGCAGGCCGACAAGGCGTCCGTTGAGGCGGTCCGGGAGAAGCTGGGTCTCGCCGACCCGGTGCTCGTGCAGCTCCTGGAGTTCTTCAAGGGCATCTTCGTGGGACGCGAGTACAGCGCCGGTGGCGACGTCACCAACTGCTCGGCCCCCTGCTTCGGCTACTCCTTCCGCACCGAGCAGGAGATCTGGCCGGTGCTGACCGACCGTCTGCCGGTCACCCTGGCCCTGGCCCTGGGCGCGGCCGTGGTGTGGTTGATCATCGGTCTCACCGCCGGTGTGGTCTCCGCGCTCAAGCGCGGTTCCATCTGGGACCGCATCTCGATGACCGCGGCCCTGGCCGGCGTCTCCCTGCCGATCTACTTCACCGGTCTGGTCTCCCTGGCCCTGTTCTCCTACCAACTGGGCCTGGTCAGCAACAAGTACACCCCGTTCGCGGAGAGCCCCGGCGAGTGGTTCAGCGGCATGATCCTCCCCTGGGTCACCCTGGCCTTCCTGTTCGGAGCCATGTACGCGAGGCTCACCCGCGCCACCATGCTGGAGGTCATGGGTGAGGACTACATCCGCACCGCCCGGGCCAAGGGCCTGACGGAACCGGTGGTCATCAGACGGCACGCCATGCGCTCCGCCCTGACCCCGGTGATCACCCTGCTCGGTGTCGACCTGGGTGCCCTGATGGGCGGTGCCATCCTGACCGAGACCACCTTCAGCATCCCCGGCCTCGGCCAGGCCGTACTCAAGGCGATCAGCGACAAGGACCTCCCGCTGATCCTCGGCGTCACGCTGATCACCGCCACCGCCGTGGTCGTCGCGAACCTGATCGTGGACCTGTTGTACGGCCTGATCGACCCGCGAGTGAGGCTCGGATGACCAACGAGAACGAGACGAGCACCCCGTCCACCCTGGCGAAGGACTCAGCCGGGGCCGAGACGGCCACCACCGGGACGACCGTGGGCACCTCCGCCCCCACGACCTCCACGCCGCCCAAGGCGTTCCTGGAGGTACGGGACCTGAAGGTGCACTTCCCCACCGACGACGGGCTGGTGAAGTCCGTCGACGGGCTCTCCTTCCAGTTGGAGAAGGGGAGGACCCTGGGCATCGTGGGGGAGTCCGGCTCCGGCAAGTCGGTGACCTCGCTGGGCATCATGGGCCTGCACACCGCCGGGCAGTACGGCCGGCAGAAGGCCCGGATCTCCGGGGAGATCTGGCTGGACGGCACCGAGCTGCTGTCCGCCGACGCCGAGCAGGTGCGCCGGCTGCGGGGCCGGGAGATGGCGATGATCTTCCAGGACCCGCTCTCCGCGCTGCACCCCTTCTACACCATCGGTCGCCAGATCGTTGAGGCGTACCAGGTGCACCACAAGGTGACCAAGAAGGTCGCCCGCAAGCGCGCCGTGGAGATGCTGGACCGGGTGGGTATCCCCCAGCCGGACAAGCGGGTGGACAGCTACCCGCACGAGTTCTCCGGCGGTATGCGCCAGCGGGCCATGATTGCCATGGCCCTGGTGAACAACCCCGAACTGCTGATCGCGGACGAGCCGACCACCGCCCTGGACGTCACCGTGCAGGCGCAGATCCTCGACCTGATCCGTGACCTGCAGAAGGAGTTCGGCTCGGCGGTCATCATCATCACCCACGACCTGGGTGTGGTGGCCGAACTGGCCGACAACATCCTGGTGATGTACGGCGGTCGCTGCGTGGAGCGCGGCAGCGCCGACCAGATCTTCTACGAGCCCCAACACCCTTACACCTGGGGCCTGTTGGGCTCGATGCCGCGTATCGACCGCGAGCAGACCGAGCGCCTCATCCCGGTCAAGGGCAGCCCGCCCAGCCTGATCAACATCCCCGAGGGCTGTGCCTTCAACCCGCGCTGCCCGTACGCGGACGTACCCGAGGGCGGCATCACCCGATCCGTACGCCCCGAGCTGCGCGAGGTGGGAGACGGACACTACTCCGCCTGCCACATGAGCCCCGAGCAGCGGGAGCGGATCTGGACCGAAGAGATTGCCCCGAAGCTGTGAGCGAGGACGAGCGGATGACGACCCCAACCGAGACGGGCGCCACCAAGACCGCTCCCCGGCAGGGCGAGACCCTGCTGAAGGTCGACGGTCTGGTGAAGCACTTCCCCATCACCAAGGGCCTTCTCAAGCGGACGGTCGGCGCGGTGCAGGCCGTCGACAACATCAGCTTCGACGTGCGGTCCGGTGAGACCCTCGGCGTGGTGGGCGAGTCCGGCTGCGGCAAGTCCACCATGGGGCGGCTGATCACCCGGCTGCTGGACCCGACCGCGGGGACCATCGAGTTCGAGGGCAAGGAGATCTCCCAGCTGGGGGTGTCCGGGATGCGTCCGCTGCGGCGGGACATCCAGATGATCTTCCAGGACCCGTACTCCTCGCTGAACCCCCGGCACACCGTGGGCGCGATCGTCAGCGCGCCCTACAAGCTCCAGGGGGTGAACCCCGAGGGCGGGGTGAAGAAGGAGGTTCAGCGGCTGCTGGAGGTGGTCGGCCTCAACCCCGAGCACTACAACCGCTACCCGCACGAGTTCTCCGGCGGCCAGCGCCAACGCATCGGCATCGCCCGGGCGTTGGCCCTGCGGCCGAAGCTGGTGGTGGCGGACGAGCCGGTGTCGGCCCTGGACGTGTCCATCCAGGCGCAGGTGGTGAACCTGCTGGACGACCTCCAGCAGGAGATGGGCCTGACCTATGTGATCATCGCCCACGACCTGTCGGTCATCCGTCACGTCTCGGACCGGATCGCCGTGATGTACCTGGGCAAGATCGTGGAGATCGGCGACCGGCAGTCGCTGTACGAGTCCCCGATGCACCCGTACACCCGGGCCCTGCTCTCGGCCGTGCCGGTCCCCGACCCGCGCCGCCGCGAGAAGGAGGACGGCTCGGAGCGCATCCTGCTGCGCGGTGACGTGCCCTCGCCCATCAACCCGCCCACCGGGTGCCGCTTCCACACGCGGTGCTGGAAGGCGACCCAGGTGTGCAAGACCGAGGAGCCCCCGGTCCACTGGGCCAACGAGGGGCACCGGGTGGCCTGCCACCACCCGGAGAACGCCCCGGACCAGCGGCCCGACGACGTGGAGTTGCTGTGGCCGGTGCGCGAGGTCGTGGCCGGAGGTGCCGCGGCGGCGACCCAGGACGCCGAACCCCAGGACGCCGGACCGAGTGACCTCACCAAGGCGCCGGCGGACGCCGGGGCCAAGGCTTCCGGGCCGCAGGACGGGCCCACCGTCTCCAAGGGGGACGACGTCAAGGAGTAGCCGGTCGTCCGCCACCGCGGCGACCCGTACAGGGCCGCTCGCCCCCTCGGGGGTGGGCGGCCCTCGCGCGTGGAGGCGGGGCGGGCCGGCGCCGGGGGCCGGTACAAAGGAGGGGTGCACCTCGGCTCCCTCGCCTCGTCGCTCCAGCACTGGCTGGACCTGATGGGCATCTTCGTGTTCGCCATCTCCGGCGCGCTGTTGGCCGTGCGGAAGAACTTCGACGTCTTCGGCCTGGCCGTACTCGCCCTGGTGACCGGCCTGGGCGGCGGCCTCTTCCGCGACCTGGTGATCGACGCGGTGCCCCCGGCCGCCTTCACCGAGCTGGGGTACCTGCTGACGCCCCTGGTGGCCACCGGCATCGTCTTCTTCCTCCACCCGCAGGTGGAGCGGATCAACAAGGCGATCCAGGTGTTCGACGCCGCCGGACTGGGCCTGTTCTGCGTCACCGGCACGCTCAAGGCCTACGACTACGGCCTGGGCCTCACCTCCTGCGCCGTCCTCGGGCTGGCGACCGCGGTCGGCGGCGGGGTGCTGCGGGACGTACTGGCGGGTGAGGTGCCCTCGCTGCTCCGCTGGGACCGTGAGGTGTACGCGGTGCCGGCGCTGGTGGGGGCCAGCTGTGTGGCCCTGCTGTTGCGGTTCGACGCGCTGAACGAGTTCTCCATGACCGTGGCGGCCGGCCTGGCGTTCCTGCTGCGGATCCTGGCGTTGCGCTACGGCTGGCGCGCGCCCCGAGCCTGGCACCGTCGCAGCGGTGCTGCCGAGGAGCCGTAGCCCGGGGGAGGGCGACCGAGATCACAACCAGCCAGTAATAAATGGTTGTACGGTGCCACCATGAGCGATGCGCGTGTCCGTAACCAGCGGAACCCGGCCTCAAGCGAGTTCGATCGCGCCACCGGGGTGCGCCCCCGGCCTGGTGAACCCTCCCGGTACGACGTCGACCTGAGCCCGGACTGGACCATCGGGGAAGCCCTCAACGGCGGCTACCTGCTGGCCGTGATGGGCCGGGCCCTGGGGGAGGCACTGCCCCACCCCGACCCGTTCAGCATCACCGCCCACTACCTCACCGCCGCCCTGCCCGGCCCCGCCCGGATCGACACCGCCCGGCTCCGGGCCGGCCGCGCCCACTCCACCGGCACCGCCGCACTGGTCCAGGTCGACGCCGAGGGGCGGGAGGTCGAGCGGGTACGAGTGCTGGCCACCCACGGACGGCTGGACGACCTCGGGGGCGAGGTGCTCACCAGCGCCAAGCCGCCCGTACTGCCTCCGCCCGAACGCTGCTTCGGCCCCGAGGACAACCCCGACCCGAACGCCGTCAACCCGCCCGTCACCGAGCGGTTCCAGATGCGCCTGGACCCGGCCACCTGCGGCTGGGCGGTGGGGGAACCCGGCGGAGTGGGGGAGATGCGGGCCTGGCTCAGCCTGGCCGACGGCCGCCAACCGGACCCGCTCAGCCTGCTGTTGGCCGTGGACGCCCTCCCGCCCACCGCCTTCGAGCTGGGCGTGAAGGGCTGGGTGCCCACCGTCGAACTGACCGCACACCTGCGGGCCCGGCCGGCGCCCGGACCGCTCCGGGTCGCGATCAGCACCCGCAACCTCGCGCGGGGGTACCTGGAGGAGGACGCCGAGGTCTGGGACAGCGAGGACCAACTGGTCGCCCAGTCACGCCAGTTGGCCCGTCTGCCCCACCAGCGCTGACCGGGTCGGGCGCCGGGCTCCGACGACCGTGAACGGTGGGCCCCACTCCGTACCGGGGCCGATGGATTCTGGCCATAGTGGTTTCGCCCGGGGTGCGGACGACGCGCGCCGGTTCGCCGACGGTGACCGTACGCGGTCGCCCGTTCTCCGTGCGCCTCCGGCGCACGCGCCGTCAGCGGCTCCGCGCTTTGTGTTCGAACGGCGTTCGCATGGTCCCCCACGTTCCCCCGGCGTGCGGGACCGCGTCGTCAGGTCACGGAATCCACCGTCTGTTCGGCGCTTGGGTCGGTGGGATGAATGGGTCGGCTTCCGCCGCGCGGGCCTTCGCCCGGGCGGTAGAAACACCCCTCGGGACGCCCCGCCGCCCACCGGCCGACCGTGACCGTGGGGGCCTCGGGGGTCCCGTGTCCGCGCCCGCCGCCCCCGGACCCGAGGGAAGCCTCTCCCGTGCCCTTCACGCCGCCTCCACCAGCCCTCGTACCTCCGCGACCGCGCCCGTACCGTTCGCCACTGACCGCCCGTCACCCCGACGTAGCGTCAGCACCCGTGTACATCAAGCCACTTGGCCCCTTACGGAAACGCATCACGCGGCTACACTCCCTCGCGCGAACAGCCTCTCCAGCTGACCCCGCCACGGAAGCGTGATGATCACCCCTAACGGCCCCGAAGGCCCTCACCAGTCAGCGGAAACCCGTCCTCCAGCGCCCGACCGGACGCCTCACCCCCTGACGTACCCGGGTCGGCCTCGGGAGGCCCCGTCGGTCGGAGGCGACCACCGGAGTCCGGTCACCCCCGGACCCGTCGGACACCCGGCCGTCGCCCGGCCCCGTCACGCGCCGTACGACCACCGTCCACCACACAGCAGTTGAGGACCCGATGACGAGATTCGCGCTCGAGGTGGCGCTCTGGTGCCTGGCGGCAGGTGTCCTGGTGCTGGGATTCCTGCTGGTACGGCAGACCCACGTCACCAACCTGCTCCGACGCCGCGTCAGCAACCTGGAGGCGAGTGTCCGGGCCCGCGACGAGGAGGCGGCACACCTCGCCGAGAAGCGCATCCCGGCGCTGGCCGACCCCCAGATGAGCCCCGACCAGCGGGTTCCCGGGCTCCACGACGAGCGGTTGACCGGCACCGCGTACGCGCAGAGCCTCCAGGCCACCCTGGACGGCTTCGCCCAGACCCAGATGCGGGCCCGCTCCCGCGCCGACGCCGCCGCCCGCTCCACCCTCCGCGCGGTCACCGAGGCGCTCCAGGACCTGGCCAACGAGCAGCAGCGGTCCATCTCCGAGATGCAGGAACGGCACGACGACCCGGACGTGCTGGAGGGCCTGCTCGAACTGGACCACCTCAACTCCCAGTTCGGCCGGAAGGCCCAGGGCGTACGGGTGCTGTGCGGAGCCTGGCCCGGCCGGCAGCGCGACGACACCCTGATGCTGGACGTCCTGCGCGGGGCCACCTCCCGCATCCAGGACTACCGCCGGGTGGAGATCAACGCCGACGAACCGGTGGCCCTCCTCGGACGGGCCGTGGAACCGGTCATCCTCACCGTCGCCGAACTGCTGGACAACGCGGTACGCCACTCCGAGCCCAAGACCCGGGTGCTGGTCAACACCATGCCGGCCCACCACGGACTGTCGGTGATGATCGACGACGCCGGCGTGGGCCTCACCCGGCGCGACGTCCAGCGGGCCGAGAACCTGCTGGTGCGCCAGCGGCAGGTGGACATCAACACCCTCGGCGTACCGCCCAAGCTGGGCTTCGCGGTCATCGGCGCCCTGGCCAAGCGCTACGGCTTCCAGGTGTCGGTGGACACCCGCTCGCCCTCGGGCGGCACCCGCGCCGTGGTGTTCCTGCCCAACGGGCTGCTCACCCCCCTGAACGAGCAGCACCCGCCCACCCCGCACCCCCGGGTCCCGGAACCCGAGGAGGAGCACGCCCAGGGATCCTGGGCCCCCTCCCCGCTGCCGCCCCGGCCGGAGCCGGCCACCCCCGCCCACGGCCTCCCCTCGGGCTCCGACGTGGCGACGCACCCCGCCCCGGGAGCCGAACCCGCCCCGGAGCCCGCGCCCGAGCGGACCCCGGCACCCGGCGCCCGGCCGCCCGCGCCCCGGGACAGCGGTTCCGCGGCGCTGCCCCTGCCCCCGCAGGCGCCCGCCGCCCCCGAACCGGAGCCGGAGGCGGCCCCCCGGGAGCGGACCACCGGAGGTCTGCCGCGCCGTCGCCGCCGTGCCCTCAACCCCGAGTACGCCCAGGCCGCCGAACAGCAGCGGAGCCAGACCGCCTCACCCCGACGCAGCGACCCGTCCGTGATGGGTGCCTTCCAGCGGGGCACCCGCGCCGGCCGTGCCGCCCAGTCCTTTGAAGACCCCCAAGGGAGCCAGTCATGACCCTCAACAGCAACCTCGACTGGATGCTCGACGACGTACTGAAGCTGCCCGGCACCCGGCACGCCCTGCTGGTCTCCAACGACGGGCTGTTGCGCGCCAGCGCCGGAGGCATGGGACGCGACGAGGCCGAACCCCAGGCCGCCGCCCTGGGCAGTCTCCAGTCCATCAGCCGCAGCATCGCCCCCTTCTGCACCAGCGGCCAACCCCTGTGGCGCCAGACCCTGGTGGAGTTCGAGGACGGCTTCGTCTTCCTCATCGCCGCCGGAGAGGGCGCCTACCTGGCCGTGTCCACCAGCGGCGACGTGGACATGGAGGCCGTCACCTACCGGATGCACAAACTCGTGGACCGCATGGGCCAGGAACTCACGGTGCCCCTGCGGCAGGCGACCGGTCCCCAGGCATGAAGGGCCGGCGTCCACGCGGCGGCGTCGTTCGCCCCTATGTGGTGACCCAGGGGCGGGCCCACCCGACCCGCAACATCCTCGACCCGGCGACCCTGGTCATGGCCACCCGTGACCTTCCGCTGGACGGGCTCAACCCGGAGCAGTACCGCATCATGGCGCTCTGCTCCGGGGGCACCCTGTCCGTGGCCGAGGTCGCCAGCCACGTGAGCCTGCCCCTGACGGTCACCAAGGTGCTGCTGTCCGACCTCATCGACAGCGGCCACCTGGTCAGCCGGGCACCGATCTCCGTGGCCCAACTCCCCGACGCGTCACTGCTCCAGGAGGTGCTGGATGGACTCCGTGCTCGCCTCTGAGCGCTATGTGCGCGACTCGGTGCAGACGGCCGTGAAGATACTCGTGGTCGGCCACTTCGCGGTGGGCAAGACCACCTTCGTGGGCACCCTCTCGGAGATCCCGCCCCTGCGCACCGAGGAACGGATGACGCAGGCCGGCGCCCTGGTCGACGACCTGCGCGGGGTGGAGGGGAAGACCACCACCACCGTCGCCCTGGACTTCGGCCGCCTCACCCTCAACGACCGGCTGGTCCTCTACCTGTTCGGGGCCCCCGGCCAGCAGCGCTTCAACCAGTTCTGGCAGGACCTCAGCCGGGGTGCCCTGGGTGCCCTGGTGCTCGCCGACACCCGCCGGCTGGAGGAGTCCGACCCCGTACTGGGCCTGCTGGAGGAGACCGGCACCCCCTACGGCGTGGCCGTCAACCACTTCGACGGCGCGCGGAGTTACGCCGAGGACGAGATCCGCCAGGCCCTCGACCTGCCGGACGAGACCCCGCTGGTCACCTGTGACGCCCGGGAGCCGGCCAGTTCCACCCGGGCCCTGATCGCCCTCGTACAGCACCTCTACGAACGTCCCCGCCAGGAGTCACCATGACCCAGCCCACCGCCGGCAACCCGCTCCAGCCGCCGCCGGGCTGCCCCGCTCACCAGGGCGCTCACCAGGGCGCCCACCCCAGGCAGGCACCCGAGGGGGGCAGCGGGCTGCCGATGCTCTACGGGCCCGACTTCGCGGCCGACCCCGAGCCCACCTACCGCCGGCTGCGCGAGACCGGGCCGGTGGCCTGGGTGGAGATCGCCCCCGGGGTCACGGCCATGGTGGCGACCAGCTACGGCTCGGTGCTGAAGATCGTGCACAGCCCCAACTTCACCAAGGACAGCCGGCGTTGGCGTGCCCTCAACGAGGGCAAGGTGCCGATGGACACCCCGGTGCTGCCGATGATGATGTACCGCCCCAGCCTGCTGTTCGCCGACGACACCGCCCAGAACCAGCCCCACACCCGGCTGCGCGCGGCCATCGACGACAGCTGGGGCCGGGTCGACCCCCAGTCGCTGCGGGACTACATCGAGCAGGCCGCCGACCGGCTGATCGACGTCTTCGCCCGACGGGGCGAGGCGGACCTGGTGGGGGAGTACGCCGAGCAGCTGCCCCTGCTGGTGTTCACCAGGCTGTTCGGCGCCCCCACCCCGATGGTGGACCGGATGGCCACCGCCTGCGCCCGGATGATCGACGCCGAGGGGCCGGTCGCCCAGCAGGCCAGCGCCGACCTCGCCCAGTGCCTGGGGGAGTTGGTGCACCTCAAGCGCGCCAACCCGGGGGCCGACGTCACCACCTGGATGTTGGAGCACCCCTCCGCGCTCACCGACGAGGAGATGGTGCACCAGATGGTGGTCCTCATCGGGGCGGGCACCGTGCCCACCTCGACCTGGACCGCCAACGCCCTGCGGCTGCTGCTGACCGACGACCGCTTCGCCGGAAACCTCTCCGGCGGCGGCACCCCGGTCACCGACGCCCTGGACGAAGTGCTGTGGAACCAGTCGCCGATGGCGAACTACAGCATGCACTACGGGGAGTTCGACGAGGAGCTGGACGGGGTGCTCATCCCGGCCGGGGTCCCGGTGCTGATCTCGCACGCCATGGCCAACACCGACCCGGCCCTGGTCGCCGAGCAGCGCCGGCTGTCCGGCAACCGCGCGCACCTGGCCTTCAGCGCCGGTCCGCACACCTGCCCCGCACAGGACGAGGCCCGGGTGATCGCCACCGCGGGCATCGAGAAGATCCTGGACCGGCTGCCCGAGATGGAGATCACCGTCCCGGTCGAGGAGCTGACCTGGCGTCCCGGCCCCTTCCACCGTGCCCTGAACTCCCTGCCCGTTCGCTTTCCGCCTGAGTCCGTGCTCCTTCACAGCGACGAAACCAGAGGAGATTCGCGATGGAATCCCGACAGTGCCCCGTACGGCTCGACCCCTCAGGACGTGACATCCACGGTGAGGCCGCCCGACTCCGCGAGCAGGGGCCGGCGACGCTGGTGGAGCTCCCTGGTGGCGTGGTGGCATGGTCAGTGACCCGCTTCGACGAGATCAAGCACCTGCTGAAGTCCCCGCAGGTCTCCCGGGACGCCCGCCGGCACTGGCCCGCCTACCAGCGCGGTGAGATAGGCCCCGACTGGCCGCTGATCAGCTGGGTAGCCGTCAAGAGCGCGTTCACCACCTACGGCGAGGAGCGGGTACGGCTGCGCAACCTGATAGCCAAGGCCTTCACCCCACGTCGTACCGAACGACTGCGCCCGCGCATCGAGGAGATAACCGAGGGGTTACTGGCCGAACTGGAGGCCCGTGACCCCTCCCAACCCGTCGACCTGCGGGCCGACTTCGCCTACCGCATCCCCACCCAGGTGATCTGCGACCTGTTCGGAGTGCCGGACGAGATGCGCGAGCAGACCCTGCGGGTCATCGACGCCGCGCTGGACACCGGGGCCACCCCGGAGCAGGCGCAGGCGCACTTCCAGCAGATGTGGGGCCAGATGGCCACCATCATCGCCTACCGCCGGGAACACCCCGGCGACGACATGACCTCCGAGCTGATCGCCGCCCGCGACGACGAGAGCGGCTCCCGGCTGGACGAGGACGAACTGGTCTCCACCCTGATCCTGATGATCGGCGCCGGGGCCGAGACGGCCGTCAACCTGATCGCCAAGGCCACCGTGGAACTCCTCACCCACCCCGAGCAGCGGGAGCTGATCGACCGGGGCGAGGTCGGCTGGGCCGAGGTGGTCGAGGAGACCCTGCGGCTGGAGGCCCCGATCATGCACATGCCCCTGCGGTACGCCGTGGAGGACATCGAACTCGACGGGGTGCTGATCAAGGCCGGGGACGCCATCCTCCCCGGGTTCGGGGCCGCCGGCCGGGACCGCTGCCGGCACGGGGCGGACGCCGACGTGTTCGACGCCACCCGTTCCGACAAGGAGCACCTCGCCTTCGGGTACGGGGTCCACTTCTGTATCGGTGCCCCCCTGGCCCGGCTGGAGGGCACCATCGCCCTCTCCCGGCTCTTCGACCGCTTCCCCGACCTGCGGCTGGCGGTTCCCGCCGAACGGTTGGAGCCCCAGGCCTCCTTCATCGCCAACGGTCACAGCGCGCTGCCGATCCGGCTCAACGGGGCGCGACCCCAGGCGGAGGCCGCCTGACCGCCGCCTCCCCTCCGACACTGTCGGCACCGCCGAGGGCCGCGAGACGGCCGTTCGGCGGTGCCGCCCGTCCTTGCGTACGCTGGAGGACGCAAGGGCAGAACACAGTGAAACGGAAGAAAGTGGACGGTTGATGTACGCGGTCAAGAGCACTCATCCCGAAGCCGATCTCAAGGTCGTCGCCGAGGCCCTCCAGGGCACCCTCGCCGACCTGTTGGACCTGTCCCTGGTCGCCAAGCAGATCCACTGGAACGTGGTGGGTCCCCGCTTCCGTTCCATCCACCTCCAGCTGGACGAGGTGGTGGACACCGCGCGCAGTTACGCCGACACCGTCGCCGAGCGTTCCTCCGCCCTCGGCCGTTCCCCCGACGGTCGGGTCGCCACCGTGGCCTCGGCCAGTGGCATCGGCCCGGTCAAGGAGGGCTGGCAGCAGGACTCCGACGCCGTACGCACCATGGTGGACGCCTTGGCCGTGGTGATCTCGCGGGCGCGTGAGAACATGAAGGCCGTCGGCCCGGTGGACGCGGTCTCCGAGGACATCTTCATCCAGATCGTCGGTGACCTGGAGAAGCACCACTGGATGTTCCAGGCGGAGGACGCCAGGTAAGGCCTTGATCTCCCTTCGCCCCGGGCCGGGTAGCCCGGGGCGAAGCCCTGTGTACGCCTTGCGGCCTTGCCCCTGAGGCAAGGGATTTGCCTCAGGGGCATCGCGTCTTGCTTCATGGACACATGGTGAAATCCGAGGGCGATAACGAGGACCTGCCCACCGTGGCGCCCCAACTCCGCGCCCGACGGCACGCGATGGGCCTCAGCCTGGAGGTGGCGGCGGCCCGGGCCGACCTGTCGCCGGCCCACCTGTCCCGGCTGGAGACCGGTCAGCGCCAGCCCTCCCTCCCGGTCCTGCTCACCCTCTCCCGCTGCTACGGCACCACCGTCTCCGAGCTGCTGGGCGAGGCGCCGCCCGAGAGCAGCCCGGTGATCCGGGGTGCCGAGGCACCCGCGACCCACGCCAACGGCTGGACGTACCGACCGGCCGGCCAACCCGGTCGGGCCATCCAGGCGCTCCGGGTGGAGGTGCCCCCCGACGCCCAGCGTGACCTGGTGCGCGTCCACCCCGGAGAGGAGTGGATCCACGTGCTCTCGGGAAGTCTTGAGCTGTCCCTCGGGCCGGCCCGGTACGTCCTGGAGCCCGGTGACTCCGCCCACTTCGACTCCCTCACCCCGCACCAGCTCCGCACCCGCGACCCGCACCCGGTCGAACTCCTCTTCCTGCACACCCTGTTGCGCAGTACCGCGGCGGAGATGTGTCTGGGCCCGCCGCGGCCCGAGGGTCACCGCCCCGACGAGGAGGGGAGGTGAACCATGGCTGAGCGCACCCCGGGCTCCTCGGGCCCCGAGGAGCCCAAGGCGCCCCTCGGTCTGATCGTCCGGCTGGTGATCTACCTGGTGGTGGGCCACCTCGTCGCGGGCTTCCTCTGGCTGCTGTTCGAGGCCGGGGCCCGCAGTTCCTGACCCCCTTCCGCCACCGCTCCGCCCGGCGAACCCCCTCGTCGTCCCTCTTCCGGGCGGCGAGGGCGACGGCGGGGCGGGTTTCGTAGAATCGGCCCCCATGGCCTACTTCGATCACGCCGCCACCACTCCGATGTTCCCGGAGGCGGTCCAGTCGATGACCGCCCAGCTCGCCGTCACCGGCAACGCCTCCTCCCTGCACCGGGCCGGACGGCAGGCCCGCCGCACGGTGGAGGAGGCCCGCGAGGCGTTGGCCCAGGCGCTGGGCGCCCGCCCCAGCGAGGTGGTGTTCACCGCCGGCGGCACCGAGGCCGACAACCTGGCCGTCAAGGGCCTGTACTGGTCCCGGCGGGACGAGGACCCCGCCCGCACCCGGATCGTGGCCAGCCCGGTGGAGCACCACGCGGTGCTGGACGCCCTGCACTGGCTGGCCGACCACGAGGGCGCCACCATCGACTGGCTGCCCGTGGACCCGCTGGGCCGGGTCCACCCCGAGCGGCTGCGCAAGATGCTGGCCGAACACCCCGAACAGGTCGCGCTGACCACCGTGATGTGGGCCAACAACGAGACCGGCACCGTGCAGCCGGTACGTGAACTGGCCCAGGTGGCCGCCGAGTTCGAGGTGCCCCTGCACTCGGACGCGGTCCAGGCCGTCGGCCAGGTCCCGGTGCGCTTCGGTGACAGCGGGCTGGACGCCCTGGCGCTGACCGGGCACAAGCTGGGCGGCCCCTACGGTGTGGGCGCCCTGCTGCTGAGCCGTTCCCGTTCCCCGGTACCGCTTTTGCACGGCGGCGGCCAGGAGCGCGAGGTGCGCTCCGGCACCCTGGACGTGCCGGCCATCGCCGCCCTGGGCACCGCCGCCGAACTGGCGGTACGGCACCAGGAGGAGTTCGCCCAGCGGGCCGGCGCCCTGCGCGACCAGTTGGTGGCCGCCGTACTCGACGCCGTCCCCGACGCGGTCCTCAACGGGGACCCGGACGCCTCGGGACGGCTGCCGGCCAACGCCCACTTCTCCTTCCCCGGCTGCGAGGGCGACTCGCTGCTGCTGCTGTTGGACGCCCAGGGCATCCAGTGCTCCACCGGCTCGGCCTGCACTGCCGGGGTGGCCCAGCCCAGCCACGTGCTGCTGGCCTCCGGCGTCGACCCCGAACTGGCACGGGGCACACTGCGGTTCTCCCTCGGCCACACCACCACCCCGGCCGAGGTCGAGGAGGTGGCGAGGGCCATCGGCCCGGCGGTGGAGCGGGCCCGGGCGGCCGGGCTGTCCTGACCGGCGCCGGTCAACTCCTGGGCAGCTTGCGGTACTCCTCGTTCACCATGCGCAGGTACCCCTTCCAGTCCCAGTCCTTCCCGGGGTCCACGTGGTCCTGGTCGGGCACCTCCACGTGGCCGATGATGTGCTCCCGGTCCACCGGTATCCCGTACCGCCGGCACACCCGCGCGGTCAGCCGGGCGGAGGAGCGGTACATCACCTCGGTGAAGCCCTCCGGCCGCTCGATCCACCCCTCGTGCTCGATGCCGACGCTGCGCTGGTTGAAGTCCCGGTGCCCCGCGTGGAAGGCCACGTCCATCTCCCGTACCAGCTGTGTGACCTGGCCGTCCCGCGCCCGCACCAGGTAGTGGGTGGCGGCCTGGTGGGCGGGGTCGCGGAAGACCTTGAGCGTGGTGGCGTGACTGCCCTGGGTGACGTGCAGGATGACCCGGTCGATGGTGAAGTCGTGCGGCCGGTCCGCCATCCGCCAGTTGGCGTCCGCCGCCGGCACCCAGACCGCGCCCCTGTAGTCCACCTCGCCCTCGACCCGGCGACGGCGACGCGGGGAGAAGGGCGAGCCGCCCTCCTCGCGGCCGAAGTACGCCAACGCGCCACCGGCCGCCACCACCCCGCCGGTGACCAGCAGGGTCCGCCGGCTCATCCCGGGTCGCCGAGGCGACCCGGTGCCCCAGGTGTCCTGGGCGCCGGGTTCCCGCTCGCTCGGCGAGGCGCTCGCCGTCTTCTCGTCCTGTGCCACACCCGTCCCGTTGTCTGCTTGGCCGGCTTTGGAAGGATCCTCCGAATCCAACGTGGACACCAGTCGAGGCGTTCCCCCGAGGGAACCAACGGCTCCCCGTGGCCCTTACCCTGAAGGGGCTATGACTGACTCACCGGGAACCTCCCAGCCGGCCCAGCGGCCCCTGCGTGTACTGGCCGCGATGTCCGGCGGGGTCGACTCCGCCGTCGCCGCCGCCCGAGCCGTCGAGGCCGGGCACGACGTCACCGGCGTACACCTCGCCCTCTCCGCCAACCCCCAGTCCTTCCGCACCGGTGCCCGAGGCTGCTGCACCCTGGAGGACTCGCGGGACGCCCGCCGTGCGGCGGACGTGATCGGCATCCCCTTCTACGTCTGGGACCTCGCCGAACGCTTCCGGCAGGACGTGGTGGAAGACTTCGTCGCCGAGTACGAGGCGGGGCGCACCCCCAACCCCTGCCTGCGCTGCAACGAGAAGATCAAGTTCGCGGCGCTGCTGGACAAGGCCCTCGCCCTCGGCTTCGACGCGGTCTGCACCGGCCACTACGCCACCGTGGTGACCCGGCCGGACGGCTCCCGCGAACTGCACCGCGCCTCGGACGCCGCCAAGGACCAGTCCTACGTCCTCGGCGTACTCGACGAGCGCCAGCTCGCCCACGCCCTGTTCCCGCTCGGCGACACCCTCACCACCAAGGACGAGATCCGCGCCGAGGCCGAACGCCGGGGCCTGGCCGTCGCCAAGAAGCCCGACAGCCACGACATCTGCTTCATCGCGGACGGCGACACCCAGGGCTTCCTGGCTCAGCGACTCGGCAGCTCCCCGGGCGACATCGTGGACGAGGAAGGCCAGCGGCTGGGCACCCACGAGGGCGCCCACGGCTTCACCGTCGGCCAGCGCAAGGGTCTGCGCATCGGCCACCCGGCCCCCGACGGCAAGCCCCGCTACGTACTCGACATCTCCCCGGTGACCAACACCGTCACCGTGGGGCCGGCCGAGTCCCTGGACGTCACGGCCCTGGTGGCCCTCTCCCCGCGCTGGTGCGGCACCCCGCCGACCGGACCGGGCCGTTACACCGCGCAACTGCGCGCCCACGGAGGGGAGACGGAGGTGACCGCCGAGATGCGTGACGGACAGCTGGAGGTCCGTTTCGCCGAGCCGGTCCGTGGAGTGGCCCCCGGCCAGGCTGTTGTCCTCTACGACGGCACCCGGGTCGTCGGTTCGGCCACCATCTCCCGCACCGAGAGGCGGCTCGCCCCGGCCGGCTGAGGCGGTCCTCCGCTGCCGTGACCGTGGGTGATAGTGCAGCGTACGGGGGATAACAGGCGTGTGAGCAGGGGTAAGGATGCGCGCAAGTACCTGCGTGGTCCGCCCCGTGGTGCGTCAGTCGGGCCGCGCACACCGACCCGTCTCACGCCCCGGGAGGCCGTCATTCGCGCACGACCTGAGCAGGAGTTCGGAGAAAACCCCGTAGCCGTCAGGGAGACCGGCCACTACACCGAGGAGTACATACCGAGTTTCGTCGAGAAGTGGGACTCCCTGATCGACTGGGAGAAACGTTCACAGAGTGAGGGCAACTTCTTCATCGACCTGCTCCGCAGGCGGGGAGTCAGAAGCGTCCTCGACGTCGCCACCGGCACCGGTTTCCACTCGGTACGGCTGCTGGAGGCCGGGTTCGAGACCGTCAGCGCCGACGGCAGCGCCGACATGCTGGCCCAGGCCTTCGACAACGGCATCCGCTACGGCGACCACATCCTGCGCGTGGTCCAGGCCGACTGGCGCTGGCTCAACCGCGACGTCCACGGCGAGTACGACGCCATCGTCTGCCTCGGAAACTCCTTCACCCACCTGTTCGAGGAACGGGACCGCCGCAAGGCGCTCGCCGAGTTCTACGCGATGCTCAAGCACGACGGCATCCTCATCCTCGACCACCGCAACTACGACGCGATCCTCGACCGAGGCTTCTCCAGCAAGCACATCTACTACTACTGCGGCGAGGACGTCGCGGTGGAGCCGGAGTACGTCGACGAGGGCCTAGTGCGGATGCGCTACAACTTCCCCGACGACTCCGTCTACCACCTCAACATGTTTCCGCTGCGCAAGGACTACACGCGACGGCTGATGTCCGACGTCGGCTTCCAACAGATCGAGACCTACGGCGACTTCCAGCACACCTACCGCGAGGAGACGCCCGACTTCTTCGTCCACGTCGCGGAGAAGGAGTACCGCGTGAACGAGGAAGAGAACGGCCCGTACTCGGCCACCGTCAACACCGCGCGCAGCTACTACAACTCCTCGGACGCGGACGCCTTCTACCACTCCGTCTGGGGCGGCGAGGACATCCACATCGGCGTCTACCACGGCCCGGACGAACCCATCGCCGACGCCAGCCAGCGCACCGTCGCCACCATGGCCGACGCGCTGGAACTCGGCCCCCACAGTCACGTGTTGGACCTGGGAGCCGGATACGGCGGCTCCGCCCGCCACCTGGCCACCCGCCACCGGTGCCGGGTCACCGCCCTCAACCTCAGCGAGGTGGAGAACGCCCGCCACCGCGCCGTGAACGAGGAACGCGACCTCACCGACCTGATCGACGTGGTCGACGGGTCCTTCGAGAACATCCCGCTGGACGACGACAGCGTCGACGTCGTCTGGTCCCAGGACGCGTTCCTGCACAGCGGCAACCGGCGGAGGGTCCTGGAGGAGGCCGCCCGGGTGCTCCGCCCCGGAGGCCACCTGATCTTCACCGACCCCATGGCGGCCGACGACTGCCCACGGACCGCGCTCCAGCCCATCCTGGACCGCATCCACCTGGACGACATGGGCTCGCCCGGCTTCTACCGCCGTGAACTCGCCCGGCTGGGCCTCACCCCCGTCGACGGGGGCTACCACGAACTGCGCGAGCACCTCGCCACCCACTACCAGCGGGTGCTGGAGGAGACCGAGCGACAGGAGGAGCAGGGCCTCGCCGACAAGGTCAGCCGCGCCTACCTGGACCGGATGAAACGCGGCCTCACCGACTGGGTCAGGGGAGGCCGAGAGGGCAACCTCACCTGGGGCATCGTCCACTACATCCGCTGACCGACGGCCTGGGCAGGGGCGGGGCCGACCACCCTGTCCAGGCCCGCACTCGGCTCGTTGACCGGATGCCGGCTCTCGGCCAGCCCGGCCGGCTCAGCCACCTCGGCTAGCTTGTCCGAGGAGACAGCCCCGGCAACCCGGGTTGGCCCCCCGCCGACAGCAGTTCGCCCAGGCCACGCCGGGTCGCGGCCACCACCACCCGGTCCTCGGGGCGCAGCACGTACCGGGGGTGCAGGTGCCACTCCAACTCGCTGTTGCTTACCGAGGACACCGAGGACAGGTCACCCCGTTCGCCTTGGCCGCCCCGGCCGCCCAGGTCGAGGGCTATCACCCGCCAGGCCTCGCGCCGGGCCACCTCGTCCACCGTCTGCCCCTCCAACAGGGGGTTGCCGCCCACCTCCACCACCGAGATGACCAGCACCCGTCGTCCCACCGGGATCGCGCCCAGCACCTGACGGCCCATCATCGCCCCCGCGAAGGCCGGGGCGGCCAGCGCGGAAACCGAACGGCTACGGGTCTGGGCGCCCTGGTAGGTGTCCCGCAGGGTGCGGTACACCGTGGAGGCGAACTCGTCGTCGAACAGCCGCATCGCCACCCGTAGCCCGGGCTTCAACTGCCGGGCGTACAGGGCCGTCTCCAGGTTGGTGCCGTCGTCACTGGTGGCCGCCAACAGGGCCCGGGCGCGACCCAGCTTGGCCTCCTCCAGCACCCCCTCCTCGGTGACGTCGGCGAACAGGGTCGGCACCCGCTGGGCCCGGGCCAGGGCCACCCCACGTGCCTCCGGGTCCCGTTCGATGCACACCACCGGTACGTGCAGTTCCAGCAGCCGGCTCAACACCCGGGTCCCCACCTTGCCCAGCCCCAGCAGCACCACGTGGTTGGACAGTCCCCGGGGCGGCCCGGGCAGGGCGGCTGCCCTGCGGAAGGCCCCGTAGCTCTCCAGGACCACGGCGATCAGCAGGGGCAGGATCATCATCCCCGCCAGCGCGGCCAGCAGTTGTAGCACCTGCTGGCTCTCGCCCTCCTCCAGGTTGGGTTCGTTGATGGCGAAGACGTCCAGCAGGGTCACGTAGGCCGCGTGCAGGGGGGACCCCCCGTTCAGCCACCAGTTCACCGTGGCCAGGGCGACCACCAGGGCCGTGACCCCCAGCAGCCCCAACCGCAGCCGGCGGGAGAACAGCTCCTTGAACGGGGTCAGCCGGGGCAGCCGGCCCGGTCCCGCGCCACGGGGGGCGCCGCGCCGGGAGATCGCCTCCAGCACCACCGCCTCCCGGTCCGGGGGCAGCCCGCGCAGGTCGTCCTCCCCGGGCAGGAGGACCGGGCCGCTGGCGGTGTCCGGCTCCCGCTCCTCGTCACCCTCGTCCTCCTCCGAGGACGAGGGCAGCAGCGCCAGGGTGCACAGGGGGTCCTGCCGTTCCGCCTCCGCGAGGGGCCGCTCCTTGGCCCGCAGCAGCAGCCCGTCCGCCTGCACCACCTTGTCCGAGCCCACCACCGCCGCCGCCACCAGGGCCGGGGCGGCGGTGTCCGCGTCCGACAGCACGGTGGTCGTGGCGTCCAGGGCCGCCGCGTCCAGCTCCGGGTGCCGTACCAGCACGGCGCGGTCCAGCAGGTCCTCCAGGTAGCCGCCCAGGGTGTGGTTGAACATGCGGATGACCAGCCGCAGTTCGGGGTTGAGCCGGCGCGCGCGCAGCGCGGTGTGGATGTTCATCTGGTCGTCGCCCCAGGTGAGCGCCAGGGCCGTGGCCCGTTCGACGCCGGCCTCCCGTAGGGCCGCGTCGTCCGGGGCGTCCGCCTCCACCGCCCTCACCCGCGAACCGGGGGCCCTGACCAGCGAGGCGATACGGGGGCCGTGGTCGCCTCCCCGCAGGGACGGCAGCACCACCGTCACCCACTGCCGGTAGACCGTGGACAGCTCCTTGGCCAGACGCATCGCCAGCGCGTTGTCCCCGCACACCACCATGTGGTCGACCGGCTCGTCGGGAGGCAGGAGGGCGTCGTCGGGGGCCGTACGCGGTGCGGAGGGGCCCCTCGGTAAGTCCCCGTCGGGGGAGCCCACGGGGTCCGACGGGTCCAGGGAGCCATCGGTCGGGGACGGGCGGGGCGCGGAACCCCGTCGTGAACCGGGCGCAGGGAAGGGAGTCGCGGCAGGCACGTCAGTAAAGGCGACTGGGAAGCGCGGATGGTTCCCGCTTAGGCTGCCCCACATGGATCACCACCTGGCCAGCACCCCTCCCGGGGAGCAGCCCGCGCCCGGCTCGACCCTGAGGGTGTGCGTCTTCTGCTCCCATGTCGACCTCGGCGACCAGTACACCGTTCCCGCCCGCGAGTTCGCCCAGCTCCTGGGCAAACGGGGTCACACCCTGGTGTGGGGAGGGTCCGACGTCGGCCTGATGAAGGTCATGGCCGACGGCGTCCGGGAGGGCGGCGGGCGGCTCGTCGGGGTCTCCGTGGAGTTCCTGCGCCACTCGGCCCGCGCCGACGCCGACGAGATGGTGGTCACCGCGGACCTCGCCGAACGTAAGGCCCAACTGCTGCTGCGGGCGGACGCCGTGGTGGTGATGGCCGGAGGGATGGGCACTCTCGACGAGGCCACCGAGATCCTCGAACTCAAGAAGCACCGGATGCACACCAAGCCCGTGGTGATCCTCAACACCGCCGGTTTCTACGACGGTCTGCGGGACCAGCTGACCCGGATGGAGGCCGAGGGCTTCCTGCCGCTGCCCCTGACCGAACTGGTCAGCTTCGCCGACACCGGGGCCCAGGCCCTGCGACAACTGGAGGGCAGCCCCCAACCATGAGCACCCACGTGATCACCGGCGCCGGCTCCGGCATCGGCGCCGCCGTCACCCGCGAACTCCTGGCGCGCGGCGACGAGTTGTGGCTGGTCGCCCGGGACGCCGGACGCGCCAGGCAACTGGCCGAGGAGTACCCCGGCGCCCACACCCTGGTCGGGGACCTCGCCGAACCCGCCCGGCTCTCCTGGGCGTTCAGCCACCAGAGCCTGCCCGAGCGGGTCGACTCGCTGCTCCATGTCGCCGGGGTCGTCGACCTGGGTACCGTCGCCGAGCTGACCCCCAAGGTGTGGGACCAGACCCTCGCCGCCAACCTGGTCGCCCCGGCCGAACTGACCCGCCTGCTGCTGCCCCAACTCCGCCTGGCCCGGGGGCACGTGGTGTTCGTCAACTCGGGGGCCGGCCTGCGGGCCAACCCCCAGTGGGCCGCCTACGCCGCCAGCAAGCACGGCCTCAAGGCGCTGGCTGACGCCCTCCGGGCCGAGGAGGGCGAGCACGGGCTGCGTGTCACCTCCGTCTACCCGGGCCGTACCGCCACCCCCATGCAGGCCAAGGTGCACCAGCAGGAGGGCCGGGAGTACGACGCCTCCCGCTGGGTCACCCCCGAGTCCGTCGCCCGGACCGTGCTGACCGCCCTGGACCTGCCGGTGGGCACCGAGATCACCGACCTGTCGGTACGCCCCAGCCCGCGGTGAGCCCCTCCCGCCCCCGGCCCCGTACCGGCCCCGGCAGGGGCTTGTCGGGGTCGTGGGCCGGGCTGGCCGTACCCTGCCCGGGTGAGTGAGAAGAACAGTGAACCGTGGGGCACCGCCGCCGCCACCGGGGTGGGCTCCATGCCGGGCACCGACGCCCGTGAGGCCGCCCGGACCGTACTAGGGACCCTTGACGCCCTGCCCGCCCTGCCGGAACTGCCCGCCCGGGGGCCCGGAGCGGACATGATCGGCCGCACCGTGGGGCTGCTGGCCGAGCTGTACGCGGCCGTGGAACCCAGCGGCTGGCGGGTGACCGACCGTGCCGGCCGGGACACCAGGAGGGCCCGGGCGTGGATGCGGGAGGACCTGGACGCCCTGGAGGAGTTCTCCCAGGACCGTACGGGCGCCCTCAAGGTCTCCGTGGTCGGCCCCTGGACCCTGGCCGCGGCCCTGGAACGGCGCGGTGGCGAGGCGATGCTCGGGGACCCCGGCGCCTGCCGCTACCTGGCCGAGTCGCTCGCCGAGGGGCTCGGGGCACACCTGGCGGAGCTGCGGCGCCGCTTCCCCCGGGCACGACTGGTGGTGCAACTGGACGAGCCCTCCCTGCCCTCGGTGCTGGCCGGCCGGGTGCGGACGGCCAGCAAACTGCGGACCCACGCCCCGGTGGACCGCGCGGTGGTGGAGTCGACGCTGCGGCGACTGCGGGAGGGTTTCCCCGAACCCCTGGTGGTGCACTGCTGCGCGCCCGGAGTGCCGGTCGGGTCGCTGCGGGCCGGTGGGGCGGACGCCGTGTCGCTGGACCTGTCGCTGCTCACTGAGCGTGAGTACGAGGCGGTCGCCGAGGCGATCGACGCGGGCGTCTCGCTGTTCGCCGGTGTGGTGCCGGCGTCCGGCTCGGATCCGGCGGCATTGTCAGACCCGGCGAGTAACGTCGGGGGTGTTCGGTCGCTGTGGCGCAGGTTGGGCTTCTCACCGGGACTCCTCGCGGAGTCGGTGGTGATCACCCCCACCTGCGGCCTGGCGGGTGCCTCCCCGGCCTACGCACGGGCGGCGCTGGCCCACTGCCTCCGGGCGGCGGAATCGCTCGCGGACAACCCTGAGTGACGGTTTACGGGAACGGGAGGACCGACGGTGGCAGGCGAAGAGGAGATGACGGTGCCCTCCGAGGCGCGTGAGGCGCACGCGAGGCTCTCCGAGGAGGTCGAGGAGCACCGCTTCCGCTACTACGTCAAGGACGCCCCCGTGGTCAGCGACGCCGAGTTCGACCGGCTGCTGCGGGAGTTGGAGGCACTGGAGGAGCGCCACCCCGAGCTGCGCACCCCGGACTCGCCGACCCAGAAGGTCGCCGTGGCCTACGAGACCGAGTTCACCGAGGTCGCCCACGCGCAGCGGATGCTCTCCCTGGACAACGCCTTCGACGCCGAGGAGCTGTCCGCCTGGGGCGACCGGATCGCCCGTGAGCTGGAGGGCATCGAGCACCACTTCCTGTGCGAGCTGAAGGTCGACGGCCTCGCGGTCAACCTCACCTACGAGCACGGCCGGCTGGTCCGCGCCGCCACCCGTGGTGACGGGCGTACCGGCGAGGACATCACCCCCAACGTGCGCACCCTGGCGGACGTCCCCGAGCGGCTGCACGGCGAGGAGCTGCCCGGCCTGGTCGAGGTGCGGGGCGAGGTGTTCTTCGCCAGGGAGCGGTTCGAGGAGCTGAACGCCGGACTGGTCGCGGAGGGCAAGCCGCCGTTCGCCAACCCGAGGAACGCGGCGGCCGGTTCGCTGCGCCAGAAGGACCCCCGGGTGACCGCGCGGCGCCCGCTGGGCATGGTGGTGCACGGCATCGGGGCCCTGGAGGGGCTGGAGTTGGAGCGCCTGTCCCAGGCGTACGAGCTGCTGCGCCGGTGGGGCCTGCCCACCTCGCGGCACTACCGGGTGGTCGACTCCCTGGAGGAGGTGCGCGGTTTCATCGAGGAGTTCGGCGACAACCGGCACTCCGTGGAGCACGAGATCGACGGGGTGGTGGTGAAGCTCGACGAGATCCCCCTCCAGGGGCGGCTGGGCTCCACCTCGCGTGCCCCGCGCTGGGCGATCGCCTGGAAGTACCCGCCCGAGGAGGTCAACAGCAAGCTGCTGGACATCCGGGTCGGGGTGGGACGCACCGGCCGGGTCACCCCGTACGCGGTGGTGGAGCCGGTGACGGTGGCCGGTTCCGAGGTCGAGTTCGCCACCCTGCACAACCAGGAGGTGGTCAGGACCAAGGGCGTGCTGATCGGCGACACCGTGGTGCTCCGCAAGGCCGGTGACGTCATCCCGGAGATCATGGGCCCGGTGGTGGACCTGCGGGACGGCTCCGAGCGGGAGTTCGAGATGCCCACGCACTGCCCGGACTGCGGTACCGCCCTGCGGCCGATGAAGGAGGGCGACATCGATGTGCGGTGCCCCAACGCCCGTTCCTGTCCCGCCCAGTTGAGGGAGCGGCTGTACTACCTCGCCGGGCGGAAGGCGCTGGACATCGAGCACTTCGGCTACGTGGCCGCGACCGCCCTCACCCAGCCCCTGGAGCCGGCCCGGCCGCCGCTGTCCGACGAGTCCGGCCTCTTCGACCTGACGATCGAGGAACTGCTGCCCATCAGGTCGTACGTGCTGGACCCCGACTCCGGTCTGCCCAAGCGGGACCCACAGACCGGTGAGCCCAAGGTCGTCTCCTTCTTCGCCAACCAGAAGGGCGAGCCGAAGAAGAACGCGGTGGCCATGCTGGAGCGGATCGAGGAGGCCAAGAAGCGTCCGCTGGCCCGGGTGTTGACCGGACTGTCCATTCGCCACGTGGGGCCGGTCGCGGCCGAGGCGCTGGCCCGGGAGTTCGGTTCCCTGGACCGTATCGCCGAGGCGGCCGAGGAGGAGTTGGCGGCGACCGAGGGGGTCGGTCCGACCATCGCCGCCTCGGTGAAGGACTGGTTCGCCCAGGAATGGCACCAGCGGATCATCGAGCGGTGGCGCGCGGCCGGAGTGCGGATGGTCGACGACCGCGCCGAGGAGTCCGGGCCCAGGCCGTTGGAGGGGCTGACGGTGGTGGTGACCGGCACTCTCGCCTCGTACACCCGGGACGCCGCCAAGGAGGCCCTGCAGAACCTCGGAGCAAAGGTCACCGGATCGGTGTCAAAGAAGACCGGCTTTGTGGTCGCCGGAGAAAACCCCGGATCGAAGTACGACAAAGCCGTTCAGCACAAAGTGCCGATTCTTGACGACGAAGGGCTGTCCATTCTTCTCGCGGAAGGCCCGGACGCGGCTCGGGAGGCAGCGCTCTCACCTGCTGAGTAGACGTCAGCCGACCGTCTTGGCGGTCCCTTTGTCACAAGGGTCGAGAAGGGTTACGGCCCTGTATTTCCGTGCCCGCTTCAGCCGTTCAACGGCCCGGGCCGTTCATGCAACCTACTGTGGAATCGTGTGAGCGTGCCGCCGCGTGGGCACTGAGGGCTTGTGAGAGGGACAAGAATGCGGCACAACCAAAGCGCCGAGGAGCCCTCCCGGCTGCAGAGGATCACCGCACTACGGATACCAGGGCTCTCGGTGGTGGTGGTATCCACCGCCGCTCTCCTCCTGGGCGTCAGTGTGTGGCGCCTGGTGCTGGAGGGGCGTGCCCTCTTCCCCAACGCCACACCCGGCTGGGGCTTCGCTCTCCTCACGGGAATCGTGGTCGGCCACCTGGTGGCCCTGGGGCGCGGCAGATGGTGGGGCGCCACCGGATCGGGTGCCGCCCTCACCACGGCCATCCTCCTGCTGTACGGCTGGGTGCCGGCCTGTCTGGTCAGCCTCGCCGTGGTGCTGTTGGTGGCCGCCGCCCGACGTGAGCCCTGGAGGCAGGCGGTGGTGCACGGCGCCATCGACCTCCTCGGGTTGGGTGCGGCCTCCCTGTCGCTCGCGGCCTGTTCGGTCCACCCCTCCGTGGAGCGGCCCTGGCACACCGGTTCCTGGGACCACCGGGCCGTGCTCGCCGTACTGGTGGCGGTCGGCTGCTACCTGGTGGTCACCCGCCTGCTGTTCTGGTACTGCCTGGTGGTCACCCGGCGGGGGCGGCCCACGCTGACCCGCGCGGCGATAGTGCGTCACGGACTGGTGGGCGGCGCCCTGTTGGGGCTGTCCCCGCTGGTCGTGGCGGTGGCCAGCCATGTGCCGGTGATGCTGCCGCTGTTCGCCGTACCGCTGATCACCCTCGACTCCACCCTGTGGATCGCCCGGGCCCGTGCCGAGGAGCAACTCCGGGACCCCCTGACCGGGTTGCCCAACCGCCAGTGGCTGTTGGAGCGCGCCTGGTCCGCCCTGGACGACGCGGAGCGGGACCGTGGGCGTTCGGCACTGGTACTGATCGACCTGGACCGGTTCCGGTCGGTCAACGACACCCTGGGCCACCTGGCGGGGGACCGGTTGCTGCTCCACATCGCCGAGCGGCTGACCGAGGCGCTGCCCCGGGGCGCCGAGGCGGCCCGGCTGGGCGGCGACGAGTTCGCGGTCCTGCTGCCGGTCACCGGCTCCACCACCAGCGCCCAGCGGGTGGCCCGCGAACTGGTGGCTGCCCTGGGCTCCCCCCTCGACCTGGACGGGCTGACCCTGGTGCTGGAGGCCAGCGCCGGAGTGGCCGTCTACCCCGACCACGCCCGCGAGGCCGAGGGACTGCTGCGTCGGGCCGACGTGGCCATGTACGAGGCGAAGCGGGACCGCACCGGTGTGGAGGTGTACGAGGCCACCCGGGACGTCAACACCCCCGACCGGCTGGGCCTGTTGGCGGACCTGCGCACGGCCCTGGACGCCGGCGAGGTCGAGCTGCACTACCAGCCCAAGGTCGGCTTCGACGGAGTGGTCTCCGGCCTGGAGGCGCTGGTGCGGTGGGTCCACCCCGAACGCGGAAAGGTTCCACCTGACGAGTTCATCGACATCGCGGAGACCTCGGGGCTGATGCCCCGCCTGACCGAGTACGTCCTGGAGACGGCACTGGGCCAGGTCGCCCGCTGGCGTTCCCAGGGGCTGACGGTCCCGGTCGCGGTCAACGTCTCGCCCCGGGACGTCCACAGCCCCGGGTTCGCCGGAGCCGTGGCCGCGCGGCTCGCCCGCCACGGAGTGCCGCCGGCCTCCCTCCAGTTGGAGATCACCGAGCATGTGCTGCTGGAGGACCCCCAGCAGGCCGCCGACACCCTCGCCGGGCTCGCCGGGCACGGGGTGAAGATGTCGCTGGACGACTTCGGCACCGGCTACTCCTCCCTGGTCCACCTCCGCCGACTCCCGGTCAGCGAGTTGAAGATCGACCGCTCCTTCGTGGCCCGGCTGGCGGTGGACGCCGAGGACGCCGAGATCGTGCGCTGCACCGTGGACCTGGCCCACTCCCTCGGGCTGCTGGTGGTCGCGGAGGGAGTGGAGGACGACGAGACCTGGGAACGGCTGCGGGACCTGGGCTGCGACGCGGTGCAGGGCTGGCTGGTGGCGGCGGCCATGCCGCCGGAGGAGACCACCGCCTGGCTCGGAGCCAGGGACAGTTCACCGCTGGGTGGCGGCACCGGAGGGCCCGGGCCCCCGCGCCAGGCGCGGCCGGGCAACGGGGCGGCCCGTTCCGCCGCGGCGGCGGCTCTGCCCCAGGGGCCGCCGACCACTCCCCGAAGCTCCGGTGGCCAGGGGCGCCGACGGGGCAAACGGTCCCGCTCGACCCCGGGCGGGGTCGGCAAGGACACCGACCAGGATGTCGGTCGCCCCTCGGGCCAACCGGTGCAGTAACCACGGCGGGCGCCCACCGGGAGCGCGGGCCAGGTCTCCCCGACGTGCACCAGGCGCCCCCGGGCGTCAACCCGGCCTCCCTCGGGGCGCCGGCCCCCGGCCCTGATTTCCCTGGCCCGCTTGGCCCCAGGCCCCGTTGGTTCCCCGTGCCCCGCTCCGACGGTGCGGCGTACCTCGTGGTCCGGGTTCGGTAGCAGTCCGTACCCCGTCTCCGGTGCCCCGCCCCTCCCGGTGCCCATCCACGAGCCGCGGCTCGTCGCGTGCTCGTCCAGGCGCAGTGGCTCGCCCGAGGGTGGGCCGGCGCCGACGGTGCGCCGTACCCCGTCTCCGGCGCCCCGCTCCGACGGCGCACCGTGGACCGGGTGCCCCGCCCGCCCCACGCCCGCCCGCCCCACGCCCGGTGGCCCCGGGCGAGCGCCGAACCCGCGTGCCGGGCCCACCCCCGCGACGCGGGTCCGTAGCGGCCTTGCCCACCGCGTCGGGCCGGCGCCCCGGGGCCTCCCGTACCGCCCCCGTGACGTGGACCTCCGGCTCCCTCGGAGCGGGGCGCCGGCCGGGTGGGCGGTCGTCCCTGCACGGACCACCCCCCGGGAGCCATAGGATTGGCCGGGACAAGACCATCACCCACCCTGAGGATCGCTGAATGCCTGGCATCACGCGCGAGGAGGTATCCCACCTCGCCCGGCTGGCGCGTCTGGAGCTGTCCGTCGAAGAACTCGATCACTTCGCGGGCCAGTTGGACCAGATCATCGGAGCGGTAGCCGCCGTCTCCGAGGTCGCCGACGAGGACGTACCGCCGACCTCGCACCCCCTGCCGCTGACCAATGTGATGCGCGCGGACGAGGTCCGTCCGTCGCTCACTCCCGAGCAGGCGCTCTCCGGCGCCCCGGCGCAGGAGCAGCAGCGCTTCAAGGTGCCGCAGATCCTGGGGGAGGAGTGACCGACATGAGCGAGCTGACGAAGCGGGACGCCGCGACGACGGCGCGGGCCATCGCGACCGGCGAGGTGAGCGCGGTGGAGGTCACCGAGGCCCACCTGGCGCGGATCGACGCCGTGGACGAGAAGGTGCACGCCTTCCTCCACGTCGACCGTGAGGGGGCGCTGGCCCAGGCGCGGGCGGTGGACGAGAAGCGGGCCCGTGGCGAGGAGTTGGGCCCTCTGGCCGGCGTACCGCTGGCCCTGAAGGACATCTTCACCACCAAGGGGATCCCCACCACCGTGGGGTCGAAGATCCTGGAGGGCTGGATCCCCCCGTACGACGCGACGGTCACCCGCAGGTTGCGGGACGCCGACGTGGTGGTCCTCGGCAAGACCAACATGGACGAGTTCGCCATGGGCTCCTCCACCGAGAACAGCGCCTACGGCCCGACCGGCAACCCGTGGGACCTCACCCGGATCCCGGGCGGCTCGGGTGGCGGCTCGGCCGCCGCGCTGGCCTCCTTCCAGGCGCCGTTGGCGATCGGGACGGACACCGGCGGCTCGATCCGGCAGCCCGCCGCGGTCACCGGCACGGTCGGCGTGAAGCCCACCTACGGCGGTGTCTCGCGGTACGGCATGGTCGCCTTCTCCTCCTCCCTGGACCAGGGCGGACCCTGTGGTCGTACGGTGCTGGACGCCGCGCTGCTGCACTCGGTGATCGCCGGCCACGACCCGATGGACTCCACCTCCATCACCGAGCCGGTGCCGGACGTGGTGAGCGCCGCGCGTCACGGCGACGTGCGCGGCCTGCGGGTGGGCATCGTCAAGGAGTTCGCCGGCGAGGGGTACCAGGACGGCGTGATGCGCCGTTTCGCGGACTCGGTGGAACTGCTGCGGGAGCTGGGCGCCGAGGTCGTGGAGGTCTCCTGCCCGAGCTTCACCAAGGCGCTGCCCGCCTACTACCTCATCGCGCCCAGCGAGTGCTCCTCCAACCTGGCCCGCTTCGACGCCATGCGGTACGGGCTGCGGGTGGGCGACGACGGATCCGCCTCCGCCGAGGAGGTCACCGCCCGCACCCGTGAGGCCGGGTTCGGAGCCGAGGTCAAGCGGCGCGTGATGCTGGGGACCTACGCCCTCAGCTCCGGCTACTACGACGCGTACTACGGTTCGGCCCAGAAGGTGCGGACCCTGATCACCCGCGACTTCGGGCGGGCCTTCGGGGACGTGGACGTGCTGATCTCCCCGACCACCCCGACCACCGCCTTCCCGTTGGGGGAGCGGGCCGACGACCCGATGGCGATGTATCTCGCCGACCTGTGCACCATCCCGTCCAACCTGGCCGGGAACGCCGCCATGTCGCTGCCCTGCGGCCTGGCCGACGAGGACGGACTACCGGTGGGGCTGCAGATCGTCGCCCCCGCCATGGCAGACGACCGGCTCTACCGTGTTGGTGCGGCCGTGGAGGCCGCGTTCCAGGCACGTTGGGGGCACCCGATCCTGGAGGAGGCTCCGTCGTTGTGAGTACGAGCGCGAAGTTGGACAAGGCCAAGGGCTTCTCGAAGAGCAAGCCGGGACTGTACCTGTCGATCGGCACCACGCTGTTCGGCACCATCAGCGTGGTCAAGCAGATGAAGAAGGCCCGCGAGGAGAACGACACGCTGCGCCTGCTGGACAGCGCCATCTCCGCGGCCTCCGTGTTGACCGGGGTCGCCCTGCTGGTGCGTGAGCTGCGGCGGCTGGACGTGGACGACGTCCTCGCCGACGACTGAGGACTGAGGGGCAAGATTCGTGACCGTCACCGAACTGGTTTCGTACGAGGACGCGTTGGCCTCCTACGATCCCGTGATGGGCCTTGAGGTCCATGTCGAACTGGGCACCCGCACCAAGATGTTCTGCGGCTGCTCCACCACCCTGGGAGCCGACGCCAACTCCCAGACCTGCCCCACCTGTCTGGGGCTGCCCGGCGCCCTCCCGGTCGTCAACGAGACCGGCGTGGAGTCAGCCATCAAGATCGGTCTGGCCCTGCACTGCGAGATCGCCGAGTGGTGCCGCTTCGCCCGGAAGAACTACTTCTACCCGGACATGCCGAAGAACTTCCAGACCTCCCAGTACGACGAGCCGATCGCCTTCAACGGCTATCTGGACGTCCAACTGGAGGACGGGGAGGTCTTCCGGGTGGACATCGAGCGGGCCCACATGGAGGAGGACACCGGCAAGTCCACCCACGTCGGTGGGGCGACCGGACGCATCCACGGCGCCTCGCACTCGTTGCTGGACTACAACCGGGCCGGCATTCCGCTGATCGAGATCGTCACCAAGCCCATCGTCGGGGCGGGGGCCCGCGCCCCCGAGGTGGCCAAGGCGTACGTGGCGGAACTCCGCGAGCTGATCAGGGCGTTGGGGGTCTCCGAGGCCCGCATGGAGATGGGCCAGATGCGCTGCGACGTCAACCTGTCGCTGCGCCCCCAGGGGACCGAGCGTTTCGGTACCCGCTCCGAGACCAAGAACGTCAACTCCCTGCGCAGCGTGGAGCGTGCCGCACGCTTCGAGATCCAGCGCCACGCCGCTCTCCTGGACGCCGGCGGGACCGTCGTCCAGGAGACCCGGCACTTCCACGAGGAGAACGGCTCCACCACCTCCGGCCGGGTCAAGGAGGAGGCGGAGGACTACCGCTACTTCCCCGAGCCGGACCTGGTGCCGGTCGCCCCCTCCCGGGAGTGGGTGGAGCAACTCCGCGCGGGACTGCCCGAGTTGCCGATGGTGCGCCGCCACCGGCTCCGTGAGGAGTGGGGCATCTCCCAGCACGAGATGCAGTCGGTGCTCAACGCCGGCGCGGTGGGGCTGATCACGGCGACCATCGACGCCGGGGCGCCCTCGGACCAGGCCCGCAAGTGGTGGATGGGCGAGTTGGCCCGCCGCGCCAACGAGGAGGGCGTGGAGCTGTCCGCGCTCCCCATCACCGCCGAGCAGGTCGCCCGGGTGTGTGAGCTGGTGGCCGAGGGGTCGCTCAACGACAAGCTCGCCCGCCAGACCATCGAGGGCGTACTGGCCGGTGAGGGCACCCCCGACGAGGTCGTGGACAAGCGCGGTCTCAAGGTGGTCTCCGACGACGGCGCGCTGGGCGCGGCCGTGGACGAGGCGATCGAGGGCAACGCCGCCATCGTGGAGAAGATCCGTGGGGGCAAGGTGCAGGCCGCCGGTGCCCTGGTCGGTGCCGTCATGAAGGCCACCCGTGGTCAGGCGGACGCCGCCCGGGTACGTGAGCTGATCCTGGAGAAGCTCGGCGTGGAGGGCTAGGGGCGTCGTTCGGTTCCTGGAGCCGAGTGAGCGCGTTCCGGTGTCGTGGAGCGCGACTCACGACGACAACGTGACCACCGCGACCCACGTGACCCACGTGACCCACGTGACCCACGTGACCCAGCGCGGTACGCGCGGTGACACCGCACACCAGCCTCGTGGGGATCCGAACGGCACACCCTGGGCGTGCCGTTCGGACCCTGTGAGGCCGGCGCTCGTTCCGGCGCCGTCGTCGTGGAGGAACCCGATGCGGAGCATCGGTGACCATCACGCGGTGAGGCACGGCGCCGGGGTACGCGACTTCCCAGCGGTCCCTACCAGGCGCCCTGGTAGGGACCTTCCTCGCAACCGCCGGACCAGCGAGGGGGTCCGGCGCCCCGAGGCGGAGGGGCCAGCCACGCGGCGTCGGCGCGTGAGTCGCTCCGGCTCAAGGGAACACCAGGTGGGGAGGGCGGTCCGGGACCCGGACCGCCCTCCCCACGTTCGTGCGGGGGCACCGTCCCCGGGGCGTGCGGTGCCCCCCGTACGCGTTCACCGAGGTCCTTCGCCGACCGGTGCCCGTACTCGTACGGGCACCCCTGCCGAGGCGGGGTCCGCCTCCGTTGACGGCGGCCGTGGAGCCGGCCCGGACCACCTGCGTACGGCCACCTCTGCCCGAGGTACGGCGGTGGCCGACAGGTCGTTGGCGATGGTCTTGGGCACCCCGACACAGCGCACCCCGTGTTCCTCGACCAGCCGGGCGGCCACCCGGCGGCTGCCCCCCGGTGTGCCCTACGGCGGACCGTGAACGTGCGGGCGTCGACCGACCGTGGCGTACCGGTACGGGTTCGGCACCGCATGGTTGGAGACTGCCGGGGCGGAGGCGAGCTGGTCCGGCCCGCCCCAGCTGGACGTACCCAGCGGCCTCACCGGGCCCCCGGCCCCTGTGGCGACCACCCTCTACGGCCCGGCCAGAGGGGCCGCCTCGCCGGCTGAGGTGGGGCGCCGACGTCGGACCGGACGACACCTCCGGGCTACGGTCCGGTGGCCGGTCGGGCCGCCAACTCCCGTCACCGGCGCGGTGCGTTCGGCGTCGTCTGACGCCTCACCCGCCCACGGAGCGCGGCCGTATCCCCGCCTCCCGCGCTGACGACCTCCCCGCGCCGCGACCGTCCCACCGCCTCGCGCCCCAGCGCCCCGGTCGGCGCACCCGCCGCGTGCCACGGCGCCGTGACCTCGGCGGGGCGTTCCTCGGGTGAGTGCCTCGAGCGGCCTGCCGCCCCTGGACGGGGCGCCGACGGCGCGGGGAGCGGTCACCCCCGAGGAGGTCGACGGGGAGGAGCGGGCGCGCCCTCGTCCGGTGACGCCGGGGTGCTGCTGTCCATGGCGTGGTCGGTGCCCGGTCCCTCGTACCGCTTCGGTGGGCCTGCGCCGCTGAAGTGGGCGCGTGTGGCCGGGAGTTGGAGGGGGAGGTCCGCGTGTACTACGCCACCCCCGAGACGCGTAGTCCACGCGGACCGGCTGTGGAGACCGGGGAGCGTGACCCGATGTCCATGTACTATGCCATAGAACATAATCGCTCACCAGTCGGCTGGTCGGAACGCTGTCCCGACCGCCGCACAGGAGGAGGAACAGGTCATGGTGAACGCCGCACGGGGCCACCGCCCGGGCTCCCGGGTCGACGCGAGGTGGCCATGAGCCCCCGCAAGAGCGACAGTCGGCAACGGATGATCGAGAGCACCGTCGAACTGCTGCGGCGGCACGGCGCCAGCGCCACCAGCGTCGACCGCGTGCTGGCGCACAGCCAGGCGCCCAGGGGCTCCGTCTACCACCACTTCCCCGGAGGGCGGGCGCAGTTGGTCGAGGAGGCCGTACGGCATGTCGGCACCTCGGTCTCCGGGCTGATCGAGGAGGCCGCCAGCCAGGGTGACCCCCGTGGCGCGGTGGACGACTTCCTGGAGATGTGGCGCCAGCGGCTGCTGGGCAGCGACTTCCAGGCGGGCTGCTCGCTGGCCGCCGTCGCGGTGGAGGTCAACGAGGAGGCCCCCCAACTGGCCCGGTCCGCCGGGGAGTTCTTCGCCCTCTGGCGCGAGACCCTGGGGGGCCTCTTCGTACGCCACGGCCTCACCCCGGAGCGGGGGCGCCGGCTGGCCACCCTGGTGGTCACCTCCGTGGAGGGTGCCGTTCTGGTGTGCCGGGCGGAGCGGAGCGTGGCTCCGCTGGACGACACGGCCGCCGAGATCCGCGACCTGCTGGCGAACGCCTTCGCCGAGGTGTCCGGGCCGGCCGACCCGCCGTCGGCGAACCCCCGATGACCTCCTGTGAACCCCCGGCGTCCCGTACCGAAAGGCGGCTGCCCATGCCCGTTCTCGACCGGCACGGTCCGGTGTACGTCCTGCGCCTCGGCGAGGGCGAGAACCGCTTCCACCCGGACTGGCTCGCCACGGTGAACGCGCTGCTCGACGAGGTGGAGGCCGCCGAGGGGCCGCGCGCCCTGGTCACCGCCGCGAGCGGGAAGTTCTTCTCCAACGGGCTGGACCTGGACTGGGTGCTGGCCCACCCGGAACGGCGGGAGGAGTACGTGGCGAGCGTGCAGGCCCTGTTCGCGCGGTTCCTGACGCTCCCGATGGTGAGCGTGGCGGCCCTCCAGGGGCACGCCTTCGCGGCCGGCGCCATGCTCTCGTTGGCGCACGACCTGCGGGTGATGCGGGGCGACCGGGGCTACTGGTGTCTGCCGGAGGCCACCCTCGGCATCCCCTTCACCCCGGGGATGTCCGCCCTCATCCGGTCCCGGCTCGCTCCACGGGTGGCGCACGAGGCGATGGTCACCGCCCGCAGGTACGGCGGTCACCAGGCGTTGGCGGACGGGATCGTCGACCGTACCGCCGAGGAGGGGGCCGTCCTGGAGGTGGCCGTGGAGGTCGCCACCTCGCTGGTCGACCGGGCCGGCCCCACGGTCGGCGCCATCAGGTCCGGTATGTACGGGCCCGTCCTGGAGGCTCTGCGCGCCGGCGAGGGCTCTCCCCGGTGAGCGGGCCACCGTCCGGCGCCCCGGCCCGCTCCGGGGGCTGACGAACAACGGGAAGGGGTGGACCTTGGAAGCCAAGGTGAACTGCGTCATACGCCTTGGGTGCTCGGGTAAGGCCTCGTAAGACGCCTAAGGTATCCGGGCCTTACGAGTAAGGCCCTATGGCCCGGGACGCAGTGACCCGGGCCATAGGACTAAGCCCACCCGGACCGCACAACACGTCAGTCGCCCGATGCCGGGACCCCGCCTCAGCGAGCAGAGTGGAGGTTGTCAAGGGAAGTCGGCAGACAAGCCAATCGGCACACAAGCCAAGGAGAAGCCAACGATGTTCGCGTACGAGTACGCGGGGCACCACATGCAGCAGCTGCGCCGCGAGGCCAGCGAGTACCGCCGCGCCCGGAAGGCCCAGCTGGGCCGCCGCGAGACCCGCGGCACCCAGGAACTCAGCGCCTCGCGCCGCGATCAGCGCGCTCGCTGGGTCCGCGCCGCCTGAGGCGGCCCGAACCGTCGCCTGACCGTGGTCCGAACCGGGCGCCGTCCACCCCTCACCAGACGGCGCCCCGGGGTGACATGCTGGGGCGTGTGTCCAACAGCGTGGTCAACAACCTCATCTCGCCCGTGTTCGTAGGCCGTGCCCGGGAGTTGCGACAGCTCACCGGCGTACTGGAACAGGCCGGAGAGGGCCGGCCCCAGGCGGTGCTGCTCGGCGGTGAGGCCGGAGTGGGGAAGACCCGGCTGCTGGAGGAGTTCCTGACCGCCGCGCGGGCGGCCGGAGCGTTGACCGCCGTCGGCGGTTGTGTCGAACTCGGGGCGGACGGCTTGCCGTTCGCCCCCTTCGCGACCGCGCTGAGGGCCCTGCGCCACGCCCTGACCGTCGAGGAACTCACCGAGGCCCTCGCCGGGCGGGAGACCGAACTGGCCCGGTTGCTGCCCGACCTGGCCATCGGCGAGGACGGGGCGGTGGCCGACCCCTCCGAGGAGGAGGACGGGCGGGCCCGGCTCTTCGAGCTGACCGCCCAGTTGCTGGAGCGTCTGGCCCGGGAACGGACCATCGTGCTGGCCATCGAGGACCTGCACTGGGCGGACCGCTCCACCCGGGAACTGCTCGGGTACCTGAACCGCTCCCTACAGAACGCCCGCATCGTGCTGCTGGGCACCTACCGCAGCGACGACATCCACCGCCGCCACCCCCTGCGCCCCTTCCTCGCGGAGCAGGACCGGCTGCGGGTGGTCCGCCGGATCGAGCTGGGCCGCCTCGCCCGCGAGGAGGTACACGCCCAGGTCGCCGGCATCCAGGGGGTGGCCCGGGCCGAACGGGAGCTGGCCGAACGGGTCTTCGCCCGTTCCGAGGGCAACCCCTTCCTGGTGGAGGAGCTGACCACCAACGGCGGCGACTGCGGCATCAGCGAGTCCCTGCGCGACCTGCTGCTGGTGCGGGTGGAGGCCCTGCCCGAGCCCGCCCAGCGCGTGGTCCAGATCGCCGCCCTGGGCGGCTCCACCGTGGAGTACGGACTGCTGGACGCGGTGTGCGGCCTGCCCCAGGACGAGCGCAGCGCCGCACTCCGCGCCGCCGTCAACGCCCACGTACTGCTGCCCACCGAGGACGGCACCGGCTACCGCTTCCGGCACGCTCTGCTGCGCGAGGCGGTCAGCGAGGACCTGCTGCCCGGTGAGGCGGTACGGCTCAACCGCGCCTACGCCCAGGCCCTGGAGGCCGAACCCGCTCTGGTACGGGGCGAGGAGCGGGCCACCCGCCTCGCCCACTACTGGTACTACGGCCGGGACGCCGCCAAGGCCCTGCCCGCCGTACTCCGCGCGGCTACCCAGGCCCGCCGCCGGCACGCCTTCGCCGAGCAGCACCAACTGCTGGAACGGGCCCTGGACCTGTGGGAGGAGGTGCCCGAGGACGTACGGGTCGACCTCCCGCCCATGGAGCACGAGATCTTCCCGCCGTCGGCGCACGGTGACCGTCCCGACCCGGGCGCGCTGGACGCCGCCGACCTGCTGGCCGAGACCGTGGTCGCCGCCCGTACCAGCGGTGACCTGGAGCGGGCCCTGCTGGTCGCCCGCCGGGCCCTGGACCAGCTGGACGACGCCCGCGAGCCCCTGCGGGCCGCCTGGTTCTGGGTGCAACGCTCCCGGCTCACCGAGGAGTTGGGCAAGGGAGACGGTCGGGAGGAACTACGCCGCGCCGAACGGCTGGTGGCCGGCTGGCCCCCGGCCGCCGTCCACGCCGAAGTGCTCTCCGCCGTCGCCGCCTGGGTGATGCTGCGGCAACCGGGGCCGGAGGCCCTGCGTACCGCCGAACAAGCCGTGGAACTCGCCCAGTTGGTCGACGCCACCACCGTCGAACTCCAGGCCCGCACCACCCTGGGCACCCTGATGCTCCAGTCCGGCGACGTGGACGGCGGCCTGGCCGAGATGGCCAAGTCCCGGGAACGCGCGGAGGAGTGTCGGGCGTACGGGGTGATGGTGCGGGCCGACATCAACATCTCCTCCGGCCTGGAGACCGCCGGGCGCTCCACCGAGGCGGTGGAGGCGGCGGCCCGGGCCGAGCGGGGAGCGGCCGAACACGGCCGGGCCGACTTCCGTGCCTTCGCGCTGGCCAACCAGGCCGAGTCCGAGCTGGCCCGGGGCAACTGGGCGGAATCCGCACGGCTGTTGGACCGCGCCGGCGGCCTGGCACGGTCACCCGCCAGCCGGGGACGGGTACTGATCATCTCCGCCAGCCTGGCCTCCCTGCGCGGTGACCTGGACGCCCTCCAGGCGGCCACTGAGGAGGCCCGCAGGACGTTGGGCAACCGGCTGGGCCCACCGCAGAACGCCATCCCGGTCCGCTACCTCGAACTCTCCCTGGCCGCCGGCCGGAACGAGACCGTGCGGGTACGGGAGTTGCTGGACGCCTGCCTGGACGAGGGTTTCGCCCCCGGCACCTACCCGTACGCCTGGCGCCTGCTCTACAACGCCGCCGCCCACGAGGCCCGGGTACGCGATCTGCCGACCGCCCGCCACGGGCGGGCCGCGATACTGGAACGGCTGGGCACCGCCGCGCGCCGGCTGCCCCACCCGGCGCCGGTCTGGGAGGGGTACTCCCGGCTGGTGCGCGCCGAACTCGACCTGGCCGAGGGCCGGGACAGCGCCGAGGGCTGGGCCTTCGCCGCCGCCGCCTTCGAACCCCTGGAGCGGCCGGTCGAACTGGCGCAGACCCGGGGCCGCTGGGCGCAGTCCCTGCTGACCGGGACGCCGGGCCCCGAGGAACGGGAGAAGGCCGCCGAACTGCTGGTGCGGGCCTGGGAGTGCGCGCGCCGGCTCGGGGCAGACGAACTCCGCGCGGAGATCGAGCGGTTGGCCGAGCGGGCGGGCATCGTGGTGTCCTCCTCCGCGCCGCAGCCCCCGGCTCCGAAGCGCGACCCCTTCGGGCTCACCAGCCGGGAACGGGACGTGCTGCGCCTGGTGGCCGCCGGCCACAGCAACCGCCGGATCGCCCAGGAACTGTTCATCTCACCGAAGACGGCCAGCGTGCACGTCTCCCGCATCCTGGCCAAGCTCGGGGTGTCCGGCCGGGGCGAGGCGGCGGCGATGGCGCACCGGCTGCGGCTGGTGCCCGAGGTGGAACCGGGCCGGTGACCCCGAGGGGCCCGGCCTCAGTCGGCCTCCGCCTGGCGGGGAGCCGGGGGCCGGACCACCACCCGCCCGGACGCCAGGTCTATCGGGCCGCGACCGTCCTGGTTGCTGCCCTCCTCGAACCGGGTGTGCTCCAGCCGGCGCCGTTCGTCGTCGGTGTGGCGCCGACCCGGCTGGAACAGCTGCTCGATGAGGTTGAACACGCGGGGCCCCTTCGCGGGTCGGCGGGCTGGTGGTCCACACGCTAGGCCCGGGAGAGGGGTCGGCGATATCGCTCAGCTCACCTTCAGCCTGAGGACGCGGTCGTCCTTGCGGCCCGGGTCGCCCCGGCCGTCGGTCGCGCTGGTGACCAGCCACAGGTGCCCCTCACCGGCGGAGACCACGGTCCGCAGTCGGCCGTAGTCGCCCTGGAGGAAGTCCTGGGGGTCGGCGGCGCTGGTGCGCCCCTGGAGGGGGATGCGCCACAGCCGTTCACCACGGAGGCCGGCCATCCAGACCGAGCCCTTGTTGACCGCGATACCGCTGGGGGAGGCCTCGGAGGTCTTCCACTGCTCCACCGGCGGGGTCATGCCCTTCTTCTTCTGCCGGCCCTCGACCTCGGGCCAGCCGTAGTTGCGGCCGGGTTCGATGGCGTTGAGCTCGTCCCAGGTGTCCTGGCCGAACTCCGAGGCCCACAGCCGTTTGTCCCGGTCCCAGGCCAGCCCCTGTACGTTGCGGTGGCCCCAGGAGTAGACCACCGAGTCGCTCTCGGGGTTGCCGTGGCCCGGCGGGTCGCCGTCCGGGGTCATCCGCAGGATCTTGCCGGCCAGCGAGTCCTTGTCCTGGGAGAGGTCCTCCTCGCCGCTCTCCCCGGTGCCCGCGTACAGCATCTTGTCCGGCCCGAAGGCGATCCGCCCGCCGTTGTGGATCGACCCCTTGGGGATGCCCCGCAGCACGGTGTCCGGGGCGCCGAGCTGTTCTCCGGCGTCGCGCTTGTCGTTGTAGACCATGCGCGCGATGCGGTTGTCGGAGGCGGTGGTGAAGTACGCGTACACCAGCCGGTCCTTGGCGAAGGTGGGGGAGACCGCCAGACCGAGCAGCCCTCCCTCCCCCTCGGCCTCGACGCCGGGCACCGAGCCGATGGTGGTCTTCTTGCCGCTCTTGGCGTCGATGTGCTGGATACGGCCGGTGTCACGCGAGGACACCAGCAGGTCGCCGTCGGGCAGGGGGGCCAGGCCCCAGGGGGAGTTCAGCCCGGTGGCCACCGTGCGTTCCACCGTGACCTTGCCCTTCGCGGGGGCGGCCGGAAGCTGTGAGCGGCTGGGCGAGGCCGAGTCCCGGGGGGACCGCGAGCCGTCGGAGTCGCCGGGGGAGTCGTCACCGTCGGAGGAGCAGCCGGCCGCGCAGAGCAGAGCCAGGGCTACGGCGGTGGTCACGGCGGGGCGTCGCAAGGTGCAGTCCTCTCGTCGGTGGTGGATGGCCACACACTCGGTCAACGTGGTGCCGTCCGTTTTGGTGCCGTTCTCCCGGGGTGGGCCGCGAGGCGTGGTCCGGGGCGCACACGAGGGGGCCCGCCCCGGGGTACCGGGCTCACTCCCAGGACTCCTGGGGTTCCGGCAGGGAGCGGATCTCGGCGAGGTCCTCGGCGGTGAGCCGCAGTTCGGCGGCCCTGGCGTTCTGGACGGCCCACTCCGCGTGCTTGGTGCCGGGGACCGGTACCACTCCGGGGTGCTGGGCCAGCAGCCAGGCCAGCGCGACCTGGGCGCAGCTGGCCGCGCCGTGGCGGGTGGCCACCCGGCGCAGTCCGGCCACGATGGGCTGGTTGGCGGCCATCATCTCGGCGGTGAACCGGGGGTGCCGGGCGCGTACGTCGTCCTCGGTGAAGCCTCCCCCGACGGTGAGCGTCCCGGTGAGGAAGCCGTGCCCCAGGGGCATCGCGGCCAGCAGGCCCACGCCCCGGGCGGCGCACCAGGGGAGGAGCCCGGTCAGGGCGTCGCGAGCCCACACCGACAGTTCGACCTGTACCGCGCTGACCGGGAACACCTGCTGGACGCGTTCCAGTACGCGCAGGGTGCCCCGGTACGCGCCGTCGCCGCGCGGTGCGCGGTCGGCGTCGCCGCGTGGACGGCGCGGTACGGGGGAGCGGCCGGCCGCCCGGTCGGCGGGGCGGAGGGTGTGCGCGCCGACGGCGGAGAGCCCCAGGGCCCGTACCTTGCCGGCCCCGACCAGTTCCGACATCGCGCCCCAGGTCTCCTCGACGGGGACCTCGGGGTCGACGCGGTGGAGCTGGTAGAGGTCGATGGTGTCGGTGCCCAGACGGCGCAGCGAGGCGTCGCAGGCCCGACGTACGTAGCTGGGGCGGCCGTTGGCGACCACGTGGGACTCCCCGATCAGTAGCCCGCACTTGGTGGAGAGCACGGCGTCCTCGCGGGGGCGCTCCCGCAGCGCCCGGCCGATCAGCAGTTCGTTGGTGAACGGGCCGTAGGCGTCGGCGGTGTCCAGCAGGGTGCTGCCCTGGTCCAGGGCGGCGTGGACGGCGCGGACCGCGCTCTCCCGACCGCGCGGCGCGGTGGTGGGGTAACCACAGCTCAGGGGCATACAGCCCAGGCCGATCGCGCCCACCTCCAGTGCGCCCGCCCCGATTGTCCTGCGCTCCACCGCGTTGCCGCTCCCTCCGCGAACCGCCTCCAACGTAGCGGGTGTTCCGGCCAGGCATCGCATAGCCTCTGGCCATGACCTCCGTATCCGTGTCCGCTGACCTGTCCGCCGCCCCGGACGTCTGGTTGCCGATCCCTCCCGAGGAGATCGAGGAACTCCCGGAGGGGCCCCGCTACCTGTACTGGAACGGCGACGGCTACCCGGACGACCCGGCCCGGTGCGGTTTCTACGTGGTGCCGTACATGAAGGGGCCCGAGGTCGCCGTGCGCCCCCTGGCCGAGATGAGTCGGGTGCGCGTGGTGCAGACCCTGACCGCCGGTGTCGACCACGTGGCCCCGGCGGTCGACCGGTTGCCGTCGGGCACGCTGCTGTGCAACGCCCGTGGGGTGCACGACACCAGTACCTCCGAGCTGGCCCTGACCCTGATCCTCGCCTCGCTGCGGGCGGTACCGGAGTTCGTGCGGGCACAGGAGCGGGAGGTCTGGTTGCCCGACGTGCATCCAGCACTCGCAGACCGGACGGTACTGATCCTGGGGTATGGCGCCATCGGTAGCGCCGTGGAGGACCGTCTCGTTCCGTTTGAGGTCTCCTCGGTGCTACGTGTCGCCCGCAAGGAGCGTTCCAGCCCACGGGGACCGGTCCACGGCCTGGACGCCCTGCCCGGGTTGCTGCCCCGGGCCGACGTGGTGGTGGTCTGCACTCCGCTCACCGAGCAGACCCGGCACCTGGTGGACGCCGACTTCCTGGCCCGGATGAAGGACGGTGCGTTGTTGGTCAACGTGGCGCGTGGCGGGGTCGTCGACACCGAGGCGCTGCTGGCCGAGCAGTCGGGCGACCCCGACCGGTGGCCACGGGGCCGCCTACGTGCGGCGCTGGACGTGACCGACCCGGAGCCGCTCCCGTCCGGGCACCCGCTGTGGCGGGCGCCCGGAGTGTTGATCACGCCCCATGTGGGAGGCCCCAGTTCGGCCTTCCTGCCCCGGGCGCGGCGCATGGTCCGGGCGCAGTTGTGGCGGTGGGTTTCGGGGGAGCCGTTGGAGTACACGGTGGCCCGAGCGGGCTGAGTGGAGCGTCCAGTTGGACCATGGCGATGATCAACTGCCGTGGTTTCTGGGTCCGTTGGGGCCGTTGGGTGCAGAACTCCCTTCCCAGAACGCGCATTCCCCTTGGCTGTCACGGTATGTATTGGAACTATGTCCCTGAGTGACGATCCTGGTGTATGGTCCCGGTGGGGGCGAATCAGGACACGAGGGGGGCGACGGGCGAATGCGTGATCAGTGGACGAACTGCCGTATCTCATACGCGCGACGCGCCGCACCGCCGAACGTCGCGGTGTGGCCAGGGAGGTGTCCCCGATGACCAAGACCGCCCCTGCGTTTCCGCCCCTGCTACTCGCGGCGATCTGCGCCGGATACGCCGCCGGCGCGGCACTGGGCTGGGGGACCCTGCCGGTCGCCCTGCTGGTGAGCGAACTCGCCCCCGGCCTGGCCGCCCTCACCGCCGCGGCCTCCTGCCTGTGCTACGCGCGTACCGACCGCGCCGGCTCCCAGCGGCCGGCCTGGCTGCTCCTCGGCTGGTCCTCGATCCTGGTGGGCCTCGGACAGGCCCTGTGGGGCGCCGGCGAACTCCTCCAGGGCGCCCCCACCGCCCGCCCCCCGCTGGTGGACCTCTGCCTGCTCGCCTCGGTGCCGCCCGCCGTGGTCGGGATGCTGATCCTCGCCAAGAGGCCCACCAGCCGGGCCGGTTGGCTCTGCCTGGGCCTGGACGCCCTGCTGATCGTCGGCTCGCTGGCGTCCCTGACCTGGTCCCTCGCCCGCGCCCACGCCGGCGGATGGAACGGCGACTCGGTCGTGCCGGCCGCCCTCACCCTCGCCTACCCCCTGCTCCAGGTCCTGCTGGTGGCCGTGGTGCTGGGCCTCACCTTCCGGCGGTCCCCGGAGCGCCGGCCCGCCATGGGCCTGGCCCTCGCGACGTTGGCCCTGTCGGTCCTCTGCGACGCCCTGCTCACCTCGCCCCTGCTGCGGGAGCGGTACCACACCGGGCAGTTACTGGACGCCGGCTGGCTCGCCGCGTCCCTGCTGCTGGCCTACGCCCCCTGGGCGGCTGCCGATGACCGGCGTACCGGGACGGTGGACGCGGCCGGGGGAGAGGAGTCCCCGGAGGGAGCCGCCCAGGTGCGTCCGGTCACCGGCTTCCTGTCCGCGCTCACCCCCTATCTGGCCGCCGCCGTCTGCTCGTTGGGCGTGCTGCGCGACGTCTGGTCCGGCCGGCCCGCCGACCCGGTGGTGCTGGCCGTCGGCGGGGTCGTGGTGTTCACCCTGGTGGTGCGGCAGGGCGTCATGCTGCTGGACAACATCACCCTCGCCCAGGAGCTGGCCCAGAAGGAGAACCACTTCCGGTCACTGGTGCAGGGGTCCAGCGACGTCATCATGATCGCCGCCTCCACCGGTGTCCTGCGCTACGTCTCACCGGCTGCCACCGGGGTCTACGGCACCCGGGCCGACGACCTGGTGGGCACCGAACTCGCCTCCCTCATCCACCCCGAGGACCTCGGCAGGGTGTTCCACGAGATCCGCCGGTTCCTCGCCGCCTCCCCCCAGGAGGAGCCCTCCACCCGGATCGAGTGCCGTTTCCGCCGGGGCTCCGGTGGCTGGCTGAACGTCGAGTCCACCATCAACCGCTACCGTGGCGGGCTCATCTTCAACAGCCGTGACGTCACCGAACGGGTGCGCCTCCAGGCCCAGTTGCAGCACAACGCCTCCCACGACCCCCTCACCGACCTCCCCAACCGCGCCCTGTTCACCGAACGGGTCGGCCAGGCCCTCACCGGCCGTCGGGGCGGCGACGGTGAGGCCGCCGTGCTCTACATCGACCTGGACGGCTTCAAGGCCGTCAACGACACCGCCGGACACCAGGCCGGCGACGAACTGCTCATCCAGGCGGCCCGGCGACTGCGGGAGTCGGTGCGCGCCGGGGACACCGCCGCCCGACTCGGAGGTGACGAGTTCGCGGCCCTGATCCAGGGCGACGGCAACCGTGAGGGACCTGACCGGGACCGCCGTATCCGGGAGATCGCGGACCGGCTGCGGGTGCGCCTGTCCGAGCCGTACCAGGTGGACGGCGCCGAACTGCGCGTGGCCGCCTCGATCGGCGTCGCCTTCGCCGAACCCGGCATCACCCCGGCCGCCCTGATGCGTCACGCCGACGTGGCGATGTACCGCGCCAAGGAGTCCGGCAAGGGCTGCGTCAAGCTCTACAGCGCCCAGCTCCGCCAGGAGCCCGCCCCCACCCGCACCCTGCTGATGCCCGCCCTCCAACGGGTGCTGGGCGACGGGGAGTTGGCCCTGCTGCACCAGCCGGTGGTGGAACTGGCCACCGGTCGGGTGACCCACCTGGTGGCGCAGGCGCGGTGGCGCACGCCCCAGGGGTACCTCTTCACGCCCACCGAACTGTTCCGGGGCGACGGCCGCCCGGCCGAGGGCGGGCACCCCGACCACGCCGCGAGGGTCGGACGCTGGTTGCTGGAGGAGGCGGTGGAGCAGGCGGCCGAGCGGTACCGCAAGGGACTGCGCGTCCCGGTCGCGGTACGCATCTCCGCCCGGAGGATCACCGACCGTACGCTGAGCCTGGCCGGGGTGGAGAAGCTGCTGAAACGGCATCGACTCCCCGCCGGGGCACTGATGTTGGAGCTGTCCGACAGTGACCCACGGATACCGCTGGAGGAGTTGGAGGTACGCCTGTCCGCCCTCTGCCGGATGGGGGTGAGCGTCTCCCTGGACGCCTTCGGCAGCGGGTACGCCGCCATCGCCGCGCTGAGGCGGCTCCCCATCGACGTACTCCGGCTGGACCGGGGCCTGGTGGACGGCATCGTGGAGTCCGGGCGGCTGCACAAGATCACCTCGGGCCTGCTGAAGATCTCCACCGACCTGGGGCTCAGCTCCATCGCGGACGGGGTGGACCACCCCGAGCAGGTGGCCACCCTGCGCGCCATGGGCTGCACCCACGGGCAGGGCGTGGCGTTCGCCGGACCCCTGGAGAAGGAGGCGCTCCTCGAAGCCCTGGAGCGGGGTGTCTACCCGGTGCCCTCGGCCGAGCGGGCGCCGCGTTCCCAACCGGTGACGGTGCCGGCGTCCGGCTCCCCGGTGCCCGCGCCGGCACCCGGGCCCTCGCCCTTTCGGCGTCGCCGACTCCCCGGTGGCGGCCCGGCGACCAGTGAACTCCCCCGGCAGCGGCCACATAATGAGACGCCCATCCCACCAACTTGACACCCGGGGTCGGCCGGAGGGAAGGTCTGACCCATGCGCACCCTAGTACTCGTAATTGGTCAGCGCGTCGGTTGATCGGATCCGCACGATCCGCGCACCCCACCGACGCGCTCCCCTCGCTTGCCCACCGGCACGAGGGGTTTTTTGTTGCACCAGCGTCCCCGAGCAAAAGCACCCACGACAGGCGCAAGGCGCGCAAACCGGCGCCATACTGGCCCGACAACACCGAGTGTCAACACCTCACTCCTTGAGAGAGAAGCCGATGACCGAGCAGGCAACCGGGGCCACGCCCCGACCTCAGCCAAGGCCCCGCGGTGGTGTCCACCCCGCGGCGCAGAACGAGCAGATGACGGGCGCCAAGTCCCTCATCCGTTCCCTTGAGGAGGTCGGGGCCGACACCGTATTCGGCATCCCCGGTGGTGCGATCCTCCCCGCCTACGACCCGATGATGGACTCCAGCAAGGTGCGGCACGTGCTGGTGCGACACGAGCAGGGTGCCGGACACGCCGCGACCGGGTACGCACAGGCCACCGGCAGGGTGGGGGTGTGCATGGCCACCTCGGGCCCCGGAGCCACCAACCTGGTCACCCCGATCGCCGACGCCCACATGGACTCCGTGCCCCTGGTGGCGATCACCGGACAGGTCGCGGCCAGCGCCATCGGTACCGACGCCTTCCAGGAAGCCGACATCTGCGGCATCAGTATGCCGGTGACCAAGCACAACTTCCTGGTCACCGACCCGGCCGACATTCCGCGCACCATCGCCGAGGCCTTCCACATCGCCAGCACCGGTCGCCCCGGGCCGGTGCTGGTGGACATCGCCAAGGACGCCCTCCAGCAGCGGACCACGTTCAGCTGGCCGCCCAACGTGGACCTGCCCGGCTACCGGCCTGTCACCAAGCCGCACTCCAAGCAGATCCGGGAGGCCGCCCGGCTGCTGGGCGAGTCCCGCCGGCCGGTGCTGTACGTGGGCGGCGGGGTGCTCAAGGCCGGCGCCACCGCCGAGTTGAGGATCCTCGCCGAGCTGACCGGAGCCCCGGTCACCACCACCTTGATGGCCCTGGGCGCCTTCCCCGACAACCACCCCCAGCACCTGGGGATGCCCGGGATGCACGGCTCCGTCGCCGCGGTCACTTCACTACAGAAGGCCGACCTGATCGTCGCCCTGGGCGCCCGCTTCGACGACCGGGTGACCGGCAAGCTGGAGTCCTTCGCCCCGCTGGCCAAGGTGGTCCACGCCGACATCGACCCCGCCGAGATCGGCAAGAACCGGGCCGCCGACGTGCCGATCGTCGGGGACGCCCGCGAGGTGTTGGCCGACCTGATCGTGGCCGCCCAGGCGGAGTTGGAGTCCGGCCACGCCGGCGAGGCCGCCCAGAGCCGCTACGAGGCCTGGTGGACCCAGCTCAACCGCTGGCGTGACACCTACCCCCTGGGCTACGACCTGCCCGAGGACGGTTCGCTCTCCCCCCAGCAGGTGATCCAACGGATCGGCGAACTGGCCCCGGAGGGGACCATCTACGCGGCCGGGGTCGGGCAGCACCAGATGTGGGCCGCCCACTTCATCGAGTACAACTCCCCGGCCTCCTGGCTGAACTCGGGCGGCCTGGGCACCATGGGGTACGCGGTGCCCGCCGCCCTCGGGGCCAAGGCCGGCCAGCCGGACCGTACGGTGTGGGCCATCGACGGGGACGGCTGCTTCCAGATGACCAACCAGGAACTGGTCACCGCGGCCCTCAACAACATCCCGATCAAGGTCGCCATCATCAACAACGGCGCCCTGGGCATGGTGCGCCAGTGGCAGACGCTGTTCTACAACCAGCGCTACTCCAACACCGTGCTGCACAGCGGCCCCGGCGGCGACGCCGCGGGCTCCGAGGAGCCACCCCGGGGCACCCGCATCCCCGACTTCGTCAAACTGGCGGAGGCCATGGGCTGTGTCGGCATCCGCTGTGAGAGCCCCGAACAGCTCGACTCGGTGATCGAGAAGGCCAACTCCATCAACGACCGGCCCGTGGTGGTGGACTTCATCGTCCACGAGGACGCCATGGTGTGGCCGATGGTCGCGGCAGGCACCTCCAACGACGAGGTCATGGCGGCCCGCGGGGTCCGCCCGGACTTCGGCGACGGCGAAGACGACTGAGAACGGGGCGAGAAACAGCCATGTCCAAGCACACCCTGTCCGTCCTGGTGGAGAACAAGCCCGGCGTCCTGGCACGGATCACCGCCCTGTTCTCCCGGCGCGGCTTCAACATCGACTCCCTCGCCGTGGGGACCACCGAACACCCGGACATCTCCCGGATCACCATCGTGGTGAACGTGGAGGACCTGCCGCTGGAGCAGGTCACCAAGCAGCTCAACAAGCTGGTGAACGTGCTGAAGATCGTGGAGCTGGAACCCCAGTCGGCGATTCAGCGTGAACTGGTGCTGGTGAAGGTCCGCGCGGACAACGAGACGCGCTCCCAGATCGTGGAGATCGTCCAGCTGTTCCGCGCCAAGACGGTCGACGTCTCCCCGGAGGCGGTGACCATCGAGGCCACCGGCGTCAGTGACAAGCTGGAGGCGATGCTCAAGATGCTGGAGCCGTACGGCATCAAGGAGCTGGTGCAGTCCGGCACCATCGCCATAGGGCGGGGAGCGCGGTCCATCACCGACCGTTCGCTGCGCGCCCTGGACCGCAGCGCCTGACCGGCGTCGCGCCCACCCAACGAGACCAACCCCGCTCCAGTCCCGTCCCCCGGTGGACAGGACAGCACGATCCGAACAAGGAGACATCCCCAGTGGCCGAGCTGTACTACGACGCAGACGCCGACCTTTCTCTCATCCAGAACCGCAAGGTGGCGGTCCTGGGCTACGGCAGCCAGGGCCACGCCCACGCGCTGTCGCTCCGCGACTCCGGGGTGGACGTCCGCGTCGGCCTGCACGAGGGCTCCACCTCCCGTACCAAGGCCGAGGAGCAGGGCCTGCGGGTCACCACGCCGGCGGAGGCCTCCGCCGAGGCCGACGTGATCATGATCCTGGTCCCGGACCCCATCCAGGCCCGGGTCTACCAGGAGTCCGTCGCCCCCCACCTCAAGGCCGGGGACGCCCTGTTCTTCGGGCACGGGTTCAACATCCGCTTCGACTTCATCAAGCCCCCGTCCGACGTCGACGTCTGCATGGTCGCCCCCAAGGGGCCCGGCCACCTGGTGCGCCGGCAGTACGAGGAGGGGCGCGGGGTGCCCTGTATCGCCGCGGTCGAGCAGGACGCCACCGGCGGCGCCTTCCCGCTGGCCCTCGCCTACGCCAAGGCCATCGGCGGCACCCGGGCCGGGGTCATCAAGACCACCTTCACCGAGGAGACCGAGACCGACCTCTTCGGTGAGCAGACGGTGCTCTGCGGTGGCGCTTCGGCACTGGTCAAGGCCGGTTTCGAGACGCTGGTGGAAGCCGGCTACCAGCCGGAGATCGCCTACTTCGAGTGCCTTCACGAGCTGAAGCTGATCGTGGACCTGATGTACGAGGGCGGCCTGGGCAAGATGCGCTGGTCGGTCTCCGAGACCGCCGAGTGGGGCGACTACATCACCGGCCCGCGGATCATCAACGACCAGACCAAGGCCGAGATGAAGCGCGTTCTCGCCGAGATCCAGGACGGCTCCTTCGCCCGGAACTGGATGGCGGAGTACGAGGCCGGGCTGCCGAAGTACAACGAGTACAAGAAGACCGACGAGGACAGCCTGCTGGAGACCACCGGCCGCAAGCTGCGCCAGCTGATGAGCTGGGTCGACGAGGACGTCGACTGAGCTGACGGACGCGGCGGCGCCTCGTTCGTGTGACGCCCCGGCCACGGGGAAGGCCGCCTCGTCCACACCGGTTACGGGTGTGGACGAGGCGGCCTGTGGTCTTGGGTCGCCCGGGGGTGTAGCCGTTGGCCGAAGCTCGACTGACCGGCCGACCGCGTGGATACACTGCCAGCGACAAGCGCGTCCAGGCTCACAGCGTCGTGCGTCTGCCCCTGCCCAGCGCAGGGATCGATTTCCTCCACCACCCATCACGGTCGTCGGGACGCGGCCGTGGAGACACTCGGGTAGATCCGCCATTACTGGAGACCACGTGAGCAAGCCCGTAGTACTCATCGCCGAAGAGCTCTCTCCCGCCACCGTGGAGGCCCTCGGCCCGGACTTCGAGATCCGCCACTGCGACGGGGCCGACCGCGCCCAGTTGCTGACCGCCATCGCTGACGTGGACGCCGTACTGGTGCGCAGCGCCACCAAGGTGGACGCCGAGGCGATCGCGGCGGCCGGGAAGCTGAAGGTCGTGGCCCGCGCGGGGGTCGGGCTGGACAACGTCGACGTACCCGCGGCCACCAAGGCCGGGGTGATGGTCGTCAACGCCCCCACCTCCAACATCGTGACCGCCGCCGAACTCGCCTGCGGGCTGCTGGTGGCCACCGCCCGCAACATCCCGCAGGCCAACACCGCGCTGAAGAACGGTGAGTGGAAGCGCAGCAAGTACACCGGTGTGGAGCTGAGTGAGAAGACCCTCGGTGTGGTCGGGCTGGGACGCATCGGCGTGCTGGTCGCCCAGCGGATGGCGGCCTTCGGGATGAAGGTCGTGGCCTACGACCCCTACGTCCAGCCGGCCCGCGCGGCGCAGATGGGCGTCAAGCTGATGACGCTGGACGAACTGCTGGAGACCTCGGACTTCATCACCGTCCACCTGCCGAAGACCCCCGAGACCCTGGGCCTGATCGGCGACGAGGCACTGCACAAGGTCAAGCCCTCGGTGCGCGTCGTCAACGCCGCCCGGGGCGGCATCGTCGACGAGAGCGCCCTGGCCTCCGCCCTCAAGGAGGGACGGGTGGCCGGAGCCGGTCTGGACGTCTACTCCTCCGAGCCCTGCACGGACTCCCCGCTGTTCGAGTTCGACCAGGTGGTGTGCACCCCGCACCTGGGCGCCTCCACCGGGGAGGCCCAGGAGAAGGCCGGCATCTCGGTGGCCAAGTCGGTCCGACTGGCGCTCGCCGGCGAACTGGTGCCGGACGCGGTCAACGTCCAGGGTGGTGTGATCGCCGAGGACGTACGACCGGGGCTGCCCCTGGCCGAGCGGCTGGGACGGATCTTCACCGCCCTGGCCGGCGAGGTCGCCGCCCGTCTGGACGTGGAGGTGTACGGGGAGATCACCCAGCACGACGTCAAGGTGCTCGAACTCTCGGCCCTCAAGGGCGTGTTCGAGGACGTGGTGGACGAGACCGTCTCCTATGTCAACGCCCCGTTGTTCGCCCAGGAGCGCGGCATCGAGGTACGGCTGACCACCAGCTCCGAGTCGCCGGAGCACCGCAACGTGGTGGTGGTGCGCGGCACCCTCACCGGGGGTGAGGAGGTCTCGGTCTCGGGCACCCTCAGCGGGCCCAAGCACCTGCAGAAGATCGTCGCCGTCGGGGAGTACGACGTCGATCTCGCCCTCGCCGAGCACATGGCCTTCCTGCGGTACGAGGACCGGCCCGGTGTGGTGGGTGCCGTGGGACGGATCCTGGGCGAGGCCGGTATCAACATCGCCGGGATGCAGGTCTCCCGTACCACCGTCGGTGGTGAGGCGCTGGTGGCGCTGACCGTGGACGACACCATCCCGTCGTCGGTGCTGTCCGAGATCGCCGGCGAGGTGGGCGCCACCTCCGCCCGCTCGGTCAACCTGGTCGAGTCCTAGACGCTCTCCTCCGGCCGGCCGCCCGCCAGGGCGGACGGTGGCCGAGGTGTACGGGGCCGGGTCGGCGAGTTCCGCTCGCCGACCCGGCCCCTCGCCGTTCCCCGTCGGGTGGACGATGCCTGGCCGCCGGTGTCCGGTGGGCCCGCTCTTCTCCGCCGCTCCGGCCCCCGGAGAGGGCACGGGTGGGCGGGGCGGGACAACGGTCCGTGCCGGTTGTAGGGTCCACGAGATCATTGACACTGGCTCCTGCGGAAACGCCGGAATCCGGGCTTCGCGAGCAGTGACTGCGTCCGTTCGTTATGAGCAATCCGGGCCCGGCTGTCAGATAGGGAAGTTACTCTCCGTTGTGTTGTCCGGCAGCCAACCATGATGGGGTCCCCTGTCCAGACTCGGCAGGGTCGATGGGGCCGACGCGATACTGAAGGGCCCTGCTGTGGTGTAGACGCTGTCCCATACGTTGGTGGGGAAGGTCTGTTCAGGGGGCCATACGAGTGTGTCGCGTGGTGGCCGTAGAGCGATCAAGCCACTGTCGTCGTCGGTAGGCGCGAGAGTGTGGCCATCGGGCAGTCGAGATTGAGGATCTGGAAGCCGAGGCGGAACAAGCGCATGTGGGCGATATGGCCCTCAGGGCTCTCGCGTCCAATCCGATCGCCCGTGCGGTCCGTCCGCCAAGCACCCCGCGAAGACCGTCACCGACCACCTGCGCGTCTTGGCCAGCCACGCCCGGGCGGTGGCGGTGCTGATTGCCCGGAAGTCCGGCGCAGGGGGCGACAAGTAGATTGTGCCCCGGCGGCAGGCGCCATCCGCCGGGGCACCTCGTATGGCGGGACCACGAAATGCCGCGTCGATAGCACTGCCCAGATGCCCTGAGCGGGCCAGTGCAGAGGTATTGATCAACCACATCATGGGTCATTACGCTTTGTGAGTGGATGATGACGAGGGGGATCGCTTCTCCGACGCGATTCGGCTTCTGCTGCTCATCGCGGCGGTGTGCGATCCGTTGAACGAAGCCGAGCAGCAGGCCGCGCCGAAGGATGCGGTGGGTGTGCTGCGCGCTGAGGGCCGGCTGCAGAAGCTGGACTTCTGGCTGCGCAACCCGGATTACCTGGCCGATGAGCTTCTCAACGACTACGAGCGCGAACATGAGTCCATCAACCTGGAGCTGGCCGGCGACATCCTGGATTCGGACGAGCCGGAGATCTGCGCCATCCCGATGCTGCGCTACCTGTTCGGGGCGTTCGAGTACATCGACCTGGCGATGAGCATCCTGGCCGTCCCGCGGCTGGTGGTGGTCGTGCCGCGGCGCACGGTCAAGCGGGTGCTTCAGGACAACTACTACCTCACGGCCAAGGGCCGCGAGCTCGCTGAACGGGCAACGGAGCAGTTCCCGGTTCTGGCCTGGTACACCGAACGCGCCCGCCTCGTTCGGGCGCTGGCCGAGGCCACCGGGCACTCCGCCCTGGCGCTGCGCACGCGGCAGTACCTGCAGCGCGACTACGCCCAGACCCCGTTGAACGAGGTCATCCCATCGATCGCCGACCGGGCCCGCGCGCGCCTGGCCCGGCTGCGCGCCGAAGCAGAGCAGGGGGACGCCGCGTGACCACAGAGCCTTTGCCGGTCCCGTCCGATACTGAGCTGTATGAGCAGATCGCCGCCCGCGTGCCGTCCGCTGACGTGGAGAGGGCCCGCGCCACGCTGTCTGCCCACGGCATCCAGCTGACCAGCCCGCTGCCCGCGCGACGGCAACTGGTCGTGCACCGGCTGTACTGCGAGGGCACCAAGACCGGCACGACCGACAACGATGGCGCCTTCACCTTTGACACGCCACTGGGGCCGGGCCCGTGGGCGATCGCCAGCACCCTGAACAACGTCGGCAAGTCGAGCCTTCTGTGGGCACTGAGCTACGCCCTGCGCGGGGACGGCTTCGACGCCTTCAAACGACCGGAAACGGTGAGCTGGTTCTCCTACGTCCGGGCAGACATCGAGGTCGCCGGCGTCGCCGCCTCCATCCGCCTGACCTTCGACAAGCCCGACCGCCCGAGCTGCCGGCTTTTGAGCGCCGACACCCTCGAGCACCTCGCTGCCCTCGAAGGCTCCCAGGAGACCGGCCCCGGCGTGCGCGTGGCGGCCACCGCGGAACCAGAAGGCGTCAAGGAGCTCATCGACCGTTTCATGCTCGACCGCCTGGGGCTGCGACCTCTGCCCCTGTGGGCGGCCGAGGCTGGCGCTCCGAAGGACGCCGACGGCAACCGCGACAGCGCGGAACAGGTGCACGGCTGGGCCAGCTACTTCTACGCCATCGCGCTGAACTCGGGAAACTCCAGCGTCCTGCTGGGCCCAACGTCCTACAACCAGCTCCCCGTGAAGCTGATGCAGCTCTTCCTCGACGTCCCCTACGCATCCGAGCTCACCCAGATCAACACCGCCCGCAAGAAGGGCACCCAGGAGACCAACCGTGTTCAGCGCCGGGCACGCGAAGATGCCCACGCCCGCGAGCAGCAGACCGAGCCGCTGCGCCAGGCGCTCAGGGCCGCCGAGGAGAAGGTGGTGACCCTGGAAGTGAACCAGCCCGACCTGACGGGCCTGCTCGCCGACGTCGACGCCGCCGCACGTCGGCTCGCCCAGGACCAGGCAGCCCTTCAGGAGGCGGAAGAAGGCCACGCCCTCGCTCACAAGGCGCGCTTGAAGGACGAGAGAGCCGTCCGCCGAGCCCAGCAGAGCAACGCCGCCCGGCTCCTTCTGGGAGCCCTCGACCCGGAGTCCTGCCCGCGCTGCGACCACGAGATCGACGATGCCCGGCGCACCGCAGAAGAGGCCGACCACCGGTGCTCGATCTGCGCAAGCCCTCTGCCGGAGGTCCAGGACGACCCGGACGCGCGGGCCGCACTGCTCAGCAGACTGGAGGACCGGGTGAACGCCTCCCGTACGGCCGAAGACGCAGCCCGGCAGGCTGTCCAGACGACTACCACCGCCTGCGTCAACAGTCGTACTGCGTACGACCTGGCGAACGCCCGGCTTACCGGGGCACGCTCCGGCAGCTGGTACACCCGTCTCGAATCCGCCCGGCAGGACGTCTACCAGCTACGCGGTGCGCTGGCTGTCGCCACCGGCAATGGAATGGGACTGCCGGAGGTGGTCGGTGATTACGTCACCGCAACGACAAGTCCGTCGGACACCGAGGATGACTCCGACGACGGCGATGCCATCTTGGAGGCGGCCGCCGGGGTGTTGTCGAAGGTGGTCGCCGACCACAGTAACGCGCTGTTCGCCGACCTGAACCGCGAGATCGTCGCCATCGCCCACGACCTCGGTGTGGCCAACCTGACCAGCGTCGAACTCAACCTGGCGGGGCACCTCAACGCCCGCAAGACCGGTGCCAAGCACCCCTTCAAGTCGTTCAGCCCCACCGACCGCCTGCGCATGCGCATCGCGGCCATCGTCGGCATGATCAAAGTCGGCCGCAAACGGGGGATCATGTCCCACCCCGGCCTGCTGCTCATCGACGCGCCCACAGCCGAAGAGCTCTCCCACGACAACGCGCGCCAGTGCATCAAGACCCTCTATGACACTGCGGCCAACGACCACGGCATCCAGATGGTGATCACCTCGATCGACGACGCCGTTTGGGAGTTCTTCCCCGAGGACCGTACCGTGACCGGTCCTGACCAGCGTCAGCTTTTCTAGGCCAGGCCACCAGGGGTATCCAGCAACGCGAGGGAGGCGGAAGGCATCGTGCACGTCATCGACGAACGCCTGGCTCAGTGGGCCGCATGCGCCTCCCGGCCCCAACTACGCGCTGGCCCGATGGTGGACGACCTCGGAGGCCTGGACGTGGTCCTCGCCGCCGCAGACCACCTCGGGAAGGGCACCTTCCTCCACCACCTCATCCAGGCGACCGCACACCACCTCGACGCCTTTGGTACCGAAGCGTGCAAGCCGCTGTACGACGCCGTCCTGAGCGGCCTTCGGAGTAACACCAACCACGCTGCCTTCGCCAGCGCCACCGATGCCCTCGCTGGCCGCCCCGCCCTGGCACGTGAACTTGGCACTCCACTGAATCGAACGCTCCTCGCTCGCCTCCAACAAGCCCAAGATGCTGACGACGACCTCGCTGCGGCCCTCATCGGGGTGGAAGCCGCAGACTGTCTCGTCCAACTCACCCTGGCCGGCATCATCAAAAGCGCTGCGCGTCTCCTCGGGGCCATGGACGAAGCAACCGAGGACCCTGCCGCACTTCCTGAGGCCATGGCCACCCGCCTGCCCCGCCTCCTCGGTGTCCTTGACGCCCACCATCCCAGCGCCGGCCTCCGCGACGCCCTCGAACGCTGCCTGATGCTCGATCACACCTGCCGAGACGCGGCATTCGAACTCGCCCTCGGTGACCTGCGCCAGGCTCTGGAACAAGACCAGTACGCGCCCATGGCCAAGCAACTCCGCAAAACCCAGGACCGGCTGGCCGAACTGATCACTCTGGACCCCGACCGTCTGGACGCCCAGCTCTACCACGCCGCCATCGAGGCCGTCCTCGGCCTGTCCGCTCCCGACGCTCCCACACGCGTCCACACGGCCGCTGCCACTCTGCGCGACGCCCTCCACCGCTACCGGGACTATCGCTATCGCGCCCGCACACCGGCCTGGGCACGGCCGCGCCAGAACGATGTGATCGCCTGGTCGGAACTAACCGTCGTGCTGGATGGCGCTGCCGCACACCTTGCTCCCGATGACCCCTGGTACGAGGGCGGCCACGGCATCCTCACAGCCCTGCTTCGCGCGTACACCGCGCACAACACGGTCGCCGTACTCAAGGACACCCCCGCGGCCGCGGCCGCGGAGACCCTGGTGGCGCCTGTCGTCGAAGACGCCTTCCTCCAGCACGAGCACCGGCAGCGCTTCCTCGAGCACGCCTTGGCCCATGACGAGGAACTCCGCGACGATCCTGCGGCCCAGCAACTCCACGCCGCCCTCCTCCACCGCACCAAGACCAGCAAGACCTCCCCCGGTCAGCAGGCGACTGATCAGGGAAAAGCGCGCCGCTGGCAGCGGCTGGCACACCAACTCAAGGACGAATTCGCTGCGTTCGTTGACCAGACGCCGGAGCACGTCCTCGACCGCCTGGAACTTGGCCTGCGCACCCACGAAGACGTCCTCGCTCCCATCGCCGACCCCAAGTACGGCCGCCTCAAGGCGCGACTTCTCAGGCAGCTGGAAAGCTCCAGCGACTGGATTACCGGCATCGCATACGAGTTCACCGCTCTCCTTGAAACCACAATCCGCTATGCCTACCTCTGCTATGACGTCGGCCGAAAGATGGGCGGCTCTTACACCGAGCACCTCCGCAAACGTGACAAAGATGGCAAGAAGCAGAAAGTGGATGAAGCCCTATTCCATCAGCACTACCGGGAAGTGCTGCAGTTCTCAGCGCTCTTCAGCGTCGTTAACTCAGAAGTCATCGACAAGGCAGGCGGAAGAACCGACATCCTTGTCTCCTTCGGCGCCGTGCAATTCAACGTCGAATGCAAGATCGAAGAAGACGACGCCAGCGAAACCGCACTACGTCAATACGTCGCCCAAGCGGCCGAATATCAAAACACCAACGCTGGCTTCGCCATCCTGCTCGCTCTCGATAAAACCGTCGACGCCGAAGGCGCCGTCAACCTCTTCTCCAGTATCTGGATCGAACCCGTCCAGCGTCCCGGCGAATCTGAACCATGCCTCGTCGTCATCATCCGCATTCCAGGAGGACGCGAAAACCCCAACCTGCTGCGCCCTGCCCCCGCCTCGTAGCGGCGACTGCGGCCTGGACGACGACTATCTGGGTAGGCCCGTTGACCTACCGGCAACAGACCTACCCATCTACTTATCAGGGCCTCTGCCGGTCACGGACCGTACGGGATGTCAGCCCGGCCTGCGATCGTGCGGCTGTGGATGACGAGACCTTCTGGAACATGATCGACCGCTGCAGAGAGCAGACCCAGCACCCGAATGAGCGGCTCTCTTGGCTGCGTGGCCACCTGTCAGGACAGCCTGAGGCGGAGATCGTGCAGTTCCAGGTATGCCTGGATCGCGCCCTGGTGCCAACGTTCACCTGGGATCTGTGGGCAGCAGCGGAGCGGATCCTGGGCTGGTGCTCCGACGACACCTTCTTCTACTTCCGGCTCTGGCTGGTCGGGCTGGGCCGCGACATGTTCGAGCGAGTGGCCCGGGATCCCGACGCGCTCGCCAACGCACCGGAGATTCAACGGCTCGCCGGCCGATCTCCAAGAGCCTGGTCGGACGAGGAGTGGCCCGAATGGGAGGAGCTGGACTATGTCGCGGGGCGCGCGTTCGAGGACGCGACGGGTAAGGCAGTCGAAGACTTCCACAAGGCCATGGATGCACTCCACATCGAGGACCTTGAGCCGAGAGAGCCAGTTGGCGAACGGTGGGACGCGAACCGCGACGACGAGACCGCACGTCGTTTGCCACGACTCAGTGCGCTGTTCCCCGCCACTGAAGTGCTGTGACGGGGTCGCATGGTCCGAGTTTTCGGTCAGTCGCCGTACTCTCGCAGTAGCGCGATCATGTAGCGGATCTTATGCACGGCGTCTTCCGGAATGGGATCCGGATTGAAGTGCATCAGGTCGTTACGGATCTCGCGCAGCTCGTCAATCCGCTTCACGAATACCTTCCTGTCGAGGGGCCATCCGAGAGCCTCCCATGCTTCCTTGTTCTGGAGGATGCGCTGGTAGTCCCCGATGGACAGGTCATCGAAGGAACTTATGTCGCGGTCTCCATCTGGCGAACACAGATTTGCGACATACTCAACACTGAAGGCATCGGAGAGGATCCTTCGAAGTCTTTGATCGAGCTCTCCGATGAGGAAGAACGGCGTAGCCATGGTTCCGTATGCCGCAGCAACGTCATTGGCCGTGACAATACCAGCGATGGCGTTCGTTTGATCTCTGACCAGCACAAAGTCAAAGTCTGCGAGCAGAGGGAGGACATCGATCAGATGCTGGTCGTATGTGACGTCGCGCGCTTTGATGATGGCTTTTGAGAAGGGTGCGCTTGGGTCTGCATGCCTCGCGCGAGCGATCGACTCCCATGTAACGGCGCCTCGGAGGTTGCGGGTTCCAGCCAGAACAGCGAGCTGCGAATAGCCATTGACAGCCATTTCCGTAATGGCTTCCTCGAAGGTCGCCGACGGGGAGACCGCCACGACCCCCGAAAGCGCTGAAGGCAAGTTGCCTACCGTCAGGCCGGGAACGTGGGTGTCCTCGCTTTCAGAGGCAGCAGTGGAGCTCACCGTCACGGTGCCCTTCTCGGATTCCTGCTCGCTGTCTGCGTCCGTCGGAGCGATCACCAGTTTGACCTGAACGTCGAGGTTCACCGCCTCGAAGTCGGGCACCGTCGACAAGCTGTGATTGTCCAGTTCGGCGACTACCTGTTGGCTGATCAGGTAGCCTCGCCGCTCGGCACCCCACCAACCGAGGAGGTCTCGAACCGTGAGGGTGAGGGGATTCCCCTGCTCTGCTTCCTCCCTTGCCTTCTTCAGCTTCTCGTGGCGAGCGGTGGAGGGTTGTACAGCAACCTCATTCGATGCCTGCGCGGCAACCGAGTCGAGAAGCTGCTGACGAAGCGCATCCAATGTCGTGCCATCGTCCAGTGCCCAAGCATGCCAACCGTCGAAGGAGCCGCTGCCCACTGCTGCTATCGCTGCACTGGAGGGGGATTTGAATTGCTGTCCGTCGACCAACTCAATCGTGGAATCGTCTGTTACGCGTGCAGCATGTGTTTCACCGATGCGTGGTCGCTCAAAGGTGAGCTGCGCTCCCACCTCAAGAAGTTCGGCCTTCACGAGGTCCGCGATGCTGACGCGCCGCCCCTCGAGCAGGTACGAGGCTCTCGCCTGGGTGCCGCTCGAATCAGCATTGCTTGCCAGATCTGTCATCGCGCTTGTCCCCTCTGCCCCAGCACAACGTCTGCCCCGGTCATCGTAGAGCGTCGGCGGAACCATCAAGGGTGGAACGTTGGCAGCCCGGCTGCTGAGCTCCTCGTGAAGCTTGCGATCGAGGTGTACGGACGGGTTGGGTGCCGTCCGCGGCGTGGAGGATCTCGCGGGCTTCGCGCAGGAACTCGCGTCCGCGTTCGGTGGGCGCGAGGGGCTTGGCGGAGCGGTCGATGATCTGGAACCCGACTGTCTTTTCGATCAGGATCACTCGCTGGCGGAGGGCGCGGTCGCTTCCCGTGGAGTTCCTCCGGGCTGCGGCGGCGAAGCTGGGGTGGCCGGAGACCGAACTGATGGCCCGTAGCCGGTCGATGGCCTGCGGGGTTATGACCACTCTTCGCATGCCTTCCGACAGGGGACGGCGAAGGTCCAGGTGCCCGACAGCGCTGTAACAGTGGCCTCCGGAGGGACGGATCGGGATGCCCCAGGTTCTGGCCATCTTGGTGAGGTGATAGTGGGTGACGCCGCGTTCGCGGGCGAGGTTGGCGATGTCGCGTTGGCGTTCGATGTACTCGTGGTGGAGCCATTCACGGGTGATGTCGGGGCGGTCCGGGAGTCGTCGTGGCCGGGGGCGGAGCGGGATCCCCTCTTGCCGGAGGAGTCGACGAACTGTGTCGGGGCTGCAGGACGCCAGGTTGGCGATGTGCGTGAGTTCCAGTTTCTGGTTCACGTAGAGGTCACGGAGGCACTCCGGGGCAAGAACGCCTTCGCGGATCTTGGCCTTTCGTGCGGTGCGTGTGCTGAGGTGCTTGCCGATCACGTCACTGGGGGTGGCTGCGCCGGTCCTCGTGAGATCGCAGTAGAGGCGGACGTGTTCTGCGGCCAGGGCGAGAGCGTCAGCAGCCTCATGGACGGTGCCGGCCGTTGCCAGCAGATCACGGAACTCGTCCGTGACGATGTCCGTGGGGGAGAGGCCGGGCCATCGGACGCCGGTTACCCATGTCTCGGGTGGTTCCCAGGTAACGGGCTCGATGATTTTGCGGTTGGCGAGGTTGTCTTCGGCCTGCTGGCGGAGGAACGAGCGGAGGGCGCGGGGCGCATGGAACCGGAACTCCGAGCAGTGCCATGCGAATCGGTAGGACGCTCCTTCAGGCGGGGGATGAACCTCGCCGGTCAGCAGCATCAGCAGATACGCACGCATCAGGAGGACGCGATGCTGCTGACCGGGGTTCCAGCCCTGCTGGACGCACAACCGTGCATAGGCGTCGAGATCGAGGGTGACCGTGGTGCTGGTGAAGGTGGCTCGCCGTCTGGCGTAGTCGATGGGAGAGCCGTACTCGTCCAAGGCGCGGGCGAGCTGGGCCAGGGTGGATGCCAGCGGAGTCAGATCATGATCGAGATAGAGGCGTCGTTCGATGCTGTCGCGATCGGTGTTGATCTCCTGGTTGCCCAGGAGCGGGCCGACACGTTCGAAGTTCAGCTGGGGCGGCCCGCCAGGAAGCAGGAGGAAGCTGCTGCAGCCGCGGCGGAACGTGCCAGCGCGGGGGTCTTTGTTGTTTGTGGGGCGCGGGAGCAGGCGCATCGTCCATCCGGGCCAGAGCATGGCAGGGATCCTTGCCGCCCGGCGGGTGATGGCGTCGGCGGGGAGGTCCGGCCAGCGTGGTCGGGGACTGGCGCTGGCGTAACGTAGCCGGGCGTGCAAGGTGGCCTGGGGGTCGAGCTTGGCCAGCACGCGGCCGACCAGCTCGGGACCGCTCCAGGTCCATCGGTCGGCCATCGCGCCGATGTTGTTCTTCGAGGTCTTCAGCAGTGACCGGTCGGCTTCGAGGATCCACTCGAAGAGCGCCTCGTGGTCGGCATGGCCGGGGTGAAGGGCGATGCGGGCCAGAGCGGTGCCGACGGCGGCATTGTGGGCGTCGTGCCCGACGTCCTCCCTGGTCAGCTGTGGTAGACCTCCGCCGCACTCGGTCACCACGGTGTGTACGACCTCCGGTGCCCGGTCCGCGATGGTGTGCAGACCACGCAGAATGCGCCAGGCCAGAGCATAGAGCTGCTTGACCTCGGCCAGCGCGGCCGGCCTTGCGGCCGGTTCGCCGTTCAGCAGGGTGATGATGTGTCGCTGGGCGGCCAGCACGAGTCCTGGGGCGGGCAGAGGGGTGGCCCGGGCCTGCGTGAGGTCGGCTCCGCAGGCTGCCCGTAGGCCGAGACTGCTGTGAGCTCGCGTGCAGGTGCCCGTTGCGCGGGGACCGAGCCGTCTTGCTTTCCAAGGGTGCGGGGGCTGGTGGCAGTCGGGACAGAAGTCCAGCAGCAGTGTGTGGTGGGTGGGACAGGCGAAGGCCCATGGGAGGCGCCAGAAGACCGGCCCGCGGCCGGCGTTATGGCCCAGGCACCCAGGGCAGTAGCGGGCTCGGCTTCCGCTGAACCTCCATGCTGGTGGTCTGGACAGTTTGCGCCGGCCGGGCAGGATCGCCACTGCCAGCCCGTCGTAGGGTTCGAGCGTCATGCTGGTGAGTGCCTGCCGTTCGATGCCGGTGGCCCGCTCCAAGGCGGTCGTTTCCTCAGCGGTGAGCCGAAGCGCGAGGTGTGACGTGCGGGCGCCGGGCAGCCCGACGGCTTCGAGAAAGACACTGTTGGTGACGCGCAGTCGGCGCGCGTAGGCGCCGATCCAGCTTTCCAGGGCCTCGCCCGGGAGAGGTGCCAGCGCGATGGGGATGCGGTCATCGGTCCAAACAGTCACGCCGACTTCCTGCGACGTTGTGGAGACGGCGTCGGTCGGCTGGTCAGCAGGCCGGCGGCGATCTCGGCTTCGAGTTCCTTGCGGGCCGCTTCAGCGGCGGCGTCGTTCTTGACCTGGTCCATCAAGTCCGTGTCGAGGCGCTCATGACCGGAGCGGATCGCGCGCAGGCAGCCGCGGTTGATCAGCGCCATGAGGGAGGCGAAGTGTCCGGTGGAGCGTGCGAAGAGGTAGTCGGACAGGTCCCTGGCGAGCATTCCGGGGTACTTCTCCGCCAGGACGAGTTTCTGCTCGATCGTCTTGAGCAGGGTCTGCCAGTCCTGGCGGCCTTCGTCGTCCTCGATATGGAACGGCGGCAGCGTCAAAGGGGTGGTGCGGCGACCGAACTGGGCGAGCTCGGTCTGCCTGTCGGAGAAGCCCTCGCGTAGGACGCCACGCTGCTGGACGCCGACACCGACGTAGATCAGGGTGACCGGGAAGACGTTCGCCAGATACTTCAACTGGTTCGCCATGCGCACCGAGTTGGAGTTCGACCCGGCGAGAAAATGGATGTCGTCGATGATGATCGCGGCCGTCTTCATGGACAACACGGCATCCACAGCCCGCTCGGCCAGGGTGTCGGCGTTCCCGGAGGTGGGCAGGCCGTAGAAACGGCAGATCGCCGCGTTCAGCCCGCGGATCTGTGTGTTCCCGCTCAGCGCGATGTAGATGACCGGGACGCGGCGGTTGCCGCTTGGTGTCGTCTCTCCGCGCAGGGCAACTTGCTTGCGGAACAGCTTGCGGCCGTAGTCCCGCACTGCTGTGCTCTTGCCGAGCCCGGGATAGGCATCCACCAGGGCCGCGGGCTTCGTCTTATCTCCGTCGTGCCGGTTCGACTCGACGATCTCGGCCAGGGAGTCGTGCAGAGCGAGGAGCTGGGGCGTATCGATCGGGCCGATGTTGGCGTGCCAGACGTCCCGGTTGTCGTTGTGCACCAGCAGATTCCGTGGCGAGAGATCGGCGAGCTGGGCTCGGGTGAGCTGCGGAGGCTGGATGCGGTCTGGGCCGTTGACCTCCTGCAGCCAGCCCGGAAGCCGGGTGGGGGTGTACTGGCGGTCATCGCCCTCGAACGGCTCGATGCCGTCCGCCGTACTCAACGGCTGTTCCAGACGTCGGCGTAGTAATCGTCCTCGTCGGGCGGGGCGACGCTGTCGTCGCCAGGGAAGGCAGCGTCGCACTCCTCATCCTCGTCGTCGTCCCCGCCCAGGTCATCCTCTTGGGGCCCGACGACATGCAGGCTAGGCCCGTCGGCTTCCTCTTCTGGGCCGGCCGCTGTTGAGCTGAGGTCGGCGATGCGCCGGACCGACGGCAGAGTGGCAACCTCAGCCTTCGCGTTCTGCGGTTCGTCGTCCTCGCCCACCAGCCGCAGCCGTTCCTGGGACAACCGCACTGCCATCCGTCGCTCCGTGCGGTCCGCGGCAAGTCCGGCACCCCACCGCTCAAGAAGTTCAATCAGTGCGCGTTTGGTGTCCGGGAATCGGTGGGTCTTCTTGGCGAGGCGGCGGGCGTAGACCAGTGCCTCCCTGCTGAAGGGGCCGTTCAGCATGGCCGCATGCTCCCAATCGAGCACGTGCCACTTCCGCACCTTGGGATCCTGGAAGTACACCTTCCGCATATCGCCGCGGTCCACCGCAATCGGCCATTTGCCCGCATTCACCCCGCGACAAGGACTGGGCTGGTTGCGGTAGTCGTTCAGCGCATCCCCGTTGTAGCGCAGCCCCTCGATCTCGACCCCGTAGTGGTGGATTGGGACGCGTTCCTCCTCGAGGAATTCCAGGGCCAGGTTTGGGCGGGCCGGGATCCGCAGCGGGCCCGCACGGGTGACACCGTGCTCGAACATGTCCAGGGGGCTCAGCTTCAGCCCCGGCACCTCCGGTACGGACAGACCACGGTGGGGCCGCCGGTGATAGATCAGAGTGATCCACTCGCGGATGATCGCTTCGAGTTCGTCGATGAAGAAGAACGCCTCATTCTCGACCTTCTCGCCGCGGCTGTGCACGTCCGAGCCCTTGTAGCCGGGCAGCGCGGCCAGCACTCCCTGGTTGAGGGTGAGGAACCAGCGCTCGATCGGCTTGTCGGTCGGCGTCTTCGGTCGGGCCGGCTGCAGCGAGATGTCCAGCTTCGCGCAGACACTCTGGATGTGGTTCGAGAGGTAGACCTTGCCGTGGTCGTAGATGATCGTCTCGGCCGCGACCGTGGGCAGTAGCGGCTGCCCGCCCCGGTCGACCAGCTTGTCCGCGTCGACCACCACGGTGGACGGCACCCCGCAATACGGCAGCGGCTCACCCCCGTCGTCCGGAACGTCTCTCGGTCGGACCGTCTCGAACAGCACCCCGGCCACGTCCGTCGACTTCGTTGACACCGGAGTCAGCCGCAGCCCGGTGATGCACCGGCTGTAGAGATCCATCGCGACCGTGAGTTCGCACTGCACCCACCGGCAGGTCACCGGCTCCATCGCGAAGACGTCCAGGCAGTTGGTGTCCAGCACCACGTACTCGCCCGGACGCGTCGCCCGCAGCCGGCCATAGGTCCCCGTAGGGGCGTTAGCGATCGACCGCTTGCCCTTCGTGCTGCCGTCGAAGGCGTTCGTGCCCTTGGATAGCGCCCGCAGCAGCTCGTAGCCCGTTGTGCGTGCCGGAATGGAGACCGTTCCCTTCCCGTACTCCTTCCGCAGACGCTCCTCGATCTCCATGAGGACCAGATTCCGCACCGGCCGGGATCTCTTCTCATGACCCTTCAGCACCGCGCGGGCCATATCCAGCCACCGTGAGTCGGCCCGGTCCAGCACACTCGCCTTCGGACGCTCGTGGACCAGCCCTGCCGGGCCCGAGCGCTTCACCTGCCGTACCCAGTTCCGGATCGTGCTTTCGGCGACCCCGAGCTCCACCGCCTTGGCCGCGTACCGATGCATCAGCGGGGTTGTAGGCGCGTAGTCCGGCCGGGGCTCCCCCGGAAGAGCCAGTACCTCGTCGCCGAGCTGGTATCCGGTCATGACCTCCTGAACATGCCGGAACCTCCGCGTCAGGGCGTCATCGCCGTCGTCGTCGAGACTGCCCAGAACGGCCGCTGCCGGCGGTTCGTCCTGCGGCACCGGGACCAGGATCTTGGTGCTGGGATGGGCCAGCAGCACGGAGATGTCGACCTGCCGCCACTTCGGCGTACCGAACACCGCTGTCGCCGGCTCAAGAAGAATCCGGCGGCCCTCGATCTCTGCGACAGTGAACTGCTCTCCGTCGAAACTGAGCGGAAGCCCCGGCCGCAGAGGCGTCGTCCAGGCGCTCATGCGCACCTCCGCAGTACTGACTCACCCGACAACGGACGTGTCAGATCCGTCGTCAGCCGCCCGGACCACAACAAGGCCATCAGCGACGGCCTCGCCTCCTCGGGCGGCCGATCACCCGCCAGCCGGCGCTCGGCCAAAGCCAGCTTCTCACCGTCCTCCACCCGCTCCCACGCCTGCTCCACCTCGGCCTCCGGCACCACACCTGGCCGCCGGTAGGCGGCCAGGAACCGCACGTTCTCCAGTAGCGCCCGATCCGCCCCGGACCAGACCTCGTAGTCCCAACCGTGCTGCCGAATCAGCTCACCCGGCCAGGCCAGGGCTTCCACGATCTTCGGGTCCTGCAGTCGGTCCACCGGTTTGACGTTGACCACCCGCACCGTCGCCGAGCGCATGACCAGCAAAAAGTCCGGAACGTGGTGTCGCACGCGGTCGCCGATCCGAGCTGCCAACCGGCACGGCTGGGCGAAGATCCCCTGCACTGCTGGATCAAAGTCCGCCAGCAAAAGCCGGGCTAGCTCCAGGCGACTCTCATAGACCACATGCCCGCCCGTCGTCGCGGACGCGTACCTGCCCGAGTAGTGGGCCATCCCGTGCACCGACCGGACATCACGCCACGGCCTCGACTCCGCGAAGTCGGCCAACCGCAACTGTTGTACCGGGACTTCGCGTACCGACGCGTCCTCGTACCGGATCGACGCCGTAGGAACCTTGCGCGTACCACGGGCGCCGCCCGAGCTCCGTACCGCCATGCTGGAGACGGTACGAAGCTCAGGCGGCCCCCGGACGGAGAAGACCGAAGACGACCCGTAGAAGATCGCCACTGACCGTAGTCACTGTCAACGGGATCGCGGATTTGCTAATCCACTGCTAACGAACCACCGTCATTGTTAACTAAGTCGCGGATCCTAGAACCGGTTCACAGCCGGGCGGTCTTGAGCACCATGTGCAGCAGCAGGCGGTCCCGGCCGTTCGACAGGTCCAGGCCGGTCAGCGCCTCCACCCGGGACAGCCGGTAGTAGAGGGTCTGGCGGTGGATGCCCAGCGCGGTCGCGGTACGGCCGGCCTGCCCCGCGTGGTCGAGGAACTGCTCGGCGGTGTGGGCGAGTTCGCGGTGGCCGCTCTCCCACAGTGGGCGCAGCAGTTCCTGGCTGACGGGGTCCGGGCGCAGCCCACTCAGCATCCGGTACGGCCCCAGCGCGTCCCACTCGGCGACCGGCCGCAGGGCGGGTTCGGCCCGCGCAGCTCGCATCGCCGTCACCGCCTCGTTCCAGGCCTCGCCCAGTCCGGCCGGTGTGGTGCGGGCACCGCTGATTCCCGCGTACCGTCCCTCCGCCCCCGGGTGTCCGGGGCCGCCCCCGGAGGGCGGTTCCGGCGCCGTCGGCGCAGGCGGCGCCGTACGTGGGCTGAGGGCCCGGACGGCCAGTTGCCGTGCGGCGTCCAGGTGGCCCCCCGGGCCCAGCCGTACCAGGGCGGCCAGTGGCGCACCGGTCGAGGGGGAGTCGGTCCCCGCACCGGGACGGTGCCCCTCGACCGCGCGCCGTTCGGGCGCCGTCGGCGAGGCACAGGCCGCCAGTACGTGGGGCAGGGCCTCCAGTGCGGCCAGCCGCCCGCCCTCGGGGCCGGGCCGCGCCGTCGGCGCCCCGACCTCCGCGCCGTCGCGGCCCGTCGCCGGGGGGTTCCCCGCGCCGTCGTCGCCGGACTTCCCCTCCCACCCCAGGGCGACCAGGGCCACCGGCCCGGTCTCGGTACCGGTTCCGGGGAGGGCCTCGCGAAGTCGCTCCTCGGCCGCCTCCCGCTCCTCAGCGGGCGCCGTCACCACCTGGAGCAGCGCGTCGCCCCGAGTGGGGTGGGCGGTGGACTCGGCGGCGAGCAGTGCCCCGATGCGGCTGGCCCTCGACATGGCCCGGGCCAGCCGGGGGTCGTCCAGGTCCCAGCCGCCGTTGTCCAGCAGCCACACGTAGCCGTGCACCACGCCCTGGTGGCGTGCCGGCAGGCACAGTCGTCCGTGCACCACGCCGGCGGAGGGGTCCGGGGGGATGCGGAGCGGGCGGTCGGCCCGGGTGATGCCGAACCGTTCGAACCAGGCGCGCACCGTGGGGGTGGAGCGGCGGTGCAGGATCGACCGTGCCCTGACCGGGTCAAGGTCCTGTCGCGGGTCCTCGCCCTCGTGTACGCCGAACGCCACCAGCTCGAAGTCACGGTTCTCCAACGTGGCCGGAGCCCCGGTGAGGGCGGAGATCTCGTCGACCAGCCCCTGGTAGTCCTCGCGCATGGAGTGCCCTTGCCGCTCTCGGTTCGCGCGGCGCCGTCGGTCGTGGTGTGCCGCGCTGGATGGACGGTCCCATTGTCTCGTACAGATGTCTGAGAGCCAGGACACGGATGCGTGACAGCTGTCGATGGCCCACCGCGCCGACGGCGCCTAGATTTCGGGTGGGGTCCGGCGCGAGCGGTGTCTGATCCGACGGTCCGGGGCGGCGGCGTCCCAGAACTCTCGTGGAGGTGCTCGTGTTGGGTCCTGTGCTCCTCGCTGCCGCGCGCAGTGACGCTGTGCGCCGGCTGGTCTCCAAGGCACCCGTCACTCGTCCCGTCGTCGACCGTTTCGTCGCCGGTGAGGAACTCGACCAGGCCGTCGACACCGTGCGCTCGCTGACCGGACGTGGCCTGGACGTGACCCTGGACCACCTGGGCGAGGACATCACCGACCGTGCCGAGGCCCTGCGTAACCGGGACGCCTACCTCGCCCTCACCGAACGGCTGGCCACCCTCGGGGTGGGCGACCGCGCGGAGATGTCGGTGAAGCTCTCCGCCTTCGGCCAGGCCCTGCCGGGAGGCCACGACCTGGCCCTGGCCCATGTGCGCCGCGTGGTGGAGGCCGCGGCGGAGGCGGGCACCACGGTGACCCTGGACATGGAGGACCACACCACGGTCGACTCGACCCTGGACATCCTGCGCACCCTGCGCGAGGACCACCCCCGTACCGGCGCGGTAGTGCAGTCGTACCTGTTCCGCACCGAGGGGGACTGCCACGCGCTCGCCGGGGAGGGCTCCCGGGTGCGCCTGGTCAAGGGCGCGTACAAGGAGCCCGCCCAGGTCGCCCATCAGGACAAGAGGGAGGTCGACCGGGCCTACGTGCGGTGCCTCAGGATTCTGATGGCCGGCCGGGGGTACCCGATGATCGGTTCCCACGATCCCCGGATGGTGGCCATCACGCAGGAGCTGGCCAGGCGTCTGGGCCGCAAGCGGGACGAGTACGAGTTCCAGATGCTGTTCGGCATCCGCACCGCCGAGCAGGACCGGCTGGCGGCCGAGGGCCACCGGATGCGTGTCTACGTCCCCTACGGCACCGACTGGTACGGATACTTCATGCGGCGCCTGGCCGAGCGGCCCGCCAACCTGGCCTTCTTCCTCCGCTCCGTGATGACGCGCGGCTGACCGCCGTACCGTGTGATCAAGAGGTCGCGCGCAACGGTGCGCGGCCGGCGGACCCACCGTCCCACCCGACCTCGAACCAAGGAGATACGGCAGCCATGGACGCTGTGACCCAGGTCCCCGCTCCCCTCAACGAGCCGGTACTCACCTACGCCCCCGGCAGCCCGGAGCGCGCCCAGCTGGAGAGCAAGCTCAAGGAACTCGCCGAGAACCCCATCGACCTCCCGTTGACCATCAACGGGGAGAAGCGCATGGGCGGAGGTGAGCGCTTCGACGTGGTGCAGCCGCACAACCACAAGGCCGTGCTGGGCACCTACGCCAACGCCACCCGTCAGGACACCCAGGACGCCATCGACGCCGCCCTGGCCGCCGCTCCCGCCTGGCGCGCGATGTCCTTCGACGACCGCGCGGCCATCATCCTCAAGGCCGCCGAGCTGCTCTCCGGCCCCTGGCGGGCCACCATCGCCGCCTCGACCATGCTGGGCCAGTCCAAGACCGCGCAGCAGGCCGAGATCGACGCGCCCTGCGAGCTGATCGACTTCTGGCGGTTCAACGTGCACTTCGCGCGGCAGATCCTGGAGGAGCAGCCGCCGATGCAGCCCAAGGGGGTCTGGAACCGTCTGGACCACCGCCCCCTGGAGGGCTTCGTCTACGCGATCACCCCGTTCAACTTCACCGCCATCGCCGGCAACCTGCCGACCGCTCCGGCGCTGATGGGCAACGTGGTGATCTGGAAGCCGTCCCCGACCCAGACCCACTCGGCGATCCTGCTGATGGAGCTGCTGGAGGAGGCGGGGATGCCCAAGGGCGTCATCAACCTCCTGACCGGTGACGGCAAGGAGGTCTCCGAAGTCGCCCTGCCGCACCCGGAGTTGGCCGGGGTCCACTTCACCGGTTCGACCGCCACCTTCCAGTACCTGTGGCGCACGGTCGGCGAGAACATCGAGCGCTACCGCTCCTACCCCCGGATCGTGGGCGAGACCGGCGGCAAGGACTTCATCGTCGCCCACCCGAGCGCCGACCCCGCCGCGGTGAAGACCGCCATCACCCGGGGCGCCTTCGAGTACCAGGGCCAGAAGTGTTCGGCGGCCTCCCGCGCCTACGTGCCCCGTTCGCTGTGGGAGGGCGGCCTCCGCGACGAGCTGGCCGCCGAGGTGGACGGCCTGACCATGGGCGACCCCACGGACCTGTCGAACTTCATGGCGGCGGTGATCGACGACCGCGCCTTCGCCAAGAACAAGGCCGCGATCGACCGCGCCAAGGAGGACCCGAGCTGTGAGGTCGTCGCCGGGGGCACCTACGACGACAGCGTGGGCTACTTCGTACGGCCGACCGTGATCGCCTGCTCCGACCCGGAGAACGAGCTGTTCAGGACCGAGTACTTCGGTCCGGTCATGGCCGTCCACGTCTACGAGGACGACACCTTCTCCACCATGCTCGACCAGATGGAGTCGGTCTCCGCCTACGCGCTCACCGGCTGCATCATGGCCAAGGACCGCGCGGTGGTGGCCGAGGTGTCCGAGCGGCTGCGGTTCGCCGCCGGCAACTTCTACGTCAACGACAAGCCCACCGGCTCCGTCGTCGGGCAGCAGCCCTTCGGTGGTGCCCGGGCCTCCGGCACCAACGACAAGGCCGGGTCGAAGTTCAACCTGCTGCGGTGGACCTCGCCGCGCTCCATCAAGGAGACGCAGGTCTCTCCCACGGACTACCGCTACCCGCACATGGGCTGAGCGCCCGGACGAACCCCCGGCGGCCCGTCGACTCCCCACCCGGGAGCGGCGGGCCGCCGTCGTGCGCGCGGACACCCACCGGTGGCCGTCGTCCGGGGGAGTCCGACAGACGGACCTCCCGAGGGGGCCGTTGGCCACGAGGGGTTCGGCAACGCCGGACACCGGGGGTCGCCGGCTCGCCGCGCCCGTCAATCGCCCCTGGTCACAGGGCAGTTCCCGTGGCTCCTCACCGGGGGAGGGGCGCTCAGCCGTGCCCCCTCGGGGACGTGAGCCTCATCTCAGATAGTAGGACGGCCAACAAAAAGCGAGACAAGCGGCGCCATGGCTCTTACCGTGGTCAGAGTCGAAGTTCGCTCCACCTAGCGATAGCGGATGAGGCCGATGTTCTCGCGGGCGACCCCCGCCGCATCGTTCGCCCCCGCCTTCCGGTTCACTCGCCGCCCTCACGCGGCGCCCCCCATCGACCGGGTTCTTTAGGGAGCTGATTCACCATGGCCGAGACCACTCGTCGTGTCCGTAACCTCCGTCGTCGCCGTCTCCACCAGGAGTCCGACCGCAAGAACGCCGCCGCCGCGCTGCAGCGGGCGCTCGACCGTCGCGACAACGGGGGCTCCGGCCGCTGAACGCCTCGGGCCTGTCCCACGCCGTACCCACGGCGTGGGACAGGCCGTTGTCGTATCCCCCCGGTAGCCCCGCTTCCCCCGGCACGCCGCCCTCGCGTCCACATGGCGGATGGCGTGTGTCAGTGCATGGGACGAGGAGTAGGGTCCCCCCATGTCGCGCAGCATTGATCTCGCAGTCATCCCCGGTGACGGAATCGGCACCGAAGTCGTCGCCCAGGGCCTGAAGGTCCTCCGCGCCGTACTGCCCGCCGACGTCAAGCTGGAGACCCGGGAGTACCACCTCGGGGCCCGCCGCTGGCACGAGACCGGGGAGACGCTCACCGACGAGGAGCTGGAACAGCTCAGCCGGCACGACGCCATCCTCCTGGGCGCCGTCGGCGACCCCACCGTCCCCTCCGGGGTACTGGAACGCGGACTGCTGCTGCGGATCCGCTTCGCCTTCGACCAGTACGTCAACCTGCGCCCCTCCCGGCTGTTCCCCAACACCCCCACCCCGCTGGCCGGCCGGCCCGACATCGACTTCGTGGTGGTGCGCGAGGGCACCGAGGGCCCCTACACGGGCAACGGCGGCTCCCTGCGTACGGGCACCCCCCAGGAGGTGGCGACCGAGGTCAGCGTCAACACCGCCCTCGGGGTGGAGCGGGTCGTCCGTGACGCCTTCCACCGTGCCCAGGAGCGCCCCGCGAGGAAGCTGACCCTGGTCCACAAGAACAACGTGCTGGTACACGCCGGGCACCTGTGGAAGAACCTCTTCGACCAGGTCGCCCGGGAGTTCCCCGAGGTCAGCACCGACTACCTGCACGTGGACGCGGCCACCATCTTCCTGGTCACCGACCCCGCCCGGTTCGACGTGGTGGTCACCGACAACCTGTTCGGCGACATCATCACCGACCTCGCGGCGGCGGTCAGCGGAGGCATCGGCCTGGCCGCCTCCGGCAACATCAACCCCACCCGGGAGTACCCCTCGATGTTCGAGCCCGTCCACGGCTCGGCCCCGGACATCGCCGGTACCGGCAAGGCCGACCCGACCGCCACGGTGCTGTCCGTCGCCCTGTTGCTGCGCCACCTCGGGTTCGCCGAGGAGGCGGACCGGGTGGAGGCGGCGGTCGGCGCCGACCTCGCGGCGCGGACCGGGTCCCGGTCGACCGACGAGGTCGGAGAGGCGCTGGCCGCCCGGGTCGCCACGTCCTGACCCGGGGCGAGGCCCTCGTACGCACTCCTGGTGCCGTCCTGGCGGGCGGCACCAAGAGCGTTGGGTTACCGAGTGGTTGGGTGGGACTATCGGTACAGGACGGCGGTCGCCGTCCATCCCAGGCTTCGGCACACGACACATCGGGTGAGGCGCCACGGGCCCCGGCAGGGTGGGGGCGACGGGTGACCCTCACTCCGCACAGGGACGAAGGGCCAGCTCATGACCACATCGGCCGCACAGTCGCCGCACCACCTCAGCTTCGACCTGAAGCCCACGGCTCAGCCGGTGTCGGACGCGGAACGACAGGCAATCCTCGACGCACCCGGTTTCGGTCGGCACTTCACCGACCACATGGTCACCATCCGCTGGACGGAGGGCCGGGGCTGGCACGACGCCCAACTGCAGCCCTACGCGCCGCTGCAGATCGACCCGGCCAACATGACCCTGCACTACGCGCAGTCCATCTTCGAGGGGCTCAAGGCGTACCGGCAGCAGGACGGATCGGTCGCGATGTTCCGCCCCGACGCCAACGCCCGCCGGTTCCAGAACTCCGCCCGCCGGATGGCCATGCCGGAACTCCCGGTGGACGTCTTCGTCGAGGCCGTGGAACTGCTGGTCCGCCAGGACATCGACTGGGTGCCCGGGGTCGGCGAGGAGTCGCTGTACCTGCGGCCGTTCATGTTCGCCTCCGAGGTGGGCCTCGGGGTGCGGCCGGCCAACGAGTACCTGTTCATGGTGATCGCCTCGCCGGCCGGCCCCTACTTCTCCGGTGGCGTGAAGCCGGTGTCGGTCTGGCTCTCCGAGGAGTACGTGCGCGCCACCCCGGGCGGCACCGGCTTCGCCAAGTGCGCCGGCAACTACGCCGCCTCGCTGGCCGCCCAGGCCGAGGCCGCCGAACACGGCTGTGACCAGGTGGTGTGGCTGGACGCCCTGGAACGCCGCTGGATCGAGGAGATGGGCGGGATGAACCTGTACTTCGTGCAGGGTTCCGGCGACGACGCCACCGTCCTCACCCCCGAACTCACCGGGACCCTGCTGCCGGGGATCACCCGGGACTCCCTGCTCACCCTGGCCCGGGACCTGGGTCTCCAGACCCGGGAGACCCGCATCTCGGTGGACGACTGGCGGAACGGCAACGCCGACGGCTCCCTCACCGAGGTGTTCGCCTGCGGTACGGCCGCCGTGATCACCCCGGTGGGCAGCGCCCGGATGTCCGGCGGCGGCTGGACCATCGGCGACGGGAACCCCGGCGAGCTGACCATGCGACTGCGGGACGCCCTGCTGTCCCTCCAGACCGGCAAGGCCCCCGACCCGCACGGCTGGATGCACCGGATCTCCTGATCGCCGCTGGTCTGGGCGGTGCGGGTCACCGCCCAGACCAGCGACCGGATGGTGAGACGGTGGGTGGCCGCCCCGGGTGCCTGTGCCAGACTTCGGGGCGTGTCCTACCAAGCCATGATTATTGGCAGCAGGCGCGCCGGTCCGCAGTGACCGTCGTCGTACGCACTCCGTACGACCTCGGCCACCGTGTCCCAGACCCGCGCGCAGACCTCTCGCACCCGCGAGGGGTTTTTCGTTTGGTGGCGCGACCCGCCCCGGACGAAGGCGTACGGGGTTGGGGGCAAGTGGAGCCGACTCTTCGGACCCCCTTCACACAGGAGCCTTTCCCATGAGCACGGAAGACCCCACGACCCAGGAGGACGTAGCCGGTCCCGCCCTGCCGGCGGCACCGCCGGACGACGCCTTCCACGTCTTCGACACCACGCTGCGGGACGGCGCGCAGCGGGAGGGCGTCAACCTCAACGTCGTGGACAAGCTGACCATCGCGCGGCATCTGGACGAGTTCGGCGTGGGGTTCGTCGAGGGAGGCTGGCCCGGGGCCAACCCCCGTGACACCGAGTTCTTCCGCCGTGCGCGGGAGGAGATCGACTTCCGCCACGCACGGCTGGTGGCCTTCGGCGCCACCCGTAAGGCCGGGGTCGCGGCGGCCGAGGACGCCCAGGTCCGGGCCCTGCTGGAGTCCGGCGCCCCGGTGGTCACCCTGGTGGCCAAGTCCCACGACCGCCACGTGGAGTTGGCCCTGCGCACCACCCTGGAGGAGAACCTGGCGATGGTGCGGGACACCGTGGCCCACCTGCGGGAGCGGGGACGCCGGGTGTTCGTGGACTGCGAGCACTTCTTCGACGGCTACCGCGCCAATCCGGGGTACGCCCTGGAGGTGGTGGGCGCCGCGTGGGACGCCGGGGCGGAGGTGGTCGTGCTGTGCGACACCAACGGCGGGATGCTGCCCGGTGACGTACGCGAGGTCGTGGGCGCCGTCGGCGCGGCCAGCGGGGCCCGGCTGGGCATCCACGCGCAGGACGACACCGGCTGCGCGGTGGCGAACACCCTGGCCGCCGTCGACGCGGGCGCCACCCACGTCCAGTGCACCGCCAACGGGTACGGCGAGCGGGTCGGCAACGCCAACCTCTTCCCCGTGGTGGCCGCCCTGGAGCTGAAGTACGACCGGCGGGTACTGCCCGAGGGGGCGCTGTCGGAGATGACCCGTATCTCCCACGCCATCGCCGAGGTGGTCAACCTCGTGCCCTCCACCCACCAGCCCTACGTCGGCAGCTCCGCCTTCGCCCACAAGGCCGGCCTCCACGCCTCGGCGATCAAGGTGGACCCCGACCTGTACCAGCACATCGAGCCCGAACGTGTCGGCAACTCGATGCGGATGCTGGTGTCCGACATGGCGGGGCGGGCCTCGGTCGAGCTGAAGGGACGGGAACTCGGCTACGACCTCACCAACGAGCGCGACCTGGTCGGCCGGGTGGTGAACCGGGTCAAGGAGCTGGAGGCCCGGGGCTACACCTACGAGGCGGCCGACGCCTCCTTCGAACTGCTGCTACGGGACGAGGTCGAGGGCAGGGCCCGCCGGTTCTTCCGGCTGGAGTCGTGGCGCACCATCATCGAGGAGCGCCCGGACGGCGGCGAGGCCAACGAGGCGACGGTCAAGCTGCGGGCCAAGGGGGAGCGGGTGATCGCCACGGCCGAGGGCAACGGCCCCGTCGACGCGTTGGACCGGGCCCTGCGGGTGGGCCTGGAGGGCACGTTCCCCCAGCTGGCCCAGCTCCAGTTGGTGGACTACAAGGTCCGCATCCTGGAGGGACGCCACGGCACCTCCTCCACCACCCGTGTCCTGGTGTCCATGACCGACAGCTCGGGGGAGTGGGCCACCGTGGGCGTCGGCAACAACGTGATCGCCGCCTCCTGGCGGGCGCTCAGCGACGCCTACACCTACGGCCTGCTGCGGGCCGGGATCGAGCCTACGGAGTAGGGCGTTCGCGCAGGTCGGTGGCGCCGTCCACGCGGGGCGGCACCTCGGTCCGTACCCTCCGCCGAAGGGCGGCGTCGCCGCAGGGCCCACCCACGAACGCCGCCGCGTCAACCACCGGGCCCGGCCGGCCGGTTGGGGCGCCGTCCACGCGCCGACCCCTCGCGCCTCGTCCGCCTCCGTCCACCCGCCCCGGGCGCCTCGGCCTCGTGTCCCGTCCGCGCGTCTCGTCCGCGTGCCGTGGCACGGCCACCCCGCGAGGGGCATTGCCCCCTCTTGGGGCCCGTGCTAAGAAATCGGACAACTCCCAAAAGGTCTAATCCAGTTCCAGGGGTGGTCCATGCGCGCCATGTCCCGTTGGTCACGTCGAACCCTGTTGGTGGTCGCCGGGGCCGGTGCCCTGGCACTGGCCGCCCCCGGAGGTTCCGCGTCCGCCCGAACCGCCCCCCGCGCGGAGGACTTCGCGGCGCTACGACGCCGCTGGGTCGACCTCCAACTGGGCACCGGCTACGACCCCGCCGCCGAACCCTTCGCCAGCCGGCTCCGCGAGACCGGTGAGGAGGCTGCGGACATCAGGGCGCGGATGGCCCCCACCGACGACTCGCTCTTCCCCGACCTCCCCTTCGACCCGCCCGCCGGGATCAGCCCCTCCTACGACCGTCTGGTCACCATGGCCAGCGCCTACCTGAGCCCCGGCACGGGCCACACCGGGGACCAGCGGATGCTCACCGCCGTACGACAGGGCATGGCCCACCTGCGGGAGCGGGTCTACAACGAGGACACCGAGCCCTACGGCAACTGGTGGGAGTGGCAGATCGGCTCTCCCCGCGCTCTGCTGGACCTGCACGCCCTGCTCTACGACGAGTTGAGCGCCAGCGACCGGACCGCCGACCTCGCCGCGGTCGACCACTTCCTGCCCGACTCGATCATGGACGACTACGACGGGGTCTCCACCGGAGCGAACCGGGTCGACTTCTGCCGCATCTTCGCCGTACGCGGAGTGCTGGGGGAGAAGCCCGGGAAGCTGGTCCTCGCCCGGGACGGCCTCACCCCCGTCTTCCCCTACGTGACCTCCGGCGACGGCCTCTACGAGGACGGCTCGTTCATCCAGCACACCTGGGTCGCCTACTCCGGCACCTACGGCTACGTCCTCCTGGACGGCCTCGGCCGCATCTTCGCCCTGCTCGACGGCACCGAGTGGGAGGTCACCGACCCCAAGCGCCAGGTCGTCCTGGACAGCGTGGAGAACGCGTACGCCCCCCTGATGCACAACGGCCTGATGATGGACAGCGTCTCCGGCCGCGCCATCTCCCGAGGCGTACTGAAGAAGGACACCCGGGGCGTCCTGCTCAGCGACCACCAGCGGGGCCACCTCCTGGCCGCCGCCGTCTCCCTGCTGGGCGCCAGCGCCACCGAGGCCGAACGGAAGCGCTGGAACGCCCTGGTGAGGGGCTGGATCGAACGGGACACCGCGCTGCCGCTGCTCACCGACCGGCAGTTCGAGGTCGCCGACCTGGCCCGGCTGCACGCGGTGGCCGAGGAGGACGGGGCCACCGCGCCCCCTCCGGTCGAGCACCGGCTGTTCCCCTCCATGGGTCGCGCGGTGCACCGTCGGCGCGACTGGGTGGCCAACATCTCCATGGCCGCCCGCCACGTCGCCCACTACGAGTGCGGCAACGGGGAGAACCCGCGCGGATGGCACACCGGTGCCGGAATGCTCTACTGGTGGGGCCCGAAGGGGACCCTCGACCAGTACGGGGACAACTACTGGCCCACCGTGGACTGGTACCGCCTGCCCGGAACGACCGTGTCCACCAAGCGACTTGCCGACAACGAGGGCGGCGAGTGGGGCGAGGCGCGACCTGAGGCCACCTGGGTCGGCGGGGTCACCGACGGCGAGTACGCGGCCGTGGGACAGGAACTGGAGGGACTGGGCAGCACCCTCCGCGCCCACAAGTCCTGGTTCTGCGTGGACGACGCGGTGATCTGCCTCGGCGCCGGCATCACGGCCAAGGACGGCGTACCGGTGGAGACGGTGGTGGACAACCGCAACCTCGGTGAGGCGGGCACCGCGACCCTGACCGTGGACGGGGTACGAGGCGACGATGCCGCGGGCAGGCGCACGCTGCGCGGAGTGCGCGGCGCCCACCTCGCGGGCCACGGTGGATGGGTGTTCCCCGAGGGCGCCCGGCTGCACGTGCTGCGCGAGTCCCGTACCGGTGCCTGGTCCGACATCAACACCGGCAGCAGCACCGACAAGGTGACCCGCGACTACCTCACCCTCTGGCTGGACCACGGTGTCGACCCGGAGGACGCGAGCTACCTCTACGCCCTGATGCCCGGCGCCACCCCGGCCACCCTCGCCGCCCGGGCCCACGACCGCCACTGGTTGCGGGTGCTGGCCAACACCTCCGCCCAACAGGCCGTGGAGTTGCCCCGGCTCGGCGTCGTCGCCGCCAACTTCTGGTCCGCCGGCACCGTGGCGGGGCTGCGCGTCTCCGCGCCGAGCAGCGTCCTGCTCCGACGGAGCGGACGGGTGGCCCGGCTGGCGCTGTCCAACCCCACGCGTTCCGGCAGGAGTTGGGAGCTGCGCTGGCACCGGCGGGGCGCCCGCCTGCTGGACGCCGACCCCGGTGTCACGGTGGTCGGTTCGGGCGACGCGCTGGTGCTGCGGATCGCCGGGGACACCCAGGGTCGGGTACGCCACTGTCGGATCCGGCTGGGCTGAGGGGAAGGGACAACCCTCGAGCTCTGAGGAGCGCACCACCGCTCTTCAGAGCGGAGACCGGTAGGGGCACTTGTGAGGTCCCCACAGGCTGAGGGCCCGGAAGTCAGAGACTCTCCCAGGTGGGGGTTTCAGGAATTCCAAAGGTTCTGTACGGCGAGGCCATGAATCGCCGGCGGAGACTGTACGAATCTAACGAGGGTTTTCCCGGGTTAATTTTCGTAGGGTCTACACATGACCGATGTCTCTCAGTCCACTGCCCAAGACCAGCCAGTCGCTCCTGAGGACCAGGACGCGCGGGGGCGTGTGGAGGAGTTGCGCGCCCTGCGCGAGGAAGCCTGTGCCGGCCCGAGCGCGCGTGCCACCGAGGCCCAACACGCCAAGGGCAAGCTGACGGCGCGTGAGCGTATCGACCTGCTGCTGGACGAGGACTCCTTCCGCGAGGTCGAGCAACTGCGCCGACACCGTGCGACCGGCTTCGGACTGGAGGCCAAGCGTCCGCACACCGACGGGGTGGTGACCGGCTGGGGCACGGTCCACGGGCGTACCGTCTTCGTCTACGCCCACGACTTCCGCATCTTCGGCGGTGCCCTCGGCGAGGCGCACGCCACCAAGATCCACAAGATCATGGACATGGCGATCGCCGCCGGCGCGCCCCTGGTCTCCCTGAACGACGGCGCCGGAGCCCGTATCCAGGAGGGCGTCTCCGCCCTGGCCGGCTACGGCGGCATCTTCCAGCGCAACACCCGCGCCTCCGGGGTCATCCCCCAGATCAGCGTGATGCTCGGCCCCTGCGCCGGCGGCGCGGCCTACTCGCCGGCCCTGACCGACTTCGTGTTCATGGTCCGGGAGACCTCCCAGATGTTCATCACCGGCCCGGACGTCGTCCAGGCCGTCACCGGTGCGCAGGTCTCCCAGAACGGCCTGGGCGGAGCCGACGTCCACGCCGCCACCTCCGGCGTCTCCCACTTCGTCTACGACGACGAGGAGGGCTGCCTGGAGGACGTGCGGTACCTGCTGTCCCTGCTGCCGCAGAACAACCGCGAGAACCCCCCGGTGGTGGAGACCCAGGACCCGTCCGACCGGAGGGTCGAGTCCCTGCTGGACCTGGTGCCGGTCGACGGCAACCGCCCCTACGACATGCGCGCCGTGATCGAGGAACTGGTCGACGACGGCGAGATGTTGGAGGTCCACGAGCGGTGGGCCACCAACATCGTCTGCACCCTGGCGCGGATGGACGGCCAGGTGGTGGGGCTGGTCGCCAACCAGCCGCAGTCGCTCGCCGGCGTACTCGACATCGAGGCCTCGGAGAAGGCCGCCCGCTTCGTGCAGATGTGTGACGCCTTCAACATCCCCATCCTCACGCTGCTGGACGTCCCCGGCTTCCTGCCGGGCGTCGACCAGGAGCACGGCGGCATCATCCGTCACGGCGCCAAGCTGCTGTACGCCTACTGCAACGCGACCGTGCCCAGGATCTCCGTCATCCTGCGCAAGGCCTACGGCGGCGCCTACATCGTGATGGACTCGCAGTCGATCGGCGCGGACCTCACCTACGCCTGGCCGACCAACGAGATCGCGGTGATGGGAGCCGAGGGCGCCGCCAACGTCATCTTCCGACGGCAGATCGCCTCCGCCGAGGACCCCGAGGCCATGCGGGCGCGCATGGTCAAGGAGTACAAGGCCGAGCTGATGCACCCGTACTACGCGGCCGAACGCGGCCTGGTCGACGACGTGATCGACCCGGCCGACACCCGCCGGGTACTGATCGACTCCCTGGCCATGCTGCGCGGCAAGCACGCCGACCTGCCGTCCCGCAAGCACGGCAACCCACCGCAGTAGCCACCCGGTCGGGGCCCACGGCGGTCCCGACCTCGCACAGGGCAACAGGACACGGAACTCACAGATCGGGAAGGTTCATGGGGCTCGGAGACAACAGCCAGGCGAACACCCTGGTGCGCGTCGAGAAGGGGCAGGCCAGCGACGAGGAACTGGCCGCCGTCACCGCTCTGTTGATGGCTCGGGCGGCGGCCGGAGCCACGTCCGGCTCCCGCCCCGCCCCACGGCGTGACCGCGCCGGGTGGCGCCGGCTGGAGCGCGCACGGGGGTTCCGCGCCCCCCACAGCTGGCAGGACTGATCCCGCCCCGGGGCCGTCCGTCAGGCCCTTCCCCCGTGCGGCACGTCCCCGGCCGGGGACGGCCGTCACCCGACACCTGAGCGGGGGCTCGCCGGGCTTCCGGTGAAGACATGTGTGAGGGGCCCCATCCGACGGATGGGGCCCCTCACACATGTCCTCGTACGGCCTCGACCCGGCGTAGTCCGGCGCGGCCGTCGGGCGTTCAGTTCTCGTTGGGTGCGTGCGCCAGCACGGTGCGGCGGGGGTTGGCCGTCTGGGCCGGCAGCTCGACGTCGGTCGTCTCCTCGACGCGCGGCCGGATCAGGGCCTCGGCACCCTCCAGATGGGTCAGGGTGACGCGCTTCGGGTTCGCGGTGTTGTTACGGGCGATCGTGGACTTCACGGTTGCCGTTCCCCCAGTTCCTCGGTCTCTGCTACCTGAATTCGAGATGGCGAAGCGCGGTGCGCTGCCGCGCGCATCGAGCGTAGGCGTGTGGTTACCGAGACGGGTGTGAGTCACGCCTCCATGGTCATGTGATTTTGATCACGATCAAGGTTTCAGGGAGGGGGAATCTCACAGTCCGCCCCCTCGGGGAGGCGCCGGCCATATGCGGCGTTACGCTACCGAACGCGGCTCCCCCGACCGCCCCGCGGGGGGTGGCGCCTCGTGGCCGAGTTTGGGCGTTGTCTCAGGCCAACTCGGTTGCGGCGTACGCCAATTCAACATCACGTGACTCGGTGTGCGCATAGCGTCACATCTGTCACAGGGTTATCCACAGCCCTTGTTGGAGATCCAGCACTGTGCTGGAATTCCACGGACCGCCGCAGGAGAAGGAGCCGGCGCGCAAGGCGCAAAGTAGCGCTGCGCGGCGGTGTACAGAGGGGACGCGCCGGTCACTCACGACCGCCCGGGGGCTTTGGAATCCCCAAGACTCGATACCGTCCCGCCGTCGCAAGCGGGGGGACGCCTGGTCCAGAGGTTGCGACGCTAGTGCAGGGACGTTTCAAGAGGGATGGCAGCGCTGAGGGGGATCAGGAGCTGCGCGGTGTGACCGACCGTGGCTCCGCGCCTCAGCGCGCCGAAGAGATCGGCTCCTCGGCCGCCGGCCAGGAGCCGGCCGCCGCCGCGCCCACGGCTGGGCAGACGGACGGCGAGGCCGGTGGTGACGCCCAGCAGTCCGAGCCCAACTACGGCTCGCGCTTCGCCCTGCGCAACTGGCGGATCAGCACCAGACTCGTCTCCCTGCTCGTTCTCCCGGTCGTCGCGGCCACCACCCTGGGCACCCTGCGCATCCAGGACTCGCTGGGCAACGTGGACCAGCTCGAGAACATGAAGCTGCTCACGGAGATGACGAAGCAGGCCACCGAGCTGGCCTCCGCTCTCCAGGAGGAGCGTGACCGCTCCGCGGGCCCACTGGCCGGTGACGGCAGCCCCAAGGACGACTCGGTGGTCGCTCCCCGGGAGCGCACCGACCAGGCCATCGACGCCTTCCACGACTCCAGCACCGACCTGGACGAGTCGGACAGCGACAACCGCGTGCTCGCCGGTGTGCGTTCCACCGTGGTCGACATCGGCCACCAGCTCAAGGGCATCAAGCGCATCCGGGAGCGGGCGTACTCCAACGAGGAGTACATCTCCGAGACCGTCGACTCCTACAGCCAGCTGATCGAGTCCCTGCTCTCCCTGTCGCAGGACATGGCCCAGGCCACCAGCAGCCCGGAGATGATCCGTAGCACCCGTGCCCTGGCGGCCTTCTCCTCCGCCAAGGAGTACGCCTCCATCCAGCGTGCGGTGATCTCCGCCGGGCTGGCCCGTGAGGGCGGCCCTGGCCTCTCCGAGAGCGACCGGCTCTACGGCAAGAAGGCCTCCGAGAGCGAGACCGCCAAGATCGACAGTTTCGGCCAGATCTACGGCACTCAGCGCGCCAGCGAGCTGATCGAGCCGCTCGACGGCGGAAACGTCAACATCACCACGGCCAACAAGGTCGCCGACGAGGTGCTGGGCACCCGCGACGGCATCAAGAACGTCAAGCGCACCTACGTCGACTGGTTCGACCTGGACCGCTCGACCATGAGCGAGATGGTCAAGATCGAGGGCGCCCTCCTCGACGAGATGGAGGAACAGGCCGTCGATCTGAGGACGGACGCCCAGCGCGACGCCCTGATCAACGGTGCGCTGATCCTCCTGGTGCTGGGTATCTCCCTCGTCGGCGCCTTCGTCGTGGCCCGCTCCATGGTCCGCTCGCTGCGGCGACTCCAGGACACCGCCCAGGACGTGGCCCGCAAGCGCCTGCCCGACCTGGTCAAGCAGATGTCCGAGGCCGAGCCCCAGGAGGTCGACACCTCCGTCACCTCGGTCGGTGTGCACAGCCGGGACGAGATCGGCCGGGTCGCCTCGGCCTTCGACGACGTCCACCGGGAAGCGGTACGTCTCGCCGGCGAGCAGGCCCTGCTGCGGGGCAACGTGAACGCGATGTTCACCAACCTCTCGCGCCGCAGCCAGAGCCTGATCCAGCGCCAGCTGTCGCTGATCTCCGAGCTGGAGTCGCGTGAGGCCGACCCCGACCAGCTCTCCTCGCTGTTCAAGCTGGACCACCTGGCGACCCGTATGCGTCGTAACGGTGAGAACCTGCTGGTCCTCGCCGGCGAGGAGCCGGGCCGACGCTGGACCCGCCCGGTGCCGCTGGTGGACGTGCTGCGTGCCGCCGCCTCTGAGGTGGAGCAGTACGAGCGCATCGAACTCAACGCGGTCCCGGCCAGCGAGGTCGCCGGTCGGGTGGTCAACGACCTGGTGCACCTGCTGGCCGAGCTGCTGGAGAACGCCACCTCGTTCTCCTCCCCGCAGACCAAGGTCAAGGTCACGGGCCACGCCCTGCCCGACGGGCGGGTGCTGGTCGAGGTGCACGACACCGGTATCGGCCTGTCCCCGGAGGACCTGGCCGCGATCAACGAGCGGCTGGCGAACCCCCCGACCGTCGACGTGTCGGTCTCCCGCCGCATGGGCCTGTTCGTGGTCGGCCGGCTGTCGCTGCGGCACGGTATCCGTATCCAGCTGCGTCCCTCGGACTCCGGCGGCACCACCGCGTTGGTGATGCTGCCGGTCGACGTGACCCAGGGCTCCGGCCCCTCCGGCACCGCCTCCAAGGGCCGCACCCCGGTGAGCCCCGGCGCCACCTCGGGCATGACGGCCTCGCTGCACCGCGAGCCCCCGCAGGCGGGTCAGCGCGGCGCCGGGCAGCCGCCCCGCAGCCAGGTACGCCGGGCGGCGACGCGTCCCGAACTGACTGGTGGGGACGGACCGAACACACCTCAGGACCGCCCCACTGGTGAGCCGAACGAGCCTCAGGACCGCCCCCAGGAACCTCAGGATCGCCCCCAGCCGGTGCCCCCGCGCACCGCGAGTGGGCTGCCCACCCGGACCAGGGACGGGGCGAGGTCGGGTGGAGCCCCCGAGACCCAGGGGACCCCGGTCAGCTTCTTCGGAGAGGCGCCGCCCAGCCGTTCCTCCGAGGAGCGCCCGGACAGCGGCAACCGGCTCGCGCCCCTCCAGACCCGGCGCGGGGCTCCTTCACCGAACGCCTCGGACCAGCCGACGCCCAGTGACACCCCCGTTCCTCCCACCGGAGTCCCGACCGGACCCTCGGAGGGTGGCCGTGGGGGCGACACCGGGCAGCGCAGACCGAGTTGGGCCACCGAGGACCGTCCGCGCGGCCACGACGAGCCCGCCTCCTCCACCCAGGAGCACGCCGGCCGGCAGTCGCGGGACCACAGCGACACCAGTCACTTCACCGCACCCCCCGAGCCTCACGCGGGGCCGCAGGAGATCCGTCAGTTCGCGGTGCCGCCGCCGGCCCCGCAGCAGCCCGGTCAGTTCGCGACTCCGCAGCCGTACGACCGGATACCGGAGCAGGACCCGGACCTGGGCGTTCCCACGGGTTCCTCGGCGCCGGACGACATGCGTACGCCGATCTTCGAGTCCATGGAGTCCAACTGGTTCCGGGAGCAGGGCGCCGCGCAGCAGCAGCCCCCGGAGGAGCCCGAGCCGGCGGCGGAGCCATCGCAGGAGCCCCAGCCCGCCCCGGTGGGCGGTCTCGGGAGCGAGGAGGAGCTGAGCTCCGACACCGCCCGGCTGCCTCGTCGTCGGACGGCCCCCACGGCAGAGCAGGCCAGCGCGGAGCAAGAGTCTCCTTCCGAAGCCACCGGAAGGTCCACGGGCGGGAGTTGGGGAGCCTCGCCCAATGACGAGAGGTGGCGGCAGGCGGAGCAGGTGCGCCAGCCGTCGGCCGGAGGTGTCACCACCTCGGGGCTGCCCCGACGCGTGCCGCGTGCCAATCTGGTGGCGGGCACGGCACAGCAGCAGTCCACCGCTCGTTCCGGTCCTCAGGTCTCGCGCTCGCCCGACGACGTGCGTGGCCGGTTGACCAATCTCCGTCGCGGTATCCAGCAGGGCCGGCAGGCCGGGGAGCGCCGCGGCACCGGTCCCTCTCACCAGCAGGAGCGTTAGTTGAGTCCGATGAGCCAGGCGGCGCAGAACCTGAACTGGTTGATCACCAACTTCGTGGAGAACACCCCCGGGGTGTCGCACACGGTGGTGGTCTCCGCGGACGGGCTTCTGCTCGCGATGTCCGAGGGCTTCCCGCGCGATCGTGCCGACCAACTCGCCGCGGTCGCTTCGGGGTTGACCTCCCTCACGGTCGGAGCCTCACGGATCTTCGAGGGTGGTGCGGTGAACCAGACCGTGGTGGAGATGGAGCGGGGTTTCCTGTTCATCATGTCCATCTCGGACGGCTCCTCGTTGGCGGTCCTCGCGCACCCGGAGGCCGACATCGGTCTCGTCGGATACGAGATGGCCCTGCTGGTCGACCGTGCCGGCACTGTTCTCACCCCTGACGTTCGCGCCGAACTGCAGGGCAGCATCCTCAACTGAAAAGCCCCTCCTTGTTCCATGAGCACCACTGACCAATCCACTGAACTGATGCCTCGACCGGAGGAGCTATGATCCCGCCGACCGCCTCGCCCGGCCCGTACGGTGCCCCGGACCACCACGCGCCGTACGGGGGTGAAGGCGACCAGCCACTGGTACGTCCTTACGCGATGACCGGTGGCCGTACCCGGCCTCGTTACCAACTCGCTATCGAGGCACTGGTCAGCAGCAACGCTGACCCCTCGCAGGTGCAGGGACTGCTCCCCGAACACCAGCGGATCTGCCACCTGTGCTCCGAGGTGAAGTCGGTGGCGGAGGTTTCCGCGCTGTTGGCCATCCCTCTGGGGGTGGCTCGAATTCTCGTGGCGGACCTTGCCGAGGCTGGCATGGTGGCTATCCATCAGCCGGGTAGTGCCAGTGACCCAGGCGGTGCACCGGATGTGACTTTGCTCGAAAGGGTGCTCAGTGGACTTCGTAAGCTCTAGCGTCGACCAGCAGGGCGGGCAGGGGGAGACCGCCGCCCGCTCGACCACCTCCGCGAAGATCGTGGTGGCGGGTGGTTTTGGTGTGGGTAAGACGACGTTCGTCGGTGCGGTTTCGGAGATTAATCCGCTGCGTACCGAGGCGGTGATGACGTCGGCGTCGGCGGGGATTGATGATCTGACGCATACGGCGGACAAGACCACCACGACGGTGGCGATGGATTTTGGTCGTATCACGTTGGATCAGGATCTGATCCTGTACCTGTTCGGTACGCCGGGTCAGGACCGTTTTTGGTTTAT